>NZ_JAKMCS010000005.1 GCF_022662195.1 Aestuariivivens insulae | reverse complement strand
GTATGGTGGGGTGCCTCCACTGAAGGTAACCGTTACGCTACCGTCCGAACCGCCGTTACAGCTTACGTCCATATGGCTATCGCTAGCCTCTACGGCCGTTGGCTCGCCCACGGTCTCCGATCCTGATTCCTCACAATCATTGGCATCTTTTACGGTCCAATTATATGTACCTGCCGATAGTCCTGTATATGTTTTAGGCGAAGTCTCTTCGGTAAAGCCACCGCCATTAAAATTCACCATATAAGGTCCTGTACCGCTTCCAAAAGTAATAGTGACCGTTCCATCAGATCCCCCATTACAACTAACATCGGTGTGTTCATCACTTGCTGTTACATCTGTAATTGATACTGTAACCTCATTACTTGTTGCCGTACAACCACCTTGTCTAGTTACAGAAACTCTATACACCATATCCCCTAATACATTTGTAGGTGCATCATAGGTAGGAGAATTTCCTCCTACTGGTGACCAAACATCTGGGTTTGTTCCTGTTTTTTTCTCCCAAGCATAGCTATATGAACCATTCATTGGATCGTCTGGAGTGGTATCTGCTGTTAATGTTACAGGAGTAGCATCCAAGCAAGCCGTACCGCCTTCTATAGTTACCGCTAACTCTGGTTTATCACCTAAATTAAATGGGCCTCCCATATCCTTAAGGGAAGAGGTCCAAGAATGTGATGAACGTGATTTCACGATCACACTTCCCAATCCAGATTCACAACCTGGAGTAGATCTAGTGTCAAAGCCCAACAAAGTAGCATTCACCGCAATCTCCACAAAGGTATCTTCGGGGTATTCGTTAACTTGATTACCACCAGAATTTATGGTTCCCCACGACGGTGCAGGTGTTGGTCCTGTGTTGTTTAACTGAGTATGCACTGCAGCAACAGGAGCATCATCTCTCAACTCAATTTGAGCATATCCAAAATTAACATCGTTAGGATCTGAATCAAACGAGTTGGTACATGCGGTAAAGTTGTCGTTTGATATTACAAAATTGAATGGTCTTAATGGTAAAGCGTTAAATGCAGTCATAGCCGTATTGTCCGGCAATTCTGTTCTGTCTATCCATACCAATAAGGTCATTTCGGCCTCTGTACCACCGCTCTTATAATCAACAGATAACAATACATCTCCCTGTTGCAATACATGCCCATCGGCAAGGTCGAAATGGTAAGTAGTATGACCACAATCATCACCATCAAGAGGATCTTGATAAACTATAACGCCTCCCTCATAATCCACTTTTTTCCTAAAATATTCAAAGTCTAAATGGTTGCTACCATCAGCATCTGCTGTGGAGGCCGCAATATAGGCATATTCATTATCCTGTAATGTTGGGGGTGGCTGTGGAACATCTGGTGCCCGGCGTAAATGCGCAAATACATCAATAATATCCGTTTTTGCTGGTACGTCTCCTGTTTTGAAGGTCCAAGACCTCGGGTCATCAAAGTTTTTATTAATGGCCTGTTCAAAAACTGAAGCATCTTGATTGTTTCCTGCCACAAATTGATCCCTAATATAGGCGGCATCTATCCAGACTCCATTGCCATCTGGTTCTGTATAAATAGGTGCACTCATACGTAGCTCTGTAAATGCGTTTTGCCCAGCAGAAATTTTAGCTATAGAGTCTAAGGCCGCTGGAGAAGTAATATCAATAACCCCTGCCCCTGTAGCTGTATTGCCATCTGGAGGCGTATCTAACCAATCATCAATACCTGGTGCAGGATCAACATATGGTGCCAACATATCTGGCCAATATGATAATACATCATCATAAGCATCACCATCTATACCAAAGTCTGCTATAGTCTCTGTAGCAGCTGGAATAACAGTTTGTGCCTGCAAATTATTAGCAGCAAATAAAAAAAGTACCATAATGGCCAAGCCACCTGTACTTTTCAATAATTTCTTAAAACTTAACCAACAACCGAGATAGTTATTGATTTGTTCTCGTTTGGTAATTTTGTACATTAACATAACATTTAAGATTAATTAATAAACATGTTAACATAACAACGTACAAGTGAAGTCGTAGAATGAGGGGTTTACGAATCTTGTCCCATGACAAAACACATAACACCGTACATTAAGAATTTAAATAGAAAGAGGCATTCAATAAGTGCTATTAATCAAATGCTATTTTCATAAGGAGAAAACACCCACGGAAACCGTAAGCATTCTAAAATTAGGCATTTAATTTTAATCTTTAACATAATTGAAGGAAAATTAGTTGACCCGTAATTTTAATCGATAAAATACAATATTTCTCTTTTTATAGACCAAAAGACTATATAGAACCTAGGTTCTTTTCCTCTTTAAATAGATTTATATATTTGAATTCCAAAACATTAAAACCTGATATAGTGAACAGTCGTAATATGCATGTTATAGACAGGTGATGGGTGACCGGTGACCGGTGACGGGTGACGGATGTTATCATTTCAATTGTACAAGTCCAAATTACAAGTTTCTGATTAAACTTACCAGTAATTGCATGCTAATTTAACGTGAATAATGTTTAAGAGTCCTAATGTCACTTCGAGTGTACCGACGTTTACTGTCGGTATGTATCGAGAAGTACTTTTAGAGTGAATTTTTTTTGCCTGCCTGTTGGCAGACAGGTTTTCGATACGCCAAATCACAGGTTTGGTTCTCAAACTGACATAAATTCCTTATCATTATTCACCTTAATTTAATTTAGTTTTCTTGTTAAACATATAGATGCCTGTAGCGTTCCAATTTTCGGTTCTAAAATTAGATTATCATTCCCATAATTTCCAATACTTCCCTTTTTTAACCGCCTATTGAATTAATCATGGTAGGATAATTTTGATTTTACTTGTTATATAAATAACTGCTACAGTTCTCAGTTAACAGTAGACTGTTGCTGTTACGAAACTCAGTAAATAACCTGGTAAACCCACAATAATAACTCTATAACCTAATTATTTAATAACTAATAAACGCAACCTTTCTTGAAAATCTGTATCTATTAATCAACAAACCAATTAACTCAAAATGAAAATATTATTAATCATTAGCCTACTTATAATCATAAACTTTGTGCTTTTAGTATTTAGTGTCAATAAAAAAACAGAACCTTAACTATACTTATTAAGATTCTGTTTTAATTACATTTGGTAATCTATGCTGTGCTTTCTGCTAGGCTGTAATTTTTTTTGCTACTTTATTTATCATGTTGACATGAGGTACGATTGAGACATCACATTATTTAAATTGGCTTAAACTCATAATGCGATTTAGCTTCGCTGAACCTAAAAGGTTTCTCTCTACGTTCGAAATGACTAAAAGCATTAATTAAAAGCTTTTGTCATGTCTATATAAGGCACGATTGAGATACCTTATTAATTATAATTGAAATATTCTATAAAAAACATAATGAGATTTCTCCCTTCGCTCGAAATGACTCAAATACTAATATTTTGGCCTAGTCATGTCGACATGAGGCACGATTGAGACATCACATTATTTATGTCGATGTTCTTAATTCACCTCTGGCAAGAAATTATAGTTTTTACTATAGGCTAACATTTGGCCTTCAAAACTTTCTGGTTGTGTTACTTTAATAGCAGTGATTTCCCCAGCTTCATTGGTTTCTGGTACTAAAACCGGATTTACAAATCCGCTATAAGGTGCCGACTTAAATTGTTTGTTACGTTCCAACACTTCGGCATGGATCGCTTGATCTACTTTTACACCATAACCTTCTACCAATGCTTCTGCGGCTGCATAATCGCCTTCAGACTTGATACGTTGGGTTTCTCTTAACAGTTCTCCAAAGAGCTTATGTAGTTTATCATAATCGGTAATATTAAAATAGGTTTTTCCTTCCCTGTTTACTTTTTCAATAACATTATCGGCTTTACCTTTTTCAAAAACCCAAGCCGAAACCCATTGCCTATTACGCATATGTGCCTCTTCTACATCATCTCCTAAATTCAACCGAATTAACTGCTCCATCAAACCATTTCTAATATAGTCATCGTAAGCAGCTTTACCTACTGCCTTCCAATCGTCTACCAAACCTAGCTCTTGCAATTTTGAATCGTACAAATAATATAAGCCCACTAAATCGGCACGACCTTCTTCCATTGTGGAGGCATAATTCTTTAGGGTTTCTTTGGTTTCGCCAACACCTGGGTTTAATTGCCCCGAGGCATGCCCAATAACTTCATGCAAGGCTGTATGCAACTTATCGGCCAATTTCCCATATTTTTCCTCCAATTCTATTTCTTCGGCATCATGGGCAAACTCTTTTAAGCGCTCACTGCCCCCAGCATTATTATAGGCATTGACAATATTTCCTAAAGACACCGATTTACTTCCTACTTCTTTACGAATCCAATTGGCGTTAGGTAAGTTTACTCCTATTGGCGTACTTGGTGATGCATCTCCAGCTTCTCCTGCTACGTTAACCACTTTGTACGTTACCCCTACCACATTTTTCTTTTTATGTGCTTCCATTAATGGTGAATTATCTTCAAACCATTGTGCATTATCCGATAACACTTTCATCTTTTTGGACATATCGAAATCGTTGATCTGAATAATGCTTTCGTAAGATCCTCTATAGCCTAACGGATCGTTATAGACCTCAATAAAACTATTGATGTAATCTATATTACCTTCAGTCGCCCCTGTCCAGGCCACATTATAATCGTCCCAAGTTTGTAAATCTCCTGTTTTATAATAGTTGATAAGTAACCCTAATGCTTTGGCCTGTGGTTCATTTTCAGCCACACCTTTGGCCAGTTCCAACCATTTTATAATTTCATCGATGGCTTCACCATATAATCCCCCCGATTTATATACGCGTTCTTTTAACTCGCCATTCTCCTTTACCAATTGTGAATTCAAACCAAACGACAATGGTCTATTAGGATCTGGCGATTGTTTTGCTTTGTAAAAGCTAATAACATCTTCATTAGTGACATTTGGCCCATAAAAATTAACAGCCGACAACGCTACATTGTCTATTCCCTTAGCCTGATTAACCTTTTTTGCATCAACATCATTGAAAATAACATTGAAAATTTCTTCTTCCATAACCGTATTTGTTTCAGCCAATAATTGCTTTAAATAATCTGAAGAAAAATCGGGCTTCAATTTATCGTTTGAATAGTGATGGTGTATCCCACTACTGAACCAAACACGTTTTAAATAGGTTTCGAAAGCCTTCCAGTCATCTGAAGTTTTATCGCCTTTGTAATTCACATAAATTTGTTCCAAAGCTTTTCTAATGGTAAGATTATACCTGTAATTCTGGTCCCAAATAATATCACGACCAGCTAAACCAGCCTGGGTAAGATAGTATACCAATTTTTGCTCTTTTAAGCTAAGTTGGTCCCATCCGGGGATTTGATAACGTAAAATTTTAATATCGGCAAATTGGTCGACCTTATAATTAAAAGTTTCAGAAATATTGGGTTCTGCTTCTACTCTTTCCTTTTGCTTTTCTTTAGCACAAGACATAAAAAGTAGGCATACCAAAGACGCCTGTAAGATTGTTTTTAGTTTCATCTGTTTAATTTTTTTTGATTTCTGAATATTCAAAAAAATTGAATACATTCAGGAACTCACATAAATTTTAATCATTCTTTTGGGTAAATCTGGAATGATGAAAATTCATGTTCGTTTCATTTACTTTAACTTAATTTAGTTTAACAAAATGGGTTGGATGTTTTTTAGTTGATTCTCAATAATTCCATAAATCTAACTACCGAAATTAAAGAATAATCTAAAACACCTTTATTTAATTATTAAAAATTGATTTTTTAGACATCAAATGTAATAATTTATTAACAGAATATTAAAAATAATTATCTTTGGCTTCATTGTAAAAGAGGGTGTGATTTATAATCATCTTTATTAATCCCACATTCTGTTCCTCATGATAGACATTGAAAATAAATGAAGCAGCTTTTATTGGTTTTTTTAGGCGGTGGTTTTGGTAGTATGCTCCGTTTTATTATAGGAAAATATTTGAACAATATAGAAATAGGCATTCCATTTGGAACCTTTGTGGCCAATGTTTTTGGAAGCTTACTCATAGGCATCATTTTAGGATTGGCTGTAAAAAACAATACCTTATCACAAAGCCAAGTGATTTTATTGGCTTCTGGATTTTGTGGTGGCTTTACCACCTTTTCAACTTTTGCTTATGAAAACATTGTGTTTTTAAAATCTGGCGATTTTGCAAGTTTTGCCATTTATACCTTGGCTAGCTTTATTCTTGGCTTTTTAGCCGTGTTCTTAGGCTTGTTCTTGGTGAGATAGAGACCATAAGGGCTATGGTTTAAAACTTTTTTGAGTGTAGTTATCCTAGTTTTGAATTTATAATGCGATTTCTCACTGCGTTAGAAATGACAAAATACCCTTAATGGATTATAGTAACTAAGGTTATTTCAATGGAATTGCATGGGTTCAACCTCAAACTAGACAATAAACTCTTTGTAACTGCCCTTCCTTAAGCCTAATGCTTATTGAAAGCCTTCACTCCCGCTTCAATACGTGTTCTTAAATAATTCCCACGAGGCACGATAGGACAGGAATATTTGTCGTTATAAGCACAATAAGGATTATATGCTTGGTTGAAATCGATAATTACAGTATCCCCTTTTGGAATTCTGGTATCGATATAGCGTCCACCACCATAACTTTCCAATCCGTTGGTTTCGTCCAAAAAAGGTAGAAACAGATAATCTTCGTAACCTTCTTTTTCTATTAAACCTTGGTTTTGGTATATGTTCAATTTAAAGTCTTCCCCTTTTAAGTTAAAGATTAGTTCTCCATATTTTACATACACCGGCAACCTATCGGTTGTGGTTTTCATTTTAAATGCTTTTTCATTTGGGGTTCTTTTAAATTGTGCCTTAACAATATAAGTAGAATCGAACTTAAAAAACTCCAAACCATTAAAAGTCTTTCTGTCCTTATCTTTTAGTGGCGATGTAGAAGCATCCTTAAATTTAGCATTCTGCTCCTTTTGAAAGGGGGTATCGCCTTGTAACGGACGCTTTTTTTGGGAGCAACTTGTAAAACAGATAACACAAAAGCTTAATATGATTAATGATCTCATGGTTTACGGTATTAGTTTTTTGACTTACTATTAATAAATTCTATTAAAAGGTTTTTAGGATACATGGTGAATTCAAACTGTTCAACAACAGCTTCAGGTTTTATCTTTAATTTAAAATTAAAATGCTTGCAAAGTGTTGAAATTAGAGTCACCATTTCGGTAATCGCCAAATGCATTCCAGGGCAATAACGCGGACCACCCCCAAATACTTTTATGACTTCTGGGGAATGCGCTTTATGCATGGGGCACCCATTATCCATCCATCGTTCTGGCTCGAATGTATTTGCATTAGTAAAATAGGTTTCTTTGGTTTGAGCGACTTTATTTTGTAAAATTACTTTGGTTTTTTGGGGAATAAAAACCCCTTCAATCTCTACATCTTCATTGGCTTCAAAATACAACTGAGGTGTTGTAGGTTTCAGCCTTAAGACTTCTTGCACTACAGCATTTGTAAACTTTAATTCTGATAGCTTTTCAAAAGTGGTTGGAGCATCATCGTCCAAATAAACCATATAGGCCTCTTCCCTAACTTTAGCTACGACCTCCGGATGCTGAGCCAAATAAAACAAGGCCCATGAAATTGAATTGGACGTCGTATCTTCACCTGCCAATAACATGGTAAAAATATTTCCGTAAACCTCTTCATAACTAAACACATGATTTTCATTGGCCAACAAAAGGGCTTCCAAAAAATTTGAAGGTTGCTTCTTCAATTCGGGATTATTTTTAATTCTGCTTTTGGATTCTTCTATAAACTGATATATTACCGCTTTAATAGCCTCTATGGATTCCAGTAGAACTTTATCTTTTTTTCGTTTGAAAAACCTCCAAATAGGTATCGGCGCGGTAATGCGTTCATTTATCATCGGAAAAATAACTTCCAAATGCTTTTGAAAGCTATCATCCATATTATTTATAGTGTCCAGTTTATGCCCAAATGCTATTTCAGTAGTAATATCAACAGTAAACAGCATAAATTCTTTTTGAACATCGATCGTTTTGTTTGCTTCTGAAAAGGTTTTAAACTTCTTAAGAAGTCTGAACGTTTTATCCAAAACTACCGGATAATAGCCTTTTACATGTTGCATATTTAAGGCTTCGGCTATTGGTTTCCTATGTCTTTTCCAATCTCCAACTTCTGCATTAAAAACTCCAGACACCCCCATTTCCTTTAAAATCTCGTCTATTTTTGAAAAACGCCTGAACTTTTCCGGACGCAAACGTAATATGGTGCTATTAAGAGAAGATCTTGATGATACTACAAACTCCTTTCCTACAAAATTAATTTTAAACAGATCTCCACATTCTTCAACCCACCGTTCTAAAACTTGGTGCTTATTATATGTATTGAATTGAGGCAAATGTCCCCATATAAAATGTCCCTTAGGCGATGGTAAGTCTTTAATTTTAATAGATGTTACAGGATCCATAAAGTAATGCTCAAAAAATTAAATTGAAGTTTTTTTCAATTCAAAAGTACAACTTAAGAATATTTTATATAGTTTTGAAGTGTAAAAAAAGAAAACATGCGTTGTAGCGTCACAATTTATAAAAAGCTAATGACCTCATTTAAGGATGAGCGTTGGACTGGCTATATATTGTGGTGATATAAGTATAAAATATTACAATATGTTAAAGTCCGACTTCACCGTCGGACTTTTTATTTTTAATAAGATTCTAAACTCATTGTGAGTTCTGTAAATCGATTTAATCCCGAGCTGTCACGTTGAGCGCAGTCGAAACGTTACTTTGGGATTTCAACATAACTGTTTAACACATGAAAACACTTTTTAAAAATTATATAAACACATTTGCAGGGCTATCTCGAGAGGTTTGGTGGCTCGCTTTAATAACACTTATTAATAGGGCTGGCACTATGGTAATTCCTTTTCTATCCCTTTACCTAACCCAAAGTTTAAACTTTAGCCCTAGTGATGTGGGCTGGATTATGAGTGCTTTTGGATTAGGGTCGGTAGTAGGCTCTTGGTTAGGCGGTAAATTAACCGATAAAATAGGGTTTTATAAGGTTATGGTTTTTAGTTTATTTGCTACTGGACTCTTATTTATCGCCTTACAGCTCGCCAATACATTTTTAACTTTTTGTATCGGTATTTTTTTGGTAATGCTAGTGGCCGACATGTTTCGACCTGCCATATTCGTAGCACTTAGTGCCTATAGCAAACCCGAAAATAAAACGCGTTCGGTAACCTTAATTCGACTTGCCATAAACTTAGGTTTCTCGGCTGGTCCCGCTATTGGTGGTATTATTATAACTACATTAAGTTATGCTGGCTTATTTTGGGTAGATGGCATTACCTGTATTGTAGCCACTTTGGTATTGATTAATGTACTTAATCCTAAAAACACTAAAGTGTTGGATGAAGTTAAGGTAGAGCACCCAGAATCGGCCTATAAGGATAAAGCATTCTTAATATTCTTGTTTGCCATGATTTTGTTTGGCGTGATATTCCTGCAATATTTCTCTACGATACCTTTGTATTATAAAGAAGCCCATCATTTAACTGAATTGGAAATTGGTATTCTTTTGGGTATGAATGGTTTTGCGATCTTTGTTTTTGAAATGCCATTGATAAAATGGTTGGAAAATACCCGAAACACCAAAACTGGATTGATGCTCTTTGGCGGTATCCTTACAGCATTAAGCTTTGTGGTACTTAACTTTACCTCTTGGTCGGGCATTTTAATAGTAGGTATGGTATTGATGACTTTTGGAGAAATGATTGCTTTTCCTTTTTCCAATGCATTTGCTATCGATCGCGCCAAAAAAGGAAACCAAGGTGAGTATATGGCCTTATATTCCATATCGTTTTCCATAGCTCATATTTTTGGCCATAATGCAGGCATGCAAATGATAGACAATATAGGCTTTAACAATACCTGGCATATTATCACCTTATTAGGTGCTGTTTGTATATTTTTATTGTTTATTTTGAAACGAAATTTGCGATTAGCAGCGCAACGAAGAATGTAAAAGTGTTATGAAGGACGTTATAATTATTGGAGGAGGTCCCATAGGCATTGCCTGTGCATTAGAGTGCGAAAAACGGCATTGGAATTATCTTATTTTGGAAAAAGGAGCGTTAACCAACTCATTGTTTAACTATCCCAAAAACATGACCTTTTTTTCAACCTCTGAAAAATTGGAAATAGACCATATTCCATTTATAAGTAAAAACCCAAAGCCTAATCGGGATGAAGCCTTGGAGTACTACAGACGTGTGGCCTCCTCCAATACTATTGCAATTAATTTATACGAAACGGTTGAAGAACTCCATAAAGCAGATTGGGGCTTTACTATAACAACCAATAAAAACACCTACCAATCTAAAAAGGCGATCTTGGCAACGGGCTTTTATGACATCCCAAATGTATTGCAAGTTCCCGGCGAAGACCTACCTAAAGTAACCCATTACTACAAGGAAGCCCACCCTTACAGCATGCAGGATGTTATGGTTGTTGGAGCCAGTAATTCTTCTGTAGACGCTGCTTTGGAAATATGGCGGAAAGGCGGTCGAGTGATTATGGTGGTTAGAGGTGATGCTATAGGGAAGCGTGTTAAATATTGGGTACGACCGGATATTATAAACCGTATAGAAGAAGGCAGTATAAAAGCCTATTTCAATTCTGAAATAACAGAAATAAAACCTTCCGAAGTGATTATTAAAACCCCTAACGGCATTAAAGTCCTGCCTAACGATTACGTTGTTGCGCTTACGGGCTACAAACCTAATTTTGAGCTTTTGGAGCAAGTTGGTGTTTCCTTATCCCATGATGCCATTAAACGTCCTGTTTATAATGAACAAACCATGGAAAGCAATGTTGAAGGCTTATATCTTGCCGGCGTGATCTGTGGTGGCATGGAAACCCATAAATGGTTTATAGAGAATAGCCGTATCCATGCCAAATTAATCACCAATCATTTGGAGCAAAAACTAAAACAATAGTATTTATGAATAGGTTCGAAAAATGGGAAAACCTCCCCATCTATAAAAAAGCGATGGAACTGTTAAAGTTGGTGGACTATATCGTTGAAAGTGTTGAGAAAACCGATATAGATTTTGAAAATGAGCTAGAAGCAGAAATGATTAAAAATAATTTGCACCACCTAGCTAACAACGCCCTAATTATACCGTCCAAAATTGCTGGTGCAGCAGATGAAGATATGCTTTACGATATAAAAATGGAAAATGCCGCCATTATACGCAAAGCCGCCAGAGAGCTTATCACAGATACCAGAGGTATTGAGATGCATGGATTTAAGGATATTGAATATCTCGATTTATTGCGAACCGAAGTTGAAAACTTTAGAGTATTGTTTGCCGAATGGGTTAAAACTTTTGATTGCTGGAATTATATTATCGATCGTTGGGGATTGTTCAATCCTCCCGGCGTTAATTACGATGATGTAGACCCCGATGATGACATCCCCTTTAATCCTAATGATTAAAACCATGAACTTAAATCAAATCACCATACCGTCTCTAGATGTTGAAAAAGCTGCAGAATTTTATAAGGTTTTGGGGTTAAAGCTTATTGTTGAAGCATTACCTAAATACGTACGGTTTGAATGCCCAAACGGTAATGCAACGTTTTCAATCCATAAAGTAAACGAGTTGCCAAAAAATAATGGGATTAGTATTTATTTTGAAAATGACAATTTAGATGATTTAGTTTCGGACCTTATACAAAAAGGCATTGTTTTTAATAAATTACCAGAGGACAAACCCTGGCTTTGGCGCGAAGCCCATTTAGAAGACTTAGACGGCAATCATCTTATTTTGTATCATGCCGGAGAAAACAGAAAAAATCCGCCTTGGCGAATAGATTAACTATAAATTGTAATGGCTTCCATTGTGACCATTTAAATTGGCTTTAGCTCATTTTGCTTCACAACGCGGGACAATACAATTTGGGTTTTACTTTCACCATAAGTTATCAGTTGATCTATAAAGGCCTCTAAATGTTTTTGGTTTTTTAGGACCACTTCCATAACTATATTTTCATCGCCTGTAATTCGGTAGCAGTTAACCACCTCATCATAGGTTTTCACTTTTTCCAAAAACGGTTTTAGCTTTCCCATAAAAGCCCTTAAGGTAATAATTGCTTTAAGCTGATATCCTATTTCAAATGGAGAAACCAAGGCCTTATACCCCTCTATTATCCCTAGATCCTCCATCTTTTTTATACGCTCGGATACAGCAGGAGAACTTATGCCAACTTGCCTGCCAATTTCGGCATTAGATTGCCTTGCGTTTTCCTGTAAACACCTTAAAATCTTCGTGTTAAGATCATCTAACACCATTTAAAAGAATTTTAACTTTAAAAAATTAAATATTAAAGCAAATATACGATTTTACTTTAATATTTAAAGTTGATTATAAATTCTTGTCACTAATTTTGGGTAATTGCTTATTGAAAAAAGAATGACGTTATCTAATACCCCATCAAACCTATCGGATTTACCGATTTATAAAAAAGCCTTAGAGATTTTTGCGCTTTCGCAGAACATTTCCGTATACTTAAACCATGACTTATCTTCTTTAAAAGAAGACGGTTCTGAGGATCATAACATTTACTTTTCAGGAGACATTGTACAACAATCCGTATCATTGGCACCAGAAATTATCAATGCTGAAAAAGAACGCCATTCGGACAGAAGGCACAAACACATTGCTTCACTTAAACGGCTTACCAATTTGCTTTACAAGAATTCTTATCGCTTAGAGAAATCGAATAGTAACGGTAAGGACTTCCTACCTGTTTTAAGGCGTGAACTTAAGAAGTTTAAAAAGCTTCAGCACCATTGGATGCTTACACTATAATTTGATCTTTTTACAATTAAACCACTATAGGTTACTCTATAGCCTGGTTTTTCCATTGGCATATATTTTTTAGACAAGCTTTAATTATATATGCCAAAAATAAAATCCTTTACATCATAAGGAGACGTTGCATTGAGCTTTTCGAAATGAAAACGACAAAGTAATCTTTTAACAAAGTGATTTGATAAGGTTAGAGGTTGCTTCACTTTGTTAGCAATGACGATAATTATGTTATTGACGCTCTGCATCTTGATAGTTTTACCATCTACTATTTGGGTTATTATACCTTGGTAACCTTAATTTCTACTGAATATTCACTCTGATTTGTTTCATTATCAGATATTGGATATGGCAAAACATTTATCAACTCAATTTTCAAGTTATTTATTATGGTGTCCTGTTGGAACCTATCATGTGTATTTAATTCAAATGGTTCGTCTCCTAAACTTGAATGTAATTCAAAATTAGCTTTTGCATTCCCTTCCCATACGCATACTACATCCGAAGGACATCTTGAATCACTAATGCCTTTTAAACATAATCTATAACCAGTGTCCTTTATATTTAAACAATCATTGTTTTTCAAACCATACTGCCTACCAGATTCTAAATCATTCTGAGAACAATAATTAAATGAAAAGGTTAACATTACCAGCAATATAATATGAACATTTCCCATGAGACGCATTTCTTACTAGATGCATTTCCATTTATTTGGTTGCGTTGTTATATCAAGGGTCACTATATTTTATCTCTTTGGATAAGCAGCCTGCACCAATTTTTCTGCATTGCTTTTGAAAAATCACAACAGAAGACCCTTCGGCTTTGCTCTTCGACCAAGCCCAGTGTAACACTTAGGGTAAGCGATTCACACACTTATTCAAAAAAAGAAAAAGTGGTTCTCTGGTAGACCCTTCGGCTTCGCTCAGGGTAAGCGATATTCTCAATTTTCAATGCGCTTTGCTTTTGAAAACATGCAATAATAGACTCTTTGGCTTTACACATTTAAATTACTCTCTGTAAAAAGATCCCTCGGCTTCGCACGGGATAAGCAGCCTGCACCAATTTTTCTGCATTCCTTTTGAAAAATCACAACAGAAGACCCTTCGACTTTGCTCAGGGTAAGCGATATTCTCAATTTTCAATGCGCTTTGCTTTTGAAAACATGCAATAATAGACTCTTTGGCTTTACACATTTAAATTACGCTCTGTAAAAAGATCCCTCGGCTTCAGGCGGGATAAGCAGCCTGCATCAATTTTTCTGCATTGCTTTTGAAAAATCACAACAGAAGACCCTTCGACTTTGCTCTTCGACCAAGCCCAGTGTAACACTTAGGGTAAGCGATTCACACACTTATTCAAAAAAAGAAAAAGTGGTTCTCTGGTAGACCCTTCGGCTTCGCTCAGGGTAAGCGATATTCTCAATTTTCAATGCGCTTTGCTTTTGAAAACATGCAATAATAGACTCTTTGGCTTTACACATTTAAATTACTCTCTGTAAAAAGATCCCTCAGCTTCGCGCGGGATAAGCAGCCTGCACCAATTTTTCTGTATTGCTTTTGAAAAATCACAACAGAAGACCCTTCGACTTTGCTCTTCGACTAAGCCCAGTGTAACACTTAGGGTAAGCGATTCACACACTTATTCAAAAAAAGAAAAAGTGGTTCTCTGGTAGACCCTTCGGCTTCGCTCAGGGTAAGCGATATTCTCAATTTTCAATGCGCTTTGCTTTTGAAAACATGCAATAATAGACTCTTTGGCTTTACACATTTAAATTACTCTCTGTAAAAAGATCCCTCGGCTTCAGGCGGGATAAGCAGCCTGCATCAATTTTTCTGCATTGCTTTTGAAAAATCACAACAGAAGACCCTTCGACTTTGCTCTTCGACCAAGCCCAGTGTAACACTTAGGGTAAGCGATTCACACACTTATTCAAAAAAAGAAAAAGTGGTTCTCTGGTAGACCCTTCGGCTTCGCTCAGGGTAAGCGATATTCTCAATTTTCAATGCGCTTTGCTTTTGAAAATTGGAATCCTGCTTACATATTTCGTCTATACTGTCCTCCTACTTCAAACAAAGCATTGGTAATTTGCCCTAAAGAGCACACTTTACAGACTTCCATTAAAGCTTCAAAAATGTTTTCGTTATGTATCGCTTTGGTTTGTAAATCTTTTAACAAGGCTTCTGTATTATTAAACATATGAAGATTTTCCAAAGTTTTTATCTGGACTTGCTTCTCTTCTTCGGTAGCTCGAATCACCTCAGCAGGTAACACGGTGGGTGACCCTTTACTGCTCAAAAAGGTGTTAACGCCAATTATAGGCAGTGTACCATTGTGTTTTAAGGTTTCATAATATAAGCTCTCCTCTTGAATCTTACTGCGTTGGTACATGGTTTCCATCGCGCCTAATACGCCTCCTCTTTCCGTAATTCTATCGAACTCCACAAGCACGGCTTCTTCTACCAAATCGGTTAATTCTTCAATAATAAAAGCGCCTTGGGTTGGATTTTCGTTTTTGGCCAATCCTAATTCTTTATTTATTATCAATTGAATTGCCATGGCACGACGTACCGATTCCTCGGTTGGGGTGGTTATCGCTTCATCGTAGGCATTGGTATGTAAAGAATTACAATTATCGTAAATAGCATATAATGCTTGTAACGTTGTTCTAATATCATTAAAATCGATTTCTTGGGCATGTAAACTTCGTCCAGAGGTTTGAATATGGTATTTCAGCATTTGTGCCCTTGGATTTGCTCCGTACTTATACTTCATCGCTTTAGCCCATATTTTACGGGCTACACGGCCAATAACCGCATATTCTGGGTCGATACCATTTGAAAAGAAAAATGATAGGTTTGGTCCAAACTTATTAATATCCATTCCCCTACTCAAGTAATATTCCACATACGTGAATCCGTTTGATAGGGTTAAAGCCAATTGCGTGATGGGATTGGCTCCAGCTTCGGCGATATGGTAACCTGAAATGGATACTGAATAAAAGTTTCTAACATTGTTTTTAATGAAATACGCTTGTACATCCCCCATGAGGCGTAGTGCAAATTCTGTTGAAAAAATACAGGTATTTTGTGCTTGGTCCTCTTTTAAAATATCGGCTTGCACCGTGCCCCTAACTTGGGCTATGGTCTTTAACTTTATCTCTTGATATACTGCTTCTGGCAGCACTTGATCTCCCGTTACTCCCAACAACATTAACCCTAAACCGTCGTTTCCTTCTGGTAAAGCACCATTGTAGTTGGGACGCTCCTTGCCTTTATATAACTTAGCTATTTTAGCTTCAACGTCTTGTTCCAGTCCATTTTCTTTAATGTAAATTTCACATTGTTGATCGATTGCAGCATTCATAAAAAAGCCAAGCAGCATAGGGGCCGGACCATTTATAGTCATACTCACCGAGGTCATTTCATCGGCTAGATTAAACCCCGAATACAATTTTTTGGCATCATCCAAGCAGCAAATGGAAACTCCTGCATTTCCTATTTTTCCGTAAATATCCGGACGATAATCTGGATCACTTCCATACAGCGTCACACTATCGAAAGCTGTTGACAACCGTTTGGCAGGAATACCTTGACTCACATAATGAAACCGCTTATTGGTGCGCTCTGGCCCACCTTCACCGGCAAACATTCTGGCAGGATCTTCATTGGTTCGCTTAAATGGGTATATCCCTGCTGCATATGGGAATTCCCCAGGAACATTTTCTTGTAATACCCAACGCAATATATCGCCCCAAGCTTGATATTTCGGCAAGGCTACCTTAGGAATTTGCAAATGCGATAAGGACTCAATATGTGTTTCTACTTTTATATTCTTATTACGAACTTTAAAACTATAAACTGGATTTTTATATCTATTAACCTTGTCTTCCCAACCTATAATGATCTCCCAGTTTAATGGATCTAGATTAAGTTTTACACGATCAAATTCCTTAAATAGTAGTTTTAAAAGCTGCATTTGGGATTCCCCTTCTGGTTGCTTGTCTTCCTGCATATGGCGAAGAATCTCATCATGTTCAATGCCGTGTATTGAAAGAAAAGATTGCTTCGTTTTACTCGCAATGACAGATAGTATGGTTTTATAAATACCATAGAGTTTTTGGGCAACTTCGGCTTGCAGTGAAACTTTGGCATCGTATGCTCTATTGTTTTCTGCTATTTCCGACAGATAACGTGTTCTATGTGGCGGAATAACAAAAATCTTTTCACTCATTTCCTCCGAGACTTCAAACTTTGATATTAGATCGGCATAAGCTTTTTCAACCAAAGTATCCATTACCGCTCTATATAGCTTGTTCATCCCAGGATCGTTAAATTGTGACGCAATAGTACCATATACTGGTAAATCCTCCTGTGCTTTATCCCATAAATTATGGTTACGCATGTATTGCTTTTTTACATCGCGTAAGGCATCTTGGGCGCCTCTTTTGTCGAACTTATTAATAGCCACCAAATCGGCAAAATCCAACATATCAATTTTTTCTAATTGAGTAGCTGCACCAAATTCTGGAGTCATCACATAAAGCGACACATCGCTATGCTCAATAATTTCGGTATCCGATTGGCCAATACCCGATGTTTCTAAGATGATTAAATCGTACTCGGCAGCTTTTAAAACAGCTATAGCTTCATTAACATGCTTGGATAAGGCTAAATTAGATTGACGGGTTGCCAAACTACGCATATATACACGAGGGTTATTAATGGCATTCATACGAATTCTATCGCCTAATAGTGCGCCTCCCGTTTTTCGTTTAGAGGGGTCTACCGAAATAATGCCAACGGTCTTTTCTGGGAAGTCCAATAAAAACCGACGCACCAACTCATCAACCAAACTCGATTTACCTGCGCCCCCTGTACCTGTAATGCCTAAAACTACACCCCTCTTATCTCCTCCAAAGGGGGAAGCTCCTTCTTCTTCTTTAAAAAAGAACTCTTCAAATTCCTTATGGTTATTTTCAGCTAATGAAATTAGTCGTGCAATAGTGTTGATGTCTTTTTTCTTCAGAAGCTCTATAACACCCTCCTCTTTGGGGAGGGTTGGGGTGGGGCTATCCGATTGCTCAACCAAATCGTTTATCATCCCCTGCAAGCCCATTTCGCGTCCATCATCAGGAGCGTAAATACGGGAAATGCCATAATCCATTAATGCTTTGATTTCCGAAGGCAAAATAACGCCGCCACCGCCACCAAAAATTTTAATATGTCCTGCACCTCTTTCCTTTAAAAGATCGTACATGTACTTGAAATACTCATTATGCCCACCTTGATAAGAGGTTAAACATATGGCATTAACATCTTCTTGAATAGCTGTGTTGACGACTTCCTCTACACTCCTATCGTGTCCCAAATGAATGACCTCAACACCAGTGGCCTGAATAATTCTACGCATAATATTTATGGAAGCATCATGACCATCAAAAAGTGATGCTGCGGTAACAATTCTAACTTTATTTTTTGGATTGTATGGAGTCTGTTGATTCATTCGTAAAGAATATTCATTTTTAGCACTGCAATTTACGAAATATTCAAAAAAACCAATCATTTACATAAAATTTTCTAAAACCAAATCAACAATTTATTCATAACTTATTTTTAGGCTAAATTTGAACGCAATCCACTAAAAACCTTATGAATAAGATCACCATTTTAATTCACTGTAAAGACCGTCCCAATATTATTGCTTCGGTCACCAATTTTATTGCAGAAAAAGGAGGCAACATTGTGTATATCGATCAACACGTAGATAGACAACAGGACATCTTCTTTATGCGATTGGAAAGTGAATTTGCTTCTGAAACATTTATCACCGAAGGCTTTAAAGATTCATTTAAAACTAACCTAGCTGAAACTTTTGGTATGCGTTGGCGTATCTATTCTTCGGAATCCAAACCTAAAATGGCCTTGTTCATTTCTAAATATGATCATTGTTTATATGATCTATTGGGACGTTACAATTCTGGGGAACTCAATCTTGAAATCCCTTTCATTATTAGCAACCATAACGATTTAAAACCCATTGCTGATAGTTTCAACATTCCATTTTATCACATTCCGATAAATAAAGACAATAAGGCTGAAGCTGAAAATCGGCAACTGGAATTATTGGAAAGCCATCAAATCGATTTTATAGTTCTAGCACGTTACATGCAAATTGTTTCCCCTAAGCTAATCAATAAGTACCCCAATAAAATAATTAACATACACCATTCGTTTTTACCTGCTTTTGTGGGCGCTAAGCCCTACCATTCGGCTTTTAATAGAGGGGTTAAGATTATTGGAGCCACCAGCCATTATGTCACAGAAGAATTAGATGCCGGTCCCATTATTGAACAGGACGTTACCCGAGTGACCCACACCCACTCTATTCAAGACTTAATTGCTAAGGGGCGCGACTTGGAAAAAATTGTTCTGGCCAATGCCGTAAAACTACATGCCGAAAGAAAGGTTATGGTTTACAATAACAAAACGGTTATTTTCTCATAAACTAAAATTACTGCCTTCCCTAGCAAAATGATAGCCCAAACTTTGGATACTATCCTTTAGCGGATGAGAATCTTTAAGTGCCGGGTTGGTATGGTTTAAATGAATAAAGTAAATTTTTGATTTGGTTTCCATTGCTTCCTTTTCAAAAAGTTTAACGGTTTCCTCAATAAACGGATGTGGAATTTCATTCATTGGCCTAGGCACTTCACCATCTTTAAAAAAAGTAGCATCCAAAAATGCAAAATCTACTTTTTTAACCTCATCTACAATTTGCTTTTCCCAAACATGCCACTTATTAATATCCGGAATAAACAACACCGATTTGTCCTTTCCTTCAATTCTATACCCTACAGTTTCTGAAAACTCGTCGCGATGAGGCACAATAAAAGGAGTCACTTTTAAATTGGAGTTTAGAACTATTGTTGAATCCTGCTTAATTAATTTTAAAGCGATATTATTTAAGCTATCCAATTGTTTCCAGGGTTGGTTGTTTTCTATAAAGGCCTTCATTTTTGGCATGGCATAAACAGAAATGCTTTTGGCATTCATGGCTTCCCTACCAAATTGCATAATACCTGTATAATGGCCTATATGGGCATGGGTTAAAAACACGCCATCTATAACTTTTCCATTATTTAAATGATTCGCTTTTAAGCTTTCAAGCTGTGCAGTAATATCTGGCGTAGCGTCAAAAATCCATTTTTGCTTTGTCTCTAAATCGATTAACCCTAAACTAGACACTAATTTCTTTTGTTCCGTGCCACTATAAAACGATTTGCAACACGGTTTTTCGCAATCTATTTGTGGAAAACCGGCATCTTGTGCCACTCCCAAAACAGTAATATATTGACTTGGTTTAGCTGTTTCTGTCAAGATGGATTCCGTTTCTTTTTGCTTATGCTGACAGTTACATAACAAATAAAAAATAGCGAGTAATAGTATGTGGATCCTTTCCATATTATAAATTACATATCTTTATAGCTTTGTTAAAGATATAAAACCCCATGTATTATGATTCGTAAATTCTTAACCTTATTACTTATTTTTAATTTAACGGCTTGTGCCGAACTACAACAAGTGGTTAATCAGTTACCACAAGGCGGTGGTCTTTCCCAAGCCGATATTGCAGCTGGTTTAAGGCAGGCTCTAGATTTTGGAATAGACAAACAAGTAACCAAACTAATCCAAACCGACGGGTTTTATAAGAATGAATTGGTTAAAATATTATTACCTGAAGAACTTCGTAAAGTAGATAAGGGTTTACGGGATATTGGCTTAGGCAAATTAGCCGATGAAGGTTTGAAAGTACTTAACCGAGCTGCCGAAGATGCCGTTAAAGAAGCAACTCCCATATTTGTTGACGCCGTTAAAGGTATTACGTTTGCTGATGCCAAACAGATTTTATTAGGTAATGACGATGCCGCTACGCAATATTTAACATCTAAAACACAAACGGCGCTTTATGATAAATTCCATCCCGTTATCAAAAATTCGTTTAGTAAAGTAGGTGCTGATACTATTTGGGCCAACCTAATCAATAAATACAATAACATTCCTTTTACCTCTAACGTTAACCCCGATTTAACTGATTATGTTACTGGCGAAGCACTAGAGGGCGTGTATACCATGATAGCCGTTGAAGAAAAAGAAATTAGGACCAAGTTTGCCTCCAGAACCACCGATTTATTGAGGAAAGTTTTTGCCTTGCAGGACTAGAACTTAAAGCCTTCTATCACGAAGGCTTTATTCATTTTTTTTATAGAGTCCGTTAAAAACAACTGTCACATCCTTATCATTTGTTATAGTTTCCCAGTATTGCCTAACAGAACCGTCATTATGCTTAGTCCATGTAATTTTATGATAAAAGGGTTCTCCTTTCTTGTTCTTGGCCACGTCTGTTTTTAAAATCATTTGATTACCAACCCTATTTCCTTTTAAATGCAAGCTCCCTCCTTGGTTATCAACCCAAATTTGCTCCCATTGTTTCGTTGCACCATTGTAAAAATTAAGACTAGTTCCTGTAAAGCCTCCCTTGGCGCTAGACCAATTTTCTCTTAACACGCAACGGTCTTGAATCTTTTCGATAATATTATACCCCGCTAACGTGCCATCTGGTTTTGTAACTGTCCATTCACCAACCCAAAAATCGAATTCAGTATGGTTTTCAGAACAGCATTTACATTGTTGGTTCTGTGCATTTGCATAGCTTATAAACATAAAAACAATTAAAACCCTAAAAATGCCTATCATCTGGTAATCATTTGTGGTTAGTTGCTTCAATTTATAAAATACTTTCAAAAGCAATAAAACATTAACAAAACTTTACCTTTACTCAAAATTCTTCTTCCATTCTTCAAAAAGGAGCTTCTTAGCTTTTAGTTTACAATTAAAAACACTATATTTAATAGCTTGTTAATCAGTTAATAAATGAGCAAAATAGAATCCATAAGATCCAACCAAGCGAAGCTCTATAAACAATATAGAGCGCTTATTGAACAAGCTTATAATTTTAGGCAAACGGATTCTGCTATTAGTGATATTTCAGAATATAAGGCCATAAAACTTCTCAACAAGCTTAATAAGCTTAAATACCTGGTCAGGGAACAGTCGCAGTCAGCTCAATAATTAGCAATATCTTAACATCTTCATTACATCCAAATCATGTGAAAATGCGTATTTTACTTAAAAAACAAGTTATGAGTACACATTTTTGTAGAGTAGGCAGAATAAAGCCTAACCTCAACAAGCCAATTAGTTTAAAAGATTTGGAAAACCTTATTGCAAACTTTGTTGAAGACAAAACTAAGCTAGACCTTTCTGAAGATCTAAACGTAGCGATTTAAAGTATGCAAAGGCTTTTGTGAGTCTTGATCCATACCAGGAAAATTGTTCACCATCAACTAAAACCACTTTAGCGTTAGGACAAAGTTCTTGAATCTCTCTTTTATGCACTTCTTTAAACGGAAAGGGTTCTGAGGATAATAAAATATAGTCTGCAACCCTATCTTGCATGTTCACTTCTGGATAACGTTCTAAATCATCAAATACATTCTTAAACTTATTCAGCTCCAGCATATGGTTTATAAATGTATGGTTTGCTGCCACCATATAGGGATTCTTCCAAATACAATAAGCGACATTTAAAACAGGTTTTTCTTTTATAAAGACCTTGAAATCTTCGACCTTATTCTTTATCTCATTCGTTAGCTTTGATGTCTCTTTTTTACAATCGAAAATTTGACCGTATTGTTCCATCAATTGCAAACTGTCCACAATGGTATTCACATCTGAAACATGTACCTCACAAATCGATTCGCAAGCTTCTACAATTGCTTTTGTATTCTCCTCTTTATTACAAAGAATAATATCTGGCTTTAAGGCTTTTATTTTATCAAAATGAACCTGTTTTGTTCCTCCTACTACAGCTGCTTTTTTTCTAATATCCCTTGGATGCATGCAAAATTTCGTTACACCCACAACTGCCGTTTCCAAACCCAGATCACAAAGCAATTCGGTTTGACTAGGCACCAAAGACACAATACGTTTTGGAATTTTATTTAAATGGAGTGTTCTTTGAAGTTGATCTTTTATGGGGTTTGTCATTGCGGCGAAAATTTACAATGTTTTGTGGCAATCTCAATAATATTCAAGCAGATTCCCACGTCGTTCGAACATCTATTGGGACTCCTAGAAATGACGCTTCAATTCTTCAGCCATTTGCTGCTGAAGTTCTTGGGCTTTACCCGCAGCCGCTTCAGCGAAATCAGCTTCATTAGATGCATAAATAATACCGCGTGAAGAGTTTATAAGCAACCCTACATTTTTACTCATACCATATTTACAAACCTCTTGCAAGTTTCCGCCTTGCGCCCCCACTCCGGGAACCAACAAAAAACTATTTGGAACAATCTTTCTAATATCGGCCAAATATTCAGCCTTAGTCGCCCCTACCACATACATTAAGTTCTCTGAATTCTCCCAGGTCTTAGAAGTTTCCAACACTTGCTTGTAAAGCTCTTTCTCTTCAATAGTCTTCGTTTGAAAATCGAACGCCCCTTGATTGGATGTTAAGGCCAAAAGAATGGTGTGTTTATCTTGAAAGGCCAAAAAAGGCTCTACCGAATCTTTGCCCATATATGGTGCAACGGTAACGCTATCGAATGCCAAATCTTCAAAAAAGGCCTTGGCATACATGCTACTGGTATTACCAATATCACCACGTTTGGCATCGGCAATGGTGAAAATTTCTGGATGGTTTTCGTTTAAATAGTTAATGGTCTTCTCTAAGGATTTCCAGCCCTTTAGCCCATACGCTTCATAAAATGCCGTATTGGGTTTATAGGCTACGCATAAATGGTGTGTTGCATCTATTATGGCTTTGTTAAAGGCAAAAATAGGGTCGTCTCCCTTTAAAAGATGTTGGGGTATTTTATTTAAATCGACATCCAATCCTATACAAAGAAAGGATTGCTTTTTTTTAATTTCTGAAATGAGCTGGTTAGTTGTCATACTCTTTTTTGCAACGAACCTGTCTGAGACAGGCAGGTTCACTAATAAATTCTCTAGATATTTACATATTAGTGATTATCCTAAATCACATCATCACCTGCTTTTAACTTCTCGGTATTTTCTGCAAGTTGTAATTCGTCTATAATCTTTTGGATATCACCATTTACAATGTTCTGCAAATCGTAAAGCGTTAGACCTATTCTATGATCTGTTACTCGACCTTGCGGATAGTTATAGGTTCTAATTTTAGCACTCCTATCTCCAGAACTCACCATACTCCCCCGTTTAGCCGCATCTTCCTCCTGCTTCTTGGCCAACTCTAAATCGTATAATCGCGAACGCAATACCCTAAAAGCTTTTTCCTTGTTCTTATGCTGTGATTTTTGATCCTGACATTGTGCCACCAATCCTGTTGGTATATGCGTTAAACGTACCGCGGAATAAGTGGTGTTAACCGATTGCCCTCCAGGCCCCGATGAACAGAAATAATCTATACGCACATCCTTAGGGTCTATTTCCACATCAAATTCTTCTGCTTCCGGAAATACCATTACCGTGGCCGCACTGGTATGTACACGCCCTTGGGTTTCGGTTTGTGGTACACGTTGTACACGGTGTACTCCAGCTTCAAATTTTAGGGTACCATAAACATCGTCGCCAGTAACTTCAAACTGAATTTCCTTGAATCCGCCATTGGTGCCTTCGCTAAAATCTACCGTACTTACGTTCCAACCTCTACCTTCACAATATTTGGTGTACATTCTAAACAAATCTCCCGCAAAAATACTGGCTTCGTCCCCACCGGTTCCAGCTCGTAACTCTACCACCGCATTTTTGGCATCTTCAGGATCTTTAGGAATCAACAACAATTTAATCTCTTCTTCAAGCTTAGGAATACCATCTTTAGCTTCGTCGTATTGCATTTTGGCCATCTCTACCATTTCCGGATCACTACCATCTGCAATGATCTCTTCTGCCTCTGCTAAATTATTGGTAAACGCTATATATTCCTCGCGCTTATCCATAAGAATACGTAAATCTTTATATTCTCTGTTTAATTCGATATAACGCTTTTGATCTGAAATAATATCGGGTTGGATAATTAAATCGCTAACCTCATCGAAACGTTGTTTTATTATTTGTAATTTCTCTAACATCTGCCTTTTTAATTGGAGACCAAAAATACGATAATTTATGAATTCTTAATATTTACAGCCTCTTGATATCTACAATTGTTAAAATATTTATTTATTTGAACCGTTATTAATATCATGATGCATAAATTATCATCAATATTTGTGTTTTACAAGCGGTTTATGCTTTATTCATTTGTGCTTAGCATGGCCCTACTTCCCCTTTGTAAAAATGAAATATTTTTGGTGCAGGCGATAAAACTCTTTTTAGTTGGTTTTCTATGGTACTTTATTAATGAAACCAAGGCCAAGCAAACCTTTGTTTTATATAAAAATTTGGGAATATCCCCATTTTTACTATTTTTAGTTTTTTACATTATCGATTTATTTTTAACACTACCCATTCTGCTAATACTTAAAGAGTTTACATGATATTTGAAATCGACAACGTTGAGCTTTACTTTAAAAGCAAACGCATTTTAAATGGCATTTATCTCAAGGCGGAAACTGGGAAAATCACTGGGATTTTAGGGAGCAATGGTTGTGGCAAAAGCTGTTTGCTTAATATTGCTTTTGGCAACCTAAAACCTAAATACAAACTTATAAGAATAGATCACAAACCTATTTTGAAACCACTTTACCGAACAAATCTTGTTGCCTATTTACCACAACATTATTTTATCCCTAATAGCTTAAAAATTAAAGCAGCTTTTAAACTTTTTAGAGTAAACTGGTCTGAATTTGTAAACCATTTTGAAGATTTTTCAATCTTTAGAGATACAAAATTTGGAAAACTATCCGGGGGTGAACGGCGAATAATAGAAATCTATATTACCCTAAAAAGCAACAAAAAGCTCATCTTGTTGGATGAACCTTTTTCTCATGTTGCACCATTGCACATCGACAAAATTAAAACCTTGATATCCCAAGAGAAAAAGCAAAAAGCCATTATAATTACCGATCATATGTATAGGCATATCATCGACATTTCAGACGCTATTTACCTAATAAAAAATGGTAACACAAAACTCATTAATACACTTACTGAACTTGAGGATTACAGGTATTTAAGCGTAGGGGCTTTATTTGAATAATTTTTAAAAAACCTCCTCGACTTCAATTTCTTGTATGAAGTTGAAGCCACTCCTCCTTGCATAAGGAGGAGAGCTATTGCTTTTAAAGTTTAATTTGGACTTTACTTTATTATCTATCCACACTTAGAAGACCCGCAGTCCTTACAGGTTAAACAGCCTTCCTGGTAAATTAAATTTTCCGACTTACAACTATCACATCGTTGGCCTTTGGCTTTAGTGCCATCTTCAACATAACGTTTTAGGGCACGAACCACACCATTTTTCCAGGTATTGATAGATGCACTGTCCAATTGTAAGCTATTGATTAAATCCACTATTTTATCAATAGGCATCCCATGGCGCAAAGTACTGGAAATTAACTTAGCGTAGTTCCAAAACTCTGGATTGAATTTATGCGACAGGCCTTCGATAGTCGTTTTGTAGCCTCTTGTATTTTTATACTGAAAATCGTAACGCGATGTACCATCCTCGTTTCGGTTTTTAATGATAAGCCCCGTATTCACCCAACGCGGAATTAAAATGCCGTCTTCATCATCGGCCAAACCAGTAAATACCTCATAGGGTTTTTCATCAATCAACCCTATAAAGGCAATCCACTTTTCCTTATTGTTTTGGAAACGCACCACATCGGCTTCCAAAACTTGTGGGCGTTTTTTAGGAAAAGCCGTTAGGATATTATTTGGTTCTTCCTCTTTTTTCTCGTCATTGGAAATCAATACACCAGAACGCGAACCATCCCTATACACGGTAACTCCTTTACAACCAACCTCCCAAGCTTTTAAATAGAGGTCTCCTACCAAATCTTCGGTAACATCGTTTGGTAAATTAATGGTTACACTAATAGAATGATCCACCCATTTTTGAATGGCCCCTTGCATACTCACCTTACTTAGCCAATCCACGTCGTTGGATGTGGCTTTGTAATAAGGCGATTTTTCTATTAAACCGTTAATCTCTTCCTGGGAATAATTTTTAGAGGCATCTATACCATTAACTTCCATCCATTGTTTAAATCGGTGGTGAAACACCACATACTCTTCCCAAGAATCACCTACTTCATCAACAAAATCTATGCGCACCTCTTTATCGTTGGGGTTCACCTTTCTTCTTCGTTTATAAACTGGCATAAAAACAGGTTCTATACCCGAAGTGGTTTGCGTCATTAAACTAGTGGTTCCCGTGGGCGCTATAGTCAATAGCGCTATATTACGGCGTCCATATTCCAGCATTTCGTAATACAATTTTTCGTCGGCTTCCCTTAAACGTTGTATAAACGGGTTATCTTTTTCGCGTTCGGCATCAAAGATTGAAAATGCACCACGTTCTTTTGCCAAATGTACCGACGCTCGATAAGCCGCTATCGCAATGGTTTTATGAACTTCTAACGAAAACGCATTACCTTCCTCACTTCCATAGCGAATACCCAAAGCAGCCAACATATCTCCTTCGGCAGTAATTCCCACACCTGTTCGTCTACCTTCTAGAGCCTTGGTTCTTATATTGACCCAAAGGTTACGCTCTATAGCTTTCACTTCGTCTGACTCTGGGTCTTGATCGATCTTTTCTATAATATTATCAATTTTTTCAAGCTCCAAATCGATAATATCATCCATAATACGCTGTGCAAAAGCTACATGCTTTTTAAACAAGTCAAAATTGAAGGTCGCTTTTTCCGTAAAGGGATCTTCTACATATGAAAACAAATTGATAGCGAGCAACCTACAGGAATCGTAAGGGCATAACGGAATTTCCCCACATGGGTTTGTAGACACTGTTTTATAGCCTAAATCGGCATAACAATCGGGTACCGACTCATTAATAATGGTGTCCCAAAATAGAATGCCCGGTTCGGCTGATTTCCATGCATTGTGTACTATTTTTTTCCAAAGACTTTTGGCATTGATTGTCTTAGACACCTTAGGGTCCTGGCTAAAAACAGGATATTTTTGCACATAATCTGTCCCTTCTTTTACAGCCTTCATAAAACCGTCATCAATCCTAACCGATACATTGGCTCCCGTAACCTTTCCTTGCTCTAATTTGGCATTGATAAAATCTTCGGAATCTGGATGGTTGATAGACACCGATAACATTAGCGCTCCTCGCCTTCCGTCTTGCGCAACTTCCCTTGTTGAATTGGAATAACGCTCCATAAAGGGCACCACGCCCGTTGATGTTAAAGCCGAATTTTTAACCGCCGATCCTTTGGGACGAATATGGGATAAATCGTGTCCTACACCACCACGCCGCTTCATAAGCTGCACCTGCTCCTGGTCTATCTTCATAACCCCTCCATAAGAATCTGAATTACCAGAATTACCAATCACAAAACAGTTTGAAAGCGATGCTATTTGATAGGGATTTCCAATCCCTGCCATAGGGCTGCCTTGGGGCACTATATATTTAAAATCTTTAATGAGATTAAAAATATCTTCTTCTGATAAAGGATTGGCATATTTTAGTTCAATTCGGGCAATTTCTTTAGCGATACGACGATGCATATCATTAGGGGTCAACTCATAAATATTACCTTTCGAATCTTTTAAGGCATATTTATTAAGCCATACCCTAGCCGCTAAATCATCATTTTTGAAGTATTTTAAAGACGCTTCAAAAGCCTCATCTTGTGTATAGGTTTTTGATGAAGATTGAGCCAGTTCTGCTTTCATAAATTTGTTGGAGTTTTTAGGTTTTCACTTATTATTCAATAAAGGTATGAATAAACAAAAAGTTTCTAACCTAAAACATGACAAATATCATAAAGTTTACAACAAAAATACTATAACAGGCTTATTTTCAGAGTAATAAAAATTTATCAACAATAAAAAGTTAACAAATTTTTCAAACTAATTTATGAAAGCGATTTAGAAGTCCACCGCAAAACCAACACCCAGAAACTGCTTCCATTGCAACTTGGCTCCCGCCTCATCAAACTCGCCTTCCACCTCTGTTGGTTCTTGTGTTTTTATATCATCATCGTACCTAATATGTGACCCCAGTGTAGCCCTTACAAAACTGTTTACTTTGAAATCGAAATCGACACGCCAATCTACATCCACATTTCCGAAGTTATTTATATAATCTGTATAAAGATTGACCTGATGTTTTAAGGCTACATTCTCAACCACTTTCATTTGATAGCTATTGGTAATTAAAATACCTGCCTCTCTTCTAAAGCGCTCTCCTTCTCTAATCAAGCCTCCTAATTCGTCATAAACAGCAGGCTCAACCCCAAAGGATCCAGCATTGGCTAGATCTTCATCTAAAACAAAAGTAGCTTTAAGTGTTAAAGGTGAAAAATAAAAGGACAACGATTCTATATGCTTTCCGTATTCCATTCCTCCCCCAAAGAACATATAACCCGGTGCCATAAACCTTGATATGGGCGTGTCTGTATTTGGATATTTATAACCTTTGGCAAACTGCGTTCTAAAATTAAGTCTTAGGGAATAAAACCAATTTGAGTCAACATCTGGCTTGTAGCCTAAATTGGAATTTAGCTCAAACAAATCGTCTGTTTTTCTTATTTCCTGCCCTTGCTGACTATTTAAACCGTAACGCGAGGATAAATTATTATTCCAAAAATAATACTTATCCTTATAGTTAGCTTCTTTATAAAACCCCAATAAAGCTGATACTGAATTACTACCTCCCGAGTTCCAGTTAACAAACGCCACCTCACTTAAATCGATAGAGAATTTATTTTTATGCGTCCACTCGGGTCGTTCTTCTTTTGGTGTTATGGTTTTTATAAATAACGAATCTGGTTGTGCGCTCAAATATTGAAAGAACAAACAACCTACAGCAAGAAGAACGTTTCTCATAAGATACTGGTTATAAAATTTTTAAAACATTTAGAACTTTTTATCAAAAACTATTCCATTATAATTCTGGGTGAAAAATTTCTAGTAATTAAACTCCCCAAACTCGCTTTTTATTGTAAGCTTTTTTGTTTCTGAAGCCTCAACTCGTCCAATTATTTTGGCGTTTACATTAAAAGATTTTGAAATGGCAATAAGATCGTTGGCCACATCTGGTCTAACATACAATTCCATTCTGTGTCCACAATTAAACACTTGGTACATCTCCCTCCAATCTGTTTTACTTTGCTCTTGTATTAATTTGAACAATGGTGGTATTGGAAATAGATTATCTTTTATAATATGGAATTCATCAACAAAATGAAGTATTTTTGTTTGTGCCCCACCAGAGCAATGCACCATCCCATGAATGGCTTCACTACTATATTGAGACAAAATGGCCTTAATAATAGGCGCATAGGTTCTTGTAGGTGATAATACTAATTTACCAGCATCTATTGGCGAATCTTCAACGGCATCGGTTAATTTAACCCCTCCGGAATACACTAAGTCTTCTGGAACAGATGCATCAAAACTTTCTGGATACTTTTCTGCTAAATAGTTATGGAATACATCATGGCGTGCAGAAGTCAACCCGTTACTACCCATACCTCCATTATATTCTTTTTCGTAGGTTGCCTGTCCAAAACTTTCCAATCCTACAATAACATCACCCGCCTGTATATTGGCATTATCGATAACATCGCTACGTTTCATTCGAGCCGTTACTGTAGAATCTACAATAATGGTTCTTACCAAATCCCCAACATCGGCTGTTTCTCCCCCTGTTGAATGGATGGTCACTCCAAATTCCTTCAATTCTGAAATTAATTCTTCGGTTCCATTAATTATGGCCGATATAACTTCTCCAGGAATTAAATTTTTATTACGCCCAATAGTTGACGAAAGCATGATATTGTCTGTCGCCCCTACACATAATAAATCGTCGATATTCATTATCAAAGCATCTTGGGCTATGCCTTTCCAAACCGAAATATCTCCTGTTTCCTTCCAATACATATAAGCCAAAGAAGACTTGGTTCCTGCTCCATCGGCATGCATAATGAGACAGTAATCGTCGTCGTTAGTTAAATAATCGGGTACTATTTTACAGAATGCCTTTGGAAAAAGCCCTTTATCTATGTTTTTTATAGCATTGTGCACATCTTCTTTTGATGCTGAAACACCCCTCTGGGCATAACGTTTGGAAACTTCTTGACTCATTGTTTTGGTTTGAGGTGCAAAAGTACATGATTTTTTTTATTTGGAATTTCAAAAAACCAAATGAAACAACCATTATAAAAAATTTAAACACATAAAAAATCCCATCTTTAAGACGGGATTTAAACTTAATATATATTTATCGAGTAAATAACAATTCCCTGTATTTGGTCAGCGGCCAAAGTTCGTCATCTACCAAAAGTTCCAATTTATCACAATGGTAACGTATCTCATCAAACAATGGCTTAACATTAAAACAGTAACTATGTGCTTTCTTTTCTATATCCGCCATAGCGTTTGCCTTTTTACGCTCCTCGATCATTTGGGTAACGTTAGCATTGATCCCCTCTATATGTGCAGAAATCTCTTCAATTAGGTTTAACTGCTCTTTTGATACTTCAACAAACTTCTTGTCAAAAATCTCTTTTAAGCCCTTAACATTTTCAATTAATACATTTTGATATTTAACAGCAGTAGGCACCACATGGTTTCTAGCTATATCGCCCAGCACCCTGCTCTCAATTTGAATATGCATAATATAGGCTTCCACCTCAATTTCATACCTTGCCTTGGTTTCTATGGCACTCATAACATTCATTTCCTCAAACAATGCAATAGTTTCTTTGGCTATTTTAACCTTTAAGGCTTCGGGGGTCGTCTTATTATTGCTCAAGCCTCTCTTTTTAGCTTCTTTCTCCCAAGCTTGGTCATAACCATTCCCTTCAAACAGTATACGCTTAAAGGATTTAATATATTCTCTCAACACATTAAAAACAGCTTCATCCTTTTTTAAGCCTTTCTTATCAATAAGCTTGTCTACTTCAACCTTAAACTCTTTTAACTGCTTTGCTACTATGGTATTTAAAACCGTCATCGGGTTGCCACAGTTTGCGGTAGACCCCACAGCCCTAAATTCAAATTTATTACCTGTAAACGCAAAAGGCGAGGTTCTGTTCCTATCTGTGTTGTCCAATAACACATCAGGGATCTTACCTACCACATTAAGCTTTAGTTCTGTTTTTTCTTCTGGTGATAGCTTTCCTTGGGTCACCCCTTCCAATTCTTCTAAAACCTTAGTTAATTGTTCTCCAATAAAAACCGATATGATTGCTGGAGGTGCTTCATTAGCTCCTAATCTATGGTCGTTACTAGCCGATGCTATAGCCGCCCTTAGCAAAGCTTCGTTTTCGTTAACGGCTTTTATGGTATTGATAAAAAAGGTTAAAAACTGTAAGTTACTCATTGGTGTTTTTCCAGGCGCCAATAAATTAATCCCTGTATCGGTAGATAATGACCAATTGTTATGCTTACCAGAACCGTTAATACCTGCAAAGGGCTTTTCGTGCATAAGCACCTTAAAATTATGCTTAGAGGCTACCCTACCCATAATATCCATTAACAACGAATTATGGTCTACCGCTAAATTAGCTTCCTCAAAAATAGGCGCTACTTCAAACTGATTGGGCGCAACCTCATTATGCCTAGTTTTTACGGGGATGCCTAAAAGCATACACTCATTCTCTAATTCCCGCATAAAATTTAAAGCGCGCGTTGGAATAGCTCCAAAATAATGGTCGTCCAATTGTTGTCCTTTCGCCGATGAGTGGCCCAAAAGGGTTCTTCCCGTTAAAATAATATCTGGTCTACTGGCCGCCAATGCCTTGTCTACTAAAAAGTACTCCTGCTCCCAACCTAAAGAAGACGATACCTTTTTAACGTTTTTATCAAAATATTTACAAACATCTGTGGCAGCTGCATCTACGGCCTGTAAGGCCCTTAACAAAGGCGTTTTATAATCCAGTGCTTCCCCTGTATACGCTACAAATATGGTAGGAATACAAAGTGTGGTACCATATATAAATGCAGGCGATGTAGGATCCCATGCCGTATAACCCCGGGCTTCAAATGTATTACGTATGCCACCACTCGGAAAACTTGAAGCATCCGGTTCTTGCTGTACCAATTGAGACCCCCCAAACTTTTCTATAGCGGTTCCTGAGCCCGTTGTCTCAAAAAAAGCATCATGCTTTTCTGCAGTAACTCCTGTTAATGGCTGAAACCAATGCGTATAATGTGTTACCCCCTTAGATAGTGCCCAATCTTTCATAGATGAAGCTACCTGATCGGCTATGGTCCTTTCTATTTTTTTTCCGTGCCATATCGCGTTCATAACCCCTTCAAAGGCATCTTTAGTAAGATATTGTTGCATGGCTTGTTCATTAAAAACATTTCTACCAAACAAGCTGGAGCGTCTATCTTTTTCTTGCACTTCCTTAGGGCTATGCGTTAAAGATTCTTTAATTGCATGAAATCTTAGTGTTGACATTCTAAAACAATTTTAATAAGTTGAGCAATAAAATTTTAACAAAAATAAGGTTCAAAAGACAATAATCCTTCTTAATCCTGAAAATTTGTTGTTAACAATCTTTCAATATTTACATCTAAAAATATACTTTTTTTAAATTATACCTTAAAAAAATAGGGGTTAAATAAAAATAACCTTGTCATTTATTAAAATACCCCCATAAAATATAAAGTATTTATATAAAATTCTATATTTGTGTAATTAAAATTATTATCTATATAATATATTCATTATGGCAAAAATCAAATTAGAATACCTTTGGTTGGATGGTTACAAACCAACTCAAAACTTAAGAAGTAAAACCAAGGTAGAGGAACATGAAAATTTTAAAGGAACGTTAGAAGAAATTGGAAATTGGTCTTTCGACGGTTCTTCAACGAAACAAGCAGAAGGAGGTTCTTCAGATTGTATTTTAAAACCCGTAGCAATATATCCTGACCCAGCTCGTATTAATGGGTGGTTGGTTATGACTGAAGTTTTAAATGCAGACGGAACACCACATGAGTCTAATGCAAGAGCTACTATTGATGATGACGATAATGATTTCTGGTTTGGTTTTGAACAAGAATATTTTATCATGGATACCCATACACAGTTACCATTAGGTTTCCCTATTGGCGGATATCCTGGACCACAAGGTATGTACTACTGTTCAGTTGGCGGAAAAAACACCCATGGAAGAGATTTTGTTGAAGAACATGCAAATTTATGTATTGAAGCCGGTCTTAACTTTGAAGGTATTAACCAAGAAGTTGCCAGTGGACAATGGGAATTCCAATTATTTGCTAAAGGAGCTAAAAAAGCAGGTGATGAAATTTGGGTTGCCAGATATTTATTGGACAGATTAACTGAAAAGTATGGTTACTATATTGAATACCACCCAAAACCTGTAAAAGGAGATTGGAATGGTTCTGGTATGCACGCCAACTTCTCTAACACGACATTAAGAACATGTGGATCTAAAGAAGTTTACGAGCAAATTTGTGAAGCTTTTAGACCTGTTACCAAAGAGCACATTGAAGTATACGGAGAATTTAACGACCAACGTTTAACTGGTTTACACGAAACTGCCGCTATCACAGACTTCTCTTATGGTGTTTCAGATAGAGGGGCATCTATAAGAATTCCAATTATTACTGTTGAAAAAGGCTGGAAAGGTTGGTTAGAAGACAGACGTCCTGCTTCTAATGGTGACCCATACAAAATTGCCGGTAGAATTGTAAAAACTGTTAAAACTGCTGAAGTAAAAGCTACAATAAATTCTGCTGAAGTATAAGATTAACAATATATATTTTGTTTATAATAAAGAAGGCTGCCAAATGGCAGCCTTCTTTATTATGTCTTTTTCTGGACTATAAAATGCTAGTAAAACTAACCTTTAAACTACTTTGCTGTAAACACCAAGAATATAAACAGGCCATAAGCAAATACTAATAAAAACCCTTTAGCCCTGCTTATCTGGAACTTCTGCTTAACAAACACCATCGGTAATAATATCGCAGCAAACCCAAGCATCCAAATGATATCATTGGTTAGGATTTTCGGTTCGGTAACAGGAATAGGTTTTACCATGGCTGTTAGCCCCAAAACAGAACCAATATTAAAAATATTCGACCCTATTAAATTCCCCAAAGAAATAGCCTTCTCCTTTTTGGCAGCTGCAATGACCGACGCAGCCAGTTCTGGTACACTCGTTCCAATGGCTATTAAAGACACTCCTATTACCGCTTCACTAACACCAATGGATAAAGCTATTTCCTTGGCTCCATTTACCAACCACTCACTACCAAAATACAAGGCCACTCCTCCAATTACCAACCAAATAAAGATTTTAAAATTGGAAACTGTTGCTAAGGTCGTATCAACATCTTCTACGGCCTTACTTGATTTTACGCCTTTAATAAGATACAGTAAAAACAACACAAGTGCGATGAATAATACAGCGCCTTCCAAAGCCGTTAGAACGCTATCATTACTTAAAAAGTAATACACGCCTATCGAAAATACCATCATTGCTGGCCAATTGACTTTGTAAAAAGATTTATCAACAACTATAGAACCTACCAAAGCCGTAATCCCCAACACCAAACCTATATTAGCGATGTTAGAACCCACAACATTATTAATGGCTATAGCTGGAGAGCCTTTTAATGCAGCTTGCAAGCTCACCAACAGCTCTGGAGCCGAAGTCGCAAAGGACACCACCGTCATCCCTATAACCATTTTAGAAATATTGAATTTAAACGACAGTGCCACAGAAGAACGTACCAGATACTCACCTCCTATTACCAATAGTGCAAAACCAAGAATAACCCAAAGTAAACTCATACATATATTTTTTGCGAATATAACTGAAAGTTAAAAGTTAAGAGTTATAAGTTAACAGTTTTTGTTCGCACTAAATTCTACTTTATGTTAGTTCTTAAACCACAATTTAGTTACAGCTCATATTTCCCTTTTCAAAATAACCCATATAAATTTTACACTTGTTAACATTCCATTATAAAGTTTGGTTAAAGTTTTCCATGCTAATCAATTACATTTTAATTTTGATAATAGCAAATCAAATTATTAAGCATGATGAAAACAATACCTGCTATAAAAGTTGGATTTAGCCTATTACTTCTTTTGGTAATAATCCTTATCCCCCAGAACAACTTTGCTAATACAACTGATGTTATCAGCCCCCAATTGGACGACGTTATCATTACAATCGATAACAAAACCACCGATACCAATTTAAAGGAGATTAAAGCCATGCTGGAGGAACATGGTATAACAGCTACTTTTTCAAAAATTAGAAGAAACGAAAGTGGGGAACTAACAAGCATTCGCATTGCTTTAGAAGATGGTACCGGTTCGCAGACCATTAGTGAATTTTCCAGTAGTCAGCCCATTTCTAAATTAACCTTTGGCCTAAAAGATGGTTCCCTGTTTATTAATCAAGGGGACAAACCAAACGATATGATGTCTGCTTTTAACTTCCCTAATATAACCTTAGGATTCCCTGCCGATTCTCTTTTTGGACAAAATTTTAAGGGATTCAACTTTCAGGATTTCTTTGGAAACAGTAATGATAGCCTGTTTTTAAAAGAACAGGCCGATATTCAAAAATTGATGGAACGAATGCGACAAGGGCTCCAGGACAACAATTCTAACCAACAAGGCAAATATCAATTTTTAGACAACCCTAATTTGGATAAGCTTATTATAATTGATGGTGAAGAAAATGATTTTGAAACACTAAACCGTTTGGCAAAAGCCGACAAGCTCGCCGATGTAGAAGTTCTAAACTCAAAAATAGCTGTTAGTATTTATGGTGACAAAGCCAAGGATGGCGCTATTGTAGCTGTAACAAAGAAATAATATTAAAACCATTTCATACCTTTAAATATAAGGGGCTTTATAGCCTCTTTTTTAATATATAAACTAAATCTTTCGTTATAAAACTTATTTTTTAGTTGTATAACTATAAAAATAGTTATAAGTTTGTTTCAAACAATATAAACATGCAAAAACTAACAAATAAAGAAGAAGAGGTGATGCACATTTTGTGGAAGCTTGAAAAAGCTTTTGTAAAAGATGTTCTCGCCGAAATAAAAGAAGATAAACCACATTACAATACTTTATCAACCATAATTCGCCATTTAGAGGATAAAGGCTATGTTAGCTATAATGCCTATGGTAAAACCCATCAGTACTATCCTATTGTTAGTAAAGAGGCTTATCGCAAAAAATTTATGAATACGGCTATTGAACATTACTTTAACAACTCCTATAAAAATGTGGTGTCATTTTTTGCCAAAGAGGAAAAAATAAGCGTAGAGGAACTAAAGGAAATCATAAACCTTATTGAAAACAAAGAGTAGTTGGTTATGGAATATCTATTAAAAGCAAGTTTGGTTATTGTTATTTTTTATAGTTGTTACAAGCTATTTTTACAGCGCGATACCTTTTTTGAAAGCAACCGATGGTTTTTGTTAACTGGTTTAATAACGGCTACTGTTCTGCCCTTTGTAGTTATACCTATCTATGTTGAATACACCCCGACTCCAATTGAAAGCTTAATATATAATAGTCCCATTACCTCCGTTGAAGCTCCAGAAAACCCAATAACGGTCTGGCATTATATTTTAGGTATTTATATAATTGGGGCAATCATTTTTACTTTTAGATTTTGCATACAACTTACATCCTTACTTAGTTTAATTGTAAAAAGCAAAAAGTACAAACAACAAAGCTACACCTTTGTTGAAGCCACTAATAACATCCTGCCATTTTCATTTTTTAGATGGGTCGTTTATAACCCTAATAAGTTTAATAAAGAAGAGCTTCAACATATCATATCGCATGAAAAAGTCCATGTAAATCAATACCATACTTTAGATATTATTATTTCACAACTCACTGCCATTGCCTTTTGGTTTAATCCTGTGATTTGGTTTTATAAAAAAGATCTACAACAAAACTTAGAGTTTATAGCCGACAACAAAGCTCAAAACAATACCAATAACAAAAAAAGCTACCAGGAACTGTTATTAAAAACCAGTGTCCCCAATTTTAAAATGGCACTGACCAATAATTTTTATTCATCATTAATCAAAAAACGAATCGTTATGTTACACAAATCAAAATCAAAAAAGCGCAACCTATTTAAGCATGCACTAGTCCTCCCCTTTTTGGCACTGTTCTTAATGGGGTTTAATACTAAAGAAGTTTATATAGCCAAAGTTCCGGAGAACAGTGAAGTCAATCAAAAAATAGCAGATACTTATATTATAACGAAACAGACTACTGATGCTGAATTGAAATCTATTGCATCGGAAATCATAAAAAATGGCGGTACCTTTTCATACGTTCACCAAAGAAATAGTGATAATGAAATTGTAAATTTAGAATTTGAAATAAAAAACCACGGCACTGGGAATTATAACAGTGAGGCCCCTTTTAAGGAAGTATATTTTGGCACATTGGTAGGTGGCGGTATTTTTATTGCAGAAGATGAAGAGAACTATAAAAACATGTTGAACCGAAAAAATAGTAACATACAAATCTTAACACCTAAAAAGCAAACCCAAACCCAATCAAGAAATAATACAAAACAAATTGTTTCCCAAAATCCCATTGCCCCTTTTAGCGTGACCATTACGAAAGACTTTGCAGATGATGATTTAGAAAAGGTTATAAAAAAAGCGAAAAAACATGGCTTAATCTTAAAATTTAGTAAGGTTATTCGAAATTCTAATGATGAAATCATTAATATCACATCTGAAATAAAAGTTGGCGATAGCAAAACAGTTTTAACTTACAACGATGGTCCCATTAAACCATTTACCTGCTATAGGAATCAAAAGGACTTTGGCTTTGGGAAACCAGAAGATTCAAGTAATAAAACAAACTCCTATTCTTACGTCATCAAAGCTGACACATTATTGTTTCATCAAGGAGACAAAACAATATCTGCAGACACTATTTATTTTAACAAACACAACATATCATTTAACGAACCTATACAGTTTAACACAAAAGAAAATATTGCAACAACAGCTTCCAATGGCGTGTTTTTCTTATCACCTGGAGGTAGCAATCCTATATACATTGTAGATGGCAAAGAAGTTTCTAAAAAGCAGATAGAAAGTATGACACCATATAAAGTACATTCTATTAGTGTCTTAAGAGACGATAATGCAACTGCTCTCTATGGTAAGAAAGCAAAGGATGGCGCTATTTTAATTAGCACCAAAAAAAATTGGGAAACCAAGTTTGTTGTTGGAAAAGCTTTTAATTCAAAGGATAATCAAGAAGGATTCTCTGTTTCTGGAAAAGTAACCAACGAAGAAGGTTTAGGCCTACCTGGCGCCAATATTTTGGTTAAAGGTACTTCAAGTGGCGCTACTTCAGATTTTAAAGGTAATTATTCAATAAGAGTCAGTGCAGACGAAATACTTGTCTTTTCAGATATAGGTTGTATTACAAAATCAATTACAGTTAAAGATGAAAACACCATAAATGTTACCCTAAAAAACGACCCCACTAAAAAGGAAGTTAAAAAAGCGCTTTTAATTATTGATGGCAAAGAAGAAAAAAACAAAACCGTTGAAGATTTGGATGTTAATACCATAGAATCCGTAACTATTTTAAAAGACAAAAATGACACAAAAAAATACGGAAAAAAAGGGGAAAAAGGCGTTGTAGAAATTACAACCAAAAAAGACTAATACAAATACAAAAATTGATTTTAAGGCACTACTAAAAGAGTGTCTTTTTTTATGCCTTAACCTTTCACAAAAAGATGAAACCAATAAATTTTGTCCTTTTACACGAAATCTCTCTCTAGGATTTATAAAACACCTTTAAAAATAGCCTACAATTGTTTCACTTCATAACAGCACACTAACATTTATATTACAATTTAAAACTCATTTGTAGATAATAAATTTCAAATTAAAATATAAATAATTTTTACACTTACATATCCGTATTCAATTTCATCTATTTCCTTTAAAACCTTTGGATTAAGGCCATCTTAAAATATATATTGAAAACTCAATTGTAAAACAAAGTATATTTTATTAACCTTTAAATCCAAACATTATGATAACACTTGCTGAAATAATAATCGACTTCATACTATCGGTTATTATCTAAAAACCAAAAAAGTAAAGCTTAGTCTAGAATAAGTTTTACTATTTTTACTTTTAAATGGATGGTTTTAAAATGAAAAAGCAAGTCTTTAAAGTTCTGGCAAAAGTTAATAAAGCGATACTTCCTAGTTATTCAAAAAGAAATTTAGATTTATCGAAAGCTACTAAACTGCAATTGGCCATCATTGGCTGGCGTTGGTATGTTACCCGAAATGCATTGGATTAGTTGTCCCTACTATTAGTTGTGTGGGCCATTTATGAGCTATACGTTTTTTTGGCCACGAATTCACGAATATTGGTTTTAATTATTTGCTTATCCGCCTTCATCCCTTCTCACCAAGTCGCAAAGATTGCCACTTACTGCCTACTGAACGCTGCGACCTTTGACTGCCACGAATAAACAAATGTTATTAATTAACTTGAATATATAGATGAGGAATTTATGTCAGTTTTACTCCACAGCGTTTCGTAAAACCACTCGAAGTGACAAGCTTCTCGATACTAAATTCTTTCAGAATTTCACTCGAAGTGACATTAGGGCTTTTAAACATTATTCACGTTAATTACTTAATTGCTTCGCTCCTCCCGTCTCCGACTTTCTGCTTCATCCTTTCTTGTCCAGACGCAAAATGCTTACTGCCTACTGAACACTGCGACTTTGACTTATTTAGTATCTGTGTCCTAATTAGATAACCCAATTAACTTATGGCGCTGTTGCCTTATAAATAGTAGCTGTTGCCTCTACTGCATTTATAGTATAACTACAATTAGCTTCAATAAAAACAGCCTCTCCTTTAGTTAACGTTATTGTTTTATCTGCTTCGGAAACTTCCGCTTCACCATCTATAACGATTACTATTTGCGCAGAATTTGCAACATTATGATAAGTATTAGGTTTAGTCAACTCTAATTTACTCAGTTCAAAATCTGGAGCTGGGGTTTTATAAATACGCTCTATACCATCTTCTTGCAAAGTTCCATCCATGACATTGGGAATCGTCTCTTCAAAAGCAACATGCTTAAGTAATTCCGGTACATCTACATGTTTAGGTGTTAGACCACCACGCAACACATTATCTGAATTTGCCATTAGTTCCATGTTCTGCCCTTCCAGGTAGGCATGGGGAATTCCCGCATCCTGAAAAACCGCTTCTCCCTTATTGGCTTTTACGATGTTAAAAAAGTAAATGGAATAAATACCCTTATCGAGATTGTCTTTATCATTAGCCATAGCAACAGCTTTGGCTGCCCAATAATCTGGGCTGGATTTTTCCAGTTTCCCAGAAGTGTACAAGGGTAAAATGCGATCAATTAATGGCTGCAATGTGGCATTGCATTCCTCGGCGGTTTGTTCCATGACTTTCTTATACAAGCCTAGGTACCCTCCAGCACTAAAAATAGGCTCTAAATGATTCAGCTCAGGAACGTCCTGTAATCTTTTGGTTAATTTCTCTTTAGACAAAAAACCATGCAACAACCAAAACTCGCTAAGCGCTACCATTATTTCTGGTTTATGGTTATCGTCCTTATAATTTCTGTGGGGTGCTGTAATGGGTATGCCCAACTCATTTTCCTTTTTAAAGCCTTTTTCAGCTTCAACTTTTGTAGGATGTACTTGAATGGATAACATATCGTGCACATCAAGTACTTTAAATAAAAAAGGCAATCTACCAAATGACTTAGCTACATCCTCGCCCAAAACCTCTATAAGATTAGACTTTAAATAGGCATTAAGAGGTTTCGCTCCCGATAAGGTATCAATGGTAGACGGGGCATTATCGTGTGCTCCCAACCAATATTCTGCACATTTTTCATCATTAGGGGCCATTCCCAACAAATTAGGAATAAACGTTTTTCCTCCCCAAGCATAATGCTGTATTTTTCCTTTTAGTGCATGTAGTTTCGACATGGTATCCTTTTAGTTTTATAAATTAAGCTGCAAATTTAATAATCCCCATTAAGATTAAAACAAATTCTTCAAACTATTCTATTACCTGTTTCACACTGCCACATTTAAGCATAGCATCACCAAAATAAGGGTTTAATATCTGTTCTTCCTTGCTTAGCCAAAACGCACCTTCATTATTCCCTGCCATAGGACAATACTGAACGAATAGTTTATGATTAACCTTGTTAAAGCTTTTTACCATTTCTATAAGCTTACTTGAAAGTAATTGAAATTGCTTGCGCTGGTGCTCTAAATCTGCATCTTCATTGATGCCCATAGAAATCTTATGCAACATGGACCAATAATTATGTGTTTGTTCTCTTTGGCTAACAGGCATATTCTCTAAAGCTTTTCTAAATAATGCACTCTTTGTTGCCGCCAATGGTGCGTCCGATTTAACAAAAGCATCTTTTAATTCGATATAGGCATCAATAACGCCATAAAACGATTGTTCTACTGTAGTACTAAAATCGAGCTTTTCCACCATATTACTCATGTCATGACCTTCGCCCTCCGTCATCGTATGTCCTTCATGTCCTGTCATCGTTTTACCTCCTTCTTTGTTCATCATTGACTTTTTGCCCTGTAATTGGGCCGAAGCATCTACGGTAAACGTACCGTGGGTTACAATTTCATCCCCACTGCTAAGGCCTTCAACTACTTCATAGTAGTCGCCTACACGGCTTCCTAATGTTACTTCACGCATTTCAAAAACTGGCTCGTTCGGGTTTGCTTTTAAGTATACTACCGAGCGCTCTCCCGTCCAAAGAACAGCTGAAGATGGTACCTTTAACACATCGTTGCCCCCCCTTTTTATAGCATCAACCTTTGCTGCAACAAACATGCCTGGTTTCAGTTCGCCATTTTTGTTATTTAAAACCACACGTAAAGTCACCGTTCTTGTTTTGGTATTTAAAATAGGGTCTATAAAATCTACTTTGCCTTTAAATTCTTTATTCGGATAAGCATTAGTCGATAAGGTAACGTCTTGTCCTTTTTTAAAGTGATTTATCTGATTCTCATACACATCAAAATTAGCCCAGACCGTATTTAGATTGGCTATTTTTAATAAAGGTTGCCCAGATTTAATATAATCGCCTTGTTCTACTAATTTCTCTGTAACAGTACCTGATACAGTAGCATATACCGGAAGATTTTCCTTTACCTTTCCAGTAGATTCTATCTGATTGATTTGAGCCTCCGACAGTTTCCAAAGCTTAAGTTTATTTCGTACCGCTTTATACAATTCGGGTTGCGATGCTTTTAAAGACGTGGCTGTAATAAGTTCTTGCTGTGCTGCATACAACTCTGGCGAATAGATCGTTGCCAACAATTGTCCTTTACGAACCTCTTCGCCCGTAAAACTAACATTTAACCGCTCTATTCTTCCTGAAAAGTAACTAACCTGTACTGCATTGGCCTCTTCATTTTCAACAATCTTACCCGATAAATTAGTGTTATTTCCCTCTACAAGTCCGTTACCAACTACCGTAGTTTGAATATTGGCCAAAGCCATTGCATTGGTTGTTAATTTAAACTGGTCTGCCGATAATCCATCTGCTCCTGCTTCGGCTGGAATTAGATCCATACCACAAATGGGACAATCGCCTGGTTCGGGTTGCATGATCTGTGGATGCATGGAGCAAGTCCATAACTGCTTGCTATCTCCTGTTTCGGAATGGTTATGTTGTTCATCTTTATTGGATGTCTTTCCAAAAAGTATCCATCCCAATACGATACCAATAACCAGTACAACTACATAAATTAGATATTTCTTCATGTCTTTTATTTTTTCGTTTTTATTAACTTCCTAATGGTTAGCGAACTTGTAAACCATAATAAAAATCCGCTCAACACAGTAATGAGTCCCAATAGAGAAAAAGCTCTTAATACTATCGTATTGAAATTATCCCTGCCTTCATAATCCATAGTATGTGTCATCCACAAAAAATCGAACCAGCGCCAACTACGATGTCTCACCGTTTGAAACCTACCATCTTTTACAGATACATAGGCCTTTAAGGCTTCGTCGTTATCATACGAAATAACATAGGCCGGCAATAGTCTTTCACGATACTCGTGATGCTTATCAACTTGATTTATTTGCTCTATAGCGGTCACTTTTAAATCGTCCCTCATATGCTGTTTGGCAACGTACAAGGCTTCTTCTTTTGAAATACCTTGTTTCAATTCACCAGTAATGGCATTGTATAATTGCTTATTGTTTACCCAATAATAAGGGATGTTGTTCAATTCCCTTAATGCAATGCTTTTTATGCCTTCTGAATTATTAAGCTGAGAAGGGCTTATCAAGCTATCGAAAGATTTGGGGTGGTGCTCTAAGTTCTTAAAATGGTCGCCATGAATGTCATTGATGTTTGTCCAACTAAAATAGAGACCGCTCATGGTCCAAAACAAAAACTGAATGCCCAAAAACAATCCCAAATAGCGATGGGTTTTCCTAATTTTTAATGCTGTATGTCTATTTACCATTTTTAAATATTAATCCTTCTTAAACGTAATGCATTCCCAATAACAGATACCGAACTAAAGCTCATGGCCAATGCCGCTATCATGGGTGATAATAAAATGCCAAAAAACGGGAATAAAACACCTGCTGCTATTGGCACTCCTAATGTATTATAAATGAGTGCAAAAAATAAATTCTGCTTAATGTTCTTCATCACTGCATTACTTAAATGCCGTGCTTTAACAATACCTTGCAAATCGCCTTTTACCAAAGTAATCATCGCACTTTCTATAGCCACATCGGTTCCTGTTCCCATGGCAATCCCGACATCACTTTTCGCCAAAGCCGGTGCATCGTTAATACCGTCCCCAGCCATGGCAACTATCTTTCCTTGGTTCTGCAATTTTTCAACTTCTTTTAGTTTGTCTTCTGGTAGCATACCTGCTTTAAAATCTGCCAATTTTAATTCTGAAGCCACAGTTTTAGCCGTATCGTAATTGTCTCCCGTAAGCATGATTACGGCTATATCTTTACTTTGCAATGCAGCAACAGCTCTTAAACTAGTTGCCTTAATTTTATCTCCTATAACCACATAACCTACCACCATGTTATCAACAGCCAAAAAAGACACGGTTTTACCTTGTTTTTGATAGTGCTTTGCTTCATCATGCATTTCTGAAGTTATCTTGGCATTGGCATAAGTCATCATTTCTGGATTTCCCAAGGCTACTTTTTTATTGTTGATGAGAGCTTCCACACCTTTTCCGGTTACGGCACTAAAGCTATCTGATTTTAAAATTGTAGTTCCCTGCTCTTGTCCATACTTAACAATAGCCTCTGCCAATGGGTGTTCACTATTGGTGTTTAATGACACAATATATTGTAATACCTCATCTTCCTGATAATGTTCGCTAAAGCTGCCTACTTTCTCTACGGCTGGTTTCCCTTCAGTTAAGGTACCGGTTTTATCAACAATTAGCGTATCGACTTGATTCATTTTCTCGAGTGCTTCAGCATTTTTTATCAGCACGCCATTTTGGGCGCCTTTACCCACTCCTACCATTACCGACATTGGTGTAGCCAATCCCAAAGCACAAGGACAGGCTATAATTAATACCGCTATTGCATTAACCAAGGCATAGACATAAGCTGGTTCTGGCCCCCAAATAGACCAAACAACAAAAGTTAATATAGAAATACTAACTACAATAGGGACAAAGTAACTGGACACTTTATCTGCCAACTTCTGAATGGGTGCCCGACTCCTACTGGCATCATTAACCATACGAATGATTTGTGACAGCAACGTGTCGCTACCTACTTTTTCGGCTTTCATTAAAAAGACTTGGTTCCCGTTAATTGTACCACTACTCACTTTATCATTTACCGATTTATTGACCGGAATGGGCTCTCCAGTAATCATGGATTCATCAATACTGGTAATGCCATCTATTATAATGCCATCTACAGGAATTTTATCTCCTGGCTTGACTTTTAAAATATCATTTAGTTCTATGTGGTCTATGCTTACTTCTACGTCTTCATTATTTACAATTTTGATGGCTTTATTGGGAGCCAACTCCAACAATGCTTTTACTGCCGAATTGGTTTTACTATGTGCCCGCGCCTCTAACAATTGCCCTAATAGCACCAAGGTTAAAATAACTGTTGCCGCTTCAAAATAAACGTGAACTGCGCCAGATTCGGTTTTAAATTGTTCTGGGAACACATTGGGAAACAGCATACCTATAACACTAAACCCCCAGGCTACTCCCGCTCCAATGCCTATAAGTGTAAACATATTGAGGTTCCACGTTTTTATGCTTTTATAGGCACGTTCAAAAAATAACCAGGTCGCATAGAACACCACTGGAATAGACAACCCAAACTGAATCCAATTCCAATAGTTTTGTTCCATGACATCATATAATGGGTTGTTACTGAGCATTTCGCTCATAGCTATTAAAAAAATAGGCAAAGTAAATGTTACCGCAATCCAAAACTTTTTCAATAGCTTGTTATAGGCCTTTATTTCTGCTGAAAGGGTTGGCTGCATGGGTACCAAATCCATTCCACAGATGGGACAGGAACCTGCTTCGTCCTTTACCACTTCTGGATGCATTGGACATGTCCATTTTTCTGTTGATGTAACCGATAGGTTCTGTTCTTCCACTAAATCCATTCCGCAAACGGGGCAATCTCCTGGTTTATTATAGGTTTTGTCCCCTTCGCAATGCATGGGGCAGTAAAAGATTCCGTTCCCTTCTCCTTTTGGTTTTGCTACCTTTTGCTCTTCTTTTATATGATGACGTTCTCCTGGACTATGTATACCATATCTACCGCCATCATTTTTTAAGGCATCCTGAAATCTCTTCAAAGGAATATGTCCTGTCATTTCAATAACTGCTTCTGCCTTTTCTAAATTGACCATAGCACTTGAAACACCTTCAACTTTTGATAGTGTCGCTTCTACATGCCCTCGACAACCGTTACAGGTCATTCCCGATATATGATACGTATGTTTCATCTGTTCATTGTATTTTTTTAAATAGTTAGATGTAACCTTAAATAATTAAAATAATCTTTCTGTGCTGTGTTTAATGATTATTGTAATTATGTCGGTTTCATTCTTTTATAAAGTTAAGATTAAGCTCCAAAACTATACTTTATCATTATGCTTTATTTTTATAACTATTATTAATGTTTATACAATTTTGTCCAATGCTTTTCTATCATCAATTTGCAAGCTTTTGTAGTCGGTCATAGACATTCCCGTTACCATTTTAAATTGTTTTGCCAAATGACTGCTGTTCTTATAATTTAAACTATATGCTATTTCTGAAAAGTTTAGTTCATTTAATTGGATGTATTCCTTTGCCTTTTCAATTTTAAGATTGATAAGGTATTTTTCAATCGTAATGCCTTCAGATTTGCTGAATGTTTTACTCAAGACGGAATAATTTTTCCCCATATCTTTAGCGAGTTCAGAAAGCAAAACATCGGTATCTCCTTTTTCAATCTTTTGTATTAGTGCTACTTTAATTTGCTCGACCAATACTTTTGTGGTGTCTTTAATAAGTTCAAAACCTAAATCGTTCAACCGCTTTTCAAGTTTTTCATAATCATTGCTTTGGCTTTCTTTTACCTTTACTTTTCCTAGCTGTATAGATTCAACTTCAAAACCTTCTTCGGTCATCAAATTCAAAACCGTCATTTTACAACGATTGCAAACCATGTTTTTTATAAAGACTGTACGCACCATATTTTCAAACAATTAATTCGTACTATTTTAAAGCTAATTTAAACACTCTCCACTGATTATATTTCGCTACACTACTACATAAACACATAACATGCTTATAAAAGCAATGGTTATGAGTTTTTAAACTTCTTTTAATTAACCCGTTATGCATTTTGATAAAATTCTGTCAACCTACCCGTCCAGCAGGCGGGTTCGAATGAATTTTACGATTGAAATGAATAAAATCTTTATCGAGAACAAGAATTTTAGTCTTTGAAATTGTTCTCGATACATACCGACTGTAAACGTCGGTACACTCGAACTGACATTTTGAAACTAGTTTTATCAAAATACACAATAGGGCTTAATTTATCTCTTTCTGCACCATCCCACAGGCCAACATTTTACTGCCATAGTAAGGGTTTTTAATATCCTTGCTCATACTTAACCAAGCACCACCACCATCATACATTGGGCAAAATTGTTGATATAAAGTTGTTTGAGTTCCTGTTATAACAATCATATCCATAATGTTTTTGCTCAAAGTTTTGAAATGTTTACGTTGCTGGTCTATATCACTTTTCTCGATAAGTTCCGCTTGTTTTTCGGCATCTGAAATAATACCATTCAACTCTTCTTGCTTTTCTGAAGCATATCCGCTAACATCAAAACTTTTTAATGTAACTTTAAGTTGCTTACCTGCTATAGCTGCTTCTTCCTTATTGGTTGCCACTAAAGCATCTTTAAGAACCATATAATCTTTCAGTACGCTTTGGGCACCCGAAATCTGTATGTTGGAATGCTCCATAGGATTGGTCTGGTCCATTTCATTGTGGTCCATTTCCGAATGCATGGCGTTCTCTTGCCCATTTTCTTTTTTTACTTCTTTACAAGACATTGCTGATAAGCTTAAAAAAGCCATTAGCATAATTGATGTTGTTAACTTTACGCGTTTCATTGTTTTAATTTTTAATCTTGATTATTTTTTTATTTCTTACAATCAGTGTTCGTGACCATTTTTATTATGGTTTTTATTTTCTACATAGGCCATACCACATTTGGGGCACTCACCTGCTGCATCACTGCCACTTCCTTCACAGTGCATTGGACACACATAAGCCGAAGCGTATTCTTTCTTCTCCGCTTGTTCTGTTTTGGTTGTAGCTTCTTCTTTTTTTGCATCTTTACATGATACCACGGTTAGCATTACACCTAACACTAGAATTCCTAAAATTGTTTTTACTTTCTTCATTTTTAATTTGATTTTTGATTTATTATTGATTGAATTTTAATTTGTTAAATAATTAATAATGGCACTCTGCCAATAGTAGGTTTTAATGGACTCTATTTGGTTCATCTGAAACTTTAATTGCAATTCCTGTATGTCCAAAACATCCTTAAAGTCAATAGTTCCTGTTTCATAACTTTTAATAAGAATGTCTTCTGCATCTTTTGCTTGTTTTAAGTTTTTAACTTGGGTTGCATAGCTTATTCTTGCTGAAACACGTTCATTTACCGCTTTATCCAAAAGGGTTTCCAAAGTATTTAAGCGCTCCTCTTTTTGAACTACAAGTTCTTGTTGCTGCAATCGATTCTGCTTAGTAATGGATTTGTATTTTTTGTTGAAAATGGGAATGGATACCGAAACCATTGGCATTAGTATATCCTTTCCGTTTTCACTGAAATTCACATTTGGTCGTTTCTCAACATTGATATAATCCAATCCAAAACCAATCATTGGACTGCCTTCCTTTTGATTTAATAACTCCGATTGTTCTATGGATTTGAATAGTTTATCATACTTTAACAATTCTGGATGCAGATTTAAACTTTCAGCATTTACATCAAATTCTTCTGTTGGTATTGTTAAATCATCAACCACGGTAACAGCAATATCATTTCCTCTGTTTAGTAAATTATTTAAATGGGTTTGTTCAGCTAAAAATTGTTGTTGCAAAACCGCTTTTAATTGCTCTAAATCATTATGGCGCATTTGCAAACGCAACACATCTACAGCCGATGCTCTGCCTACCTCAACTGACGTTAAAGCCATCGTTTCGTAAGTTTCCAATAGCTTAATGTTATTGGTCAATACGTTTTGCTTAGCCTTATTCGCATAGAGGCTATAATAAGATTGTGATACTGAAGCTACCAGTTTTCTTTTGGCAATCACAATATCTTCATATTTTGCATCGGCCAACGACGTTACATACTGCTCTCTTGATGTAATGGTGCCAAACCACGGCAACATTTGTTTTGCCGAAATCTTAAAGCGTTGTGCCCCGGTTCTTGTTTCTGGTTCGCTAACAAAATAACCAACTCCAAATTCGGTATTGGGAATTGTATTGACTTCATTCACTTTTTCGCTAGCCACTTGGTGTTTTATCTCAAAGGATTGAATTTCTGGATTATTTTTTAATGCTTCGTCGATAAGTGTTTCCAGTTGTTGGGCATTCCCTTTAAAAACAAAGAATATAGAACAAAGAACCAAGACTATTTGATGCTGGTAGCTTGAAGCTCGATGCTTGAAACTCGATACTTGAGATTGAAAATGGGATTTCTTAACGTTATTCATAACTTTTCCAGTTTTGATATAATTTTGTTATCATTTTACCTACTTTATCATTTCGCTCAGAAAATTGAAGATGTTCTTCTTGACTTATATAATTACAAGCATGAGAATAATCAAGCCAATCTTGGGTTTCCGTATTAGATCCCAATACATTATCTAATTGTTGTTTGAATACAGCTTCATACATTCTTTTGCCCCAACCTTCACTAATGTTTGAAGAGACCGAACGTGATGACCTAACAATTTGTGAGGTAAGTGAATAAATTTCATCTTTAGGAAATTTTCTCGTGCACCAAAAAATATCCATTGCGAGAGAAAATGCTTCCTTATGTACATTTAAATCTCTATGCGATTTTATCATAACTTTAATTTTTTCATTCAAACTTTAACCAACGTCTAACCTCTAAACTTCCAACTTCTAACTTCCAGCTTCTAGCTTCCAACTTTCATCTCAGCTTTCCAGCTATATAGCACCGGCACTATAAATAATGTTATTAATGCGATGAGCATACCTCCAAAACTCGGGATAGCCATAGGAATCATAATATCACTTCCTCTCCCCGTTGATGTCAATACAGGTAATAGAGCCAATATGGTCGTAGCTGTGGTCATTAAACAAGGACGAATTCGTTTTATGCCAGCTTCGACAACTGAAGCCCTAACTTCCTGTTTGGTTTTAGGTGTATTCCTGCTGAATGTTTGTGTTAAATAGGTTGCCATAACAACACCATCGTCTGTTGCAATTCCAAAAAGTGCAATAAACCCTACCCATACGGCAACACTTAAATTAATGGGGTGCATCTGGAATAAATCGCGCAGATTTTCTCCAAAGAAATTAAAGTTTAAAAACCAATCTTGACCGTATAACCAAATCATTAAAAATCCACCAGCAAAAGCTACTGCAATTCCAGTAAACACCATTAAAGAGGTCGCCACGGAACGGAATTGAAAATACAATATCAGAAAAATGATCATTAAAGCCAATGGCACTACCACAGACAAGGTCTTTTCTGCCCGAATCTGGTTTTCATAGGTTCCCGTAAACTGATAACTGATACCTTTAGGCACTACCAGTTCACCTTCATCTATTTTTGATTGTATTAATGCTTGGGCATTTTCAACAACGTTCACTTCGGCATAGTCGTTAAGTTTATCGAACAACACATACCCTATTAAAAAGGTGTCCTCACTTTTAATGACCTGCGCTCCTTGCTCGTATTTTATAGTTGCTAATTCACTTAGTGGTACTGGGCTTCCTTTAGCCACAGGAATGTAAATATTCTCCAAATCGGTAGGATTATCACGTAATTCCCTTGGATAACGCACACGTACCCCATAACGCTCACGGCCTTCAACGGTCTGCGTTAGCACCATACCGCCCACGGCCACTTTTAAAACATCCTGAACCTCCTTTATGGAAACGCCATAACGTGCTATTTTATCTCTATCTATGTCTATCAACAAATAGGGCTTACCAACAATCCTATCGGCAAAAACGGCTTCGGTCTTTACGCCTTCAACTTGTTTTAAAATAGATTCCAACTGGACTCCAAAGGCTTCAATCTGTTTTAAATCCTGTCCTTTTACCTTAATGCCCATTGGCGCTCGCATTCCAGTTTGTAACATAATCAAACGGGTTTCAATAGGCTGTAATTTTGGAGCCGATGTTACGCCTGGCAATTTGGTCACCTTTACAATTTCGTTCCAAATATCATTTGGCGATTGTATTTCTGGCCGCCAATTGCGGTAAAACTCACCATCATCGTCGGGGATGAGTTGATGCCCCGAAACATGTAGCTTAGTCATGATAGTACCTTCTTTGTTCTCGACTGCGCTCGAACTGACAGAAGAATTTGGATTCGCGATTACAGTTCCGTCCTTTAATTCAAACAACCCTTCATCATTAACTTTATACCGTTGGCGCTCGCCTTGCTCATTAAGCATATATTCAGGTTTATACTGAATGACGTTTTCATACATCGACAATGGTGCAGGATCTAAAGACGATTCCACCCTACCTGCTTTTCCTACAACGGTTTCAATTTCAGGGATACTGGCCACGGCCATATCCAATTGCTGTAAAACACGTTTATTCTCCTCTACTCCCGAATGTGGTAAGGATGTTGGCATTAAAAGAAAAGACCCTTCATTTAAGGCGGGCATGAATTCTTTACCAGAGTTTTTCATAATTAAAAACCCACAAACCACAATAACCGTTGGAATGGATAGAAATAATAACTTATTAGCCAAGGCCCATGTTAAAATACGGGTGTAGTATTTTCTAAATAAAGTAAACACGCCTAAAAGCCCAAAACAAATAAAACCGACAAAAATGAGGTTCCAAAAAATACTCTTATCAACGCCTAATGGCCTCCAATATTCAGCTAATAGGAATACAATGGTTAATACTGAAATGACAATTCTAGTTATGTTCAACTGCTTTTCGTCTATACGACCTCTTAGCTTTAAAATCGATGCCACTCCAAAACCAACAAGAATAAGTCCTAGCCAGTTTCCAAAGAAAAGGGTTACCATTCCCAACAAGATTAACAGTCCGTTTAAAACATAATTAAACTGTAGTTTAACGGGGCGCTTTCTAAATAGATAAGCGGCAAAGGGAGGTATTAAAAATAGCGCAACCAGTATGGAGGCAACTAGCGCAAATGTTTTTGTAAAGGCCAACGGTCTAAAGAGCTTGCCTTCTGCACCTATCATCGTGAATACTGGAATAAAACTAATAATGGTTGTCATTACCGCTGTAATGATGGCTCCCGAGACTTCTTTGGTGGCGTTATAAACCACTGTGTTTATTGGCAACTTGTCATTCTGAACATTGTGAAGCATCTCATTATGGGATTCCTCGTCGCTCGTCACTCGCTCTGTTGGAATGACACTATCATTATCATCCAAATGCCTAATAATGTTTTCTGAAAGAATAACACCAACATCTACCATGGTTCCAATGGCAATAGCTATTCCCGAAAGCGCCACGATGTTCGCATCTACACCAAAGGCTTTCATTGCAATGAATACCATCAATACGGCCACAGGAAGCAACCCTGATATAAGTATAGAGGCCCGTAGGTTAAATACCATTACGATAATAACCAAAATGGTAATGAGTATTTCTAATGTTAAGGCCTCATTTAACGTGCCCAAGGTTTCTTTAATAAGCTCTGTTCTATCATAAAAAGGCACTATGGTAAGCTGTGAGGTTCTACCATCCTTTAAGGTTTTTGAGGGTAAGCCAGTACTAATCTCATTAATCTTTGCCTTGACATTATTGATGACCTCCAACGGATTCGCTCCATAACGGGAAACGACTACACCGCCTACAACTTCTGCGCCTTCCTTATCCAAAATACCACGCCTTGCCTTTGGTGCCAAGGATACATTGGCGATGTCATTGACTTTTATAGCCGTAAAATCTTCTGATGCTACTACCGCATTTTCAATGTCTGAAACAGATTTAATATACCCTAATCCCCTAACCAAGTACTCGGCTTGGTTAATTTCAATGGTTTGTGCTCCAATGTCCGCATTGCTTTCCTTTACCGCTTTTACAATTTGACTAAGACCAATATTATATTGGCGCATCAATTCTGGATTGACATCTATTTGATACTCTTGAACATACCCCCCAATTGAAGCTACTTCTGAAACACCACTAGCTGCCGATAGTGCATATTTTACATAGTAATCTTGTATGCTTCTTAATTCATGTAAATCCCAGCCTCCGGTAACCTGGCCTTTTTCATCGCGCCCTTCAAGCGTATACCAAAATATTTGTCCCAATCCAGTAGCATCGGGCCCCAAAGAAGGTTTTACATTCTCTGGCAATACATTATCGGGTAAAGAATTTAGCTTTTCAAGAATTCGGCTCCGACTCCAATAAAAATCAACACCTTCTTCAAAAATGACATAGATACTGGAAAATCCAAACATCGATGAACTTCTAATGGTTTTTACACCAGAAATTCCCAATAGGGATGATGTTAAAGGGTAGGTAATCTGATCCTCGATATCTTGCGGCGAGCGACCTTCCCATGTTGTAAATACGATTTGTTGGTTTTCACCAATATCAGGAATGGCATCGACTGCCACTGGATCGTTTGGCAAAAAACCTATATCCCAATTAAAAGGTGCATTTATAGTTCCCCAGCCTATAAAAAGAACGAGCAACAATACGGCAACAAGTTTGTTTTCTATTAAAAATTTAATGCTTCGATTTAGCATATACTTTGATTATTAAACAGTTAGACATTGGCATTAAGAAAACACCACATACAAGGAATAATCCTAATAACGCATGGCCATAGGATAATACAGTCTAATATTTAAAATCAAATTAAGTAAGTCTCATCAAGCTTGTAGATCTGCCTGATAACGAGAGGCGGCCTATAGTCTTCGTAAGCCGTTACGTTTTTATCTAAGCCTTCAAAAAGGTTTACATAAGTATAAATGAATGAAGCAATAAATAGCTTTTGTTCAAAAGATACCTTATCAATCTTTAGTTGTAATTCGTCTTGCCCTTCAACAACTATTTTTTTGTCGCTACAACAATTATTTTTTTCAACGGAACATTGAGCACTTGATGGCATTTGCATCTCCATGCCACAACCTTTTGCCTTATGGAAGACCGCTGTTTCTACTAAAGTATCGCCACAATAGTGCATGTTTATGGTAAATGACATAGTAGAGCATAGTACCACTACAGCCATAAAAACAGACATTATTCTATGTAACAATTGCTTTAACATTAAAACAAAATTACAAATTTTTATTTAAGCATCGTTTTTTTAACAAAAACTTAGATTTTTCTCTTTGGATGGAAAGTAAAATATCTTACAAAAAATTAATTGTTTTAATGTTGTAATATGTCTTGTTTAGATGTGGAACAAACAGGGTTTAGGGCTTTCAATACTATCGCCAATACAATAAGCTTAAATTACAGGTCAATACTCAATTACTTTATTAACAGAAGCACAAATGCATCGGCTGAATCTTTCAATGCAAAGATCAAGGCCTTCAGGACTCAATTTAGAGGCGTAAAAAACACCGAGTTCTTCCTTTTCAGACTGACCCAAATTTATGCATAAACACAACATTTGGGCATGATCCCTAAAAAGCTCCGCTTTTAAAATATTTCAAACAAAAAAACGCTCAAGTAAGCTTGAGCGTTTTTTCAAATTGAACTATTTATTCGTGACCTCGACAGGATTCAAACCTGTAACCTTCTGAGCCGTAATCAGATGCGCTATTCAGTTGCGCCACGAGGCCGTTTCGAGGGTGCAAATATAGTATTTTTATTAAAACTTCACCAAATTATTCAATTCAATTTTCAAATCATTATTTTTGAATATGAATAAAACATTATTACTAGAAAAGTACAGTCATATTTTAGATGAAAACCTCATCAATGAAATTGCCCAAAAAGGTATTTTTAAATCATTTAAAACCAATGACATCATTATAGATATTAACCAACCGCTCAAGTTTATTCCACTCCTACTTTCAGGCAATATTAAAATTTTAAGGGAAGATGACCATGGAAATGAGCTGCTTATTTATTTTTTAGAAGCTGGAGAAACCTGCACCATGTCCTTAACGTGTTGTATGGGAGCTTCAAAAAGTAAAATACGGGCCGTTGCAGAAAAAGATTCAGATCTCGTTATGGTTCCGGTTGAAAATATGCTACAATGGTTTCACAATAATGAAAGCTGGAGGACTTTTATCTTGGAAAGCTACCAGATTCGTTTTGATGAAATGTTAGACGCTATAGACAATATCGCCTTTATGAAAATGGACGAACGCCTTACCAAATATTTAAAAGAAAAAACAAAGTTGCACGACTCCAATACGATTAATATAAAACATCAAGACATAGCCGAGGATCTGCATACCTCGCGTGTAGTAATTTCCAGATTGCTAAAACAATTGGAAAACGAAGAAAAAATAAAATTAAGTAGAAATAAAATTGAACTCTTGTAAGGGTTTAGTAAACTTTGTAACAAAACAAAAAACACATACAATTATATTCGTACACTCTAAACACTAAAACATAAATGGAATCTATTTTTAACCCTTGGCCATGGTATGTTTCTGGCCCCTTAATAGCCCTTGTCATGGCTTTACTGCTTTATTTTGGAAAGACCTTTGGCATGTCCTCGAACCTAAAAACATTATGTACTATTGGAGGAGCTGGTAAGTTTTCCAACTTTTTTAAATTCGATTGGAAGGAGAAGTCATGGAACTTAATAGTTGTGGTTGGTGCTATTATTGGCGGATACATTGCAACACACTACCTTTCCAATGATAGTATAACAGACTTAAACCCAAATACAATTAAAGAGCTTAAAGAGATGGGCTTTACCAATTCTGGCGCCACATTAGTCCCTAACGAAATATTTGGAGTTGAAGCGGCTGGTTCTGCCAAGGGGCTCATATTATTAATTGTAGGTGGTTTTTTGGTGGGCTTTGGTACTCGTTATGCTGGAGGTTGTACCTCGGGTCACGCCATTTCAGGGCTTAGTAGCCTACAAAAACCATCGCTAATTGCTGTTATTGGTTTTTTTATTGGCGGCTTGCTTATGGCTAACTTTATATTACCCCTAATCTTTTAAGAACAAAAAAATGAAACAAATAAAATTTTTACTGGTTGGTATCTTCTTTGGTATTGTTTTAGTAAAATCAGAAGCAGTTTCTTGGTACCGCATTTATGAAATGTTCAGGTTCCAATCATTTCATATGTATGGTATTATTGGAACGGCTATAGCTTCGGGCATCTTGTTTTTACAAATTTCAAAACGCAGTCATATAAAGAATATAAAGGGAGCAGATATTTATGTTCCTAGAAAAGAAGACGGTTTAATTAATACCATTCTTGGCGGTTGTATTTTTGGATTGGGATGGGCGCTTATTGGAGCCTGCCCTGGCCCTATGTATATATTACTGGGAACGGGAGTTTACACTATGCTAATTGTTATAGCTGCAGCTATATTGGGGACTTTTCTATATGGTATTTTAAAAGATAAATTGCCACATTAAATGGATAGCAACCACCTGTTAGGTTATATAGGCGCCCTTATTGTAGGATTGGTTTTAGGTCTTATAGGTGGTGGTGGCTCTATATTAACCGTTCCTCTTCTAGTTTATTTATTAGGTTATAATCCTGTTGTTGCCACAGCTTACTCACTATTTGTTGTAGGCACAACATCCCTAGTAGGAACTTACCAAAAATATAAAAAAGGCCTTGTTGATTTAAAATTGGGACTGGCCTTTTCCTTTCCTTCGTTTTTGGCCGTTTATTTATCTAGAAGGTATCTGGTCCATAATATACCTGAAGCCCTTTTTAATATTGGTAATTATACCATAACAAAAGATATTGCCATTATGATATTTTTTTCCATTATCATGCTATTGGCTTCTGTTTCAATGATAAAAAAAACAACCAATAATAAAGCTCCTGAAGAAAAACAAGCTTATTACAAAACGTTTGTTCAAGGTATTATTATTGGAACCATTACGGGTATAATTGGCGCTGGTGGTGGCTTTTTATATGTTCCCGCATTAGTCCTTTGGGCTAATATCCCTATGAAAAAGGCTGTAGGCACTTCTTTGGTTATTGTTACCATTAATTCCTTAATAGGATTTATAGGCGATATACAAGCCCTTGATATAGAATGGGTGTTCTTGTTAACATTTACTTTAATTTCAATTTTAGGCATTGTTTTAGGCGTTTTTCTTTCTAAATTTATAAGTGCGGAAAAACTAAAAAAGAGCTTTGGTGTTTTTACATTATTAATGGCTATTTATATTATATACAAAGAACTAAGCTAAATGCTATGTAATAAATGCTATGTAATATAAGTCACAAAACAAATAATTGGAGTCGATTATTTTTGCCAAAAAATATTCAAAAGCTTTCTTTTGTAACAAAATTATAGACATTTTAATTGTGAAATAAGCCTAAACAAATCTTGATACCATATAGTAAGGTTATTGGCTAAATTGAAGGTTTATAAATACCTTTAAAATAATTAGAAGTTGAATAATCACATGCCTTCACTAGACTGAATTAAAGAGAAGTGTGACTGATAAAACAATAAAAATTAACACATGAAAATAGAACAAATATATACTGGATGTCTGGCTCAAGGAGCTTATTATATCGAATCTAATGGCGAAGTTGCTATTGTTGACCCCTTAAGGGAAACACAACAGTATGTGGATAAGGCAAACAGGGAGAATGCCAAAATTAAATATATCTTTGAAACCCATTTCCATGCCGATTTTGTATCTGGACATGTCGATTTAGCAAAAAAAACAGGAGCTACAATTGTTTACGGTCCGGGAGCAAAAACCGATTACAACATCCATGAGGCCAAAGACAACGAAATCTTTAAATTGGGCAATGTAAGCATTAAGGTTTTGCATACGCCCGGACATACTTTAGAATCGTCTACCTTTCTTCTATTGGATGAAACCGGTAAGGAACATGCCATATTCTCGGGAGACACTTTGTTTTTAGGCGATGTTGGCCGCCCCGATTTGGCCATAAAGTCTAATTTGACCAAAGAAGATTTAGCTGGCATGTTATATGATTCGTTACGTAATAAAATTATGTCCTTACCAGATGATGTTGTTGTATATCCAGCCCACGGTGCAGGCTCTGCCTGTGGCAAAAATTTAAGTAAAGAAACTGTTGGTATTTTAGGAGACCAAAAGAAAACAAACTACGCCTTAAGAGCAGACATGACACGAGACGAGTTTATTGAAGAGGTTCTCGATGGCATTGCCCCTCCCCCTCAATACTTTGCCAAAAACGCTATGATGAACAAATCTGGATACGATGAGTTTGAAAACGTACTTAAAAAAGGAGACACGCCTTTAGACCCTGAAATGTTCGAAGCCATTGCCAATCAAGAAAACGCCCTAGTTTTAGATGTTAGGCATGAAAGCGACTATGTAGCATCCCATATACCCAATTCAATTTTTATTGGGTTACATGGTGGTTTTGCTCCTTGGGTCGGCGCCTTGATTACCGATTTAAAACAACCTATTTTATTGGTAGCGCCGGAAGGAAAAGCTAAGGAAGCGGTAACCCGTTTATCGCGTGTAGGATACGACAATACCCTTGGCTATTTAGAAGGTGGCATTGAAGCCTGGAAAAAGGCCGGTAAAGACATTGAACAGATTGAATCCATTTCTGCTGATGACTATGAAAAACGGATAGCAAAGGTCAAAACAACCACTTTGGATGTTAGAAAAGATGGTGAATACAACTCTGAACATTTAAAAGGCGAACACATCCAGCACTTTGCCTTAGATTATATTAACAACCATATGAATGCGATAAGCAAGGACCAAACCTATTATGTACATTGTGCAGGTGGTTACCGCTCTGTTATAGCGGCATCTATCTTAAAAGCCAGAGGTTTTGATGTTATTGATATCGCAGGTGGCTATGCGGCATTAAAAAATACCAATTTGCCTAAAACCGATTATGTTTGCCCTACTACATTGTAATTATGCTTAAAGCGACTTTAATTCAAAGTAATATTTTAGTAAATTTTTTACGGGAAGGCTAAAAAATAAGAACATTAATTTTACTATATAAAAAAAGCTCTGGAATTCCAGAGCTTTTTTTATATAATTTCTGCACTTAATCCAGCATCCAAGAGCATGGTGCAACGTGGTTTTAAATCGTCGTACAGTCCTGTTTTTACCGTACACTTTCCTTTATAATGCACTATTATAGAGCATTGTTCTGCTTGCTCCGCGGTATGGTCGCATGCATAAATTAAGGTTTCAATAACATGATCGAAAGTATTAACTTCGTCATTGTACAACACAATTTCATTTTGCGTAACCACCTCTTCTTCAAGCAATAATTCTTCTAATGCTTTTTCTTTTGAGCCCATAATCTAATCCCTATTTTAGCAATTTACGTATACTAATTTAAAAATTTTAACGATACCCATTGGTTTCGTTCCAACTTTTCTTCAAATTTTAACAAATGCTTTTCGCATTCTTTTTGTATTATCGGAATATCATCATTGTAAAATCCGCTTAAAAACAACATACCATTAGGATTTAGGCTAGTTGTATAAGTAGCCATATCCTGAAGCAGGATGTTTCTATTGATATTGGCTATTATGATATCGTATTTCTTATTCTTTAAAACCGATGCATCACCTTCTATTACAGTAATATACTTGCAATCGTTACGCTCCACATTCTCTAGACTGTTTAAGTAACACCAATTATCGTAATCGACCGCATCTATAGGTTTAGCGCCTTTTATTTCGGCCAAAATGGCCAAGACCCCTGTACCGCACCCCATATCCAACACCGATTTATTGGTAAAATCGTTTTTTAGTATATGTTGAATCATCATGTGGGTAGTTTCATGGTGCCCTGTACCAAAACTCATTTTAGGCTCTATAACAATATCGTATGTCGTATTGGGTTTATCGTGAAAAGGCGCTCGAACTGTACAGACATTATCTACTACTATGGGATTAAAGTTTTTTTCCCACTCGGCATTCCAATTGGTTTGCTCTATGTCTTCGAAGGTATAGGTAATCTCAAATTCATCGGATTTTAAAATTTGAACATCATCCAAGATTGTTTCATACCATTCTTCCTTTTGAATATATGCCGTAACACCTTCGTCTGTTTCCACAAAACTTTCAAAACCAGCATAACCCAATTCGGCTATAAGAATTTCTACTGCCGGCTGTAATGGACTTACTTTAAATTGGTAGCCAATGTATATAATGTTTGACATGGTATACTTAATTATTTAGATTTTGCTTGCGTTAGCGATTGGAATGGCATCCTTTTTTATGGTTTTAAATATTCTTAAAATCCTATCCACCCAAGACTATTGGCCTCTTAAACTCCCATAAAAAAGATATAATGGAAAGCGCGACCCTGACGCTTACGGTCAGGGTAACGCCAAAAAAACGTTTTAATAATTAAAATGCATTAACTATTGCATAGAAATCTTCTGCTTTCAATGAAGCTCCTCCAATTAACCCACCATCTACATCTGGTTTTGAAAATATTTCCTGGGCATTTCCTGGCTTACAGCTTCCGCCATATAAAATAGAAACTTCTTCTGCTATGTCTGCCCCATACTTATTGGCAAGTGTTTTTCTTATAAAAGCATGCATATCTTGTGCTTGCTCTGGACTTGCAGTTTCCCCTGTACCTATCGCCCAAACGGGTTCGTAAGCTAAAATAATGTTTTGAAAAGCCGCAGCACTCAAATGAAAAAGAGCATTCTTAATTTGGTTTTCTACAACTGTTCCTTCATTTCCAGATTTTCTATCGGCCAATTCTTCGCCAAAACAAAAAATAATGCGCATACCTTTTTCTAGAGCGGCATCCACCTTTTTGGCAAGAGATTCGTCGGTTTCATTAAAATATTCACGACGTTCGCTATGTCCTAAAATAACGGTGTTTATACCAATACTTTTTAGCATACTGGCACTAATCTCTCCTGTATAAGCTCCATTTTCTGCATAATGCATGTTTTGTGCTATAACTTCTATGTTAGAATCCTTTAACGCTTCGAAAGCTTTATAAAGGTTAGTGAAGGCGGGTGCCACCATAACTTCTGCATTCGACGTTTGGGTTTGTTTTTGTAAATCGGTTAATAACGCTAGGGTTTCCGCCAAATCGTTATTCATTTTCCAGTTTCCGGCAACAATTTGTTTTCTCATAAGACTGTTGTTAAACGCTTTAAAGGTTTTATTGTGATTTTATTACCATTTCTAACTTAAATTGACTCGCTAAAATTTGCACTTTTTCGCCTAGACTAAAAATTGCTACTTTTATTTTGGGCAATTCTAAATGAGAACTGGTATGGTTGTCAAAAATACTACTTTTTTAGAGCCTTTACCAACTTATTATCATCGGCTTTTATGGCATTAAATAATTCTATCTTTCCTGCTTTATTTATTACCATATATCTTGGAATCCAGTCTATTTTTACAAAATCTGCAAAAGGACATTTTTTTCCGGAAGGCATATAATAGTGCTCGCCTTTTACCTTATATTTTTCAATACCACGCTTCCAAGCAACCACTCCTCTATCTAGCGATAAAAAGACAAAAACTACATCTTTATGCTTGGATTGTAACTCCTTAACCTTGGGCATGCCTATAATACAATCCCTACACCATGAGGCCCATATGTCTATGACAATGGTCTTGCCTTTGTGTTTCTCTAATATGGTCTTAAAATCAATACTTTCGCCTTGCAAAGTCGTAAATGTATCATTTAGGGCGCCTTCACTAAAATGCTTAGGGGCCTTATCTATATTACAACTGAAAATACTGATTAATAACACTAGTAGGTAATTCATTTTTTTCATCTGCTTATTTTTACTTCTTTTTAATTGGTCAGACCAGCCTTGCCGGCAGGCAGGTGCAATTCGCCAACAATCATCTCGACTGGTACCTAAATCTGTTATGGCTCATTTCATCTATTTAATTATTTCTTTATTGCAACTTAACCTTTGGATCTAACCAAACGTATATTAAGTCGACTAAAATATTAATCATTACAAACAATGTGGCAATGACCAAAACAGCTCCCATAATCACTGGTAAATCCAATGTATTGAGGGCGTTTACAATTTCCTTTCCCAAACCGTTCCACCCAAAAATGTACTCTACAAAAACGGCACCTGCCAACATGGAAGCGAACCATCCAGAAATGGCAGTTACTACGGGGTTTAAAGCATTTTTTACCGCATGGCGCCTTATGATTTGGAATTCACTTAGTCCCTTTGCCCTGGCCGTACGGATGAAATCCTGGTTAAAAACCTCCAACAGGGAATTCCGCATCAATTGAATGACTACCGCTAACGGACGAATCCCCAAAACGATAGCAGGCAATATTAAATTTTTCCATTTGACATGCATGGTCTCGCCAAAATCGTCCAATTCGAACAAACTACCCGTCATTTCCAAGTTCGTGTATTTGTGCAAAACAAATCCAAATACCCAAGCAAATAAAATGGCACTAAAAAACGAGGGTACGCTCATGCCCAAAGTACTTATAACCTGAATGGTTTTATCTAACCACCTATCTTTAAATAATGCCGAAACAATGCCCAGCAATAACCCTACAATTATCGCTATAATAATCGCTGTAATCGCCAAAACAAAAGTATTAGGTAAAGTCTCAGCCAATACTTGTGTTACTTTTTTACCTTGCTTGGTAAATGATTCGCGAAGGTATGGTGTTTTTAAAGCCGTAGTGATACTTCCTATTGAAAACAAGGCTATCGCATTATACTTGTCCTTATTTAAAAATGTATAATCTTCTGGTTTTTGGGAATGAAAAGAAAGCGGTGATAAATCGTTTAAATAATATAAATATTGGGTAGTTGCAGACTTATCGAATCCATATTTTTGCTTTACCAATGCCAGTTGTTCACTGTCTTCATTCTGCCCCAGCATCATTTGTGCCGGATCTCCCGGAAGCACATTAAACAAAAAGAATATAACGGTGACCACTCCCCATAGTGTGAGTAAGGCATAAGTGATTTTATTTAATAGATATTGTATCAGTGTTCAGTGTTTAGTGTTCAGTGTTTAGTGTTCAGTGTTCAATAAGCTATATCATTTATGTTTTTGTTGTTTTTCTTGGTTTTAAAGGACGCTGCCTACTGAAAACTAAAACTCTAAACCTTCGGCATCGTTCCAATGTGCTTTTTGTGTTATGGTTCCATTATTTAATACTACAAAGCCCGGATTGGAACGCACAACCGTTTTTAAAGCTTTTTCATCACAGATATAAAAGTCAAAATTCAATTTATACCTCTCTTTTAAAGCCTTTTTGTCATCATCTCCGGAAGCCGTTACACCAATTACCGTATAGCCTGCTTTTGAAGCTTCATTGGATATGTCTTTTAGTTTATCTAAACCACCATCTTCGGCCGACTGCAAACTGTAGCATACCACCATTAGCAATTTTTCTGTTTGCATGTACTCATCCGTTAGGTTAGTACTATCTGTTTCAATAGAAAAATCGTGGATAGGCGGTTCATACCCTTCTTTAACCACCTGAGTTTCTACCCCCACAAACTCACCTTCAATATTTGGGTAGCTACCATCTGTTACAACTACTTTTTCATTGCCATCCACATTAAACTTCCAAGTATATTCAATTACTGCTTTTGGTGCATCTTCGGGAATGGCCATACCTTCAGGAATATTGGCTCCCACTTTATAGGGTCTAAAATCCTTTAAAGGTAAATGCTGTAAACAGTACCAGGTAAATCCTAAGGCCAACACATAAGGCATTAACAATAATACCCATTGATTGCTTATTTTACTTTTTAGTAAATAAACAACCAAAAATGTAACAATTGAAAACAATACGGTAAACCACCAGCCAATAACCAAAACCCCAAAACCTAAAATTAACGCTAGGGATGTTGCCATATAAAACTTATCCTGTTTGGGCGTATTAACAGGTATCATCCCTTTAAAACTGGCAAAGAACAATGGAACTGTAAACAACAGTAAAAACAAATCCTTATAAAACGATTCGATAGGTTCTAGTTTTAGAGCATCCCCAAAACAACCACAATCGGTTACACAGTTTTTAGTAAACTCTTCGCCCAGTTTTGCCATCACTTCCTGTTCGTGCAAACAGCTAGACGTATACCATGTTAACCATGTAAAAAACAACATCATCAATAATATCAATGTTGAAGTGAGCTTGCTCTTAAATCCAAATAGTACTGCTATACCAAGTACAATCTCAACCACACATATCATTACCGCAAGCATCAAGGAATAAGGTATTAGAAACTCTAGGTTTAATACATCGGCGGCAAAATAATCGTTGAGCTTATAAGAAAACCCTATTGAATCGTTACATTTTATAAGCCCGGAAACTATAAATAGACTTCCTACTATTAATCGTGATATTGTAATAAAAATTTTCATAAAACTTTTAATCCTTTTGGTGACTGAGGCTCTCGAAGTCACCTTGTTATATCATAAACGTCGCTTCGAGAACCTCAGCGACCAACCCCGGAAACGCTACAATATGCAAAATAGCATATGACCTTATCGGGTGGTTTAACTATGTTTCATTTAGATGTATCAAAGCAAAAACCGCATAATTTATCATGTCTTGATAATTGGCATCAATACCTTCACTCACCAATGTTTTGCCTTTATTATTTTCAATCTGCTTAACGCGTAAAAGCTTTTGTAAAATTAAATCGGTTAAACTACTTACCCGCATATCGCGCCACGCCTCACCATAATCGTGGTTTTTATCCTCCATTAATTTTTTGGTAATCGCTATTTGCTCTTCATACAATGTCGTGGCTTCCTCTGTCGATAAATCTGGTTGCTCTACAACGCCCTTTTCTAACTGTATCAACGCCATAACGCAGTAATTTATAATGCCTATAAACTCGCTTACTTCACCTTCGTCTACTTTTCTAACACCATTTTGCTGCAAACCGCGTATGCGCTGTGCCTTAATAAAAATTTGATCGGTTAAAGATGGTAACCTTAGTATACGCCACGCACTACCATAGTCACTCATTTTCTTAATAAATAAATTTTTACATGTCTCTATAACAGCGTCGTATTGTTTTGAGGTATCTTGCATAAATAAAATTCAATTTGGGGTAAATTTCGCATAAATTATTAGAAAGTTCAAAGTTTACGGTTTAAAGTTTTCTTTATTGTTGCTACGAACTCACTAATCCTTATTTTTGAATATAATTTTTTACATCTATTTTGAAAAAACACTCGTGTTTTTGTAGCTAATTTTAAAATGTATGACAATTAACTGTAAAGGACAGCTCGTAGATTTATCATCTCCCAAGGTGATGGGTATTTTAAACGTTACTCCCGATTCGTTTTACGATGGTGGTGCCTATAAAAACGAAAAAACTATTTTGGGCCAAGTTGAAAAAATGCTCAATGAAGGCGCTTCCTTTGTTGATATTGGTGCTTATAGCTCACGCCCTGGCGCCGATTTTGTAAGCGAAGCGGAAGAACTAAAGCGCATACTGCCTATTGTTAAGTCAATTTTAAACAAGTTTCCTAATACCCTGTTATCTATCGACACCTTTAGAAGTACAGTTGCCAAACAATGCATTGAAGCTGGAGCGGCCTTAGTAAATGATATTTCTGCGGGAAAGTTAGATGAAAACATGCTACCAACTCTAGCTAATTTGCAGGTACCCTACATTATGATGCATATGCGTGGTACGCCCCAAACCATGCAGCAACATACCCACTACAACAATTTGGTAAAAGATATTTTGTTTTATTTCTCCGAGCGCATTGCTGCCGCTACAGCCCTAGGCATTATAGATGTAATTATTGATCCTGGATTTGGTTTTGCCAAAACCCTAGAGCAAAATTTTGAATTATTGAACCAACTGGAACTGTTCAACATGATTGAAAAACCGCTGTTGGTAGGCGTTTCCAGAAAATCGATGATTTACAAGGCTTTAAACACTTCGGCGCAAGAAGCACTGAATGGTACTACGGTTTTAAATACTGTAGCCTTGCAAAAAGGCGCCTCTATTTTACGTGTACACGATGTAAAGGAGGCCATGGAATGTATTAAGCTTGTTGAACAATTAGAAGTTAGAAGTTAGAAGTTATATGAAATCTATTTTTTTGCTAGCAATTACCCTATTTATGTTTTCCTGCGGAAATAAAAAGGCCGTTCAATTACCAGAAATCGGTCATTCTGAAATCACGGAAATCAATGATGTTTCTGCCGCTTATTTATTTTATGATGAAACCCAACCCGATAGTGTGGAGCTTAACAGAAAAAACCTGATCAGTACCACCAACTGGCTAATTAATGTTGATAAGCGATTAACCTTAAAGCAGGTTATTCCTCATATAAAATTCTTGCAAGAGAAAAAGCAAAATGCAGGTCATAAAAATGTCAATGCCAAAAACTACTTCACCTGCCACGATACCAGCAGGAACAGTTTGGGATTTGTGGAGTTTACGGATGTGACATTTAAAAATAATATAGTAAACAGTACAAGAAAAGATTTTTCATTAGTTACTTTTAACTGTCTAGTTAAACTATATTCTCTTGAAAGAATTGAATTAGAAACCACATCTTTAGACTCTGTAGTTATTGAAAATTACAAAAGGATTGACGATTTATTGATTGAATTAAAAGGTCTTACCAGTTCTGGAAAATTAAACTTAAAATTTTCATTTAGTCCAAACTTATCTTTTCAGGATTATATCACTTTTAAGTCATTATTTTTAAACGCAGAAAACGATTCTTTATTCGTTTCTAATAACGAATTCATTTATTAACCCTTTTTTACTAAATTTACCAAAACCACAAGCCTTTGGACATCTTTAAAGACCTTTTAAAATTTACTGTTGTAGACGTTATAGACGTTATACTGGTCGCCCTACTACTCTACTATTTATACAAACTGGTTAAAGGTACGGTTGCCATTAATATTTTTATAGGAATCATTATTATATATGGTGCCTGGCGATTAACCGATTTTCTTAACATGGAACTGTTAACGGGTATTTTTGGTGGTTTTATGAAGGTTGGTATTATTGCTTTAATTGTTGTTTTTCAGCCGGAAATAAGGAAGTTTCTGCTTATGGTAGGCTCTACCAATTTTGGAAAGCGGGGCAAATTTATAAAGCAATTTAAATTCTTAAAAACTGAAGCCACCAATACTACTGATGTCGATGCCATTGTTTCTGCCTGTAACAAAATGTCCATGTCTAAAACTGGAGCTTTAGTGGTTTTTGAACGCAATAACAACCTTGATTTTTTATCCTCTTCTGGAGACGAAATGAATATTAAGGTCACCCAACCCATTATTGAAAGTATCTTTTTTAAAAATAGCCCCTTACATGATGGCGCCATTATAGTTAGCAATAATATTGTAAAAGCGACTCGGGTTATCCTTCCAGTAAATAACGAAAAAAACATTCCGCAACGTTTTGGCCTGCGCCATAGGGCAGCTATTGGTATTACCGAAAAAACCGATGCCGTTGCCCTGGTAGTTAGTGAGGAAACCGGACATATTTCTTATTTTAAAGATGGTGAGTTTGTGGTTTTTGAAGATACCAATGAGTTAATTAACCTAATTAAAAGTGATTTGGTGTAATGACCTGTAAAAATTGCAATACCACGTTAAATGCAGAATGCGATTACTGCTATAAATGTGGGGGCAAGGTCATTAGAAAGCGGTTAACCCTTAGAAATCTGTTTGAGTATTTCACTGCAACTTTTTTTAACTACGACAATACGTTCTTTCAAACGTTTATAACGCTTTTTAAAAAACCAGAAGCTGTTATTGGTGGCTATATTAATGGAGTGAGGAAAAAATACGTTAACGTTATTAGTTTCTTTGCGTTAGCCTTAACCATAACGGGATTGGAATGGTTTTTTTTGAATACTTATTTTCCCAATGTTGTAGACATTTCAAACTTATATTTGGGCAATGGCAACCATTTTCTGGCCAATAGCACTTATAAATTGGTTCAAGAACATAGCTCGCTATTAATGATGCTTTTTGTTCCTGTTTATGCATTAATGTCCAGATTGGTTTTTTTTAATAGGAAAGAATACAATTATACCGAGCATTTAGTCATTTTCATGTACATATTATCCCAACTTGCCATAATAAGTACCGCATTGAATATTACTGGGGCCTTCTTGGGTATTTCCTTGGGCAAGCTAGCCTACATAAATTTACCCTTCCAAGTTATTTTTTCGGCATATTGTTTAAGAAGACTGTATAACCTTAGCCTAATTGGTATTATTTTAAGAACCCTGTGGTTTTTTATTGTTTTTATAGTTATATATATACTTGTTATTTTAGTCTTTGCTGGCATTTTAATATTACTCAAGGGCCCTGAATTTTTTAAGGATATCATAGCATCTTAACGGCTTCGATTTATGGTTAAACAAATTGGCTGAAGCAATTGAAAATACTAAAAGCATACTAATCTCTAACGACTAAACCCGCAAAAGCGATAGGAGCGGCAGCTTTTTTAAAATATCTAGCAAGGGAGCTAAGACTCAAAGAATCAAGAACCAAGATGGCTAATAATTATAGTAGTTGAAAAACCTTGAATATTTTATAAAACTATAGCGTATAGCGCGGTGGCTTGCCATTTGCCCTAAAAAATATCTGTAAAAAATTAATATCTATCGAGTACCTGTTAAAACACCTCTTCTTTTTGCAAAAACTGCACTTCGTAAAGGTTTTTATAATACCCATCTTTCTTTTTAAGCAACTCCTTATGGGTGCCTTGTTCTACAAGTTTGCCCGATTCCATAACCAAAATCTTATCGGCTTTTTTTACTGTTGCCAAACGGTGGGCAATAACAATAGAGGTTCTTCCCTTGGTTATTTTATCGGTTGCATTTTGGATAAGTTGCTCGGAATACGAATCGACCGAAGAAGTTGCTTCATCCAGCACCAAAATACTAGGGTTGGTAACATAAGCCCTTAAAAATGAGATTAACTGTCGTTGCCCAGAAGACAACATAGCCCCGCGTTCCTTAACGTTATAATGATAGCCTCCTGGTAAGCTACTTATAAACTCATGAACACCAATAGCCTTTGCTGCTTCTATAACCTCAGCTTCTGTAATCTCTGGATGGTTAAGCGTAATGTTATTTAAAATGGTATCGGCAAATAAGAACACATCTTGTAATACTACCGCTATTTGTGTACGCAAAGACGCCAAGGTGACATCTTTTATATTGATATTATCTATGGCAATATACCCATCTTTGATTTCATAAAACCGGTTCAATAAATTAATAATAGTTGATTTCCCTGCTCCTGTTGCACCAACAATAGCCACGGTCTCACCAGCATTCACAGCAAAAGAAACCCCTTTTAGGACCTCTTCGTCTTCCACGTAGCTAAAATGAACGTTATTAAACTTTATATTTCCCTTAAAGTGTTGCGCTATATAAGTGCCGCTATCATCAATCTGTGATGTGGTATCCAATACTTTAAACACCCTATTGGCAGCCACCATCCCCATTTGTAAGGTATTGAACTTATCGGCTATTTGCCGTAAAGGCCTAAATAACATAGGAATATACATAATAAACGCAATAAGCACCCCTTGGCTTACACTACCTTCCAATACCACGTTCAATCCGCCATACCAAGCCACCAAGCCTACGGTTACCGATGAAGCCAAATCGGCAATAGGAAAAAATATAGAATTGTACCAAACTGTTTTTAACCAGCCTTTTTTATGGCGTTCATTTATAGCTTGAAATTTTTTATATTCTATGGCTTCCCGGGTAAAAAGCTGAAGGATTTTCATTCCCGTTAAGCGCTCTTGTACAAAAGAATTTAAATTAGACACTTCGGTACGTACTTCCTCAAACGCCTTCTTCATATATTTTTGGAAAACACGCGTTGCATAAATCAATACAGGAAGCATGATAAAGACTATTAAGCTTAGCTTTAAGTTAGAATAAACCATAAAACTAAACACCACGACCATAGTGAGTAAATCCCTAATAATCATAAACAGACCTTGTCCAAAAATATCGGCAATACGCTCCATATCTGTAACAGCCCGGGTAATAAGCACACCTACCGAGGAGTTGTCGTAATACTTCATTTTAAATTTAAGCAAATGGTCAAATAACTTTACCCGAACATCTACAACCAGGTTTTGTCCCAACCAAGAAGCATAATAAATAAACAACAACTGAAAAATTGTTTGCAGGAACAAGACCACCAGCATAAGCATAATATAGAACATAAAATCCTTTTCCTCTTTCGTAGCTATACTATTATCGATGGCATACTCTGTTATTTTTGGTGTTAAAGCACTAAACAATGCCAAAAAAACAACCAAAAATACCAAGCTTGAAAAGACTAATTTATAAGGCTTGATATATTGAAACAAGCGCTTAAAAAGTTTAAAATCGAAAATATTTTCTTTTTTCTCGTTCATTTATAATTTTATATCATTTGGATAGGCTACCTCTACTAAATACAAAGCATGGGCAGGTACCGAAAACCCTGCTTCACTCCTACTTTTAGATTCAATAATACGGTGCAAATCTTCAGTTTCCAATTTTCCACAACCTATATTAATCATAGTTCCCACAATGGCCCTAACCATATTTCTTAAAAACCTATCGGCCTTAATTGTTAGTTGCAGCTCCCCTCCTTCTAAATTCCAGTCGCATTGCATCATGGTACAATGATACGTTTTTACATCGGTATTACTCTTCGAGAAACATTGAAAATCCTTATACCCGAATAACACTTTTGAAGCTTCTTGCATCTTTGCTACATCCAAAGCTTGCTTTACATAATAGGCATTATTAAATGTAAAGGCATCTTTCCTTAAGGCTATTCGATACAAATATGTTCTGCTTAACGCATCAAACCGTGCATGGGCATGGGGTTTTACTCTAAATAGATCATGAATGGCTATATCGTTGGGCAAAAAAGAATTGAGCTTATATACTAGATTACTTTCATCAAAAGCAACTTCAGAATCAAAATGGGCGAATAGTTGTTTGGCATGTACCCCAGCATCTGTTCGTCCTGCGCCAACAATTGCAACAGGCTCTCCCAACAGTGTGGACAGGGCCTTCTCTATAACTTCCTGAACCGAAATGGCATTGGGCTGATTTTGCCACCCATGATACGCCCTACCATTATAAGACAATTCAATAAAATACCTCAAACGCTTTTTATACTTTTGTTTAAACAACAAAGATAGATAGTTTTGTGATTCTTGCACAAACACGACTCTTAATTATATATTAAAAAGACACTGAAACAAATTCGGCATAAATGACCAAAATACTATTACTTTCAGATACGCATAGCTATATCGATAACGATATTTTAAAATATGTAAAACAGGCCGATGAAGTTTGGCATGCCGGCGATATTGGGGATTTAAAAGTAACTGATGCCATTAAGGCCCTAAAACCATTAAAAGGCGTATATGGCAATATTGATAACACTAACGTAAGACAGGAATTCCCAGAACACAATCGTTTTAAGTGTGAACAAGTTGATGTTTGGATAACCCATATTGGGGGCTACCCAGGAGCCTACAATGTTAGGGTACGTGACGCTATTAGAAATAACCCGCCCAAACTGTTTATCTGTGGCCATTCGCACATCCTTAAAGTAATGCCCGATAAAAAATTAAACCTGTTGCACATGAATCCCGGAGCGGTTGGTAAACACGGCTTCCATAAAACACGTACCATGCTACGCTTTACCATAGATGGTAACAGAATTGATAATTTGGAAGTTGTTGAGTTTAATAAACGGTAACAAAAAAACCCTGACGAATTCGTCAGGGTTTCACGCACTAATACTACTAAGATGATAGGTTTATCGCAATCGATCTACAGATTTTACAAGATCTTCATCCTTTTTAATGGCTCTATTGGCTAAAACCAAAAATACGATAGAAATAATAGGAAGAAACATCCCAATACCTTTCTCTGAAACTACAGTTTCTCCAGATACGTTTAGAGATAGATACACGAAAAATCCTAGTAAAAAAAAGTTTAATATGATGTTAAGTCGCCCCAATACAAATTGAGACTTCCTGTTTTTATACCTAAAAATTGAAGTTAATGCTAACAACGCAGACCCTAAAAACAAACTCAAATACACAAGATTGTCTGTTGCATAAACCCATTGCCCATCTTTTCCTTCAATTTGGAATAAAGGACATATAAAAATTACCCCAGCAGATACTATAGCTACGGCTAAAAGATATATGGATTGTATGCGTTGTAACATATAATTTTAATTATGGAACGCAAAAATAATAGTTTCTTTTATAATTTAGGCTGTAAAAATTAAAATAAAGTTGTATAATTGCAATAATAATACACAACAATCACAATTGCAGATTGTTAATTCTTCAGAATAAAAATTCATTTTTTTCAGAATAACCCAAAATTAAAAGTAAAAAAATATTCAATTAAACATCAATGTTTGAAATTTCACAATTAAAGGAGAAAAAGCTCTCTGATTTACAAGAGATTGCAAAAAAATTAAACGTTCCTAAGTACCGTTCTCTCAAAAAATTAGATTTAGTATATCAAATCCTCGATGTACAAGCAGCTAATCCTGAAACAGCAAAAGAAATCACTAAGACTTCTCAAGAACCAAAAGAAAAGCTTGCTGCTAGAAAACCAAGAAAGCGCATTCAAAAAGAAGGCGCTCCTAAACCTCAACAAAAACAAGCCGTTCAAAAAGAAGCCGTTCAAAAAGAAGCCACTCCTAAACCTCAACAAAAGCAAGTAGCACAAAAAGAAGCTACCCCAAATAAGGGCGCTGAAGACAATAAGAGTAAGGAAGAGAACGCCAAGGCTCCTAAAGACAAACAACAGCAACAGCAACCTCCCCAAAAAAGAGAGCAAAGTCAACAACATAAAGGTCAAAACAAGAGTCAGAAGGGCAACCAAAATAACGGCAACAAAGACAACAGAAACCGTTACCGAGAACCAGATTATGAGTTTGATGCCATTATTGAAAGCGAAGGGGTTTTAGACATCATGCAAGATGGTTATGGTTTTTTACGCTCCTCAGACTATAACTATTTATCTTCTCCAGACGATATTTATGTATCGCAATCGCAAATTAGATTATTTGGATTAAAAAAAGGAGATACTGTTCTAGGTCAAGTACGTCCACCCAAAGAAGGTGAAAAATATTTCCCTTTAATAAAGGTAACCAAAATTAATGGGCAAAAACCAGAGGTAGTTCGCGACCGCGTTGCCTTTGAACATTTAACACCATTATTTCCAAAGGAAAAATTCAATATTGCAGAAAAACAAAGTACCATTTCTACTAGAATTATGGACTTGTTTTCCCCTATTGGAAAAGGACAACGTGGTATGATTGTTTCCCAGCCTAAAACAGGTAAAACTATGTTGCTAAAGGATGTAGCCAATGCTATTGCTGCTAACCATCCTGAAGTTTACCTCATGATTTTATTAATTGACGAACGCCCAGAAGAGGTAACCGATATGCAACGTAACGTTAGAGGCGAAGTAATTTCTTCTACTTTCGATAAAGAAGCCCACGAGCATGTTAAAATTGCCGATATCGTTCTTGAAAAAGCCAAGCGTTTGGTAGAATGCGGACACGATGTTGTAATCTTATTGGATTCTATTACCCGTTTAGCAAGGGCATATAACACTGTACAACCTGCTTCAGGTAAAATATTAAGTGGTGGTGTTGATGCTAATGCACTACATAAACCAAAACGTTTCTTTGGAGCTGCCAGAAATATTGAAAATGGCGGTTCGCTTTCCATTATTGCAACGGCACTTACCGAAACCGGATCGAAAATGGATGAAGTTATTTTTGAAGAATTTAAAGGAACTGGTAACATGGAGCTACAGTTGGATAGAAAAATATCTAACCGTAGAATTTTCCCTGCTATCGACTTAACTTCTTCAAGTACGCGTCGTGATGATTTACTTTTAGACGAAAACACCATTCAACGTATGTGGGTGATGCGTAAGTATTTAGCCGATATGAACCCTGTTGAAGCTATGGAATTTATTAACGACCGCTTTAAGCAAACCAGAAACAACGAAGAGTTTTTAATTTCTATGAACGGATAAACCATATAACTAATTCTAATTCTAATTCTATAAAAAGCTTTAGCCATTATTTGCTAAAGCTTTTTTTATGCAACACAAATAACACATTCGTCTACAAATCAATGTTGTATAGCCACAAGAGTTTTCCTTTTCCTTTAGGAAACATATATTTACAGTTAATACTAAAAAGTATGTTTTCATGTTAGCACCCAATTTTGTTCGCTTTTTTATAATCTTTATTTTTTTTATCCCACTAAACTTAACAGGGCAATCCCAGGATAAAGAATCAATAAAACTATACGTAGGCTGCAATTGTGACAAGAATTACATTAGACAGGAAGTTAAACATATTAATCACGTTCGTGACCAGGGCTTAGCCAATGTACAGCTATTTATATACGATATAATAAATGGTAGTGGCGGAAGAACTTATAAACTTGAATTTAATGGCAGTTCTTCATTTAGCAATATTACCGAGACTTTGTCTTTTGACTCAAACCCTAATATGACTGCCGATGAGGTACGCCAAAAATTGGTTTCACTGATAAAAAAGGGATTAATCAAGTTTATTGTTGAATCCGACTTGGCAGACAGAATCGTTTATAAAATAAAAGGGGAAACTGTAAACGATGAAACTAAAACTGAAGACCCTTGGAAAAACTGGATATTTGAGGTTTACGGAGATGCAAAATACAACAAAGAATCCAGCCGTAAAAGATTTGAGTACAAAGTTGGCTTAGAAAGTGACCGCGTAACGGAAAAGTGGCGTATACGAGCAGATATGCAAATGAGCCAAACCAATAGTAAGTTTATACGGGATAACGAAGAATTTACAAGTAACAGAGATAGAATATGGGGATCTGCGAGTGTGGTTCGCAGTCTTTCAGACCATTGGTCTACAGGGATATTTGTAAGCGCTAGGCACGATACCTATACCAACATAGATTTGGCTATGGGGATTTCACCAGCGATAGAATACAATATCTATCCATATAGCGAAGTATTAAAAAAGGAAATTGTTTTTGCTTACAAAATAGGATGCCTTTATAACAATTATCTGGAAACAACCATTTTTGGCGAGGATAACGAAACCATATTTAACCATTCCTTTGACATTCAAGCAAGATACAGACAACCATGGGGCAATATCTACTCCAGGGTTAGAGCCTCTAGCTTTTTAAAACATTTTGCTAAAAACAGACTACAAGTTTATAATAGCCTATCTGTTCGCATAATAAAAGGGTTTTCTGTTAGGTTTTCCAGCAACTTAGAGTTTATTAACGATCAAATAAATTTACCTGCTGGCGACGCTTCTTTAGAAGATGTTCTTCTCAAACAAAAACAAATAGCCACCGATTTAGATTTAGGCTTTGCTATGGGAGTTACCTATACATTTGGGTCTGCCTTTAATAATATTATAAATACAAGGCTTTAACCAAATTCGATTGTGAACTGTTTTATAAATAGAAGCACTAACATTACCATTGAATTTTAATGCCATGACCAAAACTATCAAGGCACTGTTAAGGGCAATAAATCGAGAACACCCATTTCTTCTTATTGGGTTAATACATGCTTTAGCCAGTAAACACAACTACCTGTTTTGAACCTGAATCTTTCAATGCAAAGATCAAGGCCTTCAGGACTCAATTTAGAGGCGTAAAAAACACCGAGTTCTTCCTTTTCAGACTGACCCAAATTTATGCTTAAACACAACATTTGGGCATGATCCATAATATGCCCATTATTTAACTCCACTAATGTAGGAGCATGGCACTGTGGAAAAATAGCCCGTTCATAAATAAACCCCTCTTCAATAACATCCACCACCATATTAGGGGCTTGTGGCATCATAAACTCAAAATAGAACAAAAAAAATAATATCATTATACTATGCTTCATACTTCAATTTTAGTTTTTGAAAATACAATTCCTTTAATATAAATTCGACAATCAAAAACCATAAAAAAAGCCTTTCATTTCTGAAAGGCTTTTAAATTTTATTTAAGCTCTTATTAAAGCGCCGCTACATGCTTAGCTAAACCAGATTTTAAGTTTGCTGCTTTATTAGCATGAATAACATTTTTCTTAGCTAACTTGTCTAACATTGAAACTACAGAAGGGAATAAAGCTTCTGCTTCTTTTTTATCAGTTAACTCACGTAATTTCTTAATAGCATTACGTGTAGTTTTATGCTGATATCTATTAGTTAAGCGTTTTGCTTCGTTACTTCTAATTCTTTTTAATGCTGACTTATGATTTGCCATTTTATTTTTTCTTATTAAAATATTGTAGCCCGTAGGGGAATCGAACCCCTCTTACCAGGATGAAAACCTGGCGTCCTAGCCGATAGACGAACGGGCCATTGTTTTTTGAGTGCGCAAATTTAAAGTTTAATTTTAAATCTGCAAATATCTTTTAAAAACTTTTTCAATTAACTTGGCAACGTTTCCATTGCGGATGCAAAAATACAACTATTTTTAAATGCTGCAAGCACAAAATATTTTTTTTTGAAAAAAATTACTTTTAGTACGCTTTTGCAAATAACACCCTGCCTTTAGAAGGTTTTCCACTATACACACAAACGCCTTCTTCTGCTTTCATTTCCAACGGAATACAGCGTATAGTCGCTTTGGTTAATTCTTTTATTTTTTCTTCAGTTTCATTAGTGCCATCCCAATGTGCAGAAATAAAACCTGTTTTGGTTTCCAATACAGTCTTAAAATCTTCAAAGGTATCCACTTCTGTAATATGACTGTTTCTAAACGCCTTAGCTTTATTAAATAAAGATTCTTGTATTTCGGCCAACAAACCCTCTACTTTTTCATTTAAGGCCTCTAAAGCCACCACTTCTTTTGTCAAGGTATCCCGTCTGGCCAATTCTACCGTACCGTTTTCCAAATCCTTTGGTCCAATGGCAATACGTAAAGGCACTCCTTGCAATTCATGCTGGGCAAACTTAGCCCCTGGCCTTAGCGTATCCCTATCGTCATATTTAACAGAAATATTTTTACTACGTAAATCCTTAACGACACCATTTACAACTTCGGTAATGGCTTCCAGTTGTTCTTCTCCCTTATAAATAGGTACTATTACCACTTGGTTAGGTGCTAAAGTTGGTGGCAACACCAAGCCCTTATCATCACTATGCGTCATAATTAAGGCCCCCACCAATCGCGTAGATACGCCCCAAGAAGTCGCCCAAACATAATCTTGCTTACCTTCTTTAGTAGCAAATTTTACATCGAAGGCTTTAGCAAAATTCTGTCCTAAAAAATGGGAAGTTCCAGCCTGTAGCGCTTTTCCATCTTGCATTAGTGCTTCAATACAAAATGTTTCTTCGGCGCCCGCAAAGCGTTCGCTTTCGGTTTTCACTCCTTGAATAACTGGAATGGCCATGAAATTTTCTACAAATGTAGCGTAGACATTATTCATTAACCTGGCCTCTTCCATAGCCTCAGCCTTAGTGGCATGGGCGGTATGTCCTTCTTGCCACAAAAACTCGGCTGTACGTAAAAACAATCGGGTACGCATCTCCCAACGCACCACATTGGCCCATTGATTAACTAAGATGGGTAAATCCCTATAAGATTGTATCCAATTTCTATAAGTATTCCATATAATGGCTTCACTCGTTGGTCTTACCACAAGCTCTTCCTCTAATTTGGCTTCTGGATCAACACGCAACTTCCCTGGTTTATCTGGATCGTTTTGTAAGCGATAATGCGTTACAACGGCACATTCCTTAGCAAAACCTTCGGCGTTTTTCTCCTCTGCTTCGAACAAACTTTTGGGCACAAACAGTGGAAAATATGCATTTTGATGCCCTGTTTCCTTAAACATCCTATCCAATTCGGCCTGCATCTTTTCCCAAATGGCATATCCATAAGGTTTTATAACCATACATCCTCTAACTGCCGAATTCTCTGCTAAGTCTGCCTTAACCACCAATTCGTTATACCATTTCGAGTAATCCTCTGCTCTACTTGTAAGTTTTTTGCTCATATAAATGTTTTGGCACAAATATTGTGACTATTATAAATATAAAATAGTTTGGCAAAACTAACTATTTTTGTTATGTTCAACAATAAAATTCTAGAGATATGCGATTTAACAACTACCTAAAAAGAAAAATGCCAATTTTAGCCGTTTTAGGTTTAGTGATTGGCTTAACGTCATGTGGTTCATATCAATATGTTGGCGCGAATAACGATGGTATTTACGGAACCACTGAACCGCATACAGTATATGAAGAAGCTGTTGTTGAAATACCAAACCAGGCAAATAGCAATTACTATAAAAACTACTTTAGGAATAAATCCCTGGAGGCCGAGCAAATTTCTGCCGAAGATGCCATCTTTACCGATATAGACTCTTACACTAGCGATAATTTTGTTGAAAATGATTCCATAACCAACGATTACCAAGGCTATGCCGGTTGGGGACAAGACAGCAACAGTGTTACCATTAATTATATAGATAATGGATGGAACTCCTACTGGGGGTGGAATTATGGCTGGAACAGTTGGAGATGGAATAGATGGAACAATTGGGGATGGAACAGTTGGAACAATTGGGGATGGAATAGCTGGGGTTATTACGATCCGTTTTGGTGCTCCCCTTATTACAGCTATTATAACAGTTGGGCATATTACAGTCCCTACAGATATTATGGGTATTACAACTATCCATACAGATCGCGCTACTATAGCCACAACAGATATTATAGTCCTAGGGTTTCATATAGTGCAAGCAGACGCGGAAGCTATGCAACCAATAGACGTACATCCAGTGCTTCTAGCGTAACAAATTCAAAATACACCTCAAGACGTAGTAGTGTGGCCTCATTAACAAATCGTAGGTCCACATCATCAAATACAAACGCTAATACATCCCGTAGGGCATATACCCCTTCAAATAGAGCGTATAACTCTAACAGTCAAAAACCATCTTCGAGCACAGTAAGACGAAGCTCATCGGTATCGCCCTCGGCGAACTCAACACGACGCTCATCATCTTCAGCAGTAAGAAGAAACTCCAGTACGGTATATCGTTCGTCGCCATCTTATAACAGATCTAACAACAGCAACTCTTCCTATAACAGAAGAAGTTCCAGCTCATCCAATAACAGTAGTTACCGTAGCAGCAGTAGCAGCTCTAGGTCTTCTAGCTCTTATTCCCGCCCTAGTAGCAGCAGTAGTAGCAGAAGCTCAGGAAGTTCTGGTTCCTCTAGAAGCAGCAGTGGAAGAAGGCGATAACAATCAAAATAAAATTTTTAAAATCCTTTTAAACAATATCATTAATTTTGATACCTAGATAGTTACATCCCTACTTAAAAAAATAACACATGAAATGAGCCATAACGGATCTTGACACCATCCATGATCATTGTTGGCGAATTGCATCTGACCAATTAAAAACAAATAAAAACAAACAGATGAAAAAGTTAAATTTATTCCTTATAGCTCTATTTTCTTTATCGGTGCTTTATGCGCAAGACCTAAGTGACGCCTTGCGCTATTCGCAAAGTGAAATTCAAGGCACAGCCCGTTTTAGGGCCTTAAGTGGTGCTTTTGGAGCCCTTGGTGGCGATATGAGTGCGGTGAGTATTAATCCTGCCGGTTCAGCCATCTTTGCCCAAAGCCATGCTTCGTTTAGTTTTTCTAATGCCGATACAAATAACGATACCCGCTATTTTAATGGCGCTACATCAACCAGCAACTCCAATTTTGATGTCCATCAAGGTGGTGCTGCTTTTGTTTTTGCCAGTAAAGACAATTCGCCTTGGCGCAAATTTTCCATTGGCATTGCTTACGACAGAACCAATAATTTTGATGATAGTTGGAATGCCGTAGGAACCAATACAAATGATGATGGAAATTTTAGCAACTCTATAGCTAGTTACTTTTATGATTATGCAGATGGTATTAGACTTCAAGATATTTCGTTAAATGGCAGATTTGTTGAAGAGGCCTATAACGAGATTGGAAATGCTTTTGGCTTTGCCCACCAACAAGCTTTTTTAGGATACCAAGCATATATACTTGACCCTGTTTCTGATGATAATAATAACACTCAGTATATAGCCAATGTTAATACAGGAAACTTTTCCCATGACTATTTGTACACATCTACAGGTTATAATGGTAAAGTAGCTTTTAATTTCGCTACTCAATATGAAGATAATTTATATTTAGGATTAAATTTAAATTCCCATTTTATTAATTATGATCGTAAAACTTCACTCTTAGAAGACAATAACAATGGGGGCACAATTGAATATATTGACTTCGACAATACTTTATCCACCAGAGGTAGCGGGTTTTCGTTTCAGTTAGGTGGTATTTTAAAATTAAGTCAGGAATTTAGAGTTGGTTTAACATACGATTCTCCTACCTGGTATACCATTGAAGAAGAAACAACTCAATACATAAATTCTAACTTGGCAGAAGAGGACATCGTATATATTTCAGATATTATAAATATCTATCCTGAATACAAACTACAAACACCCGCAAAGATCACTGGTAGTTTGGCCTATGTTTTTGGTCAACAAGGCTTAATTAGTTTCGATTATTCCACAAAAGACTACAGTAAAACCAAATTTAAGCCGGATGCAGACTTCACCGATTTAAATGCCGATGCAAACGATGTCTTTACCAGTGCCGCTACTTATAGATTAGGTGCCGAATACATATACAAGCAATTTAGCTTTAGAGGTGGTTACCGTTTTGAGGAAAGCCCATATAAAGACGGTGTAACTGTAGGCGATTTAAATGGTTTTTCCTTAGGCTTAGGTTATAATTTTGGCAATACCAAATTAGACCTCACTTTCGATCAAGCCAACAGAAGCTTCGAAACCCCACTTTACAATGTAGGTCTAATCGATAGCGCTTCAATAGATAGAACCAATTCTAACGTATCGCTTTCTTTAAGTTTTAATATATAAACGCCTTAAATCTCCATAATCAATGAGCTTGAACCAATATAATGTTCAAGCTCATTTTTCTTCTAATTTATACTGTATAGAAGAGACTAATGGCCCAATAGTTAATTGTTAGATAAAGACTAAGCATTAAAAAAGGGAAATGTTTATCTTTGCAGACTAAAATTTGATTTCTTACAGATGAAAATTAATAATGACTTCGAAGAGTTTGATGCTTTAGGTAACGATCATATTGGCACATCTCAAGATACACCTATGCGTAGCGATGCGTTTAAACTGTCGAAAGAAGAGAAAATCGACATTATAAAAGACGATGTACGCCACATTATGGAAACCTTAGGATTAGATCTTAGCGACGATAGTTTAAAAGGGACGCCCATGCGTGTAGCCAAAATGTTTGTTAAGGAAATATTTGGTGGCCTGGATCCCAATAAAAAACCTAGCGCCTCCACATTTGAAAACAAATACAAATATGGTGAAATGCTCGTTGAAAAGAACATTACAGTGTATTCAACTTGCGAACACCACCTTTTACCCATCGTTGGAAAGGCGCACATTGCTTATATCTCAAACGGCACCGTTGTGGGACTTTCCAAAATGAACCGTATTGTAGATTATTTTGCAAAGCGTCCACAAGTACAAGAGCGCTTAACCATTCAAATTGTTAGGGAATTGCAGGACGTTTTAGAAACTAAAGACGTGGCTTGTGTTATCGATGCCAAACATTTATGCGTAAACTCAAGAGGCATTAGAGATATTGAAAGTAGCACCGTAACATCGGAGTTTGGCGGACGCTTTAAAGACAAGGCTACAAGACGAGAGTTTTTAGATTATATTAAACTGGATACTAAGTTTTAATTATGTTTGATGTTAAGTCGTTTAGTTGTATTAAAATAAAACCAACGACTCATTAACAAACAACCTTACACCCCATGCAACTATACCAATCACAAGGCATAAGAATATACAATTCATTAACAGGACAAAAAGAAACCTTCGAACCCATCAATAAAGGGCATATAGGCATGTATGTTTGTGGACCCACAGTTTATAGTAATGTACATTTGGGCAATGTACGGACTTTTATGTCTTTTGATGTTATTTTTAGATACTTGAAACACTTGGGATATAAAGTACGCTATGTACGTAATATAACCGATGCCGGGCATTTGGAAAACGATGCAGACGTAGGCGAAGACCGTATTGCCAAAAAAGCAAGATTGGAAGAAATAGAACCTATGGAAGTGGTACAACGGTACACAGTAGACTTCCATAACATCCTTAACGCCTTTAATTTTTTACCCCCTAGCATAGAACCTACAGCTACGGGACATATTATTGAACAAATAGAATTAATTAAAAATATCATAGATAACGGTTTTGCTTACGAGGTTAATGGCTCGGTTTATTTTGATGTGCATAAATTTAACGAGACCAATGACTACGGAAAGTTAAGTAAGCGTAAGCTAGAGGATTTAATACATAACACACGTGAATTGGATGGGCAAAGTGACAAAAAAAATCCGCAGGATTTTGCACTTTGGAAACGTGCCGAACCGCAACATATTATGCGCTGGCCTTCACCATGGAGCGACGGATTCCCTGGATGGCATTTAGAGTGCACCGCCATGAGCACCAAATACCTAGGAGAACACTTCGATATTCATGGAGGCGGAATGGATTTAAAATTCCCGCACCACGAGTGTGAAATAGCCCAAAACGAAGCAGCCAAAGGACAAACACCTGTAAACTATTGGATGCATGCCAATATGTTGATTATGAATGGTAAAAAAATGGCTAAATCTACAGGCAATTATATTTTACCTGGTGAAATTTTCACTGGAGAGAACCCTCATATCACTAAGGCTTTTTCTCCTAGTGTTGCCCGCTTTTTTATGTTACAGGCCCATTACAGAAGCATTTTAGACTTTACGAATGATGGATTATTAGCTGCTGAAAAAGGCTTTAACAGACTTATGGATGCTTTAGGAGTTTTGGAGAGCCTAAAAGCTTCGAACACCTCATCATTAGACATCAATGCATGGCAGCAAAAATGCTATGATGCCATGAATGATGATTTCAATTCACCCATTCTAATCGCCCATTTATTTGAAGCAGTAAAGTATATCAATCAAATAAAGGAAGGAACCGAAACCATTTCCTCTGAAGATTTAGAGTTGTTAAAGCAAACAATGAACACTTTTATTTTTGATGTTCTCGGTTTGGTAAATGTTACCGAAACAGCTACGGGAAGTGATAAATTATCGGGTGCTGTGGAAGTCTTAATCAAATTAAGACAAGAAGCCAGAGCCAATAAAGACTTTGCTTTATCTGATAAGATTAGAGATGAATTGGCCGAAGTGGGCATTCAGCTTAAAGATGGTAAAGACGGGACAACATTTTCTGTTAATTAGAACATCTTGCCATTCCGCACTTGATGCGGAATCCACTTTGAAACTATAAATAGATTCCTGCCTTCCCTTCGACAAGCTCAGGGCAACACGCAGGAATGACAAAAACATGAAAAAACTACTCATAGCTCCGTTTTTGTTTTTAATTAAGGTGTATCAAACCTTGATATCACCGCTAACACCTGCTACATGTAGATTTACGCCTACCTGCTCCCATTATTCAAAAGAAGCATTACAAAAGCATGGCCTATTTAAAGGAGGCTGGTTGGCTCTAAAGCGTATTTTTAGCTGTCATCCTTGGGGTGGATCGGGTTACGATCCTGTTCCTTAAGTTTTCTAAACTAATTTCTCTACAAGAAAATTAATTTAATATGCTATATTTGGGACTACATTTTATAGAATGATCATGATTTTTTTTAAAAAATTTATTCTGGCCTTAATCCTATTTTGGTCAATGTTTTCCATTGCCCAAAGCACACCCCTCTCCAATGCTTCTATTCAGTTTTACTTTGACGACAATACAAATAGTAATAAATACGAATTTAAAGGCGATGAATACCATTTTACAGAAGGCATAAACGGTAAAGCCCTAGTCTTTAAACCCGACAGAGGATTCCACTATTTAACATTAAACCGTTCTATAATTGATTATTCTAAAGATTTTACCGTTCAGTTTTGGGTTCAAACTCTATCCAAACAACCTATGGTTTTATTGTCCCAAAAACAATTTACAGATAAGAGCATATCTTCACAAAAGAATAAAGGATGGGTACTATATACCTCTGGAGGAACGTTTGCTTGGAACGTGGGATCGGGCACCAGAAGATTAAACTATGAAAGGGAAAACGGAAATAAATTGCCCCTATGTGATGGTAAATGGCATCTATTAACAATGACTTATAGTAATAGGTTAAATGAATTTCGTTTATATTACGATGGGCAAAACAAAGCCATATACAAAGTAGATTTCGACTTCTCTAACAACAACCCATTGGTCATAGGTTCGAAAGGCAACAGCTTTGAGTACAACACCAATATTTTACCGCAAATTAAGGCTGGAGGCATCCAATTGCAAAAATTGGTTGATGCCTTTAATAGTTTAAATATTGAAAAGTTAGAAAACAATGAGTTTATCGACTTTATAGTTGACCCCAATGAATTAATACGTACACGAGACAAAGGCTTAGAAGTATCCAAAACAAAAATTGATTCTTTAAAAGAAATAAGAAAAGTATTACTCAAAAATCCATATACTGTTTTCCAAAATCTAATATTAACAAACCTAAAACCCATAAGTTCCATTTATTATTTAGATAACGGAACAGTCAAAATAAATAAAGATGCTGCACAATTGTTTACTCAACTAACCCGACTTTACCCATCTACATTTGCAATGGACGACCTGTCCATTATCTCAAAAGCTCTTGACGCTGAAGAAGTTTTTAATGAATATACAAAGTTCAAAAAAACAAAATCTATTAAACATCCCAAAAAACTAAAATCTTTATGTATTGGTGATTGGAATATTTGGCACGGTGGCAAACATTTTACGCTTAAAAAAGATCTTTGGGATTCACGAATGAGAGTTGTTGAAATGATCAAAAAATTAAACATCGACGTAATACTATTACAAGAAACCTATTCGTCAGGTGACTTCATTGCTGCCGAACTGGGCTATTACCTAGTAGAAGTATCTGATTGGGACTACTGTTTTCAGGAATCTAACATCTCTATTATCAGTAAATATCCTATAAAAGAAGTTTTTGTGCCAAAAAATGCTTCATTTATGAATATTGGAGCAAAACTTACCATAAGTAGTACACAGGATATCTATGTAATGTCCAATTGGTACGGTATGAGTGCTTTTGCTAACGTATACGATTTCCATAAAGACAGGTTCAAACACTCCGATAGTGTTCCTGTTTTCTTTGGTGGCGATTTTAATAATGTTCCACATACTGATGGAGGGGATAGTCCTGCCTCTAAAAAACTACTTCAAAACGGTTTCACTGATGCGTACCGTAGCTTATACCCTGATATTAGTCTTTATCCAGGTTTCACACATACAGCAGGGGAAAGAATCGATCAACTATATTATAAGGGCAAAGGTCTCAAAAATATATCTACCAAAATAATTTCCGAATGGCCAGGCGGTTTCCCTTCCGATCACTTTATTATAATTTCAAATTTTAGATTATAGTATTAATACCTGTATTAAAGTAATAAAAAATGCACCTCAAAAAGTGTACAACTGTAAAATTAAGGAAAGCCGAATAATATCTAACCTAATCGATAGAATAAACGTCAACTTCAAATAAAATTCTGTCCTAATAAGTATCAGGAAAATTCAGTGTAGAGAAGCAATCCCCTAAATTCTTATTTTATTTTTAAAAATGATGTTAATATAAAAAACCATTCAACAGTGGGATTAGTTCAACTACCAATTTTGAATGCGCCAAAGGCTTTTCAAAATTGAGTTTTAATAAAAAAAGCATTATTATGAATGTTTCTTTTTAGAGGCAGATTGGGGTGCTTACTTTATGTTTCATTCAAAAAAATGCTTTTTGCATAAAATGCTAGTCAAATATACAAAAACATCGACAAAAAGCAAATTTTATCGACAAAATGTTTTTTATGAGTCGATTAATTTTCCGGAATTTGCTTCAATATTTCTAATACAAATGTCCAAAACTTTTGTACCGAAGAGATTTGGGCCCGTTCATCTGGGGAGTGCGCTCCTTTAATATTGGGTCCAAAACTAATCATATCCATATTAGGATAATTCTGCCCTAAAATGCCACATTCCAAACCTGCATGACATGCAGCAACATGAGGCTTTTCTTCATTCATATCCTCATAAAGCTTGGCCATAACCTTTAAAATGGACGAATCCATATTAGGTTGCCACCCTGGATAACTTCCAGAAAATTCCACTTCACACCCTGTTAATTCGAAGGTTGCACGAAGCGTATTTGCCAAGTCCATCTTAGAACTTTCTACAGAGGAACGTGTTAAACACGCGATATTAATCTGACCTTCCTTAATCGATACCCGCGCAATATTATTTGAAGTCTCTACCAAATTGGGGATATCTGCACTCATACGATAAACACCATTAAATGCTGCATAGAGCGCTCTAGTTATTCCTTCTTGAACCCCCAAATCCATTATAGCCTTTGGCGTATCACATTTAGTAACATCAATAGTTAAGTTAGGTTCCGTGGTTTTAAATTCCGTTTTAATGACATTGGACAATAAAGCTATTTCCATTAAAAAGGCGTTTTCATGAATAGCATCAATGGCAACAATTGCTTTACTCTCCCTAGGAATGGCGTTGCGCAAGCCTCCGCCATCAATTTCAGAAATACGTAATCCATAGTTTTCAAAACCATCAAACAATAAGCGATTCATAATTTTATTGGCATTCCCTAAACCTTCATGGATTTGCATACCAGAATGTCCACCTTGCAAGCCTTTAACCGTTATTTGAAAACCTATTTTAAATTCCGGGGTTTCTTCTTCCTTATAAATTCTTGTTGCCGTTACATCTATACCACCGGCACAACCTACTCCTATTTCATCATCTTCCTCGGTATCTAAATTGAGTAAAATACCCCCCGACAACACATCTCCTTTTAGGCCCATAGCTCCTGTCATACCCGTTTCTTCATCAATAGTAAACAAGGCTTCAATAGCTGGGTGTGGTATGTCCTTGCTTTCCAAAACAGCCATTATGGTCGCTACACCTAAGCCATTATCGGCTCCTAGTGTAGTACCTTTTGCTTTTACCCAATCACCCTCTACAAACATTTCAATACCCTGGGTATCAAAATCAAAAACAGTATCATTATTTTTTTGGTGCACCATATCTAAATGTGACTGCATCACCACCGTGGTTTTATTTTCCATGCCCTTAGTGGCTGGCTTTTTTATAATCACATTTCCAACTTCGTCTACTATGGTTTCCAATCCTAAATCTTCACCAAAAGCTTTCATAAAAGCGATTACCCGTTCTTCTTTTTTTGAAGCTCTTGGCACAGCATTTAAATCGGCAAATTTATTCCATACTGCTTTAGGCTCGAGTTGTCTTATTTCTGAATTCATCTATTTTTATATTAGAAGACAAATATAACAAGACCTGCCAGGTTTTAAAAACCTGGCAGGTCTAAAAAATTGCAAAACATTTTCCTATTTTTCTTCTGTAAAAACTAAATTTTGAGTCTCAAAATACAAAATTTAGTTTTACTTCAGTAACCACTTCGTTAGTCCAAATAATTTTTTCATTTTGATTTTATGAATTTTCAAATGAAAAAATTCATGTACTTTTGATTCATGCTGAAAAACACAAAACTACTTATAGCCTTAGGAATCATTCCACAGTACATTTTTATCAAGCTACTATCGCACTTCCCTGAATTTGTAGAGCAATATTACAGCAACGGAGTTTACCCAATAATTTCAAAATGCTTTCGATATATTTTAGGTTGGTTGCCATTTTCGTTTGGTGATATGGTTTATACTATTACCGCTATATATGCTTTACGTTGGCTTTACAAAAACCGCAAACGACTAAGAAAAGATACCAAGAGTTGGTTTGTTGACGTGTTTGCCGCCGTATCGGTTTTTTATTTTGCCTTCCATATATTATGGGGCTTTAACTATTACCGTTTACCGCTTCATAAGAACTTAAATTTGAATGCCGATTATACAACGGAACAGTTAATACTTATTACCGAAAAGCTGATTGAAAAAACAAACAGCCTACACCTAAGCATTGTAAAAAATGATACTCTAAAAGTTGATTTACCATACACGAAAAACGAAATTCTATCTTTAGTCCCTCAAGGCTATGAACATTTAAAAAGGACTTTTCCGCATTTGGAATACGATGCCAAGAGCATAAAAAAATCATTATACAGCTATCCACTTACTTATATGGGCTTTAGCGGTTATTTAAATCCGTTTACCAACGAAGCCCAGGTTGATGGTATTATCCCGGCTTTTTTGTTTCCTACAACGGCCTCCCACGAAACGGCACACCAACTAGGGTATGCTGCCGAAAACGAAGCTAATTTTATCGGTTTTATGGCGGCTTCTAACCATAACGATATCTATTTTAAATATTGTGGCTATACCTTTGGCTTACGGTTTTGCCTTAACGAAATTTATAGGCGCGATGAATGTCTTTTTGAAGATATGGTTGCCGATGTAAACCAAGGTATTTTGAACAACTATAAAGAAAGCCGGGAGTTTTGGGAAGCTCATGAAAATCCTTTGGAGCCCATATTCAAAATGTTTTATGGCAACTTTTTAAAGGCCAACAATCAATCTAAAGGTATGGAAAGTTATAGCTATGTAGTGGCTCTTTTGGTTAATTATTTAGAAAACCATCCCATTTAACTATTCCACAACAACCGCTCCCTCTGGAATTTCAAAAATGGTGTCATCATCTCTTTCTTTGGATACATTAACATGAGTAAACAATACCTCACTTCGCTGTGTCGTAGGCTGGTTATTTTCGGTATTATACCATACTAATGATTGGGGCAATAGCAACCCGCTTACTGTTTGCCATTCACGATAGTTTATAAAATGTAATGATTTGCTTTTTGCTTTAGAAAAATAGGTTACCGTATAGGCCAACCAAGCCATTTTATTGGTTTCCTGGTCATAGAACAATATGTATTCATCGTCTGGCGACTCGCCTATCCCCTGTTTATAAGCAACTTTAATTCCGGGATACGTTTTGCCTTCAAATGTTAAGGGTTTTGCTTCTTTATAGATTATTCCATCGTCTGCCAATACGAAGGGCATGGCATAAAAATAAAACATTAAGTTATAATAAAACTTTGCATTACCCTTATACTTAACCGTATCCTTTTCCTTAGTCCAAACCTCTTTTCCGTTAAATCCAATAAGATGATTTGGGGTCTCAATTAAACTTTTTCTGCTTTTTAAATTAACGTTTGTTACCTCTTCTCCTTTAGTAAACTTAAGGGATTGCATACTATTCCAAAGATCCAATCCACCATGTGCCTCTAATACTTTAGAGATGTTTTTAGGGTAACTGGAGTTAACAATAGACACTAGCTCTTGAGTTTCCTCTAAGGCTGATTCTTTTTTGTTTTTACAGGAAATTGAAAGCATTGACAGTAATGCCAAAAATAAGATGTACTTCATGGTGTTGATTTGTTATTCATCCTTTGACGAAAGGAAACCCAAATAATTACATGAAATAAATTATTTTTGCTTTGCATTATGAAAGCAATTAACAGCACACAAAATCCCTACATTAAACAACTCGTTCAATTACGGGACAAATCACGCGAACGTAAAAAACGTAGCCTTTTCTTAATTGAAGGGGAACGTGAAATTAGACTAGCTTTAAAAGGCGGTTATGACTTGGACACCATTTTATATAACCCAGAGCTTTTCTCTTTGGAACAACTTGATACCATAACAAATGGACAAAGCAACCGTATTGAGATCTCTAAAGAGGTCTACCAAAAGCTAGCCTATAGAGATACGACCGAAGGCATTCTAGCCGTAGCCAAATGTAAAAATCACGACATAACAGGACTACAATTACAACATGAGTTTCCCTTAATTTTAGTGGCCGAAGCCCCTGAAAAACCGGGCAATATTGGTGCGTTATTACGAACTGCCGATGCTGCCAATGTCGATGCTGTAATTATTGCCAATCCCAAAACCGATTTATACAACCCTAACATTATCAGGTCTAGTGTAGGCTGTATCTTTACAAAACATATTGCCACAGGAAGCACTCAAGAGATTATTTCATTTTTAAAAGAGCATAACATTAACATTTATTGTGCTGCCTTACAAGCATCGGTGAACTACCATACCCAAGATTTCACCAAACCAAGTGCCATTGTTGTTGGTACCGAAGCCACGGGATTGAGTGATACATGGCTAAACCATTCAACCCAAAACATTATTATTCCCATGCAGGGCGAAATAGATTCGATGAATGTTTCGGTTGCGGCAGGAATTCTTATTTTTGAAGCCAAAAGACAACGGGATTTTAAATAAACAGTCATTACAAAGCGTTGCATAGAGCTCGTCGAAATGAGTATGACTGAAGTAATCTTCTGAAAATAAAAACAATTTAACAGATTGCCACATCCAGACGTTAACGGTCTGGATTCGCAATCACACAAAAAAATTATGACCGCTCAAAGCTTATTTTATATCATCATTGCCATATTAATTATCAATTATGTAGTTGATAAAATTTTGGACGCATTAAACGCTAAACATTTTAATGATAGCCTTCCTGAAGATTTACAGGATGTTTACGATGATGCTGAATACAAAAAGTCGCAGCAATATAAAGCGACAACCTATAAATTTGGAATACTCACCTCCACATTTTCTTTATTGCTTACCTTAGGGTTTCTATGGTTTGATGGTTTTGAATTTGTAGATAACATCGCCCGTAGCTATACAGACAGCCCCATACTAATCGCTTTAATTTTCTTTGGCATCATTATGATTGGTAGCGACATAGTAACCACGCCCTTTTCTTATTATAGCACCTTTGTAATAGAAGAGCGGTTTGGGTTTAACAAAACCACTATCAAGACATTTATCTTGGATAAAATAAAGGGCTGGCTCATGATGGCGATAATTGGCGGTGGTATTCTGGCACTTATCATTTGGTTTTATGAGGCCACAGGAGCAAATTTTTGGCTCTATGCCTGGGGCTTGGTTGCCGTCTTCACCATTTTTATGAATATGTTCTATTCCAAGCTTATTGTTCCCTTATTCAATAAACAAACCCCTTTAGAAGCCGGTAGCTTGCGCGAAAAAATTTCGGAATATGCCGAAACTGTTGGCTTTAAATTGGATAAGATTTTTGTGATAGATGGCTCTAAACGAAGCACCAAAGCCAATGCCTATTTTTCTGGGTTTGGTAGCGAAAAACGGGTGACCTTATACGATACCTTAATAAACGATTTGGATGACGAAGAAATTGTAGCTGTATTGGCACATGAGGTAGGACATTATAAAAGGAAGCATATTATTTTCAACCTCATCTCCTCTATTTTATTAACTGGAGTAATGCTATATATTTTATCCTTATTTATTTCAAATCCATTGTTATCAAATGCTTTAGGCGTAGACATTGCTAGCTTCCATATAGGCTTGATTGCCTTCGCACTGTTATATTCGCCCATTTCTGAAATAACTGGTTTAATAATGAATGTGTTTTCAAGGAAATTTGAATACCAAGCCGATAATTATGCCAAAAACACTTATAAAGCAGAACCTTTAATTACATCGCTTAAAAAACTTTCTAAAAACAGTTTAAGCAATTTAACCCCACACCCAGCTTATGTATTCATGCATTATTCGCATCCTACCTTGTTACAGCGCATTAAGAATTTGAGGAAGTAACGTATCTTGAAAACTGAGTGTCATTATTTTGAAGAAGTTAAGCAACTGTAACAATCTCTTAAAAACTTCTAATAGACATGTTGCTTTGTTGCACTCGCCATGACAGACATGGTGTTATTTGCGTTAGGGATTGTAGTGGAAAGCCCGCAGCGCTTCCAATAGTTATTGGGGGCGCGAGGACTTGAAGCGAAAAGCCCGGCCCCATTTGGTGCCTGAGGGTATCGAAGGCACCAAATGGGGAACGCCCAAAAACCTAAAAATCACTCACTTAAAAATTTAAACTTGTAACTTAAAACTTTTATGTATCTTTGCCGCTTGAAATCAAGAAAAGGATCTCGTTGTCAAAACGGGGTTAGTTCAACCAACAAATTTGAATGTTTCAAATTTGGGTTTCACAAAATTCCTCAGGGTGAGGATGTGTTACAAGAAGTTTTAGGTTAAGTATGTCGATTCTCTTCTTTATGTAACACTACATAATAAATCGCATACATATACTAGAATGAACACATTCCATGATTTGGGTCTTAATGAAGACCTGCTACACGCTATTACCGATTTAGGATTTACAAAGCCTAGTGAAGTTCAAGAAAAAGCAATTCCTGTTTTATTAAATTCTGAAACCGACTTAGTGGCCTTGGCCCAAACAGGTACTGGAAAAACGGCTGCTTTTGGGTTTCCCATGCTACAAAAAATTAATGTAGATAGTAGAACCACTCAAGGGCTTATCCTATCGCCTACACGAGAGCTATGTTTACAAATTACCAACGAAATAAAACTTTATGGCAAGTATTGTAAAGGCTTAAATGTAGTTGCCATCTATGGTGGCGCCAGCATTACAGAACAGGCTCGGGAAGTAAAACGGGGGGCACAAATTATTGTGGCAACACCAGGTAGAATGAAGGATATGATAAGCCGAAATATGGTAGATATTACCAAAATAGAATATAGCGTTTTAGATGAAGCCGATGAAATGTTGAATATGGGCTTTAAAGAAGATATTACCGATATTTTATCGCACACCCCAAAAGACAAAAACACTTGGTTGTTCTCTGCCACCATGCCTAAAGAAGTGGCGGCGATAGCTAAAAATTTCATGCACAAACCGCAGGAAATTACGGTTGGCACAAAAAATGAAGGTTCCAGTCAAGTGTCGCATGAGTATTATTTGACAAACTCCAGGGATCGATATTTAGCATTAAAACGCTTGGCCGATGCCAATCCAGACATCTTCTCAGTCGTGTTTTGCAGAACCAAACGCGATACCCAAAAGGTTGCCGAAAAATTAATAGAGGATGGTTACAATGCGGGAGCATTACATGGCGATTTAAGTCAGAACCAGCGTGATTTGGTAATGAAGGCTTTTAGAAACAACCAAATACAGATGTTGGTAGCTACTGATGTAGCAGCCCGTGGTATAGATGTAGATGATATCACCCACGTTATCAATTACCAATTGCCCGATGAAATTGAAACCTATACCCACCGTTCCGGTCGTACTGGGCGTGCTGGAAAAACTGGGGTTTCCATGGTTATTATTTCCAAAAGCGAAGTTCGTAAAATAAAAAGTATCGAGCGCATTATAAATAAACAGTTCGTTAAAAAGGAAATTCCTAACGGCATGGAAATTTGTGAGGTGCAATTGATGTCGTTGGCCAATAAAGTACATAATACTGAAGTAAACCATGACATAGACAATTATCTAGGAAAAATAAATGAACTGTTTGAAGATTCAACCAAAGACGAATTGATTAAAAAGTTTTTTTCGGTAGAGTTTTCACGTTTTCACAACTATTACCAAAAAGCACCAGACTTAAACATTTCGGAAAGCTCAAAAAGCAATGACGACGATCGTTCTACAAGTAACACTACAAGATACTTTATAAACGTTGGTAAGAAAGATGGCTACGATTGGATGAGCTTAAAAGACTTTTTAAAGGAAATCCTTGAACTTGGTCGTGACGATGTATTTAAAGTAGAGGTAAAAGATAGTTTTTCGTTTTTTAATACTGAAAACGAAATGAAAGAAAAGGTCTTGGCCTTCTTTACCGACTTTAAATATAATGGGCGTTATGTTAATGTTGAAGTATCTGAAAACCGTGGTGGCGGTGGCGGCCGAAAAAGGGACAGAAGACGCGGTGGCGGCCAACGCGATGACAGACGAAGTAATTTTAAAGGCAAAAACGACAGAAAATCGTCTAGCGGGAAATCGAAGTCAAGACGTTCAAAATCCGATGATTTTGTAGCTTCTAGACCTAGACGCTCCCGTAGATAGTTAAACTTTTTTGTTAATTTTAAGTCAAAAAGAAAATCATAGACTCCTTACTAATTTTTTCTTTAGTACTTTTATAAAAAAAATAACATAGACTATGAAGTATTACCTGCTCCTTATTGTTTTTCTATTCACTTCTGCTATGCTTATGGCCCAAGAAGCAGGAAAAGCAGTAGGAGTAGTCATTAATGCTACTGGTGGTGTTCCTCTGGAAAGCGTTAATATTGTTAACCTCAACCAAGTTATTGGTACAACTACCAACAGCAAAGGGGAATTTGCAATTAATGCCAAAGCAAATGATACCCTTCACTTTTCATACCTGGGTTTCAAATCTATAAAAGTAAGGGTAACCAATGACTGGTTAAAATTTGGTAATGCTAAAATTGAACTGACCGAATTGGCACTTGCCTTAGAGGAAGTTGTAGTAAACCAACTTAAGCTTACAGGCTATTTGGAAGTAGACATCAAACAAGTGCCTATTATTAACGACAATTACCGCTATAGTATTTCTGGATTACCCAGCACAGGTTATGAAGCCAGAAAGTCCAGTGGCATCAATAAAATTTTAGGCTCCATTTTTAATCCTGCCGATTTCTTGCACCGTATGTTTGGGAAGAAACCCAACGAATTGCGTAAGCTAAAAAAGATGAAGGAAGATGACGAAATCCGTAATTTGCTGGCGACCCGTTTTGACCGTGAAATGTTAACGGTATTACTACAGGTAGAACGGGTTGATTTAGATGAAATTGTAAGCCAGTGCAATTACTCCAAAGGCTTTATCCAATCGGCCAACGACTTGCAGATACTCGATGCTATTAGCGAATGCTATGAAGAATACAAGCTGTTAAGCCACGGAAGAAGTAAACGGTTATAAGCATATCTATGATTTCCATTAAATACCATTTACCAAAGAATTATTCCCAAATAAGAACTTACCTGTTTAAGGTTCAAGTAACATTTCCATTTTTAATTCGTCTCTAGAATTTAAACGCTTATATAATTAAACGCTTATGACCATTTTAGTGGCAGGTGCCAGTGGCGCAACAGGCAAACAGTTGGTTAATCAACTTTTAATTCTAGGACATCAAGTTAAAGTTATTGTTCGTTCTCTAGAAAATTTACCAGAATCTTGGAAAAGTAATGACAACATGCAGATTATTGTGGCCAGCATCTTAAAATTAAGCGATGAAGAAATGAGCACCCATGTTTCTGGTTGCCATGCAATTGCATCTTGCCTTGGACATACCCTGAGCTGGAAAGGTATTTATGGGCGGCCCAGAAAACTGGTAACGGATGCTACACGTCGTTTATGCCATGCCATAAAAAGCAATAATCCTGAAAAACCAATTAAGTATCTTTTAATGAATACTACAGGGAATAGAAACCGCGACTTAAACGAACCTATTTCCATTGCCCAAAAGTGCATTGTAGGGCTACTTAGGTTGTTATTACCTCCTCACGTAGATAATGAAAAAGCAGCAGATTATTTGCGAGTCCAAATCGGTCAACATCATGAACACATTGAGTGGGTAGCGGTTAGACCCGACAGTTTAATTAATGAAGACGACGTAACAGAATATGAAATACACCCTTCCCCTATTAGAAGTGCTATTTTTAATGCGGGCAAAACAAGTAGAATAAACGTCGGAAACTTTATGGCCAATTTGGTACATGATAATGATTTATGGAATAAGTGGAAAGGGCAAATGCCAGTTATTTATAACACATCATACCAAACGCAATAAGGACTGTACTTTACCTATAAAATTCTGGCTTTTTTGTTAACTTGGTAGCACAAAGAAGAAACGTAATATTTCTTTTTCTCGTTAAGAAACGATTCTCAAACTGTTTCCATACGTGACATAATTGCTATTTAAGCTAACTAAAATTAATAAAACATGGTATCCTTTTTTATAACCCTTTTCCGTTTTGCCAAGGTTATTTATCAAGGCATTAGAGATGACTCAGAATTCAGGTTTCTATTAATCTTCATCATTCTATTATTAACCAGTTCTACCCTTTTTTATTCCAATATTGAAAATTGGGCACCCATCGATTCTTTATATTTTTCTGTTATGACCATGTCTACAGTTGGGTATGGTGATTTTGTGCCCTCAACATTAATAAGCAAAATATTCACCATTATTTTCACCTTTTTATCTATTGGGGCTTTTGTATCTTTTACAGCCAAAATGATAGGCTTGACATTAGGAAATAGAAGTAGCCGTATTTGGAAAAAAGAAAGAAAGGCTAAAAAACAAAGCCTATGACTAGACTTTAAGTTAAATTTTCCATTTGTAAAATTCCATATCTTTACAAATAGAACACAATACTATTAAAGACTAGTTTAAATATATTGATATGACAATACAATCAATCATCAATCAATATGATTTTAATCTTGAATATGCAAAAGCCCTTGTTCATGATCTCACCGAAGAACAAATGACCATTGTTCCGGCTGCAGGGCTTGATAACCATCCAGCGTTTACCATTGGGCATCTCATATCCGGCAGTGCAGATTTAGTGCAAGATTTGGGCGGGGCGTTTGAAATGCCAGATAAGTGGGCCGAATTGTTTGTAAGACGAGGCCCTGGCGATCCAAGGAAGCCCAACCTTGAAAAAAGCAAATACCCTTCAAAACATGAATTAATAAATGAACTGGAAAACCAACATAATAAGGTTAAGACATTATTGGAGGGACTTAATGAAAAAGAACTGGAGGAACCACAAGCCTGGCGATTCAGTAATTTTATGCCAACACTAGGAGATGTTGTTACCTTTATGTGCATTAACCATGAGGCTATGCATTTAGGGCAATTAGCCGCATGGCGGCGAGCGATGGGATTGGAATCTGCACTTGCTTTAGTTAAGCACAATAAGAAGCCTTACATCTAAATAATCATCATTTAGCCATTTTTAATGTTTTACATACTCTTTGTTTTCATCTAAATTCATTATAAAAGACAGTCTCTTGTGCACTCTACAACCAAACATGAAAGTAATTCTGTAAAACATTCAAGGAAGCTTAACTACTTTATTTTGTTTTTTTTAATATAAACAATTAAGTTTGGTAATCTCATTTCAACAAAAATACATTTGTTATCATCACTGAATACCAATCAAAACCGATTAAATCAACATGAAGAAGATTCGAATTCCGTTATTGGTAGCCATTGGGTGCTTATTGCTTTTAAGCTTCCAGATTATCAATAACAAATTGCATTTATTGCAATCGCCGGGAGCTGTAATTGAAGATTACGAAGAGCCCGATTACGAGTTAGGAGCAGGACATATCGATTCCTTGATTCCATACCCCGCTTTAAAAAAGGGGGAACGCACACCTTTTGACCTATGGCGATATGGGGGCAAAGGTAAAAGTTCGTTTACTACGCCAGAACTCCCCATGAGTTGGGAAGAATGGGTTGCTTTTCACAAAAAACAAAAGCCAGAATTAATGGCCGATGTTAGAAAATACATGAACTCACGATTTGATTTTAACGGAGAATCTTATGAAGGCAAGGTGATGTCCGGTGGAAGAAAACCAATCATGAAAGGCCCTATTACCAGGTTACCTAAAGGGGTTTCTTCGTATGAAGAATTGTCTAAATATTCTCCAGAAGAAATTAAATACAAAGACCTGTTTCCGTTCAAACCTTTGGCGCATCCGTTACAAACAACGGCACATATGCTATTTCCAGACAGCTGGAACAAAGTACATCCAGAACATGCCAGGATTGATGTAGACCATGATTTTCCAGACGAATATTTACCAGAATTTCCACCACCAATGTTCTTGTCCAATCATAAGGAACTTGGAGACGTAACGAAGGGAAGGGAAGTAACGCTAGCCAATTACTATGAGATTTTTAACGGCTTACTCACACCAGAACAAATGGAAGGGTTAAATGAACTGTTGACCCCTACACCAACCACATGGTTTAACCATACCTCACATAGGGTTACCCTGGAACCAAGTGCGGGAGTGTCTTGTTTCTCCTGTCATGTTAATGGCCATACCAACGGTGCCATTGAGTTAGGGCCGGACAGCAGACCAAATTTAGCTCGTTTACGCGTGGACACACCTACTATGCGTGGTAATTTTAATTTAATGCAATTATCCTCCAAACGTTCCATTAGAAGCATGGATCATTTTGCGGAAGTAGAAGAATATTTTGATGGCGACCCAGGTATGCAACAGCATATTGGACAAAGAGGTTTACAAAGAGCACTATCAAATAGAATGGGCGATTTTAATTCTATGCTAGATTTCCCTCCAGCACCAAAATTAGACGCCATGAGTAATTTGATACCAAGTAAATCTACCAAACAGGAATTGTTGGGTGAGCGTTTATTTAAAGGGAAAGCTAAATGTGCAACATGTCATTACGGACCTGCCTTTGTAGATGATTATATGCACGACCTAAAAGTTGAGCGTTTTTATAAAGGACGACCTGAAGGCCCTATAAAAACATTTCCTTTACGAGGGATAAAAGATTCACCACCGTACCTGCATGATGGTAGACTTCCAACATTAGATGATACTGTAGAGTTTTTTAATTTGATATTGGAATTAAATTTAAATAAAGAAGAGAAAAAAGCACTTACCGCTTATATGATGTGTTTGTAAAACATAATTAAAAAATTATAATTAAATAGCCGTCTATATAATAATTTAAATGTCACATTGAACGTGGTCATTGAGCTTGTCGAAATGCAGTTGAAATGTTTTAGTTTACAGACAATTAACAATCGGTTTCGACTGCGCTCAACCTGACAAACACTTATAAAAACTATATTGACGGCTATTTTACTTTGTAAAGTAAGCAGAATAAGCAAATGCTTTATTTATCCTGATAATACCTATCCACAATTTTTTGGTAGCTTTTAATCGTTTTTTTGCACCAATCCAAACGCTTCTCCAATAGTTCTTGTTCTCTAAGTTGCCAATTGATATTGGTATGTTTTAGTTTCGTCGTAACGTGTTGTAAAATAATAGCTGCCGAAACCGAAATATTTAAACTTTCGGTAAAACCTACCATAGGAATTTTCAAAAAGCAATCGGCTTCATTTAGTACTGTATCAGATAACCCTTCGGTTTCCCTTCCGAAGAAAAAGCAGGATTTTTGGGTCACATCAAAATCGTGGAGTTCACAATCATTGGTATGTGGTGTAGTAGCCACAATTTGATAGCCCTGCTGTTTCAAATCCTTAATACAATCCTTCACTGTATTATAGCGGTTAATATCTACCCACTTTTGAGCACCCATGGCTATTTCCCTGTCTATCCGTTTGGTATTAATTTCCTCAATAATATTGACTTCCTGAACACCAAAAACATCACAACTGCGAATTACTGCACTTGTGTTATGCAACTGGTACACATCTTCAATCGCAACTGCAAAATGCTTAGTACGTTGGGATAAAACCTTTTCGAATTTGACCCTTCGAGAAGGTGTTAAATAAGATTCTATGTACTCCAAAAGATCGATATCTATCATGGTGTAAAGATATCATCTTTTATTTTAAGCCATAGTTAAAGAAGCAGTACCACGCTAATTTTTAGAATGGAGCGCAATACGGTTTCCTTCACTATCTATAAATACTGCCATATAGCCATGCTCTGGTGAAATCTGCGTTTTGGGTTGGTATATTTCACCACCGGCGGCCACAACTTTATCTAGTTCATCTTGCACATCCTCACTCATAAAATAGATGAGTACACCCTCCTTACTAGGAATATAGGAATCCTGCTTAATTAATGTCCCCTGGGCACCATGGGCTTCTCCCCTATCTGGAAACCATCCCATTAACAGGCCTCCAAAGTCATGAATACCTATTTCTACATTAAAAACCGATTCGTAAAATTGCTTTGCCCTATCCATATCGTGCACCGGTATCTCGAACCAGCCTACCATGTTATTGCCCATAATATTAATTGTTTAATTGACGTTTTCTAAAATTACAAAATTAACAAGGCCATAAATCTATTTTTTCAAAAAAGAATCAAAAAAACAAACACAAAGTATTGCATGTTGGCAATTAATAACTATTTTTGCACCCAATTTCGGATTAACCTCTGGCGAAAATCGTGAATGTTGTTTCGAATCAACCATTTAAATTTAAAGATATGGAATCTTTAGTAAAATTTGTTCAGGACGAATTTGTAACAAAAAAAGACTTACCAGAGTTTGGAGCTGGTGACACTATTACTGTTTATTACGAAATTAAGGAAGGTAATAAAACACGTACTCAGTTCTTTAGAGGAACTGTTATTCAAAGAAGAGGTTCTGGAGCTTCAGAAACCTTTACCATTAGAAAAATGTCTGGATCGATTGGAGTTGAACGTATTTTCCCAATCAATTTGCCAGCTTTACAAAAAATTGAAGTTAACAAACGTGGAAAAGTACGTAGAGCACGTATCTTCTACTTTAGAGGACTTACAGGTAAGAAAGCAAGAATTAAAGAAAGCAGACACTAGTAGTAAACTAGCTACAGCATATATAAGGGTTTTGATATTTTCAAAACCCTTTTTTTATTAACAAAAGTTAATAACTATGGTTCATAAATGGTTGATATCTAATGCCATAAAAAATTTGAAAATTTGAATCCATAATCTATCTTAGCAGAAGAATCAATGACAACTTAGTTTGGTTTCATTTAAAAAATGAATTTACGGCGATTCCAATTAAAGTAACGTTCTTTAAATATAATTGTTTTTTGAGGTTTGGATGTGCCGCGTGTATGCGTGTGTGAGCAAAAAACCATGATACCGCAAAAAGTACCACATGTGCGAGCAAGGGGCAACTATTGTAGTTGAAAGTTCAAAAAAGCAGTAGTACTGTAATATGAACAATGCTAAGCAACTATACAATCATGAAAATGAATGCATAGTAACTAGCATCAAGAAAAACAATTAAACGGGAGCATTTGGTAATAGGTCAATACATTTTGAAAATTACAACAAATGCTTCATTGAAATAACTGCACTTGAATTGAAAAGGTTTGATGAAAATTCAAACCGATTTGATAGCAATATCAAATAGGTCACGGAATGTTATTTCAAAGAAAGCCATGTCAAAGTAGTACTCTACAGTGATATGGCTTTTGTTTTTTAATAATTTTACTCCTCTTTTTTTATCAATTAGCTATTGGCCATCGCCTTTTTTTATATTCCTATTAATTAGCCTACCTTCTTAGGCTTTGCCTTAGAAATAAACTTCCAATAACTATCATTTTTTGTATATTCGCATCGCCTTAAAAAGGCCTTTGATTGAAAATCAATTATTTATATTTTTTAAAATTTAAAACCGACACGGATGTCAAAAATTATCTATACAAAAACAGATGAAGCTCCAGCATTAGCTACGCGCTCTTTTTTACCTATTGTTGAAACCTTTGTGAAACCAGCTGGTATTAAAATTGAGACAAGGGATATCTCTTTGGCAGCAAGGATATTATCTGTTTTTCCAGATTTTTTAAATGAAGACCAACGTGTTTCGGATGACTTGGCTTTTCTGGGTGAATTGGCAAAAAAGCCAGAAGCCAACATTATCAAATTACCAAATATTAGTGCTTCTGTACCACAATTGAAAGGCGCTATAAAAGAATTGCAAGAAAAAGGATTTGCCGTTCCAAATTATCCAGATACGCCTAGTAACGATACCGAGAAAGACATTAAAGCGAGGTACGATAAAGTTAAAGGTAGTGCCGTTAACCCTGTATTAAGGGAAGGTAATAGTGATAGACGCGCTCCAAAGGCCGTAAAAAATTATGCTAAAAAGAATCCGCATACTATGGGTGCTTGGTCAAGCGATTCTAAAACCCATGTGGCAACTATGTCCAGTGGTGATTTTGCACATAATGAAAAATCTGTTACCATTGCCGAGGCTACGACCATAACAATCGAACATACCGATACCAATGGCAACCTAACTGTTTTAAAAGACAGTTTGCCATTATTGAAAGGTGAAATTATTGATGCTACGGTAATGAACAAAAAAGCTTTGGTGGACTTTTTAGACCAACAAGTTGCCGATGCAAAAACTAAGGACATTCTTTTCTCCTTACATATGAAAGGTACCATGATGAAGGTTAGTGACCCTATTATTTTTGGACACGCCGTAAAAGCCTTTTTTAAAGATGTATTTGTAAAACATAGCGAAACCATTGAAGCCCTTGGTGTTAATGTAAACTCAGGTCTTGGAAATCTTTTGGAGCGAATTCAAGAATTACCAGAAGATAAACGCCAAGAAATTGAAGCCGATATTGAAGCAACGTACAAAAACGGTCCGGCAATTGCTATGGTAAATAGTGATAAAGGCATTACCAATTTGCATGTTCCTAGTGATGTTATTATCGATGCTTCCATGCCAGCTATGATTCGTACTTCTGGAAAAATGTGGAATGCAAAAGGCGAGTTACAGGATACTAAAGCTGTAATACCAGATAGCAGCTATGCAAGCGTTTATGCTGCAACCATAGATTTTTGTAAAGCACATGGTGCTTTCGATCCAACAACAATGGGTACAGTACCTAATGTTGGACTTATGGCTCAAAAAGCTGAAGAGTATGGTTCTCACGATAAAACTTTTGAAATTCCTTCTAACGGGACTGTAAAGGTTGTTGATGCAGCAGGAAACATTTTAATACAACACGATGTAGAAACAGGAGATATCTGGAGAATGTGTCAAGCTAAAGACGCCCCTATACAGGATTGGGTTAAATTAGCAGTTACCCGTGCCAGAGCTTCGCAAACACCTGCCGTATTCTGGTTAAATGAAGAAAGAGCACATGATGCAGAATTAATTAAAAAAGTAAATACCTACTTAAAAGACCACGATACAACAGGATTGGATTTAAGAATTCTTTCTCCTGAAAAGGCGACCATTTTTACATGTGAACGATTAAAGGCTGGAAAAGATACCATTTCGGTTACAGGAAACGTATTGCGCGATTACTTAACCGACCTGTTCCCTATATTGGAAGTAGGTACCAGTGCCAAAATGCTTTCCATTGTACCTTTAATGAATGGTGGCGGACTCTTTGAAACAGGTGCTGGAGGATCTGCTCCTAAACACGTTCAACAGCTATTAGAAGAGAACCATTTAAGATGGGATTCATTAGGCGAATTTTTAGCCCTAGCTGTTTCTTTAGAACATTTTGGTGAAGCAAATACCAATGAAAAAGCTAAAATATTAGCTGAAACCCTTGACACTGCTACCGAAAAACTTTTGGAAAATCAAAAAAGTCCATCAAGAAAAGCTGGTGAATTGGATAACAGAGGCAGCCATTTTTACTTAGCGCTTTACTGGGCACAGGAATTAACCAATCAATCTAAAGATGAAGCTTTAAAAGCTGAGTTTGCTCCAATTGCTAAACAATTATCCGATAACGAATCGGTAATTATTAACGAATTAAACAACATACAAGGAAGTGCCGTAAGCATAGGAGGCTACTACGAACCCAACGATACTATAGCAAACCAGGTAATGCGCCCTAGTAAAACCCTTAATAGCATTATTGGTTAAATAAAAATTATATATTTCAAATTAAAGCTCCTCTATGTAGGGGCTTTTTTTTATTTTTATAGAAAATGCTTCATGTATAAAATCCATTTCTGGTTTTTGTTTCTTGTTTTAAATGGTATGCTATTAAACGCTCAGGAAAAATTTACCATAAGTGGTACAATCTCAGAAAATAGCAGTAATGAAACATTAATTGGGGTTAATATAATCTTTCCCGAAATACAGTCGGGCACCACAACTAATGAATACGGCTTTTATTCCATTACCTTACCCAAAGGCACCTATAAGGTTTTGGTTAGTTATTTGGGGTTTAATACTATTTCTGAAACGGTTACCCTATCAGAAAACATTGTAAAAAACTTTAACTTAACAGCTTCCTTTGAGAATTTAAACGAAGTAGTAATTACAGAAGATGTTGAACGGTTAAATATTAAAGCCCCTCAAATGAGCCTTAATAAGTTAACGGCCAATACCATCAAGGAAATACCAGTTGTTTTAGGCGAAGCCGATGTTATTAAAGCCATTACCCTACTGCCAGGAATTACTACCGCAGGAGAAGGTGCTTCAGGATTTAATGTAAGAGGCGGGTCTGTAGATCAGAATTTAATCCTTCTGGATGAAGCCACAATCTATAATTCATCCCATCTATTCGGTTTCTTTTCAGTATTCAATCCAGATGCCATAAAAGATCTCAAGCTCTATAAAGGCGGTATTCCCGCTCGTTATGGTGGGCGTGTATCTTCAGTTCTGGATATTTATCAAAAGGAGGGCAATAGTAAGAACTTCCATATGAATGGAGGCATAGGTATGGTTACAAGCAGGGTTTTAGCTGAAGGCCCTCTAAAAAAAGACAAAGGCTCATTTCTCTTTGGTGGTCGCTCTAGCTATGCCCATTTGTTTCTACCACTGTTCGATGTTGATAACATTGCCTATTTCTATGATTTGAACACCAAATTGAGTTATAAGATTAACGATAACAACAGTATCTATCTATCTGGGTATTTTGGGCGGGATGTATTTAGAATTCAAGATTCGTTTGAAAACGCTTATGGCAATGCGGTTTTTAACTTTAGGTGGAACCATTTGATATCGGATAAACTATTTTCAAACTTGTCTTTAATATATTCAGATTACGATTACGATTTAAAATTAAGCTTTGTTGAATTCGATTGGGTTTCAGGTATCAAGAACTTTAATTTAAAATATGATTTGAAACATTATATAAGTGATAAATTCAAACTTCAATATGGCTTAAATAGCATTTACCATAAATTTAATCCAGGCGATATTAAACCCACAACAGAAACCTCTGGAATAAACCCATTTAAACTTACCGATAAATATGCTTTAGAGCATGCGATATATTTAGATGCCGAACATCAATTATCTGATAAACTATCTGTTTCTTATGGCTTACGACTAAGTACATTTCATCGCTTAGGGCAAAATAAATTGAACCTTTACAACAACAACCAAGCCGTGCTATTTAATGAAGATCTTAAAATCTATGAAAAAGCAACTCCAATAGGCGAAGCAACCTATAAACGTCGTGATGTTATAGCTAAATTTGAAAATCTAGAGCCGCGAGTTTCATTGGCTCACCAACTTAATTCCAAAAGTTCCATAAAGGCCAGTTACAATAGAATGAGTCAGTACTTGCACCTACTGTCCAATACCAATTCACCAACGCCACTTGATGTTTGGACTCCTAGCGGAAAATATATAAAACCCCAGTTGCTGGACCAATATGCCATTGGTTACTTTAGAACATTTGGTAACGGTTCTTACACATTGGAATTTGAAAGCTTCTACAAAACTATTAAAAATAGAATTGACTATATAGATGGTGCCGATTTAATTGCAAACAATGCTGTAGAACAGGTTATTTTGAATGGTAGAGCCAGAGCTTATGGAACCGAACTTCTATTAAGAAAAAATAAAGGACGCTTTAAAGGTTGGGTGGCTTATACCCTATCGAAATCCGAGCAGCAAACTCCAGGAAGAACCCCTCAAGAATTGGGAATCAACAATGGCCGTTGGTACAAAACACCATTTGACAAAACGCACGACATATCATTCACTGGAAGTTATGAACTCAATAACAAATGGAGGTTAAATGCTAATTTTATATTTCAAACAGGACAACCTACTACTTTTCCCAATGGGCAATATCAGTTTAACGGCATAACAATACCCAATTATAGTGGTAGAAATGACGATAGGCTGCCATCCTACCACCGTTTAGATATTACAGCCACCCTTAACCCCAAAAGAACTAAAAAACGGGAACGTTACTGGGTATTTGGTATCTACAATATCTACAACAGACGTAATGCAGCATCTATAGCTTTTAAGAGCAATCCAGACAGTGGAAGAAATGAAGCCACACGATTATCAATATTTGGGATTGTCCCATCAATCTCTTATAATTTTAAGTTTTAAGCCAATGAAAAAGATACTCTACATAGCCTTGTTAAGTTTGAGCCTTTTAGCATGTGAGGATGTCATTGATGTCGATTTACAAACTGGCGAGCCCAAATTGGTTATTGATGCAGCCTTAAATTGGGTTAAAGGAACCAATGGCAACTTTCAAATGATTAAACTATCCTTAACCGCTCCTTTTTTTGACGACGAAATCCCTCCCGCAACCGGAGCTACCGTAAGCGTGACCGATAATTTTAACAATACCTTTAATTTTATTGAACAAGAGCAAAACGGCATTTATTTAAACGATTCCTTTATTCCTGAAATAAATAGGGTCTATAACTTAACAGTAGTATACAATAACGAAACCTATACAGCCTCCGAACAGTTAATGCCCGTTGCTTCCATCGAATTTGTAGAACAAAATGACAATGGTGGATTTAGCGGAAATGAAACAGAAATTCAAGCTTACTACACCGATCCCGAAGGGGTTGATAATTACTATTTGTTCGAGTTTATTAATACTTCAACGAACCTTGCTAGCCTTGAAGTTTACGATGATGAATTTACCGATGGTAATCAAATATTTGCATTTCATTCTGATGAAAATTTAGAACCTAACGATAAATTGGAAATAAGAAACTATGGGATTTCCAAACGGTTTTATGAATACATGAACATACTCTTACAGCAAACCGATGAAGAGTCTGGAGATCCCTTTGAAGTACAACCAGCAACAGTAAGGGGGAATTGTATAAATATAACGAATCCAGAACGCTATCCCCTAGGTTATTTTAGAGCTTCAGAAATTGCAACCTTCATCTACACAGTAAAATAAATTTAAAAATAAGGTTACTGGCACAATAATTGAGAGAAAATAACATAATATTGTGAGAATATTAAGTAATGTTTAACTGTTTTATATAATATTCTAATATATATTTACGTTTTAGTCAATCAATTAACAATTAACCCATCATGAACAAAAAAAAGCTTTTTTATATAGGTATAGCTCTTATACTTATAGCAACACTTTATTCCTTTTTAAAATCTACCGATAATGAAAACGTTTCCCTTACCGCCAAGGTTGAGAAAGGCATCTTTAAAGATGAAGTGTACATTTCTGGCGAAGCCCAATCTACAAGCTCTAAAAAAATTAATGGTCCAACAAATGCTAGACGACATGGCATATACAACATTAAAATACAAGATTTAGTCCCAGAAGGTACTGTTGTAAAAAAAGGCGATTATATAGGCAAATTGGATGTATCTGAACTTAACGGTAAAATTCTTGATGCACAATTAAACCTAGACAAAGCAGAATCCAGATTCACCCAACAACAATTAGATACCACGCTAACCCTAAAACAAGAACGTAATACCATAAAAGACCTAGAGTTTAGTATTGAAGAGGACAAATTGGAGCTTGAACGCTCTAAATATGAACCTCCTGCCACTATTAGATCCTTAGAAATTAAAATTGAAAAAACAGAACGTAACTTAAAAGAAAAAAGGGCCGACTATTCTATTAAAAAAAGGCAGGCCAATGCTAAAATGATTGAGGTTGGTACCGAAGTTTCTAAAATCAAAAAGCGAATAGAAGAACTAAGGGAACTTCAAAAGGAGTTCACCATTTTCTCTGAAGATGACGGCATGATAACTTACGTCAAGGAATGGAATGGTACCAAAAAGAAAGTTGGCGCTACCATTTCCCCTTGGGAACCTGCCATAGCCAGCCTCCCAGACCTCAGCAAAATGGAATCTAAAACGTATAGTAACGAAGTTGATGTAAGAAAACTAAAGAAAGGCTTAAAAGCCAAAATAGGTTTTGATGCCTTCCCCGATATTGAATTAGAGGGTATTGTAACAGATGTTGCCAACGTTGGGGAAACCAAAGCCGGTTCTGATATTAAACTTTTTCAGGTATTGATTAAACTTAATGGAACCAATGAAAATATTAGACCTGGCATGACAACATCCAATAGAATACTTACTCACCAAGAGGACGATGTGCTCATGATGCCATTAGAAGGTGTATTTTCTAAAGACTCTATAAGCTATGCCTATGTAAAATCGGGGTACTCTATTACAAAAAAGCAAGTGGAATTAGGCCTATCCAATAACGAAGTTGTAATTATCAACAAAGGTTTGGAAGAAGGCGATGTAGTATACCTAAACAAACCTGAAGGCTTAGAAGAAAAAAGTATAACGCTATTACAATAAAGATGATAGATAAAATACTTTTAGAAAAGCTCAAATCTAACTTCACCGAAGCGTTCTGGTTTATTAAAACGAATAAGGTTAGAACCTTTTTAACCGCTTTAGGTATTATTTTTGGCGTTGCATCTGTTATAACCATGCTGGCCATAGGTAATGGTGCAGAAAAGGAAATACTATCTCAATTAGAGTTGGTAGGTGTTAATAATATCGTTGTAACACCTATTCCTGATGAAAAAAAGGAAGACGACAATGATAACGAAGAAGAAAATGAAAGTGTAGAAGCAAAGCGATTCACAAAAGGGTTGGATATACTGGATGCAGAAAGTATAAAAGATTATATCCCCAGTGTAGCATTGGTTAGTCCTGAGATAATAATGGACACTTACGTTATCAATAATGGGAAACAAAACCCAGTGAAGCTTATAGGTGTTTCCAATGCATTCTTTCAAACATCCAACATTAACTTAGAAAGCGGAAAAAGCTTTTCTAATTATCAAATAAAAAATGCACTTCCCGTTTGTATTATTGGGAAAAAAGTTGAAAAAAAGTTATTTACCGGTGAAAGTGCATTAGGCAAACAAATTAAAGTTAAAGATGTTTGGCTTCAAGTCATTGGCATTATTGAGGAAAAATTCATTTCGGATAAAGCACAGGAAAATTTAGGTATTAGAGACTTAAATGAAGATGTATATATTCCAATAAACACCTTTTTGGTTAGGTATAAAGATCGAAAAATTATAAGCAATAAAGCGGCCTCAGCTGGAGGTGGAGGCTTTATTGTTTTTGGAGGCAATCAAAATGGGCCAAAAAAAAGGATTCCCCGTGGTAACTATCATCAAATAGATAGACTGACTGTTCAAGTGTCTAATTCCAATGAGCTAAAAGCCACTGCCGAAGTATTAAGTAAAATGCTTAAGCGCAGGCATAATGATGTATTGGACTTTGAAATAGAAATTCCCATACAGCTTTTGAAACAACAGCAAAAAACAAAGCAAATCTTTAATATCGTTCTTATCATCATTGCGGGCATTTCATTACTCATTGGCGGTATTGGTATTATGAATATTATGCTGGCTTCAGTTTTAGAAAGGACTAAAGAAATTGGGGTCATTAGAGCTATAGGGGCTACCGAGCAAGACGTTATTCTGCAATTTTTATCAGAATCGGTACTCATTAGTCTTGGCGGTGGAATAATAGGCATCTTTTTGGGGATTACCGGTGCTTATATCATTGAGATGTTCTCTGGGATAGAGACCGTTTTATCTATTAATTCCATCATGATTTCATTCGTTATAGCTGTTTCAGTTGGGTTAATCTTCGGAATATTTCCAGCAAAGGCCGCCGCTAAGAAAAGACCTATTGAAGCTTTAAGATCGGAATAACAAATGATTAATTTATCTCAAAACATATCTCATCTATAATTAATCACCTCATCAATCAAAAAAACCTATTAATTAAATGAAACATATTTTTCTTTTTGCCCTAGTTATCATTCCATTGTTCACCTTCTCACAATCAAAAAAGTTAACGCTCGATGAAGCCATTGCTATAGCCCAAAAAAAATCGCCAGACTATAAAATCAATCTTAATAGAAACCAAGCCTACTATTGGCGGTTTAGACGTTATAAAGCAAGTTTTCTTCCCGAACTGAGTTTAAGGGCTACCCTACCTGAATATAGAAATGCAGTCAATAGAATTACAAATGATGCAGGTCAAGATATCTTTGTCAATCAAAATCAATTATTGATAGAAGGAGGACTTTCAATTGCGCAAAGCGTTCCCTACACTGGTGGCGTATTATCTATAAACACCAATTTAGAACGTGTGGAGCTCTTTGGTCTTAATGATAACATAAACTATTCCGTAATTCCATTTTCTATAAACTATTTTCAAAACTCACTTTTTTACAACCCCTTTAAATGGGACAAAAAAATAGAACCTCTACTCTACGAAGAATCCAAACGGGAGTTTGTTGAAAATATGGAAGAGATATCAGTGAATACAGCCAGACGTTATTTCGATTTGTTAAAAGCCCAAATGCAATTGGAAATTGCCAAAACCAATTTATCCAATCAAGACACACTATATCAAATTGCAAAAGGGCGGTATAAAGTAGGTAAAATTGCAGAAAATGATTTGCTGCAAATGGAGTTAACGGTTTTAAATTCTAAGAATACGGTAACAACCAATACCTTAGAACTAAAGCGGGCATCCCAAAATTTAGCCCGTTATTTAGAATTGGATACCGAGGATTTAGAATTGGAAATCCCAGAAGAGCTCCCCCTTTTTGATGTGGATATTGATAAAGCTTTAAGTGAGGCACAAGCCAATAGAAAAGCAGTAATAGAATTTAGAAGAAAACGATTGGAAGCCGAAAAAGCAGTTGCTGAACAAAAAGGCAATAATAGACTCAAGCTAGGAATTTCAGCTAACTTGGGGATTTCCCAAAATGGTGATGACTTTAATAACCTCTTCAATAATTTTAACAAGCAACAAAATGTAAGAGTAACGTTGAGCATGCCTATTTTTGACTGGGGCGTATCCAAATCGAGACGTAAAATGGCTGAAGCGAATCTGGATTTAACCAAAAATAATATAAACCAAGATAAGTTGGAATTTGAGCAGGAAATCTACCTGCATGTTCTTAATTGGTCCAATCAAAGAGATTTTCTGTACACCTCAGAAAAAGCTAAAGAAGTAGCCACTAAAAGCTATGAAATTTCAAAGAAAAGATATGTTGTGGATAAAATTTCCATTACTGAACTAAACATAGCCTTGCAAAAAAGAGATGATGCCGTGCTAAAGTATTTAAATTCTCTTGGAAGTTTTTGGAGAGACTATTATGTACTAAGGCAACTTACACTTTATGATTTTATAAATAATAAAAAAATAGAAGCAGAAACGATTCTTTATGATTAAAAACCAGCGATTAACACATACTTTTATTTTGCAAAAAACCTCCCTTTGACAGGCTCTGAGCGTCGCTTCGTAAGTCCATAATTTTTTTTCTATTTAGTTTTTGTTAATTTTTAAATGAAAAAATTCATGTACTTTTGAAGTATGGGTTTTATAAAAACAACAGAACAAGATTCTAATTATAACCATCTGGAAAAGATGGATGTCGCAACATTGCTTCAAAGCATTAATAACGAAGACAAAACTGTTCCGCTGGCAGTGGAAAAGGCTCTACCACAAATTGAGGTTTTAGTCCAGCAAATCGTTAAACAATTAAAAAGCGGTGGGCGCTTATTCTATGTTGGTGCTGGTACCAGTGGCCGTTTGGGCATTTTAGATGCTTCGGAATGTCCGCCTACTTTTGGCGTATCGCCTAATTTAGTTATCGGGTTAATTGCCGGAGGAGATACTGCTATTAGAAATGCTGTTGAGTTTGCCGAAGACTCTACCACACAAGGCTGGGAAGATTTGCAAACCTATAATATTTCAAGCAAAGATGTTGTTGTAGGGATTGCAGCATCGGGCACAACGCCTTATGTTATAGGTGCTCTTGAAAAATGTAATGCAAACAATATCATTACGGGCTGTATCGCTTGTAACCATAACAGTCCGCTATCAAACACAGCACAATATCCTATTGAAGTTATTGTAGGACCAGAGTTTGTAACTGGAAGCTCAAGAATGAAGGCTGGAACTGCCCAGAAATTAGTCCTTAACATGATTACTACCTCAACCATGATTCAACTGGGCCATATAAAAGGCAATAAAATGGTGGATATGCAATTAAGCAATAATAAGCTTGTAGACCGTGGCACTAAAATGATCATGAAAGAATTAAGTATAACCGAGGAAGAGGCGCAAAAATTATTGGATAAATATGGAAGCGTTCGTTTAGCCATTAAGAATTATAATGACAGAAACTAAAAGAACAAACAAAACCATTCTTGTTGATGGGCTTAAATTAATGGGAGGCTCTCTAGCCTGTATGTTTACTGGGCCAACGCTTATTTACATTTCCCAAACAAAACTAAAGCAACCCATTGACACCATTATTTTAATTATAGCCATATTAATTTGCTGCTTAGCTATATTTTTAGCTTTTAAGGGCATCCAAACTATCTTGGATAGTATGTTTAAAAAAGAACCTAATTAAGGTTCGTTGCTTTAGGTGTAGTTGGATTATATCCAAAATCACTATCAGAAAAAACAATCCCCAAACGGTCTAAAATATAGTTAATGATTGCATAATGGTGTATGGTATGGCTATTGGCCTGAGCTAACAATGCAGCATACGTATAAGGCATTTCAACGGTTCCCATACCCAAATCATCTTTAACCATAACGGTATCGTCTATCCGCTTGTCCAAGATTTTTAATTTAGCAACAATATCTTTTAAATAACATAAAGCCTGTTCACCACAGGTTTCAACACTTTTATTTCTTTTTCTGTCCGTTAAATCTATTATATCCCCATTTTCTCTATTGAGAATACAATCATAAAAATCTAAAATATGGCGCATATGACTTCCTATACTTGAATAATAAGGAGAGACCGATACATTGGAAAAAACAGTATCCTCTAAATTAACCAATAAGTGTTCTGATTTTTGAAGTGTTTTAAGCGTAGACTGGATTATACTGTTCATGAAGACTAAAATACTAATTTAATTTTACAAAAAATTATCGATTTAGTCTAAAAAAAGAAATAAACTTACAACAATATTATTTTTTACTACACAGTTTAGACTGTTTAAAAGGTATACAACAAATTTTTGTCATTGCGAGAAGCGAGGCAAGAGCGACGAAGCAACCTGTAAGTAATTAAGACTAAAATTCAAAAGATGGCTTCGTTCCTCGCCATGACATTACCAATGACGCATTTTCACAAGAAATGGGAATTTGTCGTGCACCCTATTAAAATTTCGTTTTTCAAATTTAACTACAACGAAGTGCAAGCGGTATAATTCCCCAGGTAAGGATTAAACCCCAATAGCCCTTCTTTTACTTCCTGTGTAGTTAAATAAGCAAATATGCTGTAATATCTAATAAAATATAAATATTTATAAAGATAGTACGTATCTGAATCTTTTACATCTTCTAAATTCGAGCCAACCAGTTCAAATACCTTTTGCTCATCTTCTTCATTAAGGTCAAAATACATGGAAATCATTTTCGCAATCTCTTCTGTATTGGCATTTGAAATTTCCTTTTTAAAAAGCGCCTTATATTTTTGCTGAAAAACAGTTGCGCCTTTTATAAAAATATCTTGTTCTGCTGTTGGTACAACATCATTCAATAATATATCCAAAAATTGGGGCACATATACATCCAATGCACCAATGGTATCTGTTTTGGGCAATATAACATTGGCTATTTGTTCAACAATAAACGCTTGGTTTAAATTTAAAAAAGCAGGTTTCCATTGTAGATGCCGCTCATCACCACACGATGTCAATACTTGCATCAATGCCGGTGTTGCTATAAGGCCTCCTATAGATAGCGGTATGGTTTTTAATACACGTCTTCTATCCATATTAAAATGCTTTTAACTTTAATTGTTTTGCGGCGTGGTTAGCTGCTCTAGCCGATAGGGCCATATAAGTTAACGATGGATTTTGATAGGCCGAAGACGTCATACAGGCACCATCGGTAACATACACATTAGGCACTGCATGCACCTGATTATTTTTATTTAAAACCGATGTTTTTGGGTCATGCCCCATTCTTGCAGTTCCCATCTCGTGTATGGCATGCCCAGGAAAACAGGGTTCATTATAGCCTTTAACATTTTTAAATCCTGCCGACTTGAGCATGTTAACCGCTTCCTTTTGCATGTCTTCACGCATTTTGTGTTCGTTCTCCTTGAACTCACTATCAAATGTTACGATTGGAATACCCCATTCGTCTTTCTTTTCCTTATCCAAGTACATTTTATTGTCGTGATAAGGCAAGCACTCACCAAAACCGGTCATGCCAATAGTCCATGGACCGGGTTTCAATAGCTTTTCTTTTAGCCCTTCACCATACGAAAGCTCTTTGATGGCACTTTGCCAACTGCTCCTACTTGCACTACCTTGAAACCCATAACCTCTTAAATAATCCTGTTTTGTAGCTTCATCTCCCAAGTTTCTAAATCTCGGAATATGGAAACTTGTTGGCCTTTGCCCAATATAATGCTTATCATCAAAGCCCTCTGCCGTAGCTGTAGCCCCTACTCTAAAATGATGATCCATCAAATTATGTCCCAACTCACCACTGTCATTCCCCAAGCCATTGGGAAATCTGGTTGATGTAGAGTTTAGCAATATTGCCGTACTGGCCACAGTTGATGCACAACAAAAAATAACTTTTGCCGAAAACTTAAGCTTTTCATGTGTTAGGGCATCGATAACCTCAACTCCAGTAGCCAATTGCTTTGCATCATCATAAATAATTTTATTGACGATAGAATTAGGGCGAAGCGTCATGTTGCCAGTTTTAGATGCTGCCGGCAACGTGGAGGAATTACTGCTAAAATACCCTCCAAAAAGACAGCCTCGCATACACTGGTTTCTATACTGACAATTGGTTCTTCCTTCATGTTTTACATCGCCAGTAAGATGGGCAAACCGTCCCATGGTTAAATAGCGATTGGTATAATTTTTAGTAATCTTATCTCTAAACTCCTGCTCTACACAATTTAATTCCATAGGAGGTGTAAAAATACCATCTGGCAAATGAGGCAAACCTAATTTCTCTCCACAAACCCCAATGAAGCGTTCCACTTTATCATACCATGGTGCTATATCCTTATAACGAATAGGCCAGTCCACTGCAATACCTTCTTTTTTATTCGCTTCAAAATCCAGATCACTCAACCGAAGGGTTTGGCGTCCCCAAGTTAGGGAACGCCCGCCTACATGATAACCTCGAATCCAATCGAATCGTTTGCTTTCACTATATGGGTGTTTGAGGTCATTTACAAACCAATGCTTGGTTTCTTCACGTACAGTATAACCTGCCCTATTCTGCTTTTCTTGTTTTTTTAAGTCAGCTCGGGTCACTAATCCTCGGTATTTTAAATCCCAAGCATTTTTATTTGCCGTTGGATAATCTTCGATGTGCTTCACCATGCGTCCTCTTTCAAGTACCAAAGTCTTTAAGCCATTTTCGCATAATTCTTTAGCTGCCCATCCACCAGAAATCCCAGTGCCTATAACAATGGCATCATAAACGTCGTTCATTAACAATCTTCTTTTGGGGTATAAAAATAAGTATTCAGTATAACTTAAACAGGTTACAAATTTTTCATTTTAGGGTGCTAAATCCTTAATTCTGATATTACGGAACCAAAGTTCGGAGCCATGGCCCAAAAAGGCAATATGTCCCTTGGTTCTTTTTAACCCTGGATGGTCTTTATGATCGGCCGTACCATGCTTTGTGGCTTCTTTAATATTGCCATCTACAATAACAGTCCCGTTAAGTGTTATTTTTATATGGTCGCCTTTTACTTGAACTTCTTCATAATTCCATTCGCCCACAGGTTTTAAATAGCCGCGTTTAGCAGCTATAATACCATATACGGATCCATGATATTGATAAGGTTTTAAATTAGCATAAATAGAAGCCGTGTTATCCAATATTTGCAATTCCTTACCCACATAGGCCGCATCTCCCTGCAATGGTGCATGAATTCCCAATCCGTTATTGGCTCCAGGTGTTAATTTGAATTCAAAACGGAAAATAAAATCAGAATACTCCTCTGCTGTATAAAGATTACCATGCCCGCCTTGCTTAGGACGCACAGCTATCTCGTTATTCTCAACAACGTAATCGACTTTATTTCCAATCCAATGGTCTAGATCTTTGCCATTAAATAAGGATTTAAAACCTGCCTTTTGTTCGGCTTTGGTCAATAAATCATCTCCCGATACAATTTCACGTACATATACATTTCTAAACCCAAGGTCTTCGCCATGTGCCTGTAGTTCTATGGCCTCTTTTGGAAAAATACTTTGACTACGATCCCAATAGTTTTCTAACGGCACATTATCGGTTACCAAAACGCCATTTAAATAAACGGTTACGCGATCGCCCACCATTTTTATACGGAATGTGTTCCAATCATTTACAGGATTATCGGCTACCACAAGGGGCTTACTTTCGTACTTCTGATTGTTATACAGGCCGCCACTACCAACTTGGGCGCCTACATTGGTTCTGGCAATATCCCATATTTGCACCTGTGGTGTTCCCCTAAGATAGATACCACTATCGCCACCGTTAGTTATCTTCCAATCGACAAGCATTTCAAAATCACCGTAATCCTTTATTGTACAAATGTTATTATAACCTTCACCTTTAAACCCAATAACACCATCTTTTACAAACCAATCCCTTTGCATTTGCGCATTAGCTTCTGCCTGTGCCTTAGCCAATTCTTTTTGAGACATTTTTTGACGTGCAATAGGGTTTTTAACCAAGCCTTCCCAACCAGAAAGATCCTTCCCATTAAAAATGGAAACAAAACCTGCTTCTTTAGGCATATTTTCCAAAAACTCCTTGACATCAATTTTTATATACTGACTATCGGGACCAGTTAAATTATCAACACTTTTAGAGACAATGTCCCTAACCAAGCTGCCACTTAACCCATCATTCTTCCCGGGTGCAGGAAGTGCTATTCCAATAATGGCATTGGAGGCCGAGGACACTAATTCCTTTACTTCTAAAAACTCCGATACAAATATCAATGACAAAAAGGTCTTTATCTTTCCAGCCGCGCTTATAATTTGTTTTTTCTGATTTGTTGTTGAAGCATATGGCACAAGCTTTCGCACTAAAAGCAACTTCTGATCGTCTGGGTATCCCGATCTGTCCACTTTTTTCAAATAGCCATCAAAAGCCTTCGCCTGTAACGCTATATCAATATGCTTAACAGCTTCAAATAGCACAGGAATAGCATCGTTGTTTTGCCAATTAGACAATGCTTCCAAAGCCAATTTCTTAGCTTTAGGACTTCCTGTTTTTATTTGCTCCGATACCAGCATCAACGCTTTTTCGCTGGCTAAAGCAGATAATAAGGGAATCCATTTGGATTTCTCGGAAGCCGTTAGATATGCATTATATACCTGATCTACATTTACTGCCTCCTGGGATTTCAGGATATTAACAATACCTTTTTGTAGGTTAGCTATATTCTTTTCTTCTTTGGCTTCGGAAAGCAAAGCTATAAGATCTGATAGATTATTGGCTGTTGCAATCAATGGCAAAGCTTCATAAACAGTCTCCTTAAGATTCTTATCCCCATCCTTTAAAAGTTCTACTATGGTACTAAACTGGGCATTGGCATTTCGTAAAGCCAATACACAAACCAACACTTGCTTTGCTTCAGAATTACTACTACTTAATCGGCTCGACAATAGTTCGGCGTCCTGCAAAGCGACAATTCGAAGTAGTGTCTCTTGCATGGCTAGGTATTGTGCTTCCGAATTCAGGGTATTTAAACTATTCAGTAAAACCGACAATGCCTTTTCTTTATTTTGATAGGCCATCGCTTTTATTGCGGCAATTCTAACACCTTCGTTATCCGATTGGATGGCTGGTTCCAAACATTTTTCAAATATTACTGGGTCTTCTTTTATACCCAGCATATTAATAATTAATGGCTTGGTATCTGAAGCTGCCTTTTTATATGCTTTGATCCACATGGAAACACTAGCCGAATTTAAATTCCGGGAGGCTGCATCAAGTACCACAGCTTTATAAGCTGCATCTCCTTTTTTAATTTCCTTAAGTAATATTTTGGTGGCTACTTGTTTTTCCGCTTCACTAACCAAATGTATTCCGGCCGATCTAAAATGCAATTGATCGTTAGCTGTACAATTTTTAAGTAATAGTTTACCTATCTCTACACTTAGCTGATTTTCTCCCGTTTCCTGTAACCTGTTTCCATAACGTATTAAGGCTAAAATAGCTTTCGATGCCTCTAATCTGTAATTGGATGCTTTAGCTGCTGCTATTAAATATCCCATGGTATCTACCGAGCCCAGTTCTGCCAAGGCCATAAGAGCTCTTTGTTTAATATCTATGTCAGTAGACTTGCCCAGCTCATAGAGAAATGCTTCTGCCGGCTTATATTGCAATTGCCCTAAAACCTCAATAAATGCTGGTTTTTGGTCATTTTTGGCCAATTTGGTGGCTTCCAAAACAGTTTGTGCGACTTCATTGGTCCCTATGGATCTTAAAGCGCCCAATGCTGTCTTAAATAAATCTGCATTGGATAAATAGCTTTTTAAAAGTGGAATACTTGCATTGGTTCCACAAAACATCAAACGTTCCAACAAAAAGGTTTTCACTTCATTGTTAGAAGTCTTGCTAATCGCCTTAAGCAAAGCTTGTTCCACTACATTTCCCTGCTGCACCTCATTGGCTTTTCCTCCACCATAAACCGCTACGCTTTGTATAGCGTAACGTGCTTTTGTATCATCTCCTGTTCCTAGAGGCACTAACATATCTGTAAATTGCAATATCCCAGCCACATTAAGACCAATCATTTCTTCCATCAATCTATCTCTGTGGCTTAAATCCTTGGTCGGTAACTGTGCTAAAATATCGGCGACTTTGGTTTCTAGTGTTCTATTAATTTGTCCTGATACTGTTTGAGTTGCCATTAAAACAACTGTACATATAATCGCTATAATTCGTTTCATCTCTATATTTTTGTTGTTTTTAATATGCCCAAGAACTTCTCATGGGCTGATTTATTAACCTATTAGCTTCTTCATCATTTATAAACTCCTGTTTAACAGGGTCAAATTCCAATGTTCTTCCTAAACGAAGCGCTACTACGCCCATATTAACAACAGTTGCTGAACGATGACCATTCTCTTCATTTAAGGCAAATTTTTGACGTGTCTTAACAGATTCTGTAAATGTTATTATTTGCTCTTCAGGATCAGGTATACTATTAATAATGCCTTCTATGTTAGGGATGGTAGACTTAAAGCCATTAAAGATCTTACCATCTGGCCCCTCTATATAGGCAGCGTTCTTATCTTCATTTGCGCCATCTAAAATAATTTGACAGCCATCGGCATAGGTAAAAGTTATTTTTCGCCAAGTACCAATCGCATCATAATGTTGTTGTGGGGCATCGACCTCTACTTTTACCGGACTGGTATTGTCTTTTCCTAAAAAGTACTGAACGGGGTCTATATAATGTTGCCCCATATCTCCTAATCCACCACCATCATAATCCCAATACCCTCTAAACGTAGAATGAACTCTATGCGGGTTATATGGTTTTTCGGGTGCTGGCCCTAACCACATGTTATAATCTAAATGAGCAGGAACGGATTGGGGTTTTAGATTTTCTTTTCCAACCCAATAAAACTTCCAGTTAAATCCTGTAACACCACTTATTGTAACTTTCAACGGCCAACCTAAAACACCACTATCTACAACTTTTTTAAGTTTTTTAACTGGTGTTCCCATACCGTAGAAATTGTCCTTAAATCGAAACCATGTATTCAATCGAAACATCCTTCCGTGTTGCTTCATGGCTTCAACGACACGTTTTCCTTCTCCTATGGTTCGTGTCATTGGCTTTTCACACCAAACATCTTTACCTGCCTCAGCAGCCATTATAGACATTAGACCATGCCAATGCGGTGGTGTTGCTATATGAACAATATCTATATCTGGACGTTGCAGGACTTCCCTAAAGTCTCGATAGCCTTTTACGTCGCTACCAACTTTTTTTAAAGTATTGGCTAGGTGATTCCCGTCGGCATCACAAATGGCTAGTAATTTGGTGCCTTCATAATTTAAATGTCCTTGTCCCATACCCCCAACACCAATTACTGCTTTTGTTAGTTGATCACTCGGGGCTATAAAATTGGTTCCCCCCATAACATGTCTCGGGATAATGCTTATACCTGCTGTTGCGACTATTGCTTTTTTAACAAAGTCCCTTCTGGTATTTAATTGTTTCTTCATATAGATTATTTATAATAAGGTAAACATTAAATTCAATGCGTTCAATATATATCATGAACTCATTTTGAACCGTAAATCTATAAGCTAGGGATATAGTAACAGGGGTAATAAAAAGGGTAATTAACTTAAAATAAGTGAATTTTAAGCTAAATAAGTTCTTTTATATAGGGCTCTTTATAAAATTGCTCGTACAATCTTTTAAAATGTTCGGTCACTTTTTGGGCCGACATATGCTTCCCTTGTCTAATTAAAATCTCAATTTTTGCCTTAACTGCATTTTCATGCAATGGATCTATAACCAAAATAGCATCAATTATTTCAATTAGAAAATCATCTTCAAAATCATTTTCATCCAAATATGGCGTTAGAATTTCCAAAATAAAGCTATCATATCTGGCCTTAAAAGGGTCTATCCATTCTGCATCAAAATTTGGTAAAAGCACACCTACCTTTACTATGGACAATATTTTTTTTAGGTCTCCTATAGTTTTTGTTCCATGTTGCTTATAACTAAATAGGTTAGGCACCATATATTGCAGCTCTAAGATATCTAAAACATTCGTGCCTTCAATTTTAAGCCTCCATTTCTTATCTGAATACACAATTTCTATATGAGGCTGATCATTGAAAATACTTCGAATCTCTTTAATTTGTGTGCTTCTGTTGTTTTTAACACGTGCAGGTGAGAAGCCAGGCCAAAGCATTTGCCCCATCTTTTTTGAAGTTATCCCCCCTTCCTGAAGTGTATATAATATTAAACATAATAGCAATTCCCTTCGTTTGGGAGAAAATTTATGTGTAATATCCTCTCGTTTTGAATTATAGACTTTAAACCCTCCCAAACATTGAATGGTGTACTGCGTTTCTATAGCCTCACCAATTATAATTGGGCGTTTCTTAGGGGCATTTGATGATTTACGCTTTTTTGTTTTAGCTTTTGCACCAATTACTATGATAAGGATCAAAATAAAAACGCCACCTATAACAGCAACAATCAACAGGTCTGATATGTTTTCATTAATAGCAATACCTGCACTGTAAACCTCTTTAATCTCATCGTCACTTAGGGCGCGCTGCCATACGGCCAAATCACTCATAAACCCCATGTAGTTCTCGCCCCACAGATTTGTACCTACCAGCATGGAATGGTTGGTTTGCTCAATCCCAGATGCTATACTTTTATAAACCAATTCTCCATTAGCATAAAAGTACATGTCTTTGTTTGGCAAATACACAAACGCCACATGGGTCCATACATTTGGCTCAACCACGCGTTTGCCTCCAGAATGGTCTTTAATTCCAGGTGTTGTAAATTGCAAAAAACCATCGGTTATCTTAGCCGAAAACACTTCTCCCTTACCAATAACGCTTAACTTTCCATCAATTTTATCTGGTTTTACCCAAACCGAAACGGTAAGCTCATTAAAAACAACATTGCTTTCATCCCTAAGATCTATATAACTGGAGACTCCATTAAAATATGCTACCGAACCATGCTTTTTATCTTCAAAAAAAGAGATGTCATTAGATACTTCCAGATTGTCCGATGAAGCCAAATTATTTACATGCCCTTCCAGCGGTATATAAATCTTTAATTTCTCTCTTAAATTGTACTTATGCGCCCTAAAAATTTTGGGAGTATCTTCATTATAGCTATTGAAATTAAATATATCTGGAGAGAACCAGTATCCTCTTTTTTGGGGCGTTAACTTACTGGTATTTGAAGTAAAGACCCCCGTAGTGCGTTTACCCGGGAGTTCTATCCAACTAACCTCCTTTAGAGGTTCTCCGTTAATTTCGGCACTAACACTATAATCATGCCCGAGCAATTCTACAGGTATGGTTTTTAGGGAGTCTATTGGCTCTTGGGAATAACATATCCAGGCAACAAAGCTTAAATAAATTACACTTATCTTTTTCGATATTCCCATAGCTATCCAACAATTCCCCGAAGGTATAAAAAACATCTAAAATAGAAATCTATAAATTATATTTAATCGAACCCATTTAAACTTTTTAGTTGCTTTTAGGGCAAATGGCAAGCCACCACGCTATACGCTATAGTTTTTAAAAATTTTTTGGATTTTAAAAAAGCTGCCGCTCCTATCGTTTTTGCGGTAGTTTAGCCGTTAGGCATTAGCCATTAGTCGGCTGGTTGCAACTCAAACTTTATATCAAATATCAATTCTCCCTTTTCAATCCCATCAATCCCATCAATCCCATCAATCTCTTTCAATCTCATTAATCTGTCTTACTACCTTCTAAAATAATTCTAGGCAAATTCTCATTAAACCACCTATGTTTATTAAGAATCATAATATGCGTACCTCCTTTTACGATAATACAATTATCTATATGTTTTATAGGAAAAACAGTATCCTTATCACCATGTATATGCACAATATTTGGGATAACTTCTATTTGTTCCCAACACAGCATATTGGTTATCGCCCATTTTAAATATTTAGGATCGTTAACAGATAGGTACATCTTATACATATCCAATCGCTTTTGGACATATTCACCCATGGCATATTTAGCTACCAATTCAATATTGGAAACCAATTGGGTAGGCAATAATTTATAGGCTTTAGATTTTTTTGCCAATACCATGGTCTTAGGGAGTTCGTACATAGACTTCACGCTAGACACAATAATCAATTTTCTAACCAAAATGTGCTTACTCATTTCCTGCACCAAAACGCCACCAAACGATACGCCTAACAAAACAATATTATCATGCTTTACGAATGATGCCATACGCAAGGCATAGTCTGCAATAGGCTCGTTATCAACAGGAATTATCCACTCTAAATAATGAAGCTCAAATTGGTCTACTGGCAACTGGATATACTCAAAAATCTTTGGGCTAGCAGCCATTCCTGGCATTAAGTACACATGTATTAACTCTTGACTCATAAGCTTTTAACGCACATTCTCTTTTATTATGCGATTTTTTTTTGTACTTTTGCAAACAAATTTAGACAAATAGTAGTCACTATTTATCACTCCTTAAAAATAAATTAACACACTTGCCATGGTTGATGTAGCAGAATTAATTGACAACGATTTTTTACGCCAATACGAATTAAAAATCGACAATCATTTAGCTAAAATCGAATACTCGCTTCAAGAACGCAAGATTTTTTTAACAAAGCTTGTAATTCCTAACGAGATTAACGATGATGGTTTTAAAAAAGATTTTTTAGCTGCTGTCTTTGAACTGATTGAAGAACGCAACTTAAGCATTGTTCCTACAAGTCCAGAAATCGCAAAATTTGTAAGGAGCAATAGAAAATACAAACGTATGCTTCCCGTTGGTGTAAGGATATAAGTTTAAATAACGTATTACAAAAAACTCCAAAGTCAATGGCTTTGGAGTTTTTTGTTTTATTACTCTTTATCTTAGCTTAATAGTATTTTGAATAATCTTTTGAAATCTTCACAAAGTGTAAATTGCTGGAAGTACTTGATACCAATTGGCCTTCGGCATTTATTGTATATGTAGATCCGTTATCTAAAAGCCTAACTTCTTTATTGCTTTTTACCCAATTAAAAGGGACAGCACTAGAAGTCATTTCAGAACCAACTTTATTAGTTTCTATACTTAGTCCCGTATTATCTTCCCCAAAAACCAAGGTATGGGTCTTTACAGACGCTGTATTGGAAATGCTAGTCTCCCAGACTCCCAATAAATTATCATCTTGATTAATATCCTCTTTAGAGCAAGAAGCGAAAAGTGAAACAAAAATTAAAACAACGGTTAAGTTTAAAATAGTTTTCATAACTAATAGATTTGGATTCTTAGTATTGAAATATCATTACAAGCCAAACCTACATTAGTCTTTCGGGGGTGTCAAAAAAATCCGTTTAAAGTCAATAAAAAATGTCAAATGGACGATTTTCCGGCTATTTCACAGGTTCTAAGTGCTTCACAAAGTCAAATCTTACCAAACCATCATCATCAATTTTGGTCAACTCTACTTCATGTAAGGTGTTAACCAAATTAGGATTCCATGGCGACTTTACCTTGACGTAATTTTCGGTAAACCCATGTATATAACCTTCCTTATTTTCGCTTTCAAACAAAACTGTTCTTGTAGTTCCTATTTGGCTTTCATAAAATGCACGACGTTTTTTTACCGATAAGCCACGCAACATTTTACTGCGCTTGCTCCTTACATTATTAGGCACAACACCATCCATTTCAACGGCTTCCGTATTATCACGTTCTGAATAGGTAAACACATGCAAATAAGAAATCTCCAGTTCGTTCAAAAAGTTATAGGTTTCTAAAAAATGAGCGTCAGTTTCACCTGGAAAACCAACAATCACATCAACACCAATACAAGCATGTGGCATCACTTCCTTTATTTTAGCAACCCTATCCACATACAACTCACGTAGGTAACGACGCTTCATTTTTTTTAGAATGTCATTACTTCCAGATTGCAGGGGCACATGAAAATGTGGTACAAATGCCCTGGATCTAGACACCAATTCAATGGTTTCGTTTTTTAATAGATTGGGTTCTATGGACGAAATGCGCAAACGCTCGATACCCTCTACTTTGTCCAATTCGGTAACCAGGTCCAAAAAGGTATGTTCGTGTTTTTTATTACCAAACTCACCTTTACCATAATCGCCTATATTAACCCCTGTCAATACTATTTCCTTAATATTTTTGGTTGAAATTTCCCGGGCATTTTTCAACACATTCTCCATCGTATCGCTTCGCGAAATACCCCGGGCCAACGGAATGGTACAATAGGTACATTTATAATCGCATCCGTCCTGAACCTTTAAAAAGGCACGTGTTCTATCTCCTATGGAATAAGAGCCCACATAAAAATCGGCCTCTTCTATTTCACAAGAATGTACCTCGCCATAGTCGTTCTTGCTTAAGTCGTTTATATAATCGGTAATTTTAAACTTCTCGGTTGCACCAAGCACCAAATCCACCCCATTAACATCGGCTAATTCTTCAGGCTTTAACTGGGCATAACAACCAACTGCAGCAATAAAAGCCTTCGGATTTGCCTTTTGAGCCTGCTTCACAATGGTTTTAAAACGCTTATCGGCATTTTCGGTAACCGAACAAGTATTAATTACGTACATATCGGCCTTTTCCGAAAAGTCAACACGCTCAAAGCCTTCATCTTTAAAACTTCTGGCTATGGTTGATGTTTCAGAAAAATTAAGCTTACAACCTAAGGTATAAAATGCGACTTTTTTGTTCATTTAGTCTTTTACTATCCCGAACTTGTTTCAGGAGCTTTTAAGATTTATATTTACCGTTAAAAGATTGCAAATTTACAACTAATAAGTTACATGATAAAACCAACATTAAAACAATTAATAAACTATTTATCAATTAGTTGTATTGCTTTACTGTTCTTCTCCTGCAAAAACAATTCAAACCTCAACAAGGATCATTTGGTTTTTCGGTATAATGAATATGCTAACCTAAATACATTAGACCCCGCTTTTTCTAGGACCCTACAAGATAATTCGGCTTGCAACCAATTGTTTAACGGGTTGGTTCAATTTGATGAAAACCTTAACATTACCCCTAGCATTGCAAAAAAATGGACCGTTTCCCCAGACGGTATCCTCTACACCTTCAGCTTAAGAAACGATGTGTATTTCCATAAGCATTACCTTTTTGGAAAAGATTCAACAAGAACCGTCACCGCAAAAGACTTCTACTATAGCCTCAACAGATTGCGCGACCCCAAAATAGCAGCTCCCGGAAGCTGGGTGCTCAATAAAGTTGATGATTTTAAAGCCATAAACGATACCATTTTTCAAATTAAACTAAAACAACCCTTCCCTGCTTTTATTGGTTTATTGACTATGAAGTATTGCTCGGTCGTTCCTAAGGAAATTGTTGAGCATTATGGCACAGATTTTAGATCGCACCCCATAGGCACCGGGCCTTTTAAGTTTAAACGCTGGGAAGAAAACATAAAACTGGTATTTAGAAAAAATGAGCTTTATTTTGAAAAAGACGAACAGGACAATCAATTACCTTATCTAGAAGCCGTAGCACTTACTTTTCTTCCCGATAAACAAAGTGAATTTTTGCAATTTGCCCAAGGCAACATCGATTATGTCTCTGGATTGGACGCCTCTTATAAAGATGAGCTGTTAACCAGTGATGGCAAGCTTCGTAAAAAATATCATGAAACGGTTAATATGATTCGAGGCCCTTATTTGAATACAGAATATCTTGGGTTTTATTTAGACTCCGAAACACCAGAAATACAATCGGAATTAATACGGAAGGCCATAAACTATGGCTTCAATAGAAAAAAAATGATGCTTTATTTAAATAATGGCGTTGGCAATCCTGCTATTGGTGGTTTTATTCCCGTGGGGTTACCGGGGCATAGTACATCTATTGGTTACACCTATCAACCAAATAAAGCCAAACAGCTTGTTGAACAATTTAAAACCGAAAGTGGCATACGCAACCCTGAAATCACCTTAAATACGACCAGTAATTATTTGAGTTTTTGTGAATTTATTCAACGGGAACTCCAAAAAGCCGGATTGAAAATCAATGTTGATGTAATGCCCGAAGCTACATTACGTAGTGCGCGGTCCAATGGCAAGGTAGATATGTTTAGAAGCTCCTGGGTGGCCGATTATTTGGATGCCGAAAACTACCTATCAATTTTCTTCAGTAAAAATTTTGCGCCTAACGGCTCCAACTATTTTCATTTTAAAAATGATGTATTAGATAGCTTATACAATAAAGCCTTTACCATTACCAATATAGAAGAACGAAAATTACTTTATACCAAAATGGATTCCATAGCCATGCAACATGCCATTATGGTGCCATTGTTTTATGACGAAGTGGTGCGCTTTACTAGAAAAAATGTAAAAGGACTGGGTATTAACCCTATAAACTTATTGGATTTAAGGTATGTTAAGAAAGAGTAGGAATACCAATCCTTTCCTTTACCAATCCATAAACAATACTGTACATTGCCAATCCATAAAAAAACATAATCATAAAATCTTGAAATGGCAAATCTTGCCTAAATGTTTTTATAGCCATAATATTTTCACTAATCATAAACATTATAACTCCAAAGAACACAAAGCCATAACTTCTCGTTGCATAAACTCCTTTTCTCAAATAAGCAAATTGAAACATTAATAGAGTTAAAAAGAAACTTAAAAGAACGGGGATTAAAAATCCTCCCAACCCTTTGAAAACAATGCTTATAATAAATACCGCATATAAAAATAAAATACAGGAAAAAGGAATCAACTTTAAAATATTAAAGTCTTTTTTATGAGAAAACCTAAAACAAAAAAATATTTTCCCTAATGAGAAAAAGAACAAACTAATACTTAGAAATACGATGTTTGCATGATATATTATTGTTAAATCTCCTAAAAAAAAAACAAACCAACGCTAAAAATACCCATACACTTTTCTTTTTGTTTTCTTCTCTATTAAAATAATAATACACAAATAAAAGCATCAATACGAAAGGCTTAGAAATAAACCTAATATGTAAAACCGAAATATGGTGTTTAACATAAATATCAATAAAAAGAATTATAAAAAAAATTAAAGCAATTTTTTTATGATTGATAAAGAAACTTTTCATTGTCTATATTTATCAACAAGAAAAGTTAAAATTTATTAAAAACAAATAAACGGAGCTTTTTTTAGATGAAATGCACTTTTATTTACAACAGTTCTAAGCTAATCCTGCATAAAATAATAAATATCATCATCACCTTTACCCCCCAATCGTTTAGAAACCAAAAAACCAGATGTATTATTTGTATTTATAATTAACGAAAAATCATCCTTACTGCTATTTAAGGGTTTGGGTAGTTTTTCGGCTTTTTCAAAATCGCCTTTTTCATTCATATTACATTTATAGATATCAAACCCACCATAACCCGGACGGTTTGAGGCAAAATACAACGCATTATCATCACCTACGCAAGGAAACATTTCACGGCTATACGAGTTCACATTGCTCCCTAGATTAATAGGCTCACTAAAGGAACCTTTACCTAAAACATCAACCTTAAAAATATCCGACCCACCCTTTGTAGTAGCCTTACCTCCCCTAATATTAGCCGTAAAATACAGTGTTTTTCCATCGTTACTAAAAGCTGGGTGGGCATAGGAATATTTTGGATTACAAAACGGTAATACCTTAAAATTGGTCCAGCCCACACCGTCTTGAAATGTTCCTATTTCTAAATGGAAATTTGTGTCTTTAAAATTACCTTTGGGTTTATTTTTATTGGTGTACAACGTGGTAATGACTAAATGTTCACCGTTTGGTGATAGTGTCGCACTGGTTATGGTTGGAATATTAGCACTATCGTCAATTTTAATGGCACGCTGATTTATAATTTCGCCTCTTTCGGATAAATCGCCTTCATAAATGGTTAGTACAGGGTTACCCCCAACTAATTGCACCTTGCCCCTTTTGTTCAACATATAGGAAGTAAACAAAACTTTATCCGATTTGATTTTCATTAAACCAAAATGGGGCTGTTCTGTATTAATACTTATATTGGTTAGTTTATAATCTAAATTCTGTGAAAAACAATATAAATCCAAAAAGAAGACAACAAGAAAAATAGGCTTCATAACGTATGCTAAATGTTATTTTAGTACACGGACCACCTTCTACCTAATGTGTTTACTATCTACCAATGACTTTCCATCAGTAGTTATTAACCAAAAAGGTATCCTACTTAGTACCCTTTGTGCCTTTCTTGGTGTCCTTTGTGTTTTACTATAACCACAAGCCAACAAAGAAGCACAAAGAACCCAAAGAAAAAAACAGTCATGTACCAAGAGGTTCAATACTATTCAAAAATAGCATTTTGAAAGCAATAGCATAAAGTTATCGGTTATGTATCAAAAAATCAGGATCTTCTGTATGATTTCGTTAACTCAAAAACATACTCAAGAATAGCTCTTTCCTGTTGGTTAAACTCAATGCCCCGTCTAGAGAGCACCTTGTCAACAACTTCAAAAGCTTTTTTAGTATGGTACGTTGTAAATCCGCTATGACCACCCCAACTAAAACTAGGAATAAAATTTCTTGGGAATCCAGAACCAAAAATATTGGCACTAACCCCCACTACAGTTCCTGTATTAAACATAGTATTAATACCGCATTTACTGTGGTCTCCCATCATAAGTCCGCAAAACTGTAATCCAGTTCTAGCAAAGCCTTCTGTGTTATAATTCCACAATCTTACTTCAGCATAATTATTCTTAAGATTGGAATTATTGGTATCGGCACCTAAATTACACCACTCACCCAATACAGAATCTCCAAGGTAACCTTCATGACCTTTATTTGAGTTACCAAAAATCACTACATTCTTTAATTCCCCACCTACTTTGGAATAAGGCCCTATAGTTGTTGCTCCATAAATTTTAGTTCCTAATTTAATAACAGCATGATCACCTAAAGCCAATGGCCCTCTAATTAAGGCGCCTTCCATGATTAAAGCATCCTTGCCAATATAAATTGGCCCTGTACTGGCATTTAGTGTTGCAAATTCTACTGTAGCCCCTTCTTCAATAAAAATTTGGTCTGCCCCTGTTACGTTATTACTTGAGGGAATAGGTTGAGACGCTCTATCCTTGGTAAGCAAATTAAAATCTTCCTGAATCGCCTCGTTATTCTTAGAGAATATATCCCAAGTGTTTTCTATCTTAATAATATCATCTTCAAACTCTAAAGCTTCAAATAGTTCAAAATCGATATCCTCTTGGGCTTCTCTAGTATAAAAAGCAATGATATCTTCCCCTTTAAAAATGGCTTGGTTTTCTTGTAGTGCCTTTACCATCTCTACCAATTCCAGATTAGGCAAGAAAGCGGCATTAATCATAATATTTTCATCCATTTCCACCATAGGGTACTTATCAGATAAGTAATCCTCGGTAACCGTAGTTGTGGTTGTTTGTAAATAGGCTTCCCATTTGTCGCGAATGGTTAAAATACCCACTCTAATATCGGCCACTGGCCTAGTAAATGTAAATGGCAATAAATTATTACGCGAAGGGCCATCAAAAAGAATATAATTCATAAAAAAGTAATTTCAAATTACAAAATGTTGCTATAAAATACCATTTAAGCTTTTATAAAAATACTTTAAATGTGTTCGAAAACATTAACATGATCCATAAAAAAAGCCTTTCAAGATTACTGAAAGGCTTTCATTATTTATATTTAAACTAAACTTATTTTTTAAATTTAGCATATTTATTTTTAAACTTATCAATACGACCAGCTGTATCTACTAATTTAGATTTACCAGTATAGTATGGATGCGATGTTCTTGAAATCTCCATTTTAATCAATGGATACTCAACACCATCCACTTCAATAGTTTCATTAGTGTTAGCAGTAGATTTTGTTATAAAAACATCGTCGTTAGACATGTCTTTAAATGCTACTAATCTATAATTTTCTGGGTGTATACCTTTTCTCATCGCTAAATGCTTTTGTCTATTCAATTTTCGAGCTGCAAATTTAAGCATTTTTTATAAATGCGCAATACTTTTAATTATTTTTTATTTTTAATAATACCGTAACGTTTTAGTACCTTTGGTTACTAACAACTAAACTCCCAAAAATTTAAACTTATGGAAAAATCTTTAAAGTCTGTTGCATCCAATTACGGCCTATATCTCGGTGCTATTTTAGCCGTAGTTTCAATATTAACCTACGCCGTAAATTTAGGGCTATTTACAGAAGTTTGGTTCGGACTAACCCTAATGGCTATAATTATAGTTATGGGTATAATTGCTGTTGCTAAAGTAAAGCAAGCCCAAAATGGATTTGCTTCCTTTAAAGAAGCATTTACAGGGTTCTTTATTACCATTATTATAGGCATTGCTATTAGCACGCTTGTTTACTTTCTAATTTTTAATGTTATTGATACCGATGCCGCTCTAGTTCTGAAAGAAAAGACTATCGAAAAAACCGTTAATATACTTGAAGGCCTTAACACTCCTAACGAGGTTATAGCGAAATCTGTTGAGCAAATTGAGTCGCAAAATCAGTTTGGCATTGCCAATATATTAAAAAGCCTTGCTATAAACATTGTAATATATAGTATAATAGGACTTATTGTTGCTGCAGCAATGAAAAGAACCAAACCTGATTCACAATAACTTCGTATTTCCCTTCTAAAAAATTTAAATTTTAGACTTAAGCCCACTTGGCAACCACTTCTTTAGCACAAGATTTTTATTATTTGTTTTATATGAATTTACAAATGAAAAAATTCACGTACTTTTGAAAGGTTAAATTTCAAATCACCCTATGGATATATCTGTAGTTATACCACTACTTAACGAGTATGAATCCTTAAAAGAATTAAATGATTGGATTGCTAAAGTCATGGTTGCCAATCATTTTTCTTATGAAATTATCTTTATTGATGATGGCAGCACGGATGATTCATGGGAAATGATTAAGCAACTCTCTGAAGAAAACACAAGCGTAAAAGGCATTAGATTCCTAAAAAACTTTGGCAAATCCCAAGCACTACATGCAGGATTTGAAAAAGTACAAGGCAATGTAGTAATTACTATGGATGCCGACTTACAGGACAATCCAGATGAAATACCCGAACTCTACAATATGATTGTTAATGACGGGTTCGATTTGGTATCGGGCTGGAAAAAAAAGCGCTACGATGCCATACTTACAAAGAATCTACCCTCCAAATTATTCAATTGGGCGGCCAGAAAAACTTCTGGTGTTAAATTACATGATTTCAACTGTGGCCTAAAGGCTTATAATAAAGTTGTTGTTAAAAACATTGATGTTAATGGTGAGATGCACCGTTACATTCCTGTGCTTTCAAAAAATGCCGGCTTTACCAAAATAGGAGAAAAAGTAGTACTCCATCAAGCTAGAAAATATGGTTACACCAAGTTTGGCATGGACCGTTTTATTCATGGTTTTTTAGATTTAATAACCATTTGGTTCTTATCACGCTTTGGTAAACGCCCCATGCATTTGTTTGGTGCTTTGGGTGTGCTTATGTTTGCTATTGGTTTTGGCTTTGCTTTGTATTTGGGCATCGATAAATTGTTCTTAAACCCAGCAGGAAGACTCATCACAGAACGTCCTCAATTTTATCTTGCGCTTTCAACCATGATTATAGGTACACAATTTTTTGTAGCTGGATTTTTAGGAGAGATCATATTACGAACCAAAGATGGAAAAAAACGCTACCTTATAAAAGACAAGTTGAACTTTAAGTAAGGGGAGGTATCACCTTAACTTTTTTTTACATGAGCCCTATGTTTGTTTAATAGCAACTATTACGGTTTCGTTCCAATTTGATCCAAAATTACAAGTTTTCAAAAATTGTTATTTATCAATTGCTTAATTTTGCAAATATTAATTTAATGACAACATGATACACATCGAACCAAAAATTCTAGAGCGCATCAATACATGGTTAACCCCTGTGTTTGATAGTGAAACCCAAGAAACCATTAAAGAAAGTATAGCAAACAATCCTAAGGATATTCAAGAAAGCTTTTATAAGGATTTGGAATTTGGTACAGGTGGTATGCGTGGTATCATGGGTGTAGGCACCAACCGAATAAACAAATACACATTAGGTAAAAGCACACAAGGTTTAAGTGCTTATTTACATAAACAGTTTCCAAACGAAACACCCAAGGCTGTAATTGCTTACGACTGTAGGCACAACAGTAAATCATTAGCTAAAGTGGTTGCCAATGTATTTTCGGCCAATGGTATAGAAGTGTACCTATTTGAAGATTTACGCCCAACACCAGAGCTATCCTTTGCCGTAAGACATTTAAATTGCCATTGTGGTATTGTGTTAACGGCATCCCATAACCCACCAGAGTACAATGGTTATAAAGTATATTGGCAGGATGGCGGTCAATTGGTACCACCGCATGATGGTGCCGTTATTAGCATGATAAACGAAATTGATTATTCCGACATCAAGTTTGATGCCAATGAAGACCTAATCCATCATATAGGAAAAGATGTGGATGATGTTTTTATTAAAGCATCTGTTGAAAACGGCTGCGTAGGGGCTACCCAAGAAGCCAAAGATAACTTGACTATTGTGTTCACTTCATTACACGGTACGTCAATCACAGCAGTCCCTGAAACTTTAAAACAGGCAGGCTATAAAAATGTACATATTGTAAAGGAACAAGAAATTCCTAATGGTGATTTTCCAACTGTAGATTCTCCAAACCCCGAAGAACCAGCGGCCTTAAAAATGGCATTGGAACTGGCCGATAAAGTAAACGCCGATATTGTTATTGGAACCGACCCAGATTGCGACAGATTGGGCGTTGCCGTACGTAATAACGATAACGAGCTGCAATTGCTTAATGGTAACCAAACCATGCTTATGATGACCGACTTCCTTTTAAAACAATGGAAAGCCGATGGCAAGATAAAAGGAAAGGAATTTATTGCTTCTACCATAGTATCAACACCTATGTTAACTAAACTGGCACAAGCCTATGGCGTAGACAGTAAAATTGTATTAACAGGCTTTAAGTGGATTGCCAAGTTAATTAAAGACCACCCTGAACTCAATTTTATTGGTGGTGGCGAAGAAAGTTTCGGGTATATGGTTGGCGATTTTGTACGCGATAAAGATGCCGTTACCTCAACCCTATTAGCTTGTGAAATTGCTGCCATATCAAAGTCTAACGGAAGTTCTTTCTTTAATGAATTAATAAAACTTTATATAAAGCACGGTTTCTACAAAGAGAAATTGGTGTCATTAACCAAAAAAGGAATTGAAGGCGCTCAGGAAATCAAACAAATGATGGTGGATGCCAGGGAAACGCCTGTTAAGGTGATTAATGGCTCCAATGTTTTAAAAGTTGAAGACTATGAGGCCTCTACCTCAAAAAACATGCTTACAGGGGAAGAGACCACAATAGACATTCCTAAATCCAACGTATTGATATATTATACCGAGGATGGCAGTCAAGTGGCATTAAGACCTAGTGGGACTGAACCAAAAATTAAATTTTATGTGAGTGTTAACACGACGTTAGAGTCAATTGAAGACTTTAAAGCAACCGAAACTACTCTTGACATAAAAGCTGAAGCCATTCTAAAAGACATGAAACTTATTTAATGAACCATTTTTATAATATTTTAAGGTACGCCAAGCCTTATAAACGTTTTGCCATAGGACACATTATTTCTAATGTGTTCTTTGCTTTATTTGGAGCATTATCTTTCGTTGCATTAATTCCAATGCTCGATATTTTATTCGAAAAAAAAGATAAAGTCACCCAAATTGTAAAACCTGTATACTCTGGTATTGGAAATCTAAAAGATTTTTTCAAAGACTATTTAGCCTATCAAGTAAATCTTTACGCTGAAAACGACCCACAAAAAGCTTTGCTTATGGTCGTTGGCCTTATAATATCCCTTTTTCTATTAAAAAATATATTTGGGTATTTGGCTAACTACTTCATGGTATTTTTAAGAAACGGTGTTGTTCGTGATTTAAGAAATGCTGTTTATGAGAAAACTGTAGCCTTGCCATTATCTTATTTTTCAGAGCAAAAAAAGGGCGATATTATGGCTCGGGTAACTAATGATGTAGCCACGCTACAATATTCCATGCTTCCTGTTCTAGAGCTTATTGCGAGAGAACCATTAATGATAATTTTTACAATAATCATGATGCTTATCATCAGTTTTAAGCTTACTCTTTTTGTTTTTGTTTTTATTCCTTTATCCGGAATTGTAATTTCTAGAATAGGTAAAAGCCTAAAACGAAAATCAGATCGCGTTCAAAAAGAACAAGGCACTATTCTTTCCATTCTGGAAGAGACGTTAACTGGGCTTCGAATCATTAAAGGGTTTAATGCCGAAGAAAGATTTAGAACAAAATTTCATGAGTCTTCAAATCGCTTCTACAGCTTTTCCAATAAATTGTTAAACCGACAAAATCTGGCATCGCCAACCAGTGAGTTTTTGGGCATTTTAGTAATTTCAATCCTGCTTTGGTATGGAGGCCAGTTGGTTTTAGTTGACAAATCTCTTGATGGCGCTTCGTTTATTGCCTATATAGGTTTGGCTTACAATATTATGGTGCCTGCAAAAGCCATTTCCAGAGGGCTTTACAATATTAAACAAGGGAATGCCGCAGCCGAACGTATACAAGAAATTATAGATACCAAAAACCCATTAAAGGATAAAATTGACGCTGTTAATAAACCTGATTTTGTCAAGAATATTGTGTTTAATGACATTTCATTTAAATATGAAAAAGAATATGTACTAAAACACTTTTCGCTAACCATAAACAAAGGACAAACCATTGCTTTGGTTGGACAATCTGGTAGTGGAAAATCTACCATAGCCAATTTAATTACACGATTTTACGATGTAAACGAAGGTTCCATTTTAATAGATGGGCAAGACATACGCGACCTAACAACGGCATCATTAAGAGGCCTACTTGGTATTGTTACCCAAGACGCCATTTTGTTTAACGACAGTATCAAAAACAATTTGAAATTAGGAAACGATGCAGCCTCAGATGAAGACGTTATCGATGCCCTAAAAATAGCCAATGCTTGGGAGTTTGTAAAAGATTTACCAGAAGGTATAGACACCAATATAGGAGACTCTGGCAATAAACTCTCTGGCGGACAAAAACAACGCTTAAGCATTGCTCGAGCTGTACTTAAAAGCCCACCCATAATGGTACTGGACGAAGCCACATCGGCATTGGACACTGAAAGCGAACGCTTAGTACAAGTAGCTTTGGAAAACATGATGAAAAATAGAACATCTATTGTTATTGCACATAGATTATCTACCATTCAAAATGCAGATACCATTATTGTACTTAACAAAGGGGAAATCGTAGAACAAGGCAAACATAACGAACTCATTGCCCAAAATGGCGTTTACAAAAAGTTGGTAGACATGCAAAGCTTCGAATAACACAGCACCGCTTTAAGACTAAGTGATAAAAAAGAAAAAAGGATAGAGATTTGGGCTTCTATCCTTTTTTTTGTCCATTGTTAGATTTGGGGACGACTAACAACATAAGTAGGTTTCTGATACAAACATAACACAAAACTTCTTACCAAACAAGAAAAAAATACACTTTATCGTTGTTTTCACGCACTTAATCGAATTTCGAACTTTTAAAACTCTTACTATCAGCTATTTAAAATAAAAAAATCATGCATTTAAACTTTTGCTATCTTTAGATGTCAAATAAGAAAAAAATTAGTGACCGACGAGGTACAATTAGTAAAACAATTACAATCCAATACATCAAAGGAACAAGCTTATAGAACATTAGTAAAACTCTATAAAGAACGTTTGTATTGGCACATTCGAAATATTGTAAAGTTACATGACGATGCAGATGATGTATTACAAAATACCTTTCTTAAGGTTTTTAAAAACATCCACAACTTTAAAGGCGATAGCAAACTGTTTTCATGGATGTACCGTATAGCTACCAACGAGGCCATTACGTTCTTAAACAAAAAAGCCAAACGATTACAGATTACCAATGAAGAGGTGCAACAACTTGCCATTGGCAATTTAACTTCAGACGTCTATTTTGAAGGTGATGAGATTCAATTAAAATTACAAAAAGCTATTGCTACCCTACCAGAAAAACAACAGTTGGTTTTCAATATGAAATATTTCGAAAATATAAAATACAAAGATATGGCAGAGATTTTAGAGACTAGCGAAGGTGCTCTAAAAGCATCATACCATATTGCAGTAAAAAAAATAGAAGCTTATTTAACTAAAAATTAAACCATTAACAAAAAAAGAAGTCTTATTAAATAAGATGAACAAAAAACAAATACATAACATCGAGAAAACTGGATTTAAAGTCCCAAAGGATTATTTTAATAATCTAGAGGATAGTCTATTGAGCAATATCAGACTCAAGGAATTAGCTAGTAGTTCTGGTTTTAAAACTCCTGAACTCTATTTTGAATCTGTTGAGGAACACATCGTTAAAAAAACAATAGACCAAGAGCCTAAAAAGGTCATTTCCATTTTTAGCAAACAAAACCTCATTTACGTTTCAGGTATTGCAGCGGCTGTGTTATTGCTTTTAACACTCGTTGTATTTAATCACAAACCCCAATGGAATAATTTAGACACGGAAACCGTTGAAAACTATATTATTGATGAAAATATAGACTCATACGAAATAGCAACCTTATTACTTGATGATGGTTTAAAGGAAGCCGATTTTATTAATTATAACTTGAAAGATGAAACTATTGAAACCTATTTATTAAATAATTCAGATATTGAAGATTTAATTCTTGAGAAGAACTACAACGAATAGTCATGAAAAATTATATACTCTCCTTATACATCTTGTTATTTACCGCTGGCGCTTTTGCACAACCCAAGCGAGAAGAAATTAAAGCACTAAAAGTGTCCTTTATAACCGAAAGGTTAAGCTTAACCGAAAAGGAAGCCCAAGCATTTTGGCCAATCTATAATACTTTTGAAGAAAACACCATGCTAATTAAGCATAAAGAGTTAAGAAGCATTCGAAAAGAGATAAAGCAAAACTTAAGTACACTTTCAGAGAACGACGCCAAAGCTTTATTAGACAGATTAACTATGGCCCAAGACAAACTTCAAAAGGAAAATAAAATATTGATTTCTAAATTGAAAAGCATTTTACCTGCACAAAAAATACTGATGCTAAAAATAGCCGAAGAAGACTTTAAAAGAAAACTCTTTGAACAATATAAAAGACATCGACCAGAACATCAAAAGAAATAACTAAAGCCTAAGTCTTCACGCAAATCAAACCTATACTCCTCTTTTAATTGCAGCAAGATTTTGGGCAAATGGCAAGCCACCGCGCTTTCCGCTATAGTTTTTTAAAATATGTAAGTTTTTTTCAACAACTATAATTGTTAGCCATCTTGGTTCTTGATTCTTTGTGTCTTGGCTCCCTTACTAGATATTTTAAAAAAGCTGCCGCTCCAATCGCTTTTGCGGAATTATAGCTCACAATGTTCAGTCACAGTCACTGTTCACAGTTAACAGTAAACAAACACTTAATAGCCTTGCGACTTAACGAGACACACCATTTGCTATTGTTCCCTAAACATCAATTTTGAAATCCGTCCAGCACCTGCAGCATAAGCTACACTATCGTTTAGAAAGCGTAAAGTGTAAAAACCCTCATCACTTAAATGCTTCCATGAAATTCCAGAATCATTACTATAATCAACGCCCTTAAAACCCACAGCTACTAGCTCCTTCCCCGCTCTATCTGGCATATATTGCACACAGCTTCTATAACTGGGCGCTTCATTCTCTGCTACCAACTGCCAGGTCCTACCACCATCATTAGTTTTTATTTTATTGGCAACATTAACATTGGGTTTGGTATAATCACCACCTATGGCAAAGCCATTGAGTTCATCATAAAAAGCGATAGAATAAATGCCTTCTGTCGCTTTTTCCTTAACGATAGGTGTCTCAAAAACCTCCCATGTGTTACCTTTATCTGGTGAATAATAAACCTGTCCAGCAGTAGTGGCTATCCAAGTATGGTCACCAATAATGGCAATATTGGTATTGCTAGCAGCAAAAGCCCCTTCATTTTCTAATCCTTTTGGCAAATCATCGCAAGGTATTTTGGCCCAAGTCTCCCCTCCATCCCGCGTAATAATAACAGACATGCACCCTGCTACACTATCTCCTATAGCGATACCTTCTTTATCGTTCCAAAACCTCATAGCATCATAAAAGACGCCATCAGCAAACTCTTCATAAACCAATTCCATACTCCCCTTATCCCCTGTTTTAAATAACAACGCCGGGTTTTCTATACTTAACATAAAAAAGTCTTCACTAGTATGGGCAACCGATCTAAAATGAAGATTTATAGAATCCTGTTTTTTTACAGCCGTTTGCCATAATTTAGATTTTGGATTATACAAGCCAAAAGCACCATTGTTAGCTGCAAAAGCTAAGCTTTGGTCATTAAGTATTTCTATGGCCCTAATGCTTAGCAACGAATCATCTAAAATAGTTTCGATTTCAACTTCGCTAAAATCCCTAGGAGTGAACCGATCCTTACTTCCACAAGAACACAAAAGCATAAAGCATACAAAAAAGGGCAAAGAGAACTTCATAAACTAAGATTTTTTTGAGAAAGATAAGTTAAACATTCAAATAATAAAAACATTCGTGTATTCGTGGCATTTAACGTAACTTTGCGCTCTCAATAATTTAATAGTTTGGGTTTTAGTGAATGCAGAAACTGCGTACTGAACTCTGAACACCGAGGACTAAAAAAATGCGACTACACAAAAACTTATGCTTTGCGGTTATTGATGGCTTGACCCTTATTTTTAATGAAGGCCACTATGCCGATAAAGTCATTCAGCAACTATTAAAACGTGATAAACGTTGGGGAGCAAGAGACAGGGCCTTTGTTGCCGAAACAACTTACGATATTGTTCGTTGGAAACGCTTATATGCCGAAATTGCCGAAGTTAAACCTCCTTTTGACCGGGATAACCTTTGGCGTTTATTTGCCGTTTGGGCAACCCTAAAAGGCATTAAACTACCCGATTGGAAATATTTTGAAAGCACCCCAACCCGAAAAATAAAAGGACGCTTCGATGAACTTTCTAAAATAAGAAAATTCAAAGAGTCCATCCCAGACTGGATCGATAAGATAGGGCTTGAAGAATTGGGTGAAGCTATATGGACTAAGGAGATTGCTGCACTAAATGAACAAGCCGACGTTATTTTAAGAGCAAACACCCTTAAAACAACTAAAGAAAAACTTCAGGCAGAATTATTCGATCTAGATATCGAAACCACGATTTTAAAAGGCTACCCACAGGCCTTAAAACTTAATGAACGTGCTAATGTCTTTACGACACAAGCCTTTAAAAATGGCCTGTTTGAAGTACAAGATGCTTCGTCGCAATTAGTAGCCGAATTTTTAAATGTAAAACCAGGCATGCGCGTGGTAGATGCCTGTGCGGGTGCAGGTGGCAAAACATTGCACATCGCCTCGTTAATGGAAAATAAAGGGCAAATTATTGCCATGGATATTTATGCCAACAAGCTACACGAATTAAAACGTAGGGCCAAGCGCAACGGTGCCCATAACATTGAGACACGTCATATCGATTCCACAAAAGTCATCAAAAAACTATATGGAAAAGCCGATCGCGTTTTAATTGATGCGCCCTGTTCCGGATTGGGAGTATTACGCAGAAACCCCGATGCCAAATGGAAATTGGAACCTGCTTTTGTCGACAAAATAAAAGCCACCCAACAAGATATTTTACAACAATACTCTAAAATGGTAAAGGCTGGCGGACAATTGGTTTACGCTACCTGTTCGGTATTACCTTCTGAAAACCAAAAACAAGTTGAAACATTTTTAAAGTCTGAATCTGGAAAAGATTTCACCTTGGCTAAAGACAAGAAAGTTTTAGCACATAAATCTGGATTTGATGGGTTTTACATGGCTCTATTGGAACGGAAAGCATAAATAAATGGTTTGTATTTATAATAGAAAAGATCAGCTATATTTGCTGGTCTTTCTTATTTTTAAGCCATGACTAGCGACCTAAAAATTCACCTATCAACCCTTTTAAATGAAACCATAGGCAAAGTTCAATCGGTTACTGGTGGAGACATTTCTAAAGCTTATAAAATTGACACCCCTAATAATTCATACTTTTTAAAACTAAATAGCGAATCCAGTGCCTTACAAATGTTTCAGACTGAAGCTAACGGGCTGCAATCAATTCGTAATACCAATACCATAAAAACGCCAAAGGTTTTCGCTTGCGATACTTTTGAAAATATGCCATTCCTACTTTTGGAGTTTATAGAGCGTAAGTCACCTTCACCTAACGATTTTGAAACCTTAGGTTACCAATTGGCCAAACTGCACCTATGCACATCAAACGCTTTTGGCTTAGCCCAAGATAATTTTATTGGCAGTTTATCCCAAAGCAATACGCAGTGCAGTAACTGGTTGGATTTTTACACTAAAGCACGTTTATGGCCTCAATTGAAATTGGCCAAACAAAAGCACTTGCTTACAGATAAAGAATGCCCAAGCGAACCACAAATTCTTGAAAATTTAAAGCCACTATTCAAGAACATAAAACCATCCCTGCTACATGGCGATTTATGGAATGGCAACTATTTAATTTCAAACGACGATATCCCCTATCTTATTGACCCCGCTGTTTATTATGGCCATCATGAAGTAGATATGGCCATGACCAAACTCTTTGGCGGTTTTGGCGAAGCTTTTTATGACACCTATTTTAGTATCATACCGCAAGACGACTACACTTCAATACGAATAGAAATCTATCAACTGTATTATCTTTTGGTACATTTAAATTTGTTTGGACCTTCCTATCACCAATCGGTGATTTCTATTTTAAAAAAGTACTTCTAGGCCTTTCCTGATGACTGAATCATTAATAGTGAATAGAACTTGCAGTACCACAAACTGAGACTATGACTGTTTTAAGTTTCAAGCTTAAAGTTTCATACTTTTGAGTTCTGTTTTTTAATTTCTTCCACCACCCCGCCACCTGTCACTAGTCTTCCGTCTCCAACACGTCCAAAATCGCTACTTCAAACTGAAAACTGCATACAGAATACTGCTACTGCCTACCAAATAAAACCCCTGTTAAAAAGCTTGTTCACAAACTGCTCAAAAATCAAAATTCGGCACTATACAATCTAAAATAAAAACGTATTTTTGCATTTTCAAAACCCAACATAATACATCTACAATGATTCATTTCTTTGGAAACACAAACAGTAAGGTATTTGCTGTTCAAGCAACAAAAGAATTATCACCCGAAACCATATCGAAATTAACGTGGTTATTTGGCAACCAACCTAAAATAGAGCAATCCGCCTTGGCGGATTTTTTTGTTGGTCCCAGAGCAGCCATGATTACGCCTTGGAGTACCAACGCCGTGGAAATCACCCAAAATATGGGCATCGAAGGCATTCTCCGTATCGAGGAATTTAAAGCTGTTTCAAAAGATTTCAAGGATTACGACCCAATGATTTCGGAGAAATTTAACGGTTTGAACCAAGAATCATTCACAATAAACATTGAACCTGAACCCATTTTAGATGTTGAAGACATTGCGGCCTATAACGAACAAGAAGGCTTAGCATTGAGCGATGAAGAAATTGAATATTTAGAAGGGGTAGCCAAAAAAATTGGCAGACCGCTAACAGACTCTGAAGTGTTTGGGTTTTCTCAAGTGAACAGTGAGCATTGTCGCCATAAAATATTTAATGGCACCTTTGTTATTGATGGCGTAGAAAAACCTACATCACTTTTCAAATTAATCAAAAAAACCTCTGAAACCCATCCTAACGATATTGTTTCTGCCTATAAAGATAATGTAGCCTTTATTAAAGGCCCTAAAGTGGAACAATTTGCACCCAAACGCGCCGATGTTCCAGACTACTATACAACAAAAGAATTTGAATCGGTTATCTCATTAAAAGCCGAAACCCATAATTTCCCTACTACCGTAGAACCTTTTAATGGTGCTGCAACAGGATCTGGAGGGGAAATTCGCGATAGATTAGCAGGAGGTAAAGGCTCTTTACCACTAGCAGGAACAGCCGTTTACATGACCTCATATTCCAGATTGGAAGACGAACGTCCCTGGGAAAAAGCTTTTGTAGAACGCGACTGGTTATACCAAACCCCAATGGACATTTTAATAAAAGCATCCAATGGCGCCTCCGATTTCGGAAACAAATTTGGTCAACCCCTTATTTGTGGTTCGGTATTGACTTTCGAGCATGAGGAAGACACTGAAGGAGATGTGGCGGGCACTGAGGCTCTCGAAGTGCCAGAAGGAGCAGGAAATATGGAGGCTTCGAGAACCTCAGCCTCCAAATCACGTAAACTAGGTTACGATAAGGTTATTATGCTTGCTGGGGGTATTGGCTATGGCAAAAAAGACCAAGCGCTAAAAGACGCTCCCAAAACAGGCGATAAAATTGTAATTCTAGGTGGTGAAAATTACCGTATTGGTATGGGTGGTGCTGCGGTATCATCGGCAGATACCGGGGAATTCGCTTCTGGTATAGAATTAAATGCCGTACAACGTTCCAATCCGGAAATGCAAAAGCGTGCTGCCAATGCTGTAAGGGGTATGGTAGAAAGTGAAGAAAACTTTATTGTTTCCATCCATGACCACGGTGCTGGTGGCCACTTAAATTGTCTTTCTGAATTGGTTGAAGATACCGGAGGAAAGATAGATTTAGACGCCTTACCTATAGGAGACCCTACCCTATCCGACAAAGAAATTATTGGTAACGAATCCCAAGAACGTATGGGATTGGTTATTGGCGAGGAACACTTAGAAATTCTTCATAAAATAGCAGATCGTGAACGTTCACCAATGTATACCGTAGGTGATGTAACAGGTGACGATAGATTCACGTTCCAATCTAAAACCAAAGGCAATACTCCAATGGATTTAGCTTTGGAGGATATGTTTGGCAGTTCTCCAAAAACCATCATGACCGATACAACGGTAAAGCAAAATTACCAAGATGTAAACTATGCAACAGATAAATTCCACGACTACCTAGAACAGTTATTACAGTTGGAAGCTGTTGCCTGTAAAGACTGGTTAACCAACAAGGTAGACCGCTGTGTTGGGGGTAAAGTGGCGAAACAACAGTGTGCTGGCCCATTACAACTTCCTTTAAATAATGTAGGGGTTATGGCTCTGGATTATAAAGGAAAAGAAGGTATTGCAACCTCTATTGGACACTCCCCTATTTCGGGACTTATAGACCCCGTTGCAGGAAGTAGAAATTCCATAACAGAAGCCTTGACCAATATTATTTGGGCGCCTTTAAAAGAGGGTTTAAAAAATGTATCATTATCGGCAAACTGGATGTGGCCCTGTAAAAACGAAGGTGAAGATGCCCGTTTATATGAAGCGGTTGAAGCGGTTTCGGAATTTGCCATCGATTTAGGGATTAACGTACCAACAGGCAAAGACTCGTTGTCCATGAAGCAAAAATACCCTAATGAAGAGGTTATTGCTCCTGGTACGGTTATTATTTCGGCAGCAGCTAATTGTACCGATATCAATAAAGTAGTTGAACCTGTTTTCAAGAAAAATAGCGGTGCTGTTTATTACATCAATTTATCCCAAGACAACTTTAAATTAGGTGGTAGTTCATTTGCCCAAATTCTTAATAAAGTGGGTAATCAAGCTCCAACCGTAAAAAATGCCGGTTATGTTAAAACCGTATTCAATACTGTTCAGCAATTAATTGTAGACGGACAAATTGTTGCGGGACACGATGTGGCATCGGGTGGATTGATTACTACCCTATTGGAACTGTGTTTTGCAGATAACAACTTAGGGGCTGCATTAGATTTATCGGCTTTAAGCGAGAAAGACTCATTAAAACTATTGTTCGCTGAAAATGCAGGAATTGTTATTCAGTCCAAAGATGCTTCAATAGAAGCGATTTTATCTGAAGCTAATATTGAATTCTTCAATATTGGTAAAGTAACAGAATCTGATACACTAAGTATAATTAACGATACCGATGTATTTACCCTAACAGTTTCTACGCTTCGTGATACTTGGTACAAAACATCCTATTTATTGGACCAAAAGCAAACTGCCAATAATTTAGCTGAAGACCGATATAACAATTATAAAAATCAACCTTTAAAATACACGTTCCCTAAACATTTCACCGGTAAATTAACCGACGTCATTGCGAACGAAGTGAAGCAATCTGATGGTGAGATTGCCTCGCCAAGTCTTCGAGAGCCTCAGACTGCAAGACCAAAAGCAGCCATATTACGTGAAAAAGGAAGTAACTCCGAGCGTGAGATGGCCAACGCCATGTACTTAGCTGGTTTTGATGTTAAGGACGTGCATATGACCGATTTAATCTCTGGTCGCGAAACCTTGGAGGACATCCAGTTTTTAGGTGCTGTTGGTGGTTTCTCTAATTCAGACGTTTTAGGATCAGCAAAAGGTTGGGCCGGTGCTATTAAATATAATGAAAAGGCCAATAAGGCCATTCAGGATTTCTTTAACAGAAAAGACACCTTATCGGTAGGTATCTGTAATGGTTGCCAATTGTTTATGGAATTGGAAGAAATTAATCCAGACCATGAGATTCATGGAAAATTAACCTACAACGAATCCCATAAACACGAAAGCGCCTTTACCTCGGTAAAAATACAAGAGAACAACTCGGTGATGTTATCTACATTGGCAGGCAGTACGCTAGGTGTTTGGATTTCACATGGTGAAGGCAAATTTAGTTTACCTTATACCGAAGACCAATACAATATTGTAGCCAAATATGGTTATGCAGAGTATCCGCATAATCCTAATGGTTCAGATTTTAACACCGCGATGATGTGTGATGCCTCTGGACGTCATTTGGTAACCATGCCGCATATTGAACGTTCTACTTTCCAATGGAACTGGGCACACTACCCAGAAGGCAGGACAGATGAAGTTTCGCCTTGGCTGGAAGCTTTTGTAAATGCACGAAAGTGGATTGAAAGCCATAATTAAAACTAGTTATAAAAAGCAAAAAATCTAGAATAAAAAAAGCCTAAGTGATTTAAAATCATCTTAGGCTTTTTTACTATCAAACTTATAAAAATGAAAAACTTATTACATAGTGGCTTTTATAGCCGCTTGTGCAGAAACTAATCGTGCAATAGGCACTCTATAAGGTGAACAACTTACATAGTCCATTCCTGTATTATAGCAAAACTCAACAGAACTTGGTTCACCACCATGCTCACCACAAATACCAACTTTTAAGTTTGGTTTTACACTTCTTCCGCGTTCAGTACCTAGTTTAACCAATTGCCCTACGCCTTCTTGATCCAGTACTTCAAAAGGATCGACGTTCAAAATGCCTTTTTCAATATATATAGGTAAGAACTTACTAGCATCGTCGCGAGAGTACCCAAAGGTCATCTGTGTTAAATCGTTAGTACCAAAGGAGAAGAAATCGGCTTTTTCAGCAATTAAATCGGCCATCAATGCCGCTCTAGGCACTTCAATCATGGTTCCTACCAAATACTCAACACTATCATTTCGTTCTTCAAAAACCGTATTCGCCGTAGTTCTAATAACTTGTTCTTGAGCTTCAAACTCTTTAACGGTTCCCACTAACGGAATCATGATTTCCGGTTTACAAATAATACCACGTTCTTTTAAATTAAGCGCTGCTTCAATAATGGCCCGGGTTTGCATTTCGGTAATCTCTGGATAGGTATTTCCTAAGCGACAACCTCTGTGCCCCAACATAGGGTTAAATTCCTCCAATTCGGCCACTTTATTTTTTACGGCCTGTAACGAAATATGCATATCTTCAGCCAGTTCCTTTTGGGTTGCTAACTGATGGGGTACAAATTCGTGTAACGGCGGATCCAATAAACGAATGGTCACCGATAACCCTTCCATAGCTTCAAAAATACCTTCAAAGTCTGAACGCTGCATAGGCAACAATTCTTCAAGGGCTTGTTTTCTACCTTTTACCGTATCAGCCAGAATCATTTCGCGCATGGCCTTAATCCTATCCACTTCAAAGAACATATGTTCCGTTCTGGTCAACCCTATTCCTTGCGCTCCAAAATTACGGGCTATTTTAGCATCTTTAGGTGTATCGGCATTGGTACGCACCTTCATTTCGCCATACTTATCTGTTAGCGCCATAAGTTCTGCAAATTCACCGCTTAACTCAGGCTCCATAGTCGCTACTTTGCCTTCAAAAATATTACCTGTTGATCCGTTTAATGAAATCCAATCGCCTTCATGATACTCATGGTCATCAACAGTTAATGTTCTCGTTTTATAATTAATTTTTAAGGCTCCCGCTCCAGACACACAACATTTACCCATACCTCGGGCCACAACAGCTGCATGTGAGGTCATACCGCCTCGAGCCGTTAAAATACCTTTGGCGATATTCATCCCTTCCAAATCTTCTGGCGAGGTTTCAATACGAACCAAAATACTGTTTTTGTATTTAGCTGCTTCATCGGCAAAGAACACTATTTTACCTGTAGCTGCACCAGGAGAGGCTGGCAACCCTTGTGCAATAACATGGGCTCGTTTTAATGCTGAAGGATCGAAAATAGGATGCAACAATTCATCCAACTTATTAGGCTCAACCAATAATAAAGCTTCTTTTTCATCAATCATACCTTCTTTTAGAAGATCCATTCCAATTTTCACCATAGCAGCTCCTGTACGCTTACCATTCCTTGTTTGTAAAATCCATAGTTTACCATCCTGAATGGTAAACTCCATATCCTGCATGTCTCGATAGTGCTTTTCTAAAGTGTCCTGATAGCTGTTTAATTCTTTAAATATGGACGGCATTAATTCTTCTAAAGAAGGATAGTTTTTCAAGCGATCTTCTTCTTCAACTTTTGCCAATTCTGCCCAACGTTGAGACCCTAGCTTTGTAATTTGCTGTGGCGTTCTCACACCAGCAACCACATCTTCACCTTGAGCATTTATAAGGTACTCTCCATTAAACACATTTTCTCCGGTTCCTGCATCGCGCGTAAAACAAACCCCCGTACCGGAATTATCTCCCATATTACCATACACCATGGCCTGCACATTTACTGCGGTTCCCCAATCGGCTGGATAACCATGCATATTTCTATAATATACTGCCCTATCGCCATTCCAACTATTAAATACGGCTACAATTGCCCCCCAAAGCTGATCCCAAGGATTGGTTGGAAAATCATGCCCAGTTCGTTTCTTGACCGCATCCTTAAAATCATATACCAAATCTTTTAAATCTTGTACCGTAAACTCGGTATCCAATTGAATGCCTCTTTTATGTTTTAAGTGCTCCATGATTTCCTCAAAAGGATCGATATCTTCTTTTGAAGCTGGCTTCATACCTAAAACCACACCCCCATACATTTGGATAAAGCGACGGTAAGAATCCCATGCAAATTGTTCGTTATTGGTCTTTGCAGCCAAACCTTGTACCACCTCATCGTTCATGCCCAAATTTAAAACGGTATCCATCATACCCGGCATGGATACCCGAGCACCAGAGCGTACCGAAACCAATAACGGATTCTCCTTATCGCCAAAAGTACTTCCCATTAAAGATTCAATATTTGCTATAGAAATTTCAACTTCTGGTTTAATCATTTCAATAACAGCTTCCTGACCTAATTGGTTATATTCTGTACAAACTTCGGTTGTAATGGTAAAACCTGGTGGCACAGGAATTCCTATGGCACTCATTTCTGCTAGATTAGCTCCTTTTCCTCCTAAAAGGTTACGCATTGTACTATTTCCATCGGCTGTCTTATTACCGAATTTATACACTCTTGTTTTCACATCTTCTAGTATTTCCATGATTACTAATTTTGATTCTATAATTTAAAAAACTTAGATAAAAGTACCTACTAAAAAGCAGTATTTTAATGATAAAAGTCATATTATGAATGATTTATACACCCTCATTCTTCATAAAAAAACCACCTTCAATAATTATGAAGATGGTTTAAGGCAATTGATGAAAAAAACAGATTTCTACAGCTTAACTAAGCAAACCTTAATCTTTTATCTAATTTCTTATAGGCATTGGCTACTTCACGCTTCATTAATAATGCTATAGCAAAAGCCACTAAAAACAATCCTGCAAACACCATTAAGGTTGTATCTAAGGATCCTGTAGCCGATTTAACCACATCGTAAATGGTGGGCCCTACAACACCCGCCAATGCCCAAGCCGTTAATACCAACCCGTGAATGGCTCCTAATTGTTTGGTACCAAATAAATCGCCCAAAAAGGCTGGTAGTGTTGAGAAACCACCACCATACATGGTAATAACTGTAAACAGAACCACTAAGAATGTTAATTCCATCGAGATTTTCGGCAAAAAGTAAAAAGCCAATATTTGAAATACAAAAAACACGATATAGGTATTGGATCTTCCTAAATAATCTGAAAGGGTTGACCATAATATTCTGCCCAAGCCATTAAACACTCCTATTAAGCCCACTATTGCAGCCGCTTCCATTGGCGTATAGTTTAGTTTTTCTTGCATCATCGGGCTTGCAGCAGAGATAATAGCAATACCACAAGCAATATTTATAAACATCATGACCCAGATATAGTAAAAACGAGTGGTTCTTAAAGCTGTGCTGGCATCGATATTTGCCATATCTGCTTTAATGTTTTTACCTTCTCCTTTCTGAAACCCTTCTGGCAAATAGCCTTCAGGAGGTTTTTCTATATATCTTGCCGATGCTAATATGAGTACCATGTAAATTACCCCTAAAATATAAAAGGCATTGGAAACCCCTACAGCATCAAAAAGGGATTGCATAATGGGACCAAAAATTAAGGCCGCAAACCCAAAGCCCATAATAGCCATTCCAGTTGCCAAGCCGCGTCTATCTGGAAACCATTTTACTAATGTACTAACCGGAGTAATATACCCCAATCCTAAACCTATTCCCCCAATAACCCCATAGCATAGAAAAAATAAGGGCAAGGACTCCAACTGCACGGCCATGCCCGAGCCCAAAATACCTATACCATAAAAAAGTCCTGCTGCTGTACCACTTACTTTTGGGCCTACTTTTTCAACCCAACGCCCTAAAAAAGCAGCTGAAAAGCCTAATAACAAAATGGCAATCTTAAAGGCCCATTTTACTGTACTACCTTCTACACTGAAGATGTCCTTAACAGGATTGGTCATTACAGAATAAGCATAAACAGACCCTATTGAAATGTGTATCCCAACTGCTGAAGCCGCTATTAACCATCGGTTTTTTAGTTTTTGTGTATTCATTATTGATAAGTTTAGTATTGTTAGTTTACTTTTACTTCTTTAAAATAGTGTTGCAATACCAGTACTGCTGCATCAATTTCTTCTTCTGTATTTTCTCGAGCTTCCTTTAATTGATAGTCCCATCCTAATGCCTCCCATTTATGAATGCCAAGCTTGTGATAGGGTTGCAGTTCAATTTTTTCAATGGTTTTATACTCTTTAAAGTACTCCCCCATAGCATGCAACAACTCTGGCTTATTGGTTATTTCAGGAATAAGCACATAACGCAACCACATTGGCTTTCCTGAAGCTTCTCTGTATTTTGCAAAATTGAATGTGGTTTCTTTGTTTTTAGCTCCTGTTAAGGTTTCGTATCCTGCTTCGGTCATGTGCTTGATATCCAACATCACCAAATCTGTATAGTTATCCAACAATTGCTCGGTAAAATGGTTTAATATTCTACCGTTAGTATCTATGTTGGTATGAATGCCCTCTTCCTTTAAGCGCTTAAAAAATGGAATCAATGCTTTGGATTGCAACAAAGGTTCTCCTCCAGAAACTGTTACCCCTCCTTTTTTTCCAAAATAGGGTTTTTCTTTTATAGCCATTTGTACCAGTTCCTCAATAGGATAGGCTTTACCTCCATGTGTATCTATAGTATCTGGATTATGGCAATACAAGCATTTTAGTTTACACCCTTGTAAAAATACAACCATACGAACACCCGGTCCGTCGTGAGTTCCAAAGGATTCTACTGAGTGTACGTGCAATATGTTATCTTCAGTTTTAATAATTTCCAATTTTAAAATTTGCACCTGAACAAGAAGCTGTTACACTTCCTTATTCAGGTGCTGCTAATTCAAAATATTAAAAAATGTTTACATGGATTCGTGGAACGATCGTGTAATGACTTCCAGTTGCTGCTCTTTGGTTAACCTCACAAAGTTTACGGCATAACCAGAAACACGAATGGTTAATTGTGGATATTCTTCGGGATGTTCCATGGCGTCAAGCAAGGTTTCCTTATTTAAAACATTCACATTAATATGCTGTGCATTTCTAGAAAAATAACCATCTAAAATACTTGCCAAATTTTCAATCCTATCTCCTTCATTGGCCCCTAAAGATTTTGGCACAATGGAAAACGTATTGGAAATACCATCTTGGGAGTCGCTATAATTAATCTTTGCTACAGAGTTAAGGGAAGCTATTGCCCCATGGGAATCCCGTCCGTGCATAGGGTTGGCCCCTGGTGCAAATGGCACTCCTTTTGCTCTTCCATCTGGTGTTGCCCCTGTTTTTTTACCATAGGCCACATTGGATGTTATGGTGAGCACAGACATGGTAGGCTCTGCATTTTTATAGACATCCAATTGTTTGAGTTCGTTATTGAAATCGGCCACCGCCTTAGCGGCTAACAAATCAACGCGGTCATCATCATTACCATAGCAAGGGAACTCGCCTTCAATTTTAAAATCGACGGTTAAACCTTCCTCATTTCTAATGGGTTTTACTTTGGCATATTTGATTGCCGATAAGGAATCTGCTACAATAGACAAGCCTGCTATACCATAAGCAATGTTAATACTTGGATTGGTATCGATTAATGCCATTTGTGCTTTTTCGTAATAATACTTATCGTGCATATAATGGATAATGTTCATGGAATCGTTATACACACGAGCCACTTGTTTCATGGCTGTTTTAAAGTTAGCCATAACGGTATCGAAATCTAAATACTCCCCATCGCATGGGGCAATACCGTCTACCATTTTGGTTCCTGTAATTTCACAACGACCACCATTTATGGCCAACAATAATGTTTTAGCTAAATTGGTACGTGCCCCAAAAAACTGAATGGATTTCCCCAAGGCTTGGTGGGATACACAACAGGCTATGCCATAATCGTCTGTTCCCCTACTTGTTCGCATTAGGGCATCGTTCTCAAATTGGATGGATGATGTATCTATGGCCACTTTGGCACAATAATCCTTAAAATTTTGCGGTAAATCTTCAGACCAAAGCACAGTCATATTAGGTTCTGGTGAAGGGCCTAGGTTATATAATGTATTTAAAAACCTAAAAGAAGTTTTGGATACCTTAGTCCTACCGTCTTCAAACATACCACCAATAGCTTCGGTTACCCAAGTTGGATCGCCAGCAAAAATCTCGTCGTAAGCGCCCATTCTTAAATGGCGTACCATTCGTAATTTCATCACAAACTGGTCTATATATTCTTGGGCTTCTACTTCGGTAATTAAACCTTCCTGCAAATCGTTCTCAATATAAATATCCAAGAAAGTAGACACATTACCTAAAGACATGGCTGCACCATCCTGTTCCTTAACCGCAGCTAGGTATGCCATATAGGTCCACTGCACCGCTTCTTTAGCATTTTCGGCAGGACGGCTTAAGTCTAAATTGTACTTAGCCCCCAACTCAATGATCTCTTTTAAGGCTTTAATTTGTTCGGATACCTCTTCCCGTAAGCGAATAACGGCATCGGTCATTGGCCCTTGAATGTTATTTAAATCGACTTTTTTGGCTTTAATTAAAAATTCAACTCCATATAAAGCAACCCTACGGTAATCACCAATAATTCTACCTCTAGCATAATTATCTGGCAGGCCTGTTAAAAACCCTAAAGAGCGGTATTTCTTTATTTCATTGGTATAGGCATCAAAAACGCCATCGTTATGGGTCTTAACATATTTAGAGAATAATTCTGTTATGGCTTTGTTTGGTTTTACTCCATGCTCGGACAACGCTTTTTGAACTACTTTAAAACCTCCAAAAGGTTTCATGGTACGTTTTAGCAACTCATCGGTTTGCAAGCCCACAATCACTTCGTTTTCTTTATCTATATATCCTGCGCTAAAGGCACTTATTGTAGAAATCGTTTCAGTATCAACGGCACGAACCCCATTATTCTTACGTTCCTCTTTAGTAGCTTCTTTACATATATCCCATAATTTTTGGGTTCTTTTGCTCGGACCAACTAAAAAATGATGCGTCCCATAATAAGGTGTAATATTATTAATAACAAAATTTCTAACATCCACTCTATCTGTCCAAATTCCGTTTACAAATGGTTTTACTTCCATGGCTATATACAATTAATATTTTGAAAAAATCTTCATTAAAAGAACAATCCAAAAGTACTTGCAATGACAAACAATAAAACTGACAAAAGTCAGTAAACTCAATAATAACAATAGCTGAGAGCTTTTTTTGTTACGAAAACGTTTGAAATCCCACGCCAAAAAAGAGAATTATTCAAGGTTTTATTCCCTATTCAAAATTAATAGCATCAAAAGTTAATTTTCTTTGCAAAAACAGAACACTTTTGAATGCTTTTTAATCATTTTTCGTAAAAGTTTCAAATCATTCAAAATAATTTTCAAAGCCCTATATTCCTCATTAGTTTAAACCTTAATCCAACATTAAATACTTTAGGAATTGTTTCTTTTCTCTTGAGCAATTTGAAAATCCTTTTTTAATTTCATACTTTGCGTTGACGCTTTATATAAATTTTGAATGACAGCAATAACACGACTTTTTGATTTTCCATACTACCAACTAGAAAATAGCCCCTTAGAGGCTTGTTTAGTAACAAAATATAATGGTAAGTGGGTTAAAACATCCACCCAAGAATACATAGACAAAGCCAATGCCTTGAGCAGGGCATTATTAAAGCTCGGCGTTAAAAAAAATGATAAAATTGCCGTCATTTCTTCTACCAATAGAACTGAATGGAATATTGTAGACATTGGCGTGCTCCAAGTTGGGGCTCAAAATATTCCCATCTATCCAACCATTAACCATGAAGATTATGAATATATCTTAAACCACAGTGAATCTATTTATTGTTTTGTTTCAGATCAGGAAGTTTTGGAAAAAATCAATAAAATTAAATCCAACACCAAACTAATAGAAGTTTATTCGTTTGATCATATTAAAGGCTGTAAACACTATTCAGAATTGCTGGATTTGGGGCAGGACAAGAGTAATCAAGATGAAGTTGAACATAGAAAAGCCAATGTAAAACCCGAAGAATTAGCAACAATAATATACACTTCGGGAACCACGGGCAAACCCAAAGGCGTTATGCTTTCCCATAACAATATTGTATCCAATGTGCTCTCCGCAGCAAAAAGGTTTCCTTTAGCATATGGAGAAAGGGCCTTAAGCTTTTTACCTATCTGCCATATTTTTGAACGTGTTTTCACTTACCTATACCAATATGGAAGCATAGAAACTTATTTTGCTGAAGCAATCGATAAAATAGGCGATAATGCAAAAGAAATAAAGCCCGCCACAATGACCGTGGTACCAAGATTGGTAGAAAAGGTATACGATAAGATTATTGCCAAGGGCACCGAATTAACAGGGCTAAAAAAGAAATTGTTTTTTTGGGCAGTTGAAGTTGGCGCCGAATATAAACCTTATAAACAAAATGGTTTTTGCTATGCTATAAAGCTTGGCATAGCTAGAAAACTTATTTTTAAAAAATGGCAGGAAGCTTTAGGAGGAAAGATTGTTTTTATGGCATCGGGCAGTGCGGCTCTGCAACCTAGGCTAGGCAAAATATTTGGAGCAGCAAATATGCCTATTATGGAATGTTATGGACTCACAGAAACATCGCCTGGCATTTCAGCAAGTGACAAACGAAACCACAATTGGAAAATAGGCTATGTTGGTAAAGCGATTGATGGTGTTGAAGTAAAAATTGCAGACGATGGCGAAATTCTTTGTAAAGGGCCAAACGTTATGATGGGTTATTATAAAGACCCCGAAAAAACAGCCAGTGTCATGACTGGCGACTATTTTCATACTGGCGATAAAGGTGAATTTGATGATGAAGGCTTTTTAAAAATTACAGGTCGTAAAAAGGAAATGTTTAAAACCTCTGGCGGCAAATACGTTATCCCTACACTACTTGAAAACGAATTGAAACAATCACGCTTTATAGAACATATAATGGTAATTGGAGAAGGCGAAAAAATGCCAGCCGCCCTAATACAACCCAATTTTGAGTTTATAAAAGATTGGATAGACAGAAAGCACCACTCCGTTGGAAAAACCAATGAAGAGATTGTTAGTGCAGAGGTGGTGTGCTCTAGAATCCAACAAGAGATTGATAAATGCAATGAAAAGTTTGGCAAATGGGAACAAATAAAACAGTTTAAGTTAACCCCAGATGTATGGTCTATCGAAAGCGGTCATCTTACGCCCACTTTAAAAATGAAACGCAGCATTATAACAGAAAAATACCGTGCGCTTATTGAAGCTATTTATAGACCTTGAGTCTTTTTGCTATAATTCATTTAACACAAAACAAACACATTAAAAATACATTATATTTAATTTTTTTGCTTCAAATTTAAGAAATAAACATTTTTTTTATACTTTTAGTAGCAACTAACTAATTAAAATTATAAAAAAATGAAAACAAAAAATTTCCTAGCTGCTGGTATTGCTGGCGCCGTTGTTAACTTCCTATTAGGATGGCTTTTTTATGGTATGTTATTTAAGGACAGTTTTCCGCAACCGGAAGAAAATTCCACGACCATGCTTATGATCTTTTTAGGATGCTTAACCTTTGGGTTATTTATGGCTTATATTTTTATACAATGGGCACAAATATCCACAGGAGGCACAGGTGCTAAAGCAGGCGCAATCATATCATTATTTATTGCGCTTTATTATGACTTTTTTCAATTGGCCATGAATTCTGAGGTCACCTATCAAATGGTAGGACTAGACATTATTTTAATGGTTGTCATGGGAGCCATAACAGGAGCTATAGTTGCTATTGTTAATGGTAAAATGGGATGATCACATAATTTATAAGGATATTAAAAGGAACCATATCTTAATTCATATGGTTCTTTTTTATTTCAACCGTATCTTAAAATTATGAACATTAGTTTTGTTGTTTTTAAATTTTTCTTAACTTGTAACTGTATTTCCCCTAAGTCTTTATAAATATTAATTTTAAACAAAGGCTTTCTATGCTGCACGCGCTATTTTTCTCTTCCTTTTATAGCAGTATAGCCTCTCAACATAATTATAACTATTCTAACAGTATTCCCTATTATTGATGCAATCTAGATTATTATAAAAATTATCAACCAACCAAAACCAAAGCATTTGAATTTAAAAACGTCTTTAATAACTGCTTTAGCTTTAAGTATTATAGCTTTGACCTTATGGGAATTCTATTGGAGGTCTAAACCAGAATACTATATAGCTTACCTCGAAGACGACAGAAACTTATGGGCAGAACAAAGACTAAAAGTAGAAACCGCTACTTCTAAAGATATCATCCTATTAGGCGCCTCAAGAACCGGATATAACTTTAATACCCACATCTGGGAAGAGACACAAGGTATAAAACCCATTAACCTATCGGCCAACGGGAAACCGCCAGGGCCATTTTTTGAGGACATCGTAAACAATACCACATTTAACGGAACCATAGTTTTTGGGGTAACACCAGTCGCTGTTTTTCTGTTTAATGGTGGTGACCGATGGCAAACGGCAAAAAATTGGATAGAGCACTATTACCACAGAACTAATGCTCAAAAACTTGGTTTTCTTCTTTCAAAACCTTTACAACAGTATTTAGTGATGCTTACAGCCTCTGAAGCAAAGAGCTATAACGATTTGGATTTAAAGTCCCTTATAAATACTATTTACATTGATGATGGCAGATCAAAACACAACCGATTTAACCTAGTTAACATCGGCTATAATGATGAAGACAGGAACCTCATCATGATTCCCCGACTGACAAATAATCCTATGTATCAAAAAGAAATTACCGACGAATGGGATAAGGTGATTCCTTTTGTGCTCACAGAATACTCTAGTGATGTAGAAAAAGAGGTTTCAAAAGCAATTGATAACCTCTCAGTTCTTATCAAAAATTTTAAAGCAAGGGGCGGTAAGATTATTTTCATTCGCCATAAGGCCGAAGAAGGCTGGAATAAATACACCAAGCGCATGCTCCCTCGGGATAAAGTCTGGGATAAATTTATAAAAACCGTCAATTGTCCTAGCTATCATTTTGAAGATTACGAATTCATGTCTAAGCACACTTTGCCCGAATGGTCCCATATGAATGCTGAAGATGCCAAAACCTACACCAAAGACCTAGTAATTAAATTAATAGCAGATGGCCATTTAAATAAACACAACTAATCATAACAACATTTAAAACTAACCAAAAATGAAAACACTAATCACACCTTTTATTTGCTTAATCTTATTTTCAATGTATTCTTGTAAAGATTCGAAAGTAGAAAACAACATTAAAATGTATACCGAAACCTGGGATCAAATTGTTAATGATGCTAACTTAGATCTTATTAACAGTACTAATTTTACAGAGGATGTTACCCTTGTTACGAGTCCAGAAAACATTATTGGTATTGAAGATTTCAAAGCCTATTATTCAAACTTTATTAATGGTTTCTCTGATGTTTCCTTTACCATTGTTGATGTCTTTGGACAAGGCGATAAAATTGTAAAACATTGGCACTACAAAGGTACCCATACGGGAGACTTCTTTGGTACCCCCGCCACTGGCAAAACGATAGATATCGAAGGCGCAACCATAACAGAAATGAAGGATGGCAAGATTGCCCAAGAGCAAGATTTTATGGATAACCTTGCTTTTATGGAGCAACTTGGTATCGATCCCTTATTAAATCCAAGCAACGTTATAACCATTAGAACAGTATACAACGATTTTGCCAAAGGCGATATTGAAGCTGTCGGAGCCGTTATGGATGATAATTTAGTATGGAACGAAGCCGAAAATTTTCCCCTTGCAGATGGCAATCCGTATAAAGGTTTTAAAGCAGTAGTAGACGGTGTTTTTTCCAGGATTATGAACGAATGGGAGTATTGGAACCTTGCTAACCTAGAATTCCAAGAAATGACTAACAATAAAGTTTTGGTAACTGGTAGGTATGAGGCAAAATATAAAAAGAACGGTGCTGTTATAAACCTACAAATGGCACATTTGTGGACCCTTAAGGATGGTAAAATTATATCCTTCCAACAATTCGCAGATACCAAAGGCATTACCGATGCTATGGCAAAATAATTTTATAACCAAAAGCAACCAAAATGAATTTGAAGCAATCGCTAATCCTTGCAGTGGCCATAACACTAATAGCAACTGCAAGCTGGGAACTCTATTGGAGATCTAAAGGGTTTCACCCCACAGTAAATGACGAAAAAGCGCTTTGGGCATTAGCCCGTAAAAAAGTGGAAACGGGCTCTAAAAGTGATGTAGTCATCCTTGGCGCTTCCAGGGCCTACTTTGATATCCAGGTTGATAAATGGCGAGAAGACACAGGGCAAGAACCCATTCAATTAGCTTCCACAGGCTCGTCACCATTGCCCACCTTTCATGACATTGTTAATAATACCAATTTTTCAGGAACCGTTGTTATAGGCGTTACACCTGGTCTATTCTTTTCAACTACCTTCCCAGGTGCATCTCCCTGGAAAAGGGCACAATCCAAAGTTGAATATTACGAAGATGAGACCTATGCCCAAAAACTTAACTTTCAGTTATCAATTCCTTTACAGGAAAACCTTGTATTCATGTCGGCCGACGAAGAAGAATGGAGTGATGATATAGATTTAAAATCTTTATTAAGAAATGTCTCCATTGGCCACAGAACAAGCGATCCTAAAATGCCTCCTTTTTACAATTTTGGAGATGTATCAATTCCAAGAAACATAAGTATGATGCCCAAGACCGTAAAGGACACTGCCTTTGCTAATTCCATAATCAAGGTATGGCATTTCTTCGGAAAGGGAGCTCCACCGCCAGACAAAGCATCTACAATGGCATTTTTCTTAGAAGATCTGAAAAAATTTAAAGCCCGAAAAGGCACTGTAATTCTAGTAAGATGTCCTTCAAGTGGGGGCGTAAGAATGGGCGAGAAAATGGGATTACCACGTGAAGAGTTTTGGGATGAATTGGTAAAAAAAGCGCAAGTTAAAAGTTATCATTTTGAGGATTACGACCAGCTTAAAAATTTAAGCTGTCCAGAGGAATCTCACTTATCACTCGAAGACGCCAATTATTTTACATCTGAAATTATCAAAATAATGAAAGCAGATAACGCTTTAACCAACCTTTAAACCAACCAACTATGTTATTCAACTCATTAAGTTTTGTTTTATTTCTTATAATAGTCTTAGCCTTATATTATACAAAATTGTTTAACTGGACAGGTAAAAAGCGAATGCTCTTGCTTTCCAGCTATATCTTTTATGGTATGTGGAACCCGCCATTGGTTATACTGCTATGGATTTCTACTATTGTAGACTGGACTGCAGGGAAAAAGTTGGCCGTTGAGGAAAACCAAAAAAAGCGAAAAATGTGGCTGCTTTTAAGTATGATTGTAAACCTAGGTTTTTTGGCCTTCTTTAAATACGGGGACTTTTTCCTTGAAAATTTTGTAATACTAATGAATGCCTTTGGCATAGACTTTCAAGCCCAACCTATGGATATTATCCTGCCTATGGGTATTTCATTTTATACGTTTCAAACCATGTCTTATACCATAGACATGTACAAACGTAAAATAGAACCAGCCAGAACGTTTTTAGATTTTGCCTTATATGTTACATTCTTTCCACAATTGGTTGCAGGCCCTATTGTAAGAGCCAAAGAGTTAATTAGTCAATTTTATGAAGAAAAAAGGGCTACTACTAACCAATTTATATGGGGTCTATTTTTATTGACCATAGGTTTGTTTCAAAAAATAGTATTGGCCGATACCCTTTTAGCCGACACATCTGATACCGTTTTTGGTTCCGATAAATTACTGCATGGTGTAGATGCCTGGATAGGTACCATAGCGTTTTCCGGACAGATATTCTTTGATTTTGCAGGGTATTCTACTTGTGCCATAGGTATCGCCCTAATGTTGGGCATCATTTTACCCGACAACTTTAAATATCCCTACGCTTCTTTAGGATTTTCAGACCTGTGGAAACGTTGGCACATTTCATTATCAAGCTGGTTAAAAGACTACTTGTACATTCCGTTAGGCGGTAACCGTCATGGGATTACAAGAATGTATGTGGCTTTAATGCTTACCATGTTATTAGGTGGACTTTGGCATGGTGCCGAATGGACCTTTATTGTTTGGGGTGGTCTACATGGCACATATCTAATTCTAGAACGTTTGCAAAGGCGCTATTTACCTTTTGAAATAACCAAATGGAATGGTATGTTTCTAGCATTTACCACATTTAGCTGCGTTAATATTACCTGGGTGTTTTTTAGGGCAAGATCCTTTGAAACTGCATGGAATATGATAAAATCTATGTTTTACATGCAAACCGGTGGTGAAAAAATCTTGGACACTTTTACCATTTTAAAAGTATCTGTAATCATTGCTATTATGTTTTTATGCCATTGGTTTATGAGAAATACGTCTATGAAAGAAGTATCCCTTAAAACATCTCCCTATGTATTAGGCATTATCTGGGCCATCATGACCTTTTTAATTATAATAGCGCAGGGAAGTGGTGAACAGTTTATTTATTTTCAGTTTTAAGGATTTAAGCTATGGCCTTAGTAAAATCAACCAGAATAACATCTATAGACATTTTAAGAGGTCTGGTTATGGTACTAATGGCCTTAGACCATGTTAGGGATTATTTTCATTACGATGCAGCAATTCATGACCCAACTGATTTAGAAACGACAACACCATTTTTATTTTTCACTAGGTTCATTACGCATTTTTGTGCACCGGTATTTGTGTTTTTAGCTGGTACATCGGCATTCCTTTATGGTAGCAACAAAACAAAACCTAGACTTTTTAAGTTCTTATTTACCAGAGGAGTATGGCTCATCATTTTGGAAATTGTTCTCAACACGTTCATTTGGACATTCGATTTCACCTATAGTTTCATCCTCTTGCAGGTTATTTGGGCCATTGGCATTAGTATGGTATGCCTTTCCTTTTTCATTTTTTTACCTAAAAAGATTATTGCCATTATAGGCTTTATTTTGGTTGGCCTACATAATATGCTAGACAACATAGTTATGCAGGGTAGTGGCCTTAAATCTGTAATGTGGTATATACTCCATCAAGCTAATGGTATTCCAATGGGTGAAACCAGATTCGTTTATTTTGCCTATCCTGTTATACCCTGGATTGGCTTAATGGCACTGGGCTACTGTTTGGGTTCTTTATATACCAAAGGGTATAATGCCGATGTTAGAAAAAAATGGCTGCTTAGGCTAGGAATGGGTTCTATATTATTATTTGTTATTCTGCGAAGCTTAAATAATTATGGCGACTTAGTACCTTGGATAAGCCAAGATACTACAGCTAAAACAATCATATCATTCTTTAACGTTACTAAATACCCACCCTCGTTAGCCTATCTATTAATTACTATCGGTCCTTCATTATTGTTGTTACAGGTGTTTGAAAATTTAAAAAATAAAATATCCGATTTCTTTTTGGTTTTCGGGCGTGTCCCATTATTCTATTATTTTATACATGTGTTCATCATTCATATAGGGGCTATGATAGGTATTGCCCTGTTAAATGAAAACGGCATGGAATTATTGTCTACTATAGCAGGAAATCCTATTGGAGGCCTAGCCAGTCATGGGTATTCGCTTTTCACAACTTATATGGTATGGTTAGCTCTTGTTTTTTTGCTTTACTTCCCCTGTAAAAAATATATGATCTATAAGGCCAATAATAAAGATAAATCGTGGTTAAGCTACTTTTAAGAAACTAAAATTATGACACAAAAAGACGAAGGTTTAAAGCGTAGCATTGGTGCATTAGGTTTATCAGCTAATATTGTAAACATCATAATAGGTGCAGGCATTTTCGCCCTGCCAGCAGTAATAGCCTCCAAAATGGGAGCTTCCAGCATTATAGCCTATTTACTTTGTGGCATATTAATAACCTTAGTGATGTTGTGCTTTGCCGAAGCGGGCAGTAAGGTCAACACCACTGGTGGTCCCTATACCTATATTGAAACGGCATTTGGTAATTATGCGGGATTTATAGGTGGCTTCCTTGCCATAGGTAGTGCCTTATTTGCAGATGCCGCTGTATCTAATGCCCTGGTAAACATGCTGGCCACTGTGTATCCTTTTTTTGAAGCCCAGTGGGTACGGGCGATATTCTTATTCATTATTTTAGGCGGGTTTGCCTTCATTAATGTTATTGGCATAAAACAAGGCATGGGTGTTGTAAAATTTAATACCATTGTAAAACTAATTCCTTTATTTATTTTGATGACATTGGGTTGGAAAGATGTATCTATTGAAAATTTATACATTCAATCTGCCCCAAGCTTTAAAACACTTGGTGAAACCTCCCTCATTCTGTTCTTTGCATTTCAAGGGGCAGAAACTGGTCTTGTTATTGGTGGCGAGATTATAAATCCGAAGCGCAACGTCCCAAAAGGTATTTTTATAAGTATTTTAACTGTAGTCTTAGTTTATATACTCATCCAAGGTGTTTCACAAGGTGTTCTAGGCGACACGCTTCCAGATTTTACCGCCACACCACTTATTGAAACGGCAAAAACGATTTTTGGCCCCATGGGGTTTACCTTACTTTTTATTGGGGCTTTGGTTTCTATGTTTGGCTATTTGAGTGGCTCTATCCTTAATAACCCTAGAGTGATTTATGCCCTATCAAGAGATCGGGTTATACCGATAAACAAACTATCTAATATCCATAAAGCTTTTGCTACGCCATATATAGCTATTATTGTTTATACCATGCTATGCTTTACTATTGCTGTTAGTAGCAGTTTTGAACAGTTGGCTGTTATTGCGAGCAGCTCTATGCTCATCATCTATTTATTGGTTGCGCTGTCTGTCATTAAACTGCGGTATGCTTTAAAGAGTAATCCTGAAGAGTTTAAAATACCTGGCGGTTGGACGGTACCAGTTTTATCAGTACTTATTATATCTTATTTTCTGGCCAATTTAGCATCTGATGAAATCATTACCACCCTAATTGTCATTACTTTGCTGAGTATCATTTATTTGCTAATTAAATTTATTAAAAACAAAAGCGTGGAATAATATGAAATCCCTAACACTAACACTGGTTCTCCTGCTATATGTTTCCTTTCAAATTCGGGCCCAAGAATTCACAAAGGAGGTTAAAGCTTTTATCTCTATTGACACCACAATGGTGGCAATAACCCATGTTAAGCTTATTGATGGCACAGGAGATAGCATTAAAAACAACCTAACCGTTATAATTCATGATGGTAAAATAGAACATACTGGCCATTCAAATACTGTTTTAATTCCCGATGGAGCTTTAATCATTGACGGAACAGGAAAAACAATAATCCCTGGTTTGGTCATGCTACATGAGCATTTATTCTACACCAAATTCTTTGAAAACTGGTTTAGTGTAGGACAATCCACTTTTACATTCCCCAGATTATATCTTGCTGGAGGGGTAACCACTATGCGAACTGCTGGAAGCATTCAACCTCAAAGTGACCTTAATGTAAAACAATGGATTACTGATGGGAAAATGATTGGCCCTAAAATGGATGTTACCAGCCCCTTTATAGAACGTGAAGGCCTACCCATTGCCGAACTGGGCTTTATTAAAAAAACAGATGAAGTATCAGAAATTGTAGATTTTTGGTCAAAACGAGGAGTGACTTCTTTTAAACTCTACAACAATATTACACAAGAAGATATGAAGGTTTGCATTGCGGAAGCACATAAACGTGGCTTTAAAGTTACTGGACACTTATGTTCTGTAACTTACGAAGAAGCTTCAAATTTAGGTATTGATAATCTAGAACATGGCTTTAGAGTTTCAACAGACTTTCTTGAGCGTAAAGAAGAAAACATTTGTGACCCATTTGCGGCCAGAAAATCATTCAACGAAGAACCTATAGACAGTCCTAAAATAAAACACCTTATTGAAGTTCTTATCAAAAACGGCACCACCATAACTACAACACCAAATGTATTCGAACCTTATACGAACAGGGAACTTATTCCTGGTGGAGGTGAACGTGCTGTATCCCCAGAAGTTCTCAAGGATGTTAAAAACATATATGATCGTATGGTATACAAAGATTCCGTTCAAACAGCTTCATATCATAAAAATATGACTTGGCTTAAGCGGTTTTATGACTTAGGCGGAAAATTAGTTGCCGGAACAGATCCAACTGGCGCTGGAAGAACCGTAGCTGGTTATGCCAATCAGCATACTATTGAATTATTAGTTGAAGCTGGATTTCCTTTAGTTGATGTTATAAAAATATGTACACATAACGGTGCAAAATACTTAAATAAAGCCCATGAAATTGGCACCATTGAAAGCGGCAAAATAGCCGATCTTATTTTAGTAGATGGTGACTTAGAAAAGAATATTAAGACCATAAGAAATATGGAAATTGTTTTTAAAGATGGGATTGGTTACAATTCAAAAAAACTATTTGAATCGGTTAATGGGCAAGTTGGTAGAAATTAGCGCCTACTTGTTGAGTATATTTTTTTTTAAATTAGCTAAAAACTAACTCATTACTATGCGCTTATCTCTCTTTTTTAAACCTCCCTTTTTACTTTTCACCATACTATTTGGTTTAACAAGTTTTGCCCAGGATGAAAATATAAAAGAAGGTTATAAAGAAGAATTGTTAACCAATACATCGGCAGATAATAGATATGCCAGTTATAACAAGGAAGGCACCAAAATAGTTTTTGAGTCGAATAGAGACGGCCATTGGCAAATCTACACAATGGATAAGAACGGGGGACACCAAAAACCATTATTTAAAAGTAATTCAAACGATAGGCGACCAACATGGCACCCCTATAAGGATATGGTACTGTTTGAATCGGATAGAAGCGGCGTTTCTGAAATTTACACCTACGCGCTTGAAACAAACAGCATTGATAAAGTCCCCATAGCCCTTAATGGCAATAAGTCATTTGCCCGATTTGCTCCCAATGGGGTTCAAGTAGTTTTTAGTTATAGGGAGCAAGCCAGTATATACGACATATACATGTGTTCCAACAAAGGCAAGCGCTTAAAAAAGATCATCTCCAACAAGCACATGAATTTATACCCTAACTTTACGCCAAGAGGAGACAACCTCATCTACTTTTCTAACAGAAATACACAAGGTGAAGGACATATTATTTACTCGTATAATATTATTACAAAAAACCGAGATAGGTTAAGTTATTTTAAAGACCACAGCGAATACCCCAGTTGGTCCAATATAAGAGGTAGCAGAGTGGCTTATGCCGCTAAAGTGGACGACATGCAACAAACAGAAATATTTATTATGCGCAATGATTCTAGACATAAAACGCAAGTGACGTTTAATAATGTGGAGGATATTTTGCCCTCTTGGTCTCCCAACGACATTAACCTGTTAATTACCGGTTACCGAAATGGCCATTACCAAATTTGTAAAATTTTACTAAAGGAGCCTTTAAGCCCTAAAAACAAGCCTTTACACCATCAGCAAATATAGCTATTCAATTAGAAGTATGCTGTCAAAATACTCAGTTAAAAATTAGGTATTTCACCAACTTATTACTCCCTTAACTTTCCAGAAAACACACTCACTTTAGAATTAAATGGGTTACCAGAGGCCCGTCTTAATAATACCACTTGCCCGCAATGCCATAAAGCATCAGCTATTGGACCATTTATAAGGTTCCAAAATGGAAACCTTTCATTATCAAATTGTGATAAATCATCTGCATTCCTTAGAATATCTGAAGCTGCTTTTAAGTTAAGCAACGTTTGCTTTCGCTTGTCTTCAAACGACAATGCTTTATCTTCACCTCTACTCTTTTCAGTGGAAATACTATTTAATAAAAAATTCGACAAGCCTAAAATATGGTCTATGGTTTCCCCTGAAGTTCTCCCCGACTCGCTTGGTTTATAATTTAAATCCTCTGGTCTCAGTCCTTCTGTTGCCCAGTAGTAGCGAAACCCTAAACCATCCACCATTCTAGAAGCTACAGCACCAGCTGTGTAGCTCTCTGCATGTTCCAGAATTTCATAATATGGTAATTTTTCTTCTTGTTGTGCCATAGCAAAAACCGATAGCATTAACGCTATCGCTATAATTAGTTTATTCATTGCCTTATTCTATTTATAATTAGCGTATTAATTTTTTAAAGCCATTACATTATTAACACCATACTTATCAAACAAATACACTAAAGCGGTCATGGTAGCCGCTCCCAATTCCAATTCCCTTTTGTTTACGGCATCAAACGTATCGTTACTGGCATGATGGTGATCGAAATAACGTTGGGAATCTGGGCGTAAACCCGCTAATACATTCGTATTCGTTTTTAATGGCCCTACATCGGCACCACTTCCTCCCTTTTCAAAAAAATGAATTAAGTAGGGTTTAAACAAGTGCCGCCACCCCAATACTTGATTAAATACGGCATCTGTACAATCGAAACTAAAACCACGAGGCGTAAAACCTCCAGCATCACTTTCTAAGGCAAATAGATGCTTTTCTCCCTTTTGCTTGGCTTCTTCTGCATATTTAGTTCCACCACGCAAACCGTTTTCTTCATTCATAAATAAAACAACCCTTATACTACGCTTTGGTTTTATCCCTAATTCCTTTAATAAACGTAACACCTCCATAGACTGCACTACTCCTGCTCCATCGTCATGTGAGCCGTCTCCCAAATCCCAAGAATCGAGATGGCCTCCAACGACCATATATTCATTTGGAAATTCGCTACCGGTAATTTCACCTATCACATTATACGACAGCACATCTTTGAATTGCTTGCAGTTTTGCCTAAAAAAGAATTCTATAGATGGGTCTAATTTTAACATGGTGCTCAGCAGTTCTGCATCGTTAGTGCTTATGGCTGCAGATGGAATACGTTTTCCTATAGGTAAATCACCATAGGTCATACTTCCTGTATGCGGCAGGTCGTCCAAGCGTAAATTCATAGAACGTACAATAACACCAATGGCACCGTACTTAATAGCCTCAAGAGCACCTTGATAGCGCTGATTTACACAACCGCCATAAGCTTCAAAGGTTTGGATTAAATCGGCTTGCATTGGGCGATTATAAAACACAATCTTACCTTCAACTTGGGCTTTGCCCAGGGCTTCAAGTTCTTCAAAATTATGCACCTCGACTACTTTGGCTTTTAAGCCCAATGCCGGCGTAGCCACAGATCCTCCCAATGCACATATGTTAACCGTTGTTGTTTTACCTTCAGAAGATTTAATATACGCATATTCTTTGGCACCACGCACCCATTTAGGCACCATAACGGGTTGTAACCATACTTTGTCCAATCCAACTTTTTCCAATTCTTCCTTAGCCCAGGCCACGGCCCGTTCGGCTCCTAAAGACCCCGATAAACGACTCCCTATTTGATTTGAAAGATAGTTTAGCCAATCGTAACTCTTTCCATTGGTTAACGAGGCTTTATATATGTTTTTAAACATGGCCTCATCGGTTTGTGAAAACAGAACAGTTGAACATATCAAACTGAAAAATAAAATGGATGCTTTAAAAAATTTCATAGTAGGGTTTATATATTGGGTAAATATATTACTTAATAAGACGGTTAATCTAAAAGAAATCTTAAAATATGTTATTCCTCTTGCAATTGATTTTTATACAAGGCCAGGTTTTCCTTAATTTTATCGTCTAGTTCTGGTTCTTTTATATCGGTATACTGTATTAAAGCATCGTACAAAATTTTTGCCACCAAATAACGTGCTGTTGGTTTATCGTCTGCTGGGATGGTGTACCAAGGCGCATGTGCTTTTGATGTTCTGTTTATCGCATCTTCATAACATGCCTGATAGTTGCCCCATAATTTACGCTCTTTTAAATCGCCAGGTGAAAACTTCCAATTCTTTTCCTGCTTGCGTAAACGACGCAACAATCGGTTTTTTTGTTCTTCTTTTGAAAGGTGCAAAAAGAACTTAAAAATGATAGTGCCATTTTCGGCAAGATGCTTTTCAAAACCATTGATCTGTTCAAAACGCTTGTCCCAAAACGCCTCATCTATATCATCTATAGAATTTATTGCTGGAATGTTTTCTCCTAAAATATATTCAGGGTGTACCCTAGTAACCAGAACATTCTCATAATGTGTTCGATTAAAAATACCAAACTTACCCCGCTCTGGAAGCGCAATATAATGACGCCATAAATAGTCATGACTTAACTCCAGCTCGGTTGGCTCTTTAAAGCTTTGCACCTCTACGCCCCTAACATTAAAATCCTTAAAAACTTCCCGTACCAAACTGTCTTTACCCGAGGTATCCATACCTTGCAAACACACTAAAACGGAATATTTATTATGGGCGTACATGGTATTTTGCCACGCTCCCAATTGCTTTCTAATGGCTTTAAGTTCCTTTTTTGCGCCTTCAATAACAACTTTTGTTTTTGTGTCTTTTAATGATATATTCGAGGTTACTTTATATTCATTCATGCTTAGAGTCTATTTTAAGATTTATGTGGTTTAAATATATAAAATACTATCGATTTTATTTTTAGCCCCATTAATTGTTTCAATATAAACAACACTCCAAACGAATTTAATAGTTGTTCCTTTGACTTATTTCAAATTCTAGGTTATGTCAAAAACAGTTATTATACAAGGGAGCTCCAGAAGCCATGGAGATACTGGGAAGGTTGTAAATTATATCGCTTCTGAAAACGATTTTGATATTATTGATTTGAGTACCAAAACCATTGGTCATTTTGATTATGAATATAAAAACCAAAATGATGATTTTATGGGGTTGATTACAGATATTATTGAAACATATGATACGATAATCTTTGCCACTCCCGTTTACTGGTACAGCATGAGTGGTACGCTTAAAGTGTTTTTTGATCGCATGTCCGATTTACTCAAAATCCACAAAGACTTAGGCATAAAATTACGGGGCAAAAATATGGCCATGCTTAGCTGTAGTAACTCAGATGATTTAAAAAAGGGCTTTAATATGCCTTTTTATGAAACTGCCAATTACCTAGGCATGAATTATTTGGGCGACACCCACACTTTTATAGACAAAGACACTATAAATCAAGATATTAAACAACGTATTACAGCCTTCATTAAGGCTATAAATGAGCAAATTCCTGTCCATTAGTTTTTTGGATTTTCGATGAACGGCACGTTAAAGTGTATTGTTTTTAATACATTCGCTGAACCTATTTATGTAATCAACCCCAAATTACTATGAAAACGTATTATTTATTTTTTTTATCAATAGTCTGTTTAACCAGTAATGCACAAACCAATTGCGACGAAGCCAATTCCTATTTAGTTAGCGCTTATTCCCATGTTAAGGACTCATACGACTCAAACAACATTAGCCACTTGAAATATTATGCCGATCGGTCTTTAAAGTCCTTTAAACTCTCTAAAAACACTTTAGGCGATTGTGGCTGTGAAAAAGCGCTTACCCTTGCCAACAAAAGTATTGACTTGCTAGCAAAAGTTGAGCACGTAACCACCTATGAAGATGGTCGCTTTTTTGTTAAGCAAGCTAGAGAATTAAGCAAGAAAAGTGTTATTGAAATTGATAGGTGTTCAGTTGCTACGGGTAATGAAAGTACCGAAACCATTGAAACACCTGAAGTAAGTACACTAACCGATTTGGAAGAAGAACAATTAAAACTCAAGCAACAACAAGAAGCCTTAAAGCAAAAAGAACATGAAATAAAAGCTAAGCTGGCCCAACAGCAAAAGCAAGAATTAGCGCTAAAAAAGAAACAGTTAATACAGGCCTATGAAAATGCAATAGCTTCAAATCTTAAAACCTATAATAAAACTTTGGACGTTTGCGATTGCAAACACGATGCTTTAACTGCCAGTGGGGACACAAAAGATTTAGAAAACCAAAGTTTAGAGGCCATAAAAAACCATTTTAACCGCACTATCAAAACGTTGGCCACTAATTATGTGGCTCAGTTGGATTTGTGTGATGATTAACAAAAATGTCACTACTTATAATGCCCCAAAATGTTAGACACCTTCTGGGGCATTTTTATTTACAAAACAATTTATTTTCAATGAAATGCAAAGTAATTACACAAAGTTTTACTTCGGCAAGCGCAGTACAAGAACACTTCATATCATTAATTTATATAAAAATAAAAAGCCACACTTTTCTCAAAATGTAGCTTTGTTGTATTTATTTATATTTCACCTTATTAGTTTGCTTCGAAATTGCAAACTCCGAAGAGCGAAGAACGGAGTATGAGTATATAGTAATAATACTGTTTATTTTTTTGGCTTCCTACTGGTATGTAATATAGCATGCACATAAACTGTATCTCTTTCAACAGTATAATGTACACCATAATTAAACTTAAAGGTATATCTAACCCTAATGTTGCGATATTTTTTCTGGAAATATTCTGGATTAGCAACTATCTCATCTAAGACCTCATTTATCTCATGATATAATCTACTGCCCAATCCTACTAGTTGCTCTTCATACCACTCCAAAGCTTCAACCAACTCTAGTTCAGCTTCAGGCTTGACGATCAATTTATGAGGCATATTTCTTATCTAAATCTGCCTTAATAGCATCCCAACTTCTTCCTGCACCAGGATTAGCTTTATGACTGTCTAAACGTTCATCTAATAAATCCTTAATCTCTTGGGTAAGTACGGGTTCAGTGTCGTTAAATATTTCTTTATTCAAGAACTGTTCTATTTTTTCCAACTTCTCTTCACTCACTAAATTAGTAAGACGCTCTATTAATCTATATTTTCTAGCCGCTAAATCCATAACTGTTGGGTTTGTATAACAAATATAGCAATTTTTATACCCACAATAGTAGACTTAAAACCTGAGATCTAAATATTACCATAAAACCAACATATTTAGCAATTAATTAACCTACTATTTACTCGCAAAAAGCTGAACATCAGTTTCGCTTACTTCTTTGCCTCCAAGAATAATTAAGCGTTCCACAACATTTCTAAGTTCACGAATGTTTCCGGTCCAATCGTATTCCTGAAGTTGTTTAATGGCCTTATCGGAAAACGTCTTTATAGCCGTACCCTGTTCACCGGCTATTTTTTCAGCAAAATGATTAACCAATAACGGAATATCATCACGTCTTTCATTAAGTGCCGGAACTTCCACTAAAATAACGGCCAATCTATGGTACAAATCTTCACGAAACCTGCCTTCTTCAATTTCCTTTTTCAAATCTTTGTTGGTTGCCGCAATAACCCTAACATTAACTTGTATGTCTTTGTCGCTACCAACGCGTTGTATTCTATTTTCCTGTAAAGCACGAAGCACTTTAGCTTGAGCAGACAAACTCATATCTCCTATCTCATCAAGGAAAATAGTACCACCATTGGCTGCTTCAAATTTTCCCGCCCTATCCTTATTGGCACTGGTAAAGGCTCCTTTTACATGACCAAACAATTCACTTTCAATAAGTTCACTTGGAATTGCCGCACAGTTTACTTCAATTAAGGCGCCTTTGGAGCGTTCGCTCTTTTCATGTAACCAATGGGCTACCAATTCCTTCCCCGTTCCATTAGGCCCTATAATCAATACGCGGGCATCGGTTGGGGCGACCTTATCTATAATATCCTTAATCTTGGAAATCGCCTCGCTCTCTCCAATCATCTCATACTTTTTGCTTACCTTTTTCTTAAGAATTTTGTTTTCAACCACCAATTCCTTTCTATCCAGGGCATTTCTAACCGTATTTAACAAACGGTTTAAATCTGGTGGCTTAGATATGTAATCGAAAGCCCCCATACGCATAGTGTTTACAGCCGTGTCTAAATCGCCATGGCCGGAAATCATCACCATAGGAACTTCAGGTTTTATTTTTTTAGTAGCTTCCAAGACTTCAACACCATCCATTTTAGGCATTTTAATATCGCAAAGGACTAAATCGAAATCTTCATTTTTAATTTTTTCTATTCCTGTTAGACCATCTTCTGCTTCTTCAACTTGGTAAGCATCGTTTTCTTCAGAAAGGATTTTTACCAATACACGTCTAATGGCTGCTTCATCTTCGATTACTAATATTCTTGACATATTTATTTTCTTCTACTTGATTATTTTGAACTTTCTATAATGTGTATATCTCTTTGTGGAAACGGAATGGTTACATTATGCTCCCTAAACAAACGATCTATTTCAAAACGAATATCACTTTTTGGAAACTGTGCCTTAAAACTATCGTTTATCGTAAAAACAATTTTAAAATTTAATGAACTATCTGCAAAATCGGTAAAAACAACCGTTGGTTCTGGTTCGCTTAAAACATCGGGATGGGTACTTGCCGCCTGAATAAGCAATTTCTTCACCAATTGCACATCGCTACCGTAAGCCACACCTACAGCAACCGATTCCCTAGTAGTTGTACCATTTTGCGTCCAATTGTAAAGGCTATTGGTTAAATATAGATGGTTAGGTATAATCAATACTTTATTATCTATGGTTACCGCCCTAGTGGTTCGTAACTTAATTTCTTCTACTCTACCCACTTTTCCTTCTATCTCAATAATGTCTCCTACATGCACTGTTTGGTCTACCAATATAAAAATACCGGAAATAATATCCTGAAATAGGGTTTGCAAGGCCAAACCAACACCTATCAATAAAGCTGCCGAAGCCGCAAAAATGGCTGTAACATTTATCCCTATGGAATCAAAAACAATAAGAACTACAATAAGGTAGATTAACCATCTTGAGAACGAAAAAACAGTGTTAAATTTTGCTTTATCTTCATTAGGCATCTTTCGTGTAACCACCTTTTTTGTCCATCTTAAAATATAGGTGGTAGCTAATAAAACAATAACAACAATTAGGACATACCATACTTTTAGTTCGATGTGACCCATGTTATCACCTGTCCCATAGTTAAAATCTATAAGCTTAAATTCTAAAAAATTTACAATCTTTTCCCAGATAGAACTTTCTTTTATTGTTTCTTCTATTTTTTCTAATCCCTGACTCATCTTAATATTTTATCCATTTAATCAACTCTTTATAGCTTGGTTTTTTACCGTACATTAAAATACCCACACGATATATTTTTGCAGCAAACCATACTGTAAACATAAAGGTAAAAATTAACAATAACAATGCCACTAACTGTTGCCATAAAGGCACGCCAAAAGGAATTCGCATAAGCATAACCACAGGCGAGGTGAACGGAATAAACGAAAACACCACAGAAACTGTACCATGCGGGTCTTCAATAACTGTAAAAATCCCCACATAAACGGCCAAAATTAATGGCATTAAAATGGGCAATACAAATTGTTGGGTATCTGTTTCGCTATCTACTGCCGCACCTATAGCAGCGTACAATGAACTGTACAATAGGTAACCGCCTATAAAAAACAAAATAAAGGCTACAATCAAATTAGTTATGGGCAAGTGATAAAACGATGCCATAACATTTTGGATCTGCATATTCAATTCGGAGTTTTCCATGGCTTGCAGCATCATATCTTGCTGTGGCGTTTGTAACTGCCCCATATCGATATCAAAAATTAAAGACACCACAGTCATTAAAACACCACCCAAAATAATCCAAATTACAAACTGCGTAATACCTGCCAACGATGTCCCTATAATTTTACCCAGCATTAGCTGTACTGGTTTTACAGATGATATAATCACTTCAATAATTCGGCTTGTTTTCTCTTCAATGACACTTCGCATAATCATGTTGCCATAAATAATGATGAACATGAACAGCAAATACCCCGCTACACCACCAAAGGCTAATTTTAAAAGGCTATCCATTTTTGAGGTTTTTTCCCCATCAAAATTTTCCTGAACAATGTCTATACTAATTTTTGAATGGTGAACCGTGGCTACATTAACATTATTCTGCTCTAGTTTTAAATTCGTTAGTTCATCTCCTATTTTTTTTTCCAAATCTGAAATTATAATAAGTGAGGGCGATTCTTCTGAATAAAAATAAACCTTATTGGATATTGCATCAAAATCATCCCATTGCTGTACATGCAACAGGCCATAGCTTTTCGTTTCTTTGGCAATGGACTTAGCCGCTTCCAACGATATATTATCCAGTACATTATATTTAATTTTTTCAGAACTTTTAAAAACCTCACCAACAACTCCCGATTCATCCAAAACCGAAATAAGGTGTACTTTATCATTATTTACTTTCGAAATATAGGCCACAATAGCAATAAGAGCAATAACTATCATGGGGCTTAAAAAGGTCATCACAATAAAAGGCTTATTTTTTACCTTAGTAAAGTATTCGCGCTTTATAATAAGAGGTAAATGGTTCATCTGGCTAGTTATTCTTTACTGTTTGAATAAAAATATCGTTAACACTTGGAATAAGCTCAACAAAATGGGACACCTCTCCTTTTGTTGTCAAATAGCTTAACAAATGGTTAGGATCCTCGCCTTGTGGCAATTTAATATTGAGTTTTAACTCATCGTCCAATGTTTTAAAGTTGGCCGGTGCTATTTCAAATTTTTCAGTGAGTTCGTTTTGTAATACTAACTTATTATTGGTTTTAATTCCTACTTCGTATGTATTTATTTTATATTGCCTTTTAACATCCAACAATTTGCCATCCAATATTTTATTCGATTTGTTAATTAGGGCAATGTCATCACAAAGTTCCTCGACCGATTCCATACGGTGGGTTGAAAATATTACAGTGGCCCCTTCTTCGCGTAAACGTAAAATCTCGTCCTTTATTAAGTTGGCATTTATAGGATCGAAACCCGAAAAAGGCTCGTCGAAAATAAGTAATTTGGGTTGGTGCAACACCGTTACAACAAATTGTACCTTTTGGGCCATCCCTTTTGAAAGCTCTTGTATTTTTTTATCCCACCAATCACCTATTTCCAAGCGTTCAAACCAGTACTTCAAGCGTTTTTTTGCTTCGGTTTTACTCAACCCTTTTAGCTGTGCTAAATACAATGCCTGGTCGCCTACTTTCATTGATTTATATAAACCTCGTTCCTCTGGTAAATAGCCAATATCCCTAATATGTTTACTCTGAAGAGGCTCTCCATCTATAATGACATTCCCCTCATCTGGCATGGTTATTTGATTGATAATCCTAATAAGTGTGGTCTTACCGGCTCCGTTTGGACCCAATAACCCAAAAATACTGCCTTGAGGCACTGCAATCGACACCTTGTTTAGTGCTTTATGTGCACCAAAATGTTTAGACACCTCTTTAACGTCTAGTAAGTTACTCATGGATTTGCATTAATGGTATTTTGATTGTAAATATATTAAATGTTGTAGCTATGAAGCAGAATTAACTTAGAAAAACCATTTAAATAAACCTTTAATGTGGTTGTTTTATAATATCCTAATATTTATCTAGGAGTAGTTTCTAGAGGCGTTTTTTTCAAAGCTTGGTTATTAAAAAAAACAAGGTTTCACTAAAAACAAAACCCACCCTTAACGAATTAAGGATGGGAAAAAAATTGCTATGAAAAAGAAAAATTACCACTAAAACAAATTAGTGATAGTTCAAATATAGTTTTTTTTTCGATACTATTGGCAAAACTAGTCGATAACTTATCACAAAAAATAATCCGCTCAATGGCGGATTATTAGGTTTTTAAGTCAGTTTCTTATGAAAACATGTCCTTTACTTTTTCGAAAAAAGACTTATCTGTACTTTCGGGTTTTGGCGTAAAATGCTCATCATCCCTCATGGTTTCAAAAAACTCACGTTGCTGCTTATTCAAGGTTTTAGGCGTCCATACATTAACATGCACCAATAAGTCCCCTTTACCATAACCATTAATGCTCGGTATGCCTTTTCCTCGCAAACGCAAAATTTTACCTGATTGCACCCCTGGCTCTATTTTAATTCGCACTTTACCAGTTACAGTATCGATTTCCTTCGAAGCTCCCAAAACAGCTTCTGGATAGCTAACATATAAATCGTAATGTAGGTTATCACCTTCACGTTGCAGCTTCTCATGTTCTACTTCTTGTATAGCCACCAATAAATCTCCAGGAATACCATTGCCCGGCGCTTCGTTACCTTTTCCTGAAACTTTAAGTTGCATACCATCTACCACACCTGCAGGTATTTTAATAGAAACGGTTTCTTCTGAAATTTTTAGACCTTGCGCGTCAGCATCGGCTGGTTTCTTATCTATGATTTCCCCTGCTCCTCCACACACGTTACAAGGTGCAGACGTTTGCATTCTACCTAAAATGGTATTAGCGATTCTAGTAACCTGACCCGTTCCATGGCATGTAGAACACGTTTTATATGTTGTACCTGGAGCCTGTACTTTTCGCTTAACTTTTATTTTTTTCTCTACACCATTGGCTATTTCTTCAAGAGTCAACTTTACTCTAATACGTAGGTTGCTTCCTTTGGTACGACGCTGGCCTCCACCGCCACCGCCAAAACCTGAAAAACCGCCTCCAAAAGCACTGCCAAAAATATCACCAAACTGACTGAATATGTCATCCATATTCATGCTGCCGCCTCCAAAGCCACCACCATTTTCGAAGGCTTGATGTCCAAACTGATCGTAACGTGCCTTTTTATCGGCATTACTCAATACTTCATACGCTTCGGCCGCTTCTTTAAACTTAGCTTCTGCTTCTTTATCGTCTGGATTTTTATCTGGGTGAAATTGTATAGCCTTTTTTCGGTAAGCTTTCTTTATTTCAGCCTCACTGGCGCCTTTATTTACTCCTAAAACCTCGTAATAATCTCTCTTAGCCATGTTCTTGGTTTATTGTCCGATAACAACTTTTGGAAAACGAATAACTTTATCACCTAAAGCATATCCTTTCTCAATAACATCTATAATCTTTCCTTTTAAATCTTCGCTTGGCGCTGGTATTTGGGTAATTGCTTCGTGGTTATCGGCATTAAACTCATCTCCTTGTTCCACTTTTATTTGCGTTAAGCCCTTTTGTTCCAAAGTTGATTTTAGCTTGTTGCTAATTAACTCCACGCCTTTTAAAAGCTCCTTTTCTTTCGTTTTTGAAATCTCTAAGTACGCTCTATCAAAATCATCCAAAATGGGCAATAATGCAACCATAACATCCTGGCTGGCTGTTTTGAATAAATCGATACGCTCTTTAGACGTGCGCTTTTTATAATTTTCGAACTCAGCAAACAAGCGTAAAAACTTTTCTTTTTCCTGTTGTAACTCTGCTTTAAGTTTTTCTTCTTGCGTTTGTTCCTCAACCACAGGCTCTTCTACCTCGACCGTTTCCGTTTGGGCGGTTTCAACCTGTTCTTTCTCTATCTTATTTTTGTCCTTTTTGCTCATGCCAATTTTTTAATTTATGCAAATACTAAAATTGATTGGCAAAAGTACTGCCATTATTGTAAAAATGTCATAATGTCACGAAAAAAATTTGTCTTTTTTTCTAGTTTTTAAGTTTGAAAATTTCTTTTCGCAAAGAGATGAAGCGTTTTTTCAACCTAAATACACATCATAACTGTATACTGTCAGTTCTTTTCCATAATTCAAAGGCCTTTTGCATGTCTTCTTTATAATTGGTTTGCGATTGCATGAATCCGCTAACCAGCAATGCTGTAATATGGATTAATTGCTTTATGTGTTAATATTTACTGTTTCTTTAAAGGTCATGCTTAGATTTCGCTCAGCACAGGAATGCAACATCCATATCACCATTTTGCACTATATGTCTAAAATTTAGACATGGATGTTTCATCTGTTTAAATTTAATATTGGAATAAATCCAATAGCGATTATAAAACAAGTATCCATCAGAGCCTTAAGACTTAAAAAAGAGATTATCTGAATTGTAGTTTTTATCGACTGAAGCATTATGGTCCAGATTTCGCCCCAATAAAAAAGCAACCGAATTCTTGGCTGCTTTTTTATTGGGCATAAACATAATGCTTTTATATGTCTTGTAGTTTAAAAAAAATAGGTACGGCATAGGTTACTTTTACAGCTTTACCTCGCTGCCTGCCAGGAATCATTTTAGGCAATAAACCTATAATGCGTTCGGCTTCTTTTTCCAAAAGCCTATCGGGGCCCCTAGAACGAATGCCCGTAACATAGCCGTTAGCATCAATAGCAAAAATAACCGATACGCGCCCTTGGATTCCTAATTCGACTGCAGTTTCAGGGTATTTAAAATGGTTCTTGACGTGGGTCTGTACTTTTTCTTGAAAACATTGTTTAGAGGCTTCTTTAGATCGACCCTCACATCCTGGAAATATAGGTACATCTTCTATAACAGCAAAAGCGACCTCAACTTCCTCTTCAACTTCTTCAACTTCAACTTCACTAACCTCTATAACTCGCTCCTCGATGGCCTCTTCTTGATTGGTTTCTGTGCTTTCTATAATTGTTTCTTCAATTTCTTCAACATCTTCAACTATTTGTATCGATTCTTGAATGGTAACTGGTGGCGGTGGTGGCGGTGGCATATTGATATTTATAACAGGAATCTCTTCTTCGACTTCTTCGGTGACATCAACAACACCTATATCAATGTTAGATTGCTCATAGGTTTTATATTCCAAGGCTCTCCAAGAGATGAATAACATAAGAATTAACCCTATGGCAAAATATAGGCTACTATTTCTGCCTATTTCCTTTTCGGGGTTCTTTTTCGCTTTCATGACTCATAATTTTTGTACTTTAAAATTATTGGAAACCACACACTTTTACTATGATAATTATCATGTACCAACAACTAATAAATCATGCTTTTATACAAAAAAAGCCTGTTAAACAACAGGCTTTCTAACTACAAAATTTGTGTTCTTTTATGAAATTTTAATAGTACGTGCTGGTTTTTGCTTGGCTTCTTCTTTTTTAGGAAGATGTACTGTTAAAATACCTTCGTTGTAATTCGCGTTTATTTTACTATCATTAACCGTTTCGGGCAATGTAAATGCTCTTTTAAATGAAGAATAACCAAATTCCCTTCGGGTATAACCATCATCTTTATTTTCGCTTTCATCCTTAAGTTCTGCTGAAATAGACAATAGATTATTATCTAAGTTGATATCAAAATCTGATTTTTTTAATCCTGGAACGGCCATTTCTACAATAAAAGCATCAGATACCTCTTTGATATTAACTTTAGGCATTGAAATACCTGTGTTGAAACTTGATGAAAATAAAGATGGGAATTCACCCAAAGTAAAATCATCAAACCATGTTGATAAGCCTGGGAAATTAGGCAACCTATTTCTACTTTTCTGTGCTAAATTCCCATTTTTTGGTAATGTCGCTAGATTGCTCATAATTAAAAAATTTTATTTGTTAAACATTTGTTTTACAACCATATATATACAAATAAAATACCAAACCTAAAACCTGTAAACTTTGACATATTTATTAAGAATCCCTTAACATATTTCTGAAATTTTGACATTTTGAATTAGTTTTCAAACGACAAAATTTCAGAAATCACTTTTGCAATAATCAAACTGGGATTGCCAAGCTAATGAGAATGTTCTGCCTCTCCTTTCTTCATTTCAGCCATAAGGTAATAAGCATTGTTAAACGCAAATTTGGTTTTTGAAGGCACCCCTTCCATTAAGGTAACTGCCATCCAATCGCTATCCTTTTCACCTGTAATCACCTCTACGGGCTTAAATGCCCACTTATCACCTTCTTTTTTCACAGTAAACACATAGGATTTTCCTCCATCGTCAACAATAGCCTTTTCTGGTAAGGCCATTGTTTTTTTGTTGTCTACCTGTATTTTTCCTTGTATATACATCCCCGGAATAAGGTTACCCTGCTTGTTTTCAATTTCGGCATGTAGGTGTACTGCTTTAGGATTGTCCTCAAAAGTTTTACCTACAGAATAGATTTCAGCCACGAGCTCTGTATCTGGCATGGATTGCACCTTAAAAGTAACTTTTTGTCCTTTTTTAACTTTATGCACATCTTTTTCAAATACCATTAAATCGGCATGTACATGATGCGTGTTTACAATTTCGAACAACTCGGTTTGTGGTTCAACATACTGACCTGTTTTTACTTCAACCTTTTGAACAAACCCTTCAATGGGACTAAGCAAAGCGATGCGCTGGGCTACCGAACCCTTTTGCAATGTTTTAACATTGACATTAAGCAACTTCAATTGTGCCGCTAGACCACTTACCATAGCTTTTGACGCTTGGTACGACGCCTCTACTTTTTGAAAGTTTGCTCCAGCCCCTACGCCTGCTTTATACAATTTCTCTTGACGTTCAAAATCCTTTTTTAAAAGATTACTATTGCTATAGGCATTCAAATAATCGGTTTGAAGCTTAATAATGTTTGGATGTGATAAATATGCCACGACCTGTCCTTTATTGACCTTATCTCCTTCTATCACCTCAATCGCCACAACATTAGCTCCTACAACTGTTGTAATTGCCGCTTCATTTTGCGGTGGCACTTCCAAGGTCCCATTGGCTTCCACATAGTCTCCCATATTTCGGCTTGTAAGAGTATCTACTTTCATTTTTAAGGCATCGAACTGCTGCCCTGTGAGTATGACTTTATCATGGTGTTCTTCTTGTTTTTCCTCTGTTTTTTGGTCGTGTGAATGTCCGTCATGGGAATGCCCTCCTTTTCCGCAGGAAAAAATGATTAGTGACAAACAAAACATCACTGTAAATCTATATACTGTTTTTTGCATGATTTTATGGGTTAAAATATTGTAATTGAAATGTACTTTCTAAATAGTTAGATAATGCCTCTTGCGATTCCTGCTCAGATTGAATGGCTTCTTTTATTAGCTGTGTAAAAGTCGCGTAGTCTATTTCACCTTCCTTATAGGCCAACAAAGCACCTGTTCTTTGATTGGCAGCTAATGGCAACACCTTATTTTTATAAAATTCCCAAGAAGCTTTCCACTTGTTATAATTAGCTTTAGCCTGCTCAAACTTTATACTTACTTCTTGTTTTTTAAACTGAATTTGGGTTTCTGCTATTGCTTTATCAATCCTAGCGGTCTTTATACGTACTCTATTTGAACCAGATAAAAATGGGATGGACAGTCCTGCTTGATAGCTATAAAATCCTGAGTTACCACTTACTTTCTGAAGACCACCCTGCAAACTAAGTCTTGGCAAACTACTGGCTTTTGCCGCTTTATAATCGGCTTCGGCCACATCATATAAGTTTTGCGCCATAGTGTAGGACGGGTGAGCTTGAACATCAAAATTTTCAATATTAAGTAAAATGGTAGCATCCAATTCATCGGAAACCGTATAAAGCTTATCGGAAACCAACCAAAGGTTTAACTGCTGTAAAGCAATGATATAATCACTATAAGCTTGATTTTTTTTATTGTCCATCTGAAGCACTTGACTTTTAGCTGCATCATACTCCAATTTTGAAATGGCCTCCACTTCATAATGTAACGCTACAGATTGCTCAAACTTTGAATATATTGAATCCAACTCCTTGTAAAGCTTATAGACACTTTTCGTTTGAAAACATTTGGCCCATGCCTTCTTCACCTCTAATTCCAATTCTAAATCTGAAAGTTTATAAGCCTTTTGGGCCAATTGCATACGTTGTTCCTGTAATCGCTTTTTGGTAGCGACTCCAAATACATCAATATTAGATTGCCCAATACCAATGGTAGTATAAACACCTACCCCGTCTTTAATTTCCTCTCCTCCTGTAAAAATTTGGGTTGTTCCAAAATCGAATGCTGCAGATTTTAACTGTTGCTGTTTTTCGACTTCCAATTGCTTTTGTTTTAACAAGGGGTAATTGCTTTTAGACAGTTCCACTGCTTGCTGCAAGGTTATTTTAGGAAGTATTTTCAGATCTTGTTGTGCATTCACCTGTGTTGGCAACACAAACACAAATACTAGAATTGTTGATGCTGCAACCAATTCTCTATTCCATTTAAATGAAAACGTTTTACTTTCCACCCATTGGTAAAGTATTGGCAATACAAATAAGGTCAATAAAGTAGAGGTTAGTAAACCTCCTATTACTACAGTAGCTAGTGGCCGTTGCACCTCTGCTCCTGCCGATGCCGAAACAGCCATAGGCAAGAAGCCCAGTATATCTGTTAATGCGGTTAACATAATAGGCCTGATCCTCCGTTTTGTACCTTCCACAATTCTATCTTTTAGACTAGTCACCCCTTCTTCCTTCAATTCATTTAAACCACTAACCATAACCAAGCCGTTCAATACAGCAACACCAAATAATACTATAAAGCCAACCCCTGCCGATATACTAAAGGGCATATCGCGAAGCCAAAGAGCCACAACGCCTCCAATGGTAGCCATAGGAATGGCTATATAAATCATTAATGTTTGTGGTAGTGATTTTAATGCGAAGTATATTAACACAAAAATGAGCAACAAGGCAATTGGGACTACGGTTTGCAATCGACTGCTGGCTCGTTCCAAGTTTTCAAAAGCACCGCCATAACGAATAAAATAGCCTGATGGCAATTGAAGTTCTGCATCCAGTTTCGATTTGATTTCGGTGACCAACGATTTTACATCGCGCCCCCTTACGTTAACCCCAACATAAGTGCGCCTGTTCGTATTATCCCTACTGATTTGCATGGGGCCTGATTGATATGATATATCGGCCACTTCACGAAGTGGAATTTGAACACCGGAAGGCAGGTTAACATATAAGTTTTGTACATCTGAAATATCCTTTCGGTTTTCGGCATGCAAACGAACTACCAAATCGAAGCGCTTCTCCCCTTCAAAAATCTCACCTGCATGACCTCCAGCAAATGCCGATTCTACCGCCTTATTAAGCTTATTAATTTGAAGCCCATATTGCGCCAACTTGCTCCTGTTATAGGTAATAGTCATTTGTGGTAAACCTGTTGTCGCTTCGGCTTTCATGTCACCAATCCCAGGGGTACCAGCAATAATTTTGGTGATCTCTTCGGCTTTTTGGGATAACATATTAATATCTTCACCGTAAAGCTTAATAGCGATATCTTCCCTAACGCCTTCCAGTAATTCATTAAAGCGCATTTCTATGGGTTGGGTAAACTCATAATTCACCCCGGGAATAATTTCAACGGCTTCCTTCAAAGCTTCAATCAAATCGTCTTTTGAAGCGACCGTTGTCCATTCGCTTTTTGGCTTCAGAATCACAAAAACATCGGCTATATCCATAGGCATAGGGTCTGTAGGGATTTCAGCCACTCCAATACGACTTACTATTTTTTCAACTTCGGGAAACTTTGCCTTTACCACCTGCTCAATCTTGGTGGTGGTCTCTATGGTTTCTGTAAGCGAACTGCCTGGTTTTAAAATGGCGTGAAAGGCAATATCACCTTCATCGAGCTGAGGAATAAATTCGCCTCCCATTCTCGTAAAGATAAATACAGCTACTGCAAATAAGCAAACGGCAACACCTATAATAAGCCTACCTTTCTTCAAAGCACTTTCTAATAAAGGTTGGTACTTGTGCTCTACCCATTGCACAAACCGGTCGCCATAAGAGGCTTTTAAATGCTTCGGCGCCCGCAATATTAAGGCCGACATCATAGGCACATAGGTAAGGCACAATATCATGGCTCCTATCATAGCAAAGATGAATGTGAGTGCCATGGGCTTAAACATCTTACCCTCTATACCCTGCAATGCTAAAATGGGCAGAAAGACAATCAAGATAATGAGTTGCCCGAAAAAAGCGGCATTCATCATTTTCTTTGATGACTTGGCTGCTAAAGTATCGCGTTCAGCAGGCGATAGTTTTTTCTTTTTATGGATTTGGGAAGCTATAAGGAACACTGTGGTTTCAACAATAATCACCGCCCCATCTACAATAATCCCAAAATCGATAGCTCCTAAACTCATCAAATTGGCCCAAACATCAAAAACATGCATCAATATAAAAGCAAATAGCAAGGCTAATGGTATGGTTGATGCTACAATTAAACCGCCACGCCAATTTCCCAAGAGAAATATCAGTATAAAAATAACGATCAACGCCCCTTCTATAAGGTTCGTGGCTACTGTAGAAGTAGTTTCCACTATTAACTTACTTCTGTCTAAAAGAGGCTCTATAATAACACCTTCGGGCAACGACTTTTGTATTTGCGCCATTCTTTCTTTTACATTATCGATAACGTCGTTGGAATTTGCTCCTTTTAGCATCATCACCAGACCGCCTACCACTTCTCCTTCACCATCTTGTGTCAAGGCCCCATAGCGAATGGTAGAGCCATACTGCACTGTAGCAATATCCTCTATAGTTACCGGGATATTATTAACGGTCTTTACCGTAATGTTTTTTATATCCTCTAAATTACGCACTAAGCCTTCGCCTCTAATAAAATTAGCCTGATGGCTTTTTTCTATATAAGCTCCTCCCGTATTTTGATTGTTGTCCCGAAGTACTTCAAATACATCCGAAATGGTCAACCCAATAGCTTTTAAATCGTTTGGATCTACGGCTACTTCATATTGTTTTATTTTGCCTCCAATGGCATTGACCTCAACTACCCCAGGCACCATAGCCATTTGGCGTTGCACGATCCAATCCTGCATGGTACGTAAATCGGTAATTGAATATTGGTCTTTATACTCGGGCTTAACCTTAAGGGTATATTGGTATATTTCTCCCAAGCCTGTTGAAATAGGCCCCATAAAAGGTTCTCCAAAACCTTCTGGGATTTGTCCTTTTACTTCGTTAAGTTTTTCGGCCACCAATTGCCGTGGTAAATAGGTTCCCATATCGTCATCGAAAACTACGGTGACTACCGATAACCCAAAACGGGAAATGGAACGGATTTCTTCAACATTAGGGAGGTTACTCATAGCCACCTCAATGGGATAAGTAATGATTTGCTCAATATCCTCTGTCCCTAAATTAGGGGACTGGGTAATCACTTGAACTTGGTTATTGGTTATATCTGGAACAGCGTCTATGGGGACTTTGGTCATGCTCCAAATACCTGCTCCTACTATGGTAAGCGTAAGCAAACCAATAATGAATTTATTATTGATTGAAAAATCAATGATTTTATTAATCATGGAATAACAGTTTAATGAATTTATAAAAATGTATGGTAGCCTAATAAGATATTAGCTACTTAAACCTACAGATACCTGTATGCACAGGTTCATTAAACTTGGGGAGGCTGTAATACGGAATTATTGAAAGCTTTTACCAATCCTTCAGTATGAAAAAATACTTCACAAGATATAAGCGGATTGGACAAGGTATACTCTACTTCATTAAAATGGGTAACGTGGATATGGCAACAGTGGCATTGACAAAAGGGGGAACACAAATCTGCGTCTTGGTGTTGATGGTCATGATCTATTGCCTGTGAAAGTTCAGTTTTAACCTCATCGCTAATAGCCACACCATCTTCACAAGGCACTATATTAAGTGCAAAAATGTAAATGGCCAATATGGTTGTCAAGATCTTCACACGTTTAAATTTTAGTAATTATTTAATTTAAAATTAATTAATGTTCATTTCATCCCAACAAAGATAAAAATTATTTAATACCCTTTTTACGTAATTCAATAATGAAAAAATTCTTATACTTTTGAAAAAACAGACTGTAGCATGTTAACCAAATCTGAAAAATCATTCAGCCTAATTTATGTTCTAATTCTTGGTTCAGAATTAGTTTCTAGTTCTATAGCTTCCTTAAACATGCTTAACTATGTTGCCAAACCGGCCATTGTTACGACGCTTATCATTTATTTTTACAGAAGTACTCAACATCTGGATCCTAAAACCAGACAAATCACTTTATGGGCTTTGGCCTTCTCTGTTATAGGTGATGTGCTTTTAATGTTTGTAAACATAAATCCAAACTTTTTTATCGGAGGCTTAATCTCTTTTTTGTTGGGACACCTTATGTATGTAAACGTATTTTACAGTAAGCGGAACCCACATATTAAACCCATTGGTTTTTTAACTATTCTATTGCTATACGCTATAGGGTTGTTTTATATTTTAAAGGATAGTTTAGGCGATTTATTAGTTCCTGTTATTATCTATATGTTTGTTATTTTACTCATGGCAACTATGGCCTATTTACGAAAAAACCGTGCTAACAAAACAAGCTTTATTTTTGTTTTTATTGGAGCTTTGTGTTTTATAATTTCAGACAGTTTATTGGCTTTGAATAAATTTTACAAACCATTACCTTTTGCCAACATTAGTATTATGGTAACTTACGCAATAGCGCAATTATGTATTGTTTTAGGGATTAAAAAACAACAATAAACAAAATCTATAGTGATAATATAATGCATTTTTAATCAGAATAATAAACGCCGAACATTAAACAATCACTTTAACAATTAACTATTGTAAAACATACCACCTGAAGAAGCACCCAATTTAAAACAAAATTCTAAATAAAATATTTTTTTGTAACATTTTTTACACTTAAGCTACTTACAGAATAACTAACCGTTAACATTGAATAAAGAACTCGAACATAGTTTTGTAGAATTGCTGGAAAAGCATCAAAACATCATACATAAGGTATGTCGATTGTACACCAACAATTACGATGCGCACAACGATTTGTTTCAAGAGATTACCATCCAATTATGGAGGGCCTACCCCAAGTTTAGGGGCGACTCCAAATTTAGTACATGGATGTACCGTGTTGGCTTGAATACAGCCATCACACTCTACAGAAAATCGAAACGCAGCATTTCCACCCAAGACTTTAACGGCGTTGAATTCAAACTAAAAGCAGAAGATTATGATGACACCGAGGAACAGCAACTAAAGCAACTCTATAAAGCCGTCCACCAACTGAACGATATTGAAAAAGCCCTTGTGTTTTTGTATTTGGAAGACAAAAATTATAGAGAAATAAGTGAAACTTTAGGTATAAGCGAAGTGAATGCCAGAGTGAAAATGAACCGTGTGAAAACCAAACTTAGAACCCTATTAAATCCGTAAGCTTATGAATGAATTAGATTTACTAAAAAAGGATTGGAATAAACAAGACAATAACTTCCCCAAACTTTCATATAACGAGATATACAAGATGATTTTGAAAAAATCATCTTCAATAGTCAAATGGATTTTCATCATTAGCCTTATGGAATTTGTATTTTGGCTAGGCATATCTTTTTTATTTAAAGGCTCGTCGTTTACTGATAAAGTTGAAGCTCTTAACATGGATCATATCTTGATTCCTTTAAGTGTAATCTCTTATATTATTTTAATTTATTTTTTCTATCTCTTCTATAGAAACTATAGAAGCATTTCTGCTAACGACAATGTTAAAACATTAATGGAAAATATTTTAAAAACCAGAAGAACAGTTAGATACTACGTTATTTTCAACTTAGCCGCATTAATAGTCGGCACTTTTATAGGGGCTTTTTACGCCTTAAACCATAGCCCAGAGTTTATTGAAAAACTAGAACTGGCAGCATCCCAAGGAGAAACCTTTAAAATCTATGCCGGCATCATTATAACCATTATAATTGCATTGATTATCACCATTGGAATATTGTTAGTGTTTTATTGGCTTATCTACGGTCTTTTATTAAAGCGCTTAAACAGAAACTATAGGGAATTAAAGAAACTGGAAAATTAAATAAAGTTATCTGCTTCCACAACATCACCCACCAACATTTTATCCAGCTTGATAACACCTACCCTAACACGTACCAAACGTAATGTTGGACAGCCCACTGCCGATGTCATTTTTCGTACCTGCCTAAATTTGCCTTCACGCAAGGTTATAGACAGCCAGGTTGTTGGTCCATGTCGTGCATCCCTTATTTTCCTGGAACGCTCCGGTAGGTTTGGAGCATTCTCCAATCTAAACACCTTACAGGGCTTGGTTTTATATTTTTTGCCATCAAAACCAATCTCTACACCTGTACGCAATTGTTCAATGGCTTCTTCTGAAACTGCACCATCAACCAAAGCATAATATTCTTTTTCTACTTTTTGACTATTGACATAATCGCTCGTTTTACCATCTGTAGTTAACAACAGTAATCCTTCCGATTTTTCATCTAAACGACCTATTGCCATGATACCTTCCGGAAAATCGTGGAGCTCCCCTAGAAATCGCTTCTTCTTTTGTTGCTTTGAATTACTATGGAACTGACTTAAATAGCCATAGGGCTTATAGATGATATAATGCTTATGATCCATTATGACTATTTCTTAACACCTCATAAACCAAGGCCATAGTAGGTTTTTTGCCATTGAGTTGCGCTTTAACCGTTTCGAAAGTGACCTTAAAATCACAGCCCGACTTATAATTAGTACAGCCATAAGCCGTTTTCCCTTTTATAATAGTGCCCTTCTTACACTTTGGACACTGGCTCATATCCTGGGGCTTATTCTTAGACTCCAGTATCAATTTAAAATTAGCATCGAAGCTAAGCTTTCCTTCAACCGTTCCAGAATCGGTTTTAAACCCCTTTAAATTGACTGTCGCTCCCTTTTGAAGTAACCTTAAATATTGTTTCTCTGAAATTTTCTTCCCTTGAAATTTAAACGGTAAAACAAAGTTGCAACCTTCCTTATAACCACTGCATCCATAAGCTGTTTTCCCTTTTAACAATCTTCCTTTCTTACATTTCGGGCAAGTTTCGGTAGCAATACCTACTTTTTCATTTTTAGCCTTTTTAACTGCCTGCTTTTTAATCGTTGCAGCATGCGATATGTTGGCGCGTCTGGCTTCACTACGCACCTCATATACCAAGGCATCCACCATCCGCTTCATGTTTTTTATAAAAGCCGAGGCACTAAACTCACCTTTTTCTATGTCCTTTAACTGCTTCTCCCAGCGCCCGGTCAATTCGGCCGACTTCAAAAGCTCATTCTGAATGGTGTCTATTAACTGTATACCTGTAACCGTAGGCAATACCTGTTTTTTATTACGTTTAATGTACTTGCGCTTAAAAAGGGTCTCTATAATATTCGCCCGTGTTGAAGGCCGCCCAATACCATTTTCCTTCATTAAATCCCTTAATTCCTCATCGTCCACTTGTTTGCCTGCCGTTTCCATAGCACGCAATAAAGAAGCTTCGGTAAACTGGTTAGGTGGTTTGGTTTCCTTTTCCAAAAATGAGGGCTCATGGGGTCCCGTTTCTCCCTTAGTGAATGTTGGCAATACCCCCGATTCTTTTTCTTTCTTACCAGAAGTGTCGAAAACCACGCGCCAGCCTTTATCCAAAATCTCCTTGCCTGTTGCTTTAAACAACACCTCATCGGCCTTCCCAATAACCGTGGTATTGGCCACCGAACAATCATCATAAAACACCGCAATAAAACGCTTAACAATAATATCGTAAACCTTTAGCTGATTGACCTGCAAATTAATTTGCACCCCCGTAGGAATGATTGCATGGTGGTCGGTTACCTTTTTATCGTTAAATACTTTTGATGATTTCTTTAACTTTTTCCCTAATAGCGGTTGGGTCAAGCCTGAATAATTGGTTAGTTTTTGAAGGATTCCCGGTACTTTAGGATAGATATCACTTGGAAGGAAAGTAGTATCTACCCTTGGATAGGTAACCACTTTACGTTCATAAAGCTCCTGGACAATCTTTAAGGTGTCTTCTGCCGAAAAGCCAAACTTGGTATTGCAATACACCTGTAATCCCGTTAAATCGAATAATTTGGGTGCATATTCCTTACCTTTCTTTTTTTCGACCGATACAATTTCAAACTCACTCTCCTTGACTTTATTAGCTAGTGCTTCGCCATCTTCTTTTTTAAAGAAGCGCCCTTCTTCATAAGCAAACAAGGTTTCCCGATATACGGTTTGCAATTCCCAGTAAGGTTGCGGTTTAAAGTTTTCTATCTCTTTAAACCTATTGACCACCATTGCCAAAGTAGGGGTTTGTACACGCCCTACAGACAATACTTGCTTGTAACCACCATGTTTAACGGTGTAAAGCCTTGTAGCATTAATACCCAGTAACCAGTCGCCAATGGCCCTGGAAAAACCCGCATAAAATAGGTTATCGTATTGTTCGGATGGTTTTAAATTATCAAAACCTTCTTTTATAGCTTCGGTAGTTAACGAGGATATCCACAAACGCTTCACCTCGCCTTTATAGTTAGCTTCATTCATTACCCAACGCTGGATTAATTCCCCTTCTTGTCCGGCATCACCACAATTTATCACAACTTCGGCTTTTTCGAATAAACGCTTTACAATATTGAATTGCTTTTGAATTCCTGAATTTGAAACGACTTTGGTCTCAAACTTTTCGGGCAGCATGGGCAGGTTGTTCAAGTCCCAACTTTTCCAATAAGGCTTATAATCGACAGGTTCTTTAAGGGTGCATAAATGCCCGAAAGTATAGGTTACCGCATAGCCATTACCTTCATAGTACCCATCGTGCTTGGTTTTGGCACCAAGAACGGTTGCGATTTCACGGGCGACACTGGGTTTTTCGGCGATACAGACTTTCACGGTTTGAGTTAATGGTTATTAAGTTATTAGTTATTGGGAATTTTAAAGAACTTATACATACCTTCTGCTCTGGGTAGACAAACGTTTTTAACAATTTTTTTTTACCCATTTATTAAATTGAGAATTGGTTTTACCCATTGTTTTTAAGCAAGTTCCAATATGAAATCTTGGAACTTCTTTTTTATGCCCCCAAAAAGTAATGGTCCTCCAACAATTCGGACATTTCCAATGGTGATGAGTTCCTTGCTCTCTAACAAAAAAACATCCACAAAAAACAAGGTAAGCTTCCCAACATTTAGTTGGAACTGGTTTATTGTATTCCCCCATTCCTAAACAGCAATTGGGATTTTTTGAACTTGAGTATCATCTGGAAGATTAAACTCCTTTTTTATGTCTTCAAAAGTAGTTTCACTCAAATTAACTAATCTCTTATTAAAGAATTTAGTTTTTTCCCAACCTAATTGTTTTAATATTGAATGAATTTTATTTTCATTCAATTCAAGCAAACTTTCTGAAAATTCCTTTAAAGAAACCTTCATCATTTCATTAGCTTCTTTAATAGTGTCTCCATATGAAGAAATTTGAAGACTAGGAAGATAAACAATATGAGAATCACCTTCTTTAAATCCAATTCCGTTCAACTTGGCTTTAAAGATTTTCTTTTTAACGTCAATGTTAATAGTTTCTTTTCTCATTTTTTAAGTAAAACAAATATAATATTTTATTTTAAATTCCCCTGTTAAACAAAATATAACAAACTTTATTCCAAACGTTTGACTACTTTTCACAAATACCTCTTACCACTCCCTCAACTTATTAAGCGCTTCCTGTTCTTCAAGTGCTTTTCTAGAAATTACCTTGAGGAAAGACGGGTGCTGTTCTATAGCATATTCTATTTTTTTCACTATTTCTTCTGTGGTTTCATTATCGTAGTCAATCTCCAAAGGCGCTTTAATTTCCATGGACTGTAGAATGTTCTTCTTTTTAATGCGCAAGCCTTTTTTATCGAAAGAGCGTCTAAAGCCATCAATAACTATAGGTACAACAATAGGTTTATAACGCTTTATAATATGGGCTGTCCCTTTACGAATGGGTTTAAACGGTGTTGTAGTGCCCTGCGGAAAGGTAATTACCCAACCATCGTCCAAAGCTTTTCCTATATTTGATATATCGCTCATCTTTACCTGTCGCTTAACGTCTTTACCTTCGGCACGCCAGGTACGCTCTATACTCACCGACCCCGCATAAGCTAAAAGTTTTGGCAGGAATCCCGCTTTCATGGTTTCTTTGGCTGCCACATAGTATATATTTAATTTGGGATTCCAGAGGTAACCCACATTTTTAATAGAATCTACACGTCCGCTTAAACTGGCATTAAACACATGAAACATAGCCACCACATCTGCAAAATAAGTTTGATGGTTCGAAATGAACAACACATTTTTATCTGGTAGGTTTTTTATAATTTCAGAACCTTCTATTTGCAGTTCATTAAACCCCCGAAAGCGCCTATGTGTCATGGCTCCCATAATTCTGATGAGCCATTTTTTTAAAAACAATATATGCCCAAACGGATTTCTTTTAAACAATCCCATAAATCACACGTCAATATTTTGGTTAGTTGCTACAAAAGTAATAAATCTAATCGCTATAGCACTTGCTTTATCAAGTCTTTAATTTCACTTAGCATCATTGCTGTGGCTCCCCAGACCACATGGCCATTTAATCGAAATGCAGGCACCTCAACAGCAATACTATACGATGTTTTTACTGTTTTGTAAATCAATATTTTATCATCTAAAAAGTCCTGCAAGGCAACTTCTATGATAGCTTCCACCTCATCCTCTTGCTTTTTAAAAGCAGGGAGCTGTCTTGTTATACCCAAAAATGGAGATACAAAAAAATTACTTGGCGGGATATAAACATGGGATAACGACCTAACAATTTCAATAGTGTCTTCCGGTACGCCTACTTCTTCAAAAGTCTCACGTACGGCTGCATGTTGTAATGATTGGTCTTGCGCTTCCAGCTTACCCCCTGGAAATCCTATTTGAGCAGAATGCACACCATTATAGGCTTTTCGCAAGATGAGTACAAACTTGGTTTGCATATTAGCGTCAGGGAAAAATAAGGCCACTACCCCTGCTTGCTTTGCCTTTTTTATAGCTTCTTGCTGTTTCTTGAGCAATGCCTTACGGAAAGGCGGCACCATTTTAAAGTGTGCAGATTCGCCTGGCAGCGGTATATTTTTTATTTTTGAAATCGATTTTACAAATTCATCAAAATTCATTTACATGCGTCTTGTTTTTCTAATTTGCTCTTTCCTTATAATTCTGAATTGTGAAGATAAACAATCTAAAAAAAACACAAAGCCACAATCTACATCTATTGAACAAAATGAAGAAAAGGCTACTACACCCACCCCCACAACAAACAAACCAGAGAGAACATACCCCAAATTAGACTCCCAAAACGCCATGGAGTTCTTTTTACACTATGAAAAAGAGAACAAAGAAAATAAAGTGCGTATGACCACCGATTTTGGTGTTGTTGACATTCTATTATTTAATGAGACTAAGTTCCACCGCGCCAATTTCATCTTTTTAACCAAGCAAAAGTATTTTAACGGCACCCAATTTTATAGGGTCATCGACAATTTTATGGTTCAAGCAGGTAATAGTGACGATAGAAAAACGGCGAGAAAACGCAAAAAGATTGGCAAATACCTACTCCCTACAGATACCAAACGTGGCTTTACCCACGAGCGTGGTGTTATATCCATGCCCAGTAGCGAAATAGACAACCCGCATAAACTGGCCTCGCCTTATGAATTTTTTATCGTGCAACAAAAAGGTGGCGCCCATTTTTTAGATGGCGATTATACCATTTTTGGCAAAGTGATTAAAGGTATGGATGTGATTGATAAAATTGCTGCCGTTGAAACTGATGAAGCCGATTGGCCACTAAAGAATATCTACATTAGAAATGTGGAGATTATTGAATAGCTTTTAGTTATCAGTATTCAGTATTCAGTGTGAATGTCCAATGTTAAAGTTTAAACATTGAACCTTAAACCTGGAGCCTCATTTATAAATTGTAGGCAATGCAATTTTAAATTTCACTGCAAGCAACCGAACTACTATAACTACTATTCCAGAAATCACAAAAACCAAATTGTCTTCAATAGGCAATTCCCGTAATAAAAAGTATGTGAGCCCACCCAATATGCAAGCGGTGGCATAAATTTCCTTTCTAAAAATCACAGGTATCTCATTACACAAAATATCCCTTATAACACCCCCAAAACTGGCAGTCATCGTCCCTAAAGCAATACATATTATTGGATGCAACCCTACATTAACCCCTTTCTCTATACCTACAACAGTATACAAGCCAATACCTATGGTATCGAATAAAAACAGGGAAGTCCTTAAATAGTTGATCTTGCTCCTAAAAACAATAGCAAAAATCGCGGATGTTACAATAACATAAGTAAAGGTCATATCTTTCATCCAGCTTACAGGTGTAGCTCCAATAAGTAAATCGCGCAGTGTACCTCCTCCTACAGCTGTTACAAAGGCAATGATTAAAATTCCAAACAAATCCATTTTTTTATTTATCGCTACAAGCACGCCCGATATGGCAAAAGCTATAGTTCCTAAAATATCTATTGTATAAAACATATGTTTTCTATTATAATATCCCGAGACTAGCCCAGAGTGAGTGGGTCGCTCAGTTTTTCTGCATTGCATTTGAAAAATTGGGCGGCCTAAAGACCCTTCGACTACGCTCAGGGTAAGCGATTCACACTGTTTTTGCATAACAAAAACAGGTTCTCTGCTTACATGTTCTGTGTATAATAATTATAGTCCTTTAAAATAGTATCAATAAACTCTTTGTCAAATAAATCGGTTTCTATTTGAAGTACTGCGCAAATCTTATTCTTTAAAAGTGTAAGGGTTTTAAAATCGTTATTTTTCTTAGCAATTGCATACGCTTCCTTTATAATTCGAACATCCTTATCACTTAACTGGGTAACCATATTAAAAACAGGCTGATAATCGTCTGTGATATCTTCTAAAATAGTGCTTTTTATATTATGCTTTTCTTTTACACTAATAACCACTGTACCTGCTGCCGCATCACCGACACGCTGCTTGTTATCGGACAACAAGATACTTAAAACTCCTATGGACGAAAAAAACAGCCAAATATCAATAATACGAAGCATCCATCGCACCATAAAATTATACCATTGGGTTGGCGAACCGTCAAAACGCACGACCTTAATTTTCAACAACATTTTACCAATGGTCTGACCTCCAAAAACGATATGGCTAAGCAATGAATAAAAAAAGGCTGGCAACATAAACAAGCTTAGAAAACCTATACGAGTCCAACTATCCGTATCAAATATTTCTGAAACTTCAACCAAGTTTTCAATAATAATCATATATGCCGTAAGTATTAGCCCGTCTATTAAAAAAGCAACAATCCGCTCACCTAGCCCAATTAATTTGTAATCTAAATTGACATTTTGCGCCGTGTTAATTGCTAATTTGCCCATGGAAATGTATATTCGTTTAAATTTAATTTTTCTATGCGCGAGGCATCTTTCGTGAAGCAAAATAAGGAAAAATGGATAGGATTTGAAAAAGCTTTACATAATAATGCTAAAATAAATCCAGACGACCTTGCTTCGTATTACATACAATTGACAAACGACCTTTCTTATGCTCAGACCTACTTCCCTGACAGTAAGACGCTTTTGTATTTAAATTCGTTGACCTCTCAAGCACATCAAAAAATTTACATCACTAAAAAAGAGTCCAAAAGCAAAATTGTTTCGTTTTGGAAATATGAATTCCCGTTGTTCTTTAAACAGTACCATAAAACATTATTGTACACGTTTTTGTTTTTTATTGCAGCTGTTTCAATTGGAACAGTTTCGACTTTAAATGACGATAGTTTTGTACGCCTAATTCTAGGTGACAGCTATGTAAACACGACCATCGAGAATATAGAAAACGGGGAGCCTATGGCCATTTACAAAAGTGGCAGTAATATTGGTTCGTTTTTAGGGATTACCATAAACAACATTAGAGTAGCTATTATTGCTTTTGCGATGGGCGCACTTTTTAGCGTTGGTAGTATATACATTCTTTTTAGCAATGGTATTATGCTAGGGGCGTTCATTACCTTTTTTTATAATTATGGCTTACTGGAAAAAACATCTACCATTTGGCTGCACGGTACCATTGAAATATCTGTAATCGTTATTGCAGGTTGTGCAGGATTGGTAATGGGCAATAGCTTTTTATTCCCTAAAACCTTTAGTCGTCGAGTTTCCTTTATGAAGGGTGCCAAGGATGGTTTAAAAGTAGTTGTTAGCACTATTCCTTTTTTTATAATTGCTGGATTCATTGAAGGCTTTATTACTCGCTATGGAGAAATAATGCCCAATAGTATTGCTTATGGAATCATTACGGCTTCTCTAAGTCTTATTGTATATTATTATATTGTTTATCCTATCAAACTCAATAAAAAGTATTTAACCAACCCCGTCTTATAACGTGAAGAAACCTTATATAGAACTACGCACCAGAAATAGTTTTGGCGATATTATTAACACTTATTTTTTATGGCTTAAATACAACGTTAAACCATACACCAATCTTTATTTACGCTATAATACGGTTAGCATTATTTTAACGTTAATAGGGTCATACTTATTAGTCACGGGTTTTATGGGGTTGGCCAGCAGAGACTTTCGTTTTGGAATGGACAGTGGAGGCAATAACGATATGTATTTATATGGCGGTCTTATTGTTTTAATTGTTATTTTGGGCCTTACGGCCGTGTTGAATTATAGTTTTTCCAGTGCCTATGTTGTTCAGTATGTGAAAACCAATGGAAATATAAACCATAAAACGGTATGGCATGAAATTAAAAAACGTATTGGCTCTGTAATTCTATTTATCATTATTGGCTTTTTTATGTACTTAGGCTATATTATTGTAACTATAATTTTAGCATTTATCCCCTTACTGGGCATGCTTGCGCAATATGCCATTAGCTTTACGCTATCTGCTTTTTTTGGTCTCGCTTTTACTGCTCTTTTTATTGGAAGCAAATCGGTAGGAGATGCTTTGGGAGAAGGCTGGACATTCACTTTTTCAAATTTTTGGCGTGTGGTATTTTACGGATTGATCATAGGCATTTTAAATTTTATGATTACCATGCTCATTCTATCAATCCCAACCTTTATTTTGGGCATCTATGCCTATTTTTCTATAGAAAGTTCTATCGATATATTTACCAGTGTTTTTGCCAACATGGTTTTCACCATTGGGTTTGCCTTGTTCATTTTAGCATTTATCTATACGCAAACACTTTCGCAAATTGCAAATGGCGTACTATATTTTAATCTGCATGAAGAAAAGTACAATATATTTTTGCGTGAACGCATAGAACAAATAGGTGCTAATGAATAGAAACAATTCACATTTCCGTTTTTTTATCTGGTGCCTGTTTTCCTTAATGGCACCATTAGCACATGCTCAAAACGACATAAAAACAGATTCTTCTAAAATTGTTGTCAACTATTTTGAACACAATATTAAAGAACGTTATCCCGGCAATGATTTCAACTATAATATCAATGATTCGGGGGGTATAAACCTGGTTCAAAGTTTATTTAGAAAATTATTTCGGTGGCTTGGTGACCTATTTGGGGTAGACATAGATTTTGTTGACTACCGTACCTTGGAAATTATTGTTTATGGTTTATTGGCTTTAGGGGCATTATATCTGGTAATAAAATTTTTATTGCAATCACCCATTAGCTCTGTTTTTAAGACCGAAGAACAGGACATTGAAAGTTTTAATTATATCGAAGAAAACATTAATGAGGTAGATTTTGACACTTTAATAGCATCGGCTTTAAATACAACTAATTATAGGTTGGCGACTCGTTACCTTTACTTAAAAACCTTAAAAGTATTATCAAAAAAAGGAATAATAGATTGGCATTACGACAAAACCAATTCCGACTATATCAACGAAATCACAAACAAAACCGCAAAAAGCAATTTTAAGCGTGTATCCTACATTTACGATTATGTTTGGTATGGTGAATTTGATATAAATGTTGATCAATTCAATCGCAATCTAATAGATTTCAACAACCTAAATGCAAGCATAAATGGACAGACGATCTAAAATAGCCTTATATACCATTGGCATTATAATCGTGCTGCTTATGGTTGCCGAAATAACCAAGCCCAAAGCCATAAACTGGAGGGATTCCTATTCGGCTTCCGATAAAATACCCTTAGGTTGCTATGTACTATACAATGAGTTAAAAGCGAAGAATGATTACACTGTAGAACTCTCAAAACAAACGGTATACGAAAAACTAAAAAGCCTTAAAGATTCTGCCAACACCAATTTATTGCTCATCAATAATTATATCTCCATTGATGAAGAAGGCACCATGGCACTCTTAAAGTTTGTTGAACATGGAAGCAATGTGCTTATAAGCAGTAATTATTTCTATGGAAAACTTGCAGACACCTTAAACATTGCATTTGCCCAAAACCAAGACGGCTTTTTTAAAAGCCCCTCGTATAGCACGTTTACAAATCCGAGCTTAAGGACCAACGACGCATTGTTTGAAGATGTTATAGAAAACTTCTATATAGCCTCAATAGATACTTTAAACACTGTTGTTTTAGGACATGTTTTAACAGATGATAAAACCAAAAAAGAAGTCAATTATATAAAAGTTCCCTTTGGAAACAACAACGGTGCATTTTATGTACATAGCAACCCCTTTGCTTTCACCAATTACCACATGCTTAATGGCAAAGAAAATTATGTGGCTACGGTACTTTCCTTTTTACCTAAAAATCAAATCATTTGGGACAATTATTATAAAAGCGGACGCAGGGTCATAAAAAGTCCGTTACGTTTTATCCTATCAAACGAAGCACTAAAATGGGGGTTTTATCTATCACTTTTAGCCCTAGCTTTGTTTATTGTTTTTAGAAGCAAACGCACCCAACGCATTATTCCTGTAATGCACCCTCTTAAAAACACCACATTAGATTTCACAAAAACGATTGGCAACTTGTATTTTCAGCATGGCAATTACACAAACATCATAAACAAAAAAATCACTTATTTTTTAGAGCAAGTAAGGAGCAGTTATTATTTGGACACTTCTTTATTAAATGAACGATTTATTGAAAAACTGGCTATAAAGTCAGCAAACAGTGTGAAGTATACCAGAGCATTGATAGATTTCATTACATTTTTAAAATCCAAATCCCAACACTCTGAAAAAGAGTTAATTGCCTTAAATAAAAAAATAGAAGAATTTACTAAAACGACATAACACATGGACGATTTACAACCTAAAACACAAGATCTAAACTTTACAAATAGGATAGACTTAAAACCATTACAAGAACATGTTGAACAAATAAAAGCCGAAATTGGGAAAATAATTGTTGGCCAGAACAACATGGTAGAGCTGCTAATCATTTCTATCCTTTCAAATGGTCATACTTTAATAGAAGGTGTGCCTGGAGTTGCCAAAACCATTACGGCAAAATTACTGGCAAAGACATTAGATGTTGGTTTTAGCCGCATACAGTTTACACCAGATTTAATGCCCAGTGACATTTTGGGGACCTCCATATTCAATATTAAAACCAATGACTTTGAATATAAAAAAGGCCCCATTTTTTCAAATATCATCTTAATTGACGAAATAAACCGGGCTCCCGCCAAAACCCAAGCCGCCTTGTTTGAAGTGATGGCCGAGCGTCAAATTACAATAGACAACAACAGATTTATTATGGAAAGTCCTTTTTTGGTCTTTGCCACCCAAAACCCTATTGAGCAAGAAGGCACCTATCGTTTGCCCGAAGCCCAACTGGATCGCTTCCTGTTTAAGATTGATGTGGATTACCCGTCGTTGGATGAAGAGGTTCAGATACTTGTTGACAACCATAAACGTGAAGACAAAATAGATTTCAATACCATAAAAGCAATATTGAAAGCAGACGATATTATTAAATATCAGGCATTGATTAAACGAGTTGTAGTCGAGGATCATTTATTAAATTATATAGCTGCAATAGTGAACAACACCAGAATAAATGCAAATTTATACTTAGGGGCCTCACCCAGGGCATCAATTGCTATTTTAAATGCCGCAAAATCAAACGCCGCTATAAATGGTCGTGATTTTGTAACGCCCGATGATATTAAGCGATGCGCTAAAGCTGTGCTAAAACACAGGTTGGTACTAACCCCAGAACGTGAAATGGAAGCATTTACTGTAGAAAAGGTTATAGATCAAATTCTAGAAACCATAGAAATCCCTAGATAGTGAAGCTGTTTTTAAAGAACATATATTTAGAGTTTAGTTTTTTTGTGGGCTTAATTTGCCTTATTGCCATTTATATCTTGGCATTTCAGTTTCCCGGACTATTGATTATTGCTAAAATGCTGAGCTTCATTTTTGCCATTTTAGTGCTAGTGGATGTTGTTTTGCTCTTCAAACAAAATGGCATCATGGCCAAACGGGAATTACCTGAAAAACTTAGCAATGGTGATGATAACCCAATTAACATCACGTTAAAAAACAATTATAATTTCAACATCACTATAAAATTAATAGACGAACTCCCTTTTCAATATCAAAAACGGGATTTCGAAATCAATACAAAATTAAACAAGCTAAGCAGTAAAACTATAAAATACAATCTACGCCCTCTTGAACGGGGCGAATACCACTTTGGCCATCTCAATATTTATACCTGCTCCCCCTTTAAGCTTATATCCAGACGGTTTAAGTTTGGCAATAATGCAATGGTTCCCAATTACCCGTCCTTTTTACAGCTTAAAAAATTTATGCTATTGGCTTTTTCAAACAAAGTATTTGAATTTGGTTTGAAAAGAATAAGGCGAATTGGACACACCATGGAGTTTGAGCAAATTAAAGACTATGTTACTGGTGATGATATAAGAACCATAAACTGGAAAGCTACAGCAAAACGGAATCAACTTATGGTAAATCAGTTTCAAGATGAACGCTCCCAACCTATTTACAGTGTAATTGATATGGGGCGCACCATGAAGATGCCATTTAAAGGCCTGAGTCTTTTGGACTATGCCATAAACACCACTTTGGTTATTAGCAATGTTGCATTAAGAAAACAAGATAAGGCCGGCATGTTTACTTTTTCAAAAAAAGTAGACAATATGGTGGTTGCAGAACGCAGACCCTCTCAAATGAACCAGATTATGGAAACACTCTATAATTTGAAAACCGATTTTTATGAGTCTGATTTTTCCCGACTCTATATTGATATTAAACGCAATTTAAACCAGCGTAGCTTAGTATTACTATATACCAATTTTGAAACACTAGATGGACTGTACAGGCAATTAGCTTATCTGCAAGCCATAGCCAAGAACCATATACTGGTTGTTATATTTTTTGAAAATACCGAATTGCATGACTTTATTAAAAATCCTGCAACCAAAACCAATGCCATATTTGAAAAAACCATTGCTGAAAAATTTGTGTTTGAAAAGAAACTCATTGTAACCGAATTACAAAAACACGGTATACAAAGTATTTTAACAGCACCCGAAAACCTTACAATTAACACCATTAATAAATATCTGGAAATAAAGGCTCGTGGACTATTGTAATTACAATTAGGAAATGGCGTGAATAAAAAAGTCCATTAGCAGAAACCAATGGACTTTTAAACTAACTAACCAACCAAACTAAACGGTTTCGCCTAACCAGGCTTTCATCATCCAAACCGTTTTTTCTTGTTCTGTAATAAAATCACTCATCATGGAATTTGTACCTTCATCATTTGCTTCGTCCGACTTATTTAAAATGTCGCGTTCAATATTTAAAAGTTCTGTAAGCGACTCTACGATAAGCTGGACTGCCCTTTCATCTTGTGAGATAGCTTTACCAATGGGCACCTGGGCATTTTTTAAATAATCTTCAAATGTGTGCAATGGTGTTTCACCAAGCGTTAACACACGTTCGGCTAACATATCAACCTTCATATTGGCATCATTATACAACTCTTCAAACTTTACATGTAAATCGAAAAAGCGCTTCCCTTTAATGTTCCAATGGATACCTCTTAAATTTTGATAATATATTTGAAAATTAGCCAGTAAATAATTTAAATCTTTAGCTAAGGCTACTGCCTTATTGGACTCTAAGCCTATACTGTTTAATGTCATTATCATTGCTCTTTTATATTTACCACAAATTTAATTTATAATAAAGATGTATTTCGATAAATTTTATTGATAGTTTTTATATCTTTATAGCCTAAATTAATACCTATGACTATTACCCAATTATATTACGTTTTGGCTGTTGCAGAAAACCAAAACTTCACAAAGGCTGCCGAAAAATGCTTTGTCACGCAACCCACCTTAAGCATGCAAATACAAAAGCTTGAAGACCAGTTGGACGTTCAAATTTTCGATCGTAGCAAAAAACCCATCGAATTGACTGAGGTTGGAAAAAAAATTGTAACACAAGCCAGAAATATTGTTAACGAATCTTATAGAATTCAAGATATTGTAGACCAACAAAAAGGGTTTATTGGCGGCGAATTTAAATTAGGCATCATACCAACGGTTATGCCCACCTTACTGCCCATGTTCTTGAAAAGCTTTATAAAGAAACACCCTAAGGTTAAACTTAAAATAGAAGAGCTTACCACCGAGGAAATAATCAATAAAATTAAGGATGGTCATTTAGATGCCGCTATAGCCGCCACCCCACTAGAGGAAGAAGACATTAAAGAACGTGTCCTCTACTTTGAACCTTTTGTAGGTTATATTCCCAAAAACCACAGATTACATGCAAACAAAACTATAACTGTTGAAGATTTAGATTTAGATGATATGTTATTGCTGGAAGACGGCCATTGTTTTAGGGATGGTGTTATTAACCTTTGTAAGGTATTTAAAGACAATCCCGACGATAAATTCCAATTGGAAAGTGGAAGCATTGAAACGCTTATAAAACTTTCAAATGAAGGCTTGGGCATGACCTTACTCCCCTATTTACATACATTGGATTTAGGTGAAAAAGACACTGAAAACATTCACTATTTTAACGAACCTTCGCCAGCCAGGGAAGTTAGTCTCATTTATCATAAAAGCGAACTAAAAATGCAGATCATTGAAGCTCTACAGGATATTATATCTGGTATTATTAGAGGAGCCATAGCTTTTCAAAATGTCAAGATTGTTAGTCCGCTGTCTAAAAATTAAAAGTTTTTGATTGTCCATCATTACCCATAACGTTAGGCCACTCTGTTTCAGGCTCTCGTAATCTTGGTTTTAGTACATAACAAAAATCCCTTTACATATTAATAATGAATTGAATATAAAGACCTCACAGGTTTTAAAACTTGTGAGGTCTAAAACTATCTTTTACCGTTGGCTCTAAATATTGATCATCAATTATGGATAGAATCTAAAACAAGTCTTCATAAGCACTTCGAACACCTCAGCAACCATACACGTATGTCAATTTAGATTAACAAAAAAAAGCGACTTAAAGTCGCTTTTCTAATTTTTTTATGGTTTTAAATAAATTAAACATTGGGTTAATTCTGGGTTTTGCTGTACAAGAGATTGAATGAACACTTTAAGCTCTTCAATTTCGTAAGGCAATAAACGGGTTAACGCCTTTTGTACTTCTTTGCAAAACAGGGTAGTGTCGAAACTGACTTTCTTTAGTACAGTTTTTGTATACTCAAGCATTGCTCTTGCCATAATTAGTATTTAGGATTTTGGTTTGAAAAGTAATGGTATACTATAGGCATCGATTTTTAAATTCAACATCTAAATTTAATAAATAATTACAAACTTAGATTTATTTTTTAAAATTTTAACAAATTAAAATCGGTTATCACCATCTAATAAATCACCTAAGCCTCCTAAAATACTACCTTCACCCTTATCTTTACCTCCGCCTCTAGGAGCCGATGCCAATACCCTACCTGCCAATCTGCTAAATGGTAATGATTGGATATACACTTCACCGGGTCCTTGTAATTTAGCAAAGAACAATCCCTCGCCTCCAAAAATGGTATTCTTGATGCCTCCCACAAATTCAATATCGTAATCTATATCTTGGGTAAACCCAACTATGCACCCGGTATCGACTCGTAAGGTTTCGCCTGGCTGCAATACTTTTTTAGCCATAGTCCCTCCGGCATGCACAAAAGACATACCATCGCCTTCCAGTTTTTGCATGATAAAACCTTCGCCTCCAAATAACCCTCGCCCCAATCGCTTAGAAAACTCAATACCTATGCTTACACCTTTCGCCGCACATAAAAAAGCATCTTTTTGGCAAATAAACTTACCGCCATATTGCGTAAGGTCTATGGGGACTATTTTTCCAGGGTAAGGCGATGCAAAAGACACCTTGCGTTTACCATTTAAAATATTATAAAAAGCGGTCATAAACAGGCTTTCACCGGTTAGAATACGTTTTCCGGCACCTAATATTTTGCCCAAAAACCCAGAATCTTTTTGTGAGCCATCTCCAAAAATGGTTTCCATTTTAATGCCATCGTCCATCATCATAAAGCTCCCTGCCTCGGCAACTACGCCTTCTTGCGGATCGAGCTCAATTTCTACATATTGCATTTCTTCACCGTAAATGTTATAGTCTATTTCGTGTGCTGTCATAATATTGTGTGTTGTTAAGTTGTTTGTTGTTGACTTGTTTATATGTTGATTTGTTCTATATTTTGTTACAGATTTAGGTTAAACTTTAAGGTTTTGTATTTTTTGCAATTCTGAGATAACACTTTCCAAACATGTTCTATACATATTCATTACAGTTAGCCCTTTCTGTTCCTATAAAGTTCAATTGCTTTTAAATAATTTAATGCACCTTCCTCAGTCAAATTATGAATAAACCCATCTAGTTCAGAATGATGGATACTAGTCCAATTAACCAAAGAATCACGTTCTCTTTGCCAAACAACCCAATCAGAATTCGGGCATTCTAATACCTCAATATTTGAAATTTTATCAGATTCAAAATAAAATTTGTATTTACAAGTCAAGGGATTATTTTTTAAAAATTCATATCTCAGAGAACCTGATGAAACTATTGCTATTATTCCACTATTCGCTTCCTCTACATTAATTAATTTGTAAGTTGGTTGAAAGATTGAGTCCCATTTAAACAATTCATAAAAACTATTTTGTGAATATAATGTCGAATAATCTCCTTCACCCATTGAAATACTATCACAAATCAACTCTTTTACAATTCTGAAATCTGAATTATCATGTGCCTGATAGTACTTAATTACCGTCTCCAAATGTGATAATTTTTTATGATTGCAACTTATTAACAAGAACACAATTGCTAATAAAATTAAATGATTTTTCATGAGTTCACTTCTAATATCTAAAACTTCTAGCTTCCAACTTCTAACTTCTAACCTTAATACTCCACTTAAATGTAAAGGCAGATACCTCTTCTCCTTTTTCATTAACCCCAACTGATGTCATCGCAATGGTTTGCCCTTCATTGGTTTCAACAGCTTGCTTTATTGTCTCATCAACCAAACCTCCATCGTTGCATGTGAAAGTGATTTTACCTGTTGCTTTTTTTGTAAATGTTGCCTTATTGGAAGTCACCAACATTGAAATTGGCTTACCAAAAGTTTTAATCTTATTCATTACTAAAGCACCAGTGGTGAACTCGGCCGCCATACCCTGAACTGCCCAAAACATGGATTTAAATGGGTTTTGATTAATCCATCGGTGTCTTACCGTTACCACACAAGTATTAGCATCGATATGCTTGGTGCGTACACCACATAAGTAAGCCGACGGCAATTTAAAGATGGTGAAAACATTTAATTTTCTGGGAGTTAAGTGCATTGCAGAATGTTTAATTGATTCACTAAATTATGAAATAAAATCATAGTATTAAATGTTAATTTTTTGTTAATTTTTAGTACTTTGTATTGCATAATACCTTCTTTTAGATATATATTTGCATAAGATAATATTATATGTTTTAAAAATCATGCTAGATAATCATCAAAAAAACATCGCCACATTTATCCATTTATCGACCTTTAGTAGGTTTATAATACCCTTTGGCAATTTTATTGGCCCTTTGGTATTATGGATTTCCAATAAAGAGAAATCGGAGTTTATAGACAATCATGGCAAACAGGCCATAAACTTTCAGATGAGTATTTTATTGTATGCTATTATTATAGGTACGATTACCATTCCGCTTTTTATTTTTAAGATATTGGGCAATCTGGATTTTATTGATTTTAATGGCTTTCATGATTTTCATATCAATATAGGCAAGCCATCACCACTACTTTATATTGGAGGTGGTTTGGGTGTCTTAATGATTATTGCTTTTATTGTTGAATTGGCCCTAATCGTTAAAGCGAGCCTTAAAGCTCGAGACGGAGAGCCATACAATTACCCATTAACCATTAATTTTTTAAAATAATATGACAAATTAGTACATAACGTGCGTTAGGCCTGCCTGCCAACAGGCAGGGATTGCAATGAAAATCCTTTTGGGTATGGATTCCTGCCTTCGCAGGAATGACAGAACAAAAAGATTGCAATGTAAAGCCCGACCTTGACGGTAACCGTAAGAATAACACCCAACTTCTAGATAGCATTCTGAACAGGTTCAGAATCACTAGAAGTAAAACATAAAAATTTCATCATCAATCAATCATCAATCAATGATCAATCAAAAAATGAACAGTTTCATCATATTAAAACGCTTTAGAACATGAAGATAGAAAACACAAAAGCACAAATGCGAAAAGGGGTACTGGAGTTCTGCATACTTTCGGTCTTAAAAGACGACGACGCTTATGTTGCGGAAATTTTAGACACCCTAAAGGACGCAAAGTTGCTGGTAGTAGAAGGGACTATTTATCCCCTACTAACGCGACTTAAAAACGCAGGACTTTTAAATTACAGATGGGAAGAATCGACCTCTGGACCTCCAAGAAAATATTATGGTTTGACCGAAACGGGCAAACTCTTTTTAAAGGAATTAGATAGTACTTGGAACGAACTACAAAACGCAGTAAACATAGTAACAAGCCAAAAAACAACAAAGAAATGAATAAAACAGTCAACATAAATTTAGCAGGTATATTTTTTCATATCGATGAAGATGCTTACTTAAAATTGCAGCGCTATCTTGAGGCTATAAAACGTTCATTTACAGACTCACAAGGGCGTTCTGAAATCATTGCCGATATTGAAGCGCGCATAGCCGAACTTTTTAACGAACGCGTACAACACGACAAGCAGGTGATACGCTTAAAGGAAGTAGACGAGATTATTACCATTATGGGGCAACCGGAAGATTATCTGGTGGACGACGAAATTTTCGAGGACGAGCCAAAGGCTTCGTACAAAAAACAATCGTCACCTTCCAAAAAATTGTTTAGGGATACCGACAACTCTTATATAAGTGGTGTATCATCTGGTTTGGGACACTATTTGGGAATTGATGCCGTATGGGTTAGGTTGCTATGGATTATATTAACCATTGGTTCTGGAGGTTCTTTTATATTCATTTATATTTTGTTTTGGATTTTAGTTCCCGAAGCCAAAACCACTGCCGAAAAGCTAATGATGACGGGCGAACCTGTTAATATTAGCAACATTGAAAAAAAAATCAAGGACGGCTTTGATAATGTTTCGGATACGGTAAGCGATGTAGCCAAAAATGTAAAGGAATCGGTTAGCGGTGCTGCCAAAAATGTATCGGATGCCGCCAAAAATGTAGACGTTAAAAAACAGGCCGGTTCCATAAAATCGTCATCAAAAACATTCTTTGATACTATTGGTGACATTATCTTGTTTTTCTTTAAGATTTTTGCCAAGTTTATTGGTGTCTTCTTAATGTTTATTGGTGCCGTAACGCTTATTGCCTTAATTATAAGTCTGTTTTCGGTTGGCGCAGTCAATATTTTAAATATCCCTGGAATAGAATATGCCAATATTGTTAATGCGGCCAATACCCCTATTTGGTTAGTTTCATTGTTAACCTTTTTTGCGGTAGGAATCCCTTTTTTCTTTCTGTTCTATCTGGGACTCAAAATATTGGTGACCAATTTAAAATCCATTGGTAACATTGCAAAATTCACGCTACTGGGTGTATGGTTAATTTCGGTTATTATGCTAACTGTTTTTGGTATCAGGGAAGCCAGTGAACATGCTTTTGACGAACGGGTTATTGAAAAACATGAGTTGAATATTTCCGCTAACGATACTTTAAACATTAAGATGGTTAATAACGACCTTTATAAAAACACAAGATATCACAGAAGCTCTTTTAAAATGGGGAATAACGAAAATGGAGAACGCGTCATCTATTCATCAGATCTAGCTATTATAGTTAAATCAACTTCAGATTCTTTAGCAACCTTAAGTATTGAAAAAAGTGCAGATGGCAGAAGTTTTGAAAAGGCTATAGAGCGTGCCAGAAATATAGATTACCTCTACAGTTTTGAAAACAATACCTTACTATTGGATTCTTACTTCACCACTGCTGTTGAAAATAAATATAGTGACCAAGAGATTCGCTTAACACTTTACCTACCTGAAGGCTCTGTACTTAAGAGCCATCCAAACTCTAGTTCTTTTTTCTATAGCAGAGGCTACAATGGCTCTATTGTATCCTATAAGGACGCTAACCATTATTTAAAAATTCTTGATGGTGACATTGAGTGCCTCGATTGTCCTGAAGAAGAAAAATTTGAAGTGGATGTTGATATTAAAGGCGATGATTCCAGCTTAAAAATAAACAAAGAAGGGGTTGAAGTAAAAGCTGACAGTTCCAGTTTAACCATTAAACGCAACAATATAAAAGGCAGTACAGAATCTGTTAACGTTAGCTTGGATAGCACTGGGCTTTCGGTAAAATCTAAGGACGATTGATCCTGATGTAAAAATCAGGATGAGTTTTGCTTTCTATTTTAGTTTCACCATATAAACTTTTAAAATAGTGTTTTACAAACGGTTCAGCATAGAAAAACAACAAGTCGGTAATTTAAATTTTTATCAATAAAACAATCGTTAGACCTTTAACAAAAGATAAATTACTAATCATCAATCATTAATCAAAAGATGCTGAGTCTTCAGCATAAAAAAACGAACAGTTATGACAACTTTAATCAAAATTATTGTAACCTCCTTATTGAGCTTAACACTATTCTCCTGTAACTTCGATTTAAATTTTGGAACAGGGGTACGTGGCAATGGCAACGTTTTAACAGATGAACGTACTATAAACGGTGACTTCTCTACCATTAAAGCCTCTGAAGGTTTAGATGTATACCTAACCCAAGGTGACAGCAAAAGTATTATTGTTGAAGCCGATGAAAACCTGCACGACCTTATCTTAACCGATATTGAGGATGGCGTCTTAAAAATCCACACCAAGCAAAATATAGGAAAATGTAAATCAAAAAAAATCAAAGTAAGCTTTAAGAATATTTCAGAGATTGTTGCTACTAGCGGTAGTGATGTGTACACGACCAATGTTATTAATGTAGAAACCCTTAACTTAAAAACCACTAGCGGCAGTGATATGAAACTAGCTGTAAACACGACTACATTACATTGCGAATCGACCAGTGGAAGTGATTTAATATTATCTGGAAAGACCAACACTTTAATAGCTAAAGCAACCAGTGGCAGCGACATTAAGGCTGGCAACTTAATTGCCCAATCCAGTGAAGTGAAAGCCACTAGTGGCGCAGACATTACCATAAACACCGCAAAGGAACTTACGGCCAGTGCCTCAAGTGGTGGGGATATAAAATATTATGGCAACCCTGAAAAAGTGGATAAAAAAAATAGTGATTCCGGGAGCATAAAAAAGAAATAACCAACCATAAAACAACCAATCGATTATAAACGGAAAGGTCTTCATGCAAATGAAGACCTTTTTTTTGACTAATTCTCCCGAACGGCCAATTGAAAGTAGATTTCTATGGTATCGTGTACCGAAATAAGGCCGAATAGTTTTTTAGGTGGTTTTAAATTGTAATCAGACATACTTATGGCCAAATCTCCCGTAACAAGCATGCCTTTATTTTTTTTAAATTTTACGGGTACCTTATGCCTTTTAGAGATCCCTGCTATCTCAATATCCAAAGCGGCCAGAACATCATCGGATTGGTCTTCTAAATCGCTAATCTCATTTAAAAACAAGGATATTTGAGGGTACTTATTGGATTTCAATATTTTTTGAAAGTCACTGTTAATGCCTTTTCCTCCACAATCGAAACAATCGTTATCCAAAATCAAGGCCGTTTTTTCAAAAACCATTCTATTGCCCACCTTTTTGTAAACCACTTCAATTGGGTTATTAAGTTTAAGGACATTAAATCCACATGTAAATGTATTGATGTTTGTTGTCCCCCTAACCAGTAACGAACTTTCTGGGGTTACAGTAACCGAAGTGTTTTTAAATGTGGTGTCACTAGCTGTAAAAGCCATCAACATTGCTATTGAAATAACAAACAGGACCTTATTTACAACTCTTAAGTTCATCAAACTAATTTAAAAACCTTTATTCTATATAATATAACTAAAAAAACAAGTCTCTAAGTATATGTCAATTTAAACATTTTATTAATTGATCACCTTACTAAGAGACTTGTCTACCATTTAATATTTAGAAGCTAATTGCTGCTTCTAGCATGAGTCCATTAAACTTACCGTCATCCAATAGAGATCCTACTGCATATCCATCGTAAGTTTGGTTTACATACTCAGCTTTTAGTAAGATGTTCTTGGTCATAAACCAACCAGCACCTAACTGGAATCTATCAACAGTTACATCGCCACTATTCTCTTCAGCATCTACAGTATTGTATCTAGTACCTAAGTAGAAGTTTTCTGTTTCACCAAATCTGTAAATAAGCTCACCTGCTATCTGTGTTACATTTCTAGTATCGCTATCTCCTAAAGATTTTCCAGAAACAGTTTCAAAAGTTCCGAAGAATTCCAATCCACCATATTTCAAGAATGGGTTAAACATAATGGCTGTTACACTATTTTTAAAGCTTGGGTTAAAGCGACCTGATCTGAAATTATCTTTTGTTGCATCTGCAGCTTGCATTACATTATAATATCTTGATCCTGCTCTATCTGCACTGTATAGATACAAACTTGGCACATATCCTGTATTGTATAATGATCCTGTTAATCTGAATCTAAAGTCATCATTAATCTGTTTGTCATAGCCCAATTTGGCTAAGAAAGAAGCGCCTCCTGTACTACCATTCTTTTCAACAACAGACTGGTTTAATTTACCATTAGCAAACCCAATCATTCCTAAAAATCCACTTTCACATTGATAATACAATTCTGCACCAACCTCTGTTGTAAATGAATCCATAATTAAGTTACCAACAAATGGGTTATAAATGGTTTGTGCATTATCACTTCTTCTAAAGTGGGCATCACCATAGTTGGTTTCCATATGCCCTATTTTAACAGTCACATTGTTCATAAGGTCACCCAAAAGTCCTTCGCTAATAAAGTCTAGGTTATCTATTTGAAAATATCCGCCTTTTACGTAAGTCTCGTGGTGGTGACGTGATGATAAATACGTACGTAAGTGCATTCTAACACCTTTTGCCAAGGCTACATCTAAATCTAAATTTGCTGTAGCTAAGTTAAAGTTAGCTCCAATTTCTGCTAATGCTGTTGTCCCTGAATTTTCGTGGTCTACAGCTTGATATTGCAATGTAGAAGAACCACCTACCCTAACCTTAACACCATTGAAAGTGCTTACTGTATCCTTCGGAGCCTCAAAAACGTTGACACCACGTTGATCGGGCTCCCGATAATTGTCTAAACTTCTATTCTGAGCATAGAAACTAAAACCCGTTAATATTAGTGCTAGTAATATTACTTTTTTCATTATTGATTTCATGATTTAAAAATTTAATTATTAGTATTGGTTTATTTAAAAATTGATTCGAATTTTATCGTTAATGCATCCCCTGTGGTAATTGTTCCAAATAATGCTGTTGGTGGATCTACATTAAAATCGGTCATCTTAATGTCTTTCTCTCCTACAAGCTTAACCGTACTTCCATTTATTTGTACTTCAAGTTTTAATGGGATATTTTTTTTGGTTCCAGCAATGGTAAGGTCTCCATAAGCTTTTACTTCATATTTATTACCGCCTAAAGACTTCACTTCATCTACTTTGGTTAACTTAAAACTTACCTTTGGATATGTATTGGTATTTAAAGCCTTGTAAGTGTTTTTGTCCATCGATTTCTTTCCGCTTTTTAGAGTTTCAACAGGGATCTCTACTTGCAATTGCTCTATTTCACACCCTTCTAAATTGGTAAAAGACAACGCACCATTAAAGCTTTGGGTAACAATATGCCAATCGTGTAAACTAGACGTTCCATAAACGGTCAATGAAGATTTCCCTGTGTCTATTTTAAACGCCTGACTAAAGCATAAACTGGAGAACAAAACGGCACTTAGAAAACTAATTATTGTGCTTTTTTTAATTAAAGGTCTCATAACATTGCTTTTTGTTTAAGCAAAGTTCTATCATAAACCAATATTAAAATATGATTTTTGTCATCTACAAAAAAATTGTTTGTATTGAACAAATAAAACAAACAAAAGCACTCATAACCAATGCATTACATAAGACAAAACAAAAACAGCCCAGACGAATGCCTGGGCTGTTTTTGTTTTAATCTATTTCTTTACACTATTTACATTTAGTTCTTCTTAAATGTTTTAGACTGTTTTAAAAACATATTTGTATCTCCATTTTCAAAAGGTACTAATGTAAAACCATAAGTATGCTTTTTATTTCCTAACATCTGATATTCCTTTTGTGGTCTAGCGCCCCAACTATCATCACCACCTACGCCACGCTGTCCTAAATCGATGTTCAACTCCACCAAATTGCGTTCTTTAATGTCTATAGTATGCTTGCTGTTGTTAAACTCTGGAATACCATCAATTCTATAGGCCTCATCTTTGGTTGCCGCATTCCCATAATTTAAATCGGATGCCATATCGAAATCCTCCATAGGCATATGTAAAGCACTTATTCCAAGCCCTTGCTCCAGTGAGTTGGCCACCACCAACAATCCATTTTTATTTTCATTTGAAAGCGCTACCCAACGCACATCTGTTTTATAGCCATTCTCTTGCGGACGGATATAAGGCACATACTGGTCTTTTACTTGAGATTGGTATACATCGATAAAAGCAGAGGCTTTTCTATCGATATAATTTTCCCAAGGTCCTCTACCAAAATACACCATATTATTATATGCTTTTGGCAACTGCATACGCATACCTATTCTTGGTGCGTCTGCTCTATAAGAGGTTATATCCAAAGTATTCTCTACCTCAACTACTCCAGTGCCATGTACACGGTATGTACTAAAGCATTGGGTATCTACTCCAGGCAACTGGTAAGTGACTTTCAACTCTACAATATTGTTGACAACTTGCTCGGTTTTAATGTCTGTTACTTTAGAAAACAACGATGCTTTCTTCCATTCAATATTGTTTTTGTACATTTTATTCCCCGCATCATTGTCGGTCACCGCTCTCCAAAAATTGGGCTTTGGCCCTTTGCCATCCAATAATAATTCTGACCCTTTATAGTTATACGAGGTTAAACGCCCTTCGGCTATGCTAAACTCTAAATTACAGATAGCATTATAGATTTTCACACCATTTTTATCTTCTTCAACTTTTAGGGCTGTTCCAGAATCCGTTTCAATAGGTTGGCTTTTATAAATGCGATCTAACCTAATCTGTTCATGAGCCACTTGAAACCCCTTAGGCAAAAGCCCCCAATCTTGTTTGGTTTGCGCTTCTATCTCTAAAAAGTATTCGGTATTGGGCTGGTAGTCCACATCACTTAAAGCTACTCTAACCAATTTTCCGGTGTGGGTTTCTACATTAATGGTTTCTATAGGTATTGTCTTTAATAATTTCCCATCTGCTTTAATATAAGCTGTAATGTCGAACTGGTTTAAGTTGGTAAAGTCGTATAGGTTTTCAACCAAAATACGGTACTCGTTATGCCTGTTAATCCCTTTGGGTTTGAAATTGATAAACTCATGGGCTTTTTTAACTTCATATAACCCGGGTTGTGGTGTTCTGTCTGGAAATACAATACCGTTATTTAAAAAGGTATTATCGGAAGGCATATTTTCGCCATAATCACCTCCGTAAGCATAATACCGTTCTCCAATTTGATTAGTTTTCCAAATGGATTGGTCTACCCAATCCCAGATAAATCCTCCTTGTAAATTATCGTATTGCTCGATAACATCCCAATAATCTTGGAAATTCCCTGTACTATTTCCCATGGCATGGGCATACTCACTAGGGATAAACGGCCTATCGGTTTTACTCTTTCCAATAGCTTCAAATCTAGCAGGCGATGGATATTGTGGTACGATTATATCGGTATTCCAATCCATATCGTACAAGCTTCCGTCGTAGTCTTTATAGGGACGTTCGTACTGAACTGGTCGCTTGGTTTTATCTTCTGCTTTAATGGCTTTATAGCCCGCATAAAAATTAACCCCGTTACCGGCTTCGTTACCCATAGACCAGATAATAACCGATGGATGGTTTTTATCACGCTCTACCATACGCGTCATTCGGTCTACATGCGATTCTTCCCAATTTTCCTTTTTAGCCAAAGAATGGTCTCCATAATACATACCATGTGATTCTATATTGGCTTCATCCACAACATAAATACCATGCTTATCGCATAACTCATAAAATCGTCTTCCTCGAGGATAATGACTTAAACGTACGGCATTGATATTGTTTTCTTTCCATAAACGAATGTCTTTTAAAATCATTTCTTCAGACATCACATGCCCTGTTTCGGGATCTGCTTCTTGGGTATTCACCCCTTTTAAGGTAATGCGCTGTCCGTTTACCAAAAGCAATCCGTTTTTAATCTCCACACTTCTAAACCCTATTTGGGTAGATGTTGTTTCTATCAGTTTACCTTTTTTATCCTTTACTTCAATGATTAAGGTATAAAGGTTAGGATGTTCTGCACTCCAGGTTTTTACTCCATTTATAGTGGCTTCAAATGAAACCGTACCTGACGCATTCTTTGCGACTGAGCTATTTTGACTGCCTTGCTGAACAACATTTTGCCCATCCAATATGTTGTATGAGACTTCAATATTCTGATTTTTAGTTAAATGATTCTTCAAAACGACATCCAACCCAAACACACCATTTTCATAACCTTTCTCTAAAGTTGAAACCACTTCAAAATCCTGAATTCTAATTTTAGGCTGTGCATAAACAAATACATCGCGTTCAATACCACTAATTCTCCAAAAATCCTGACACTCTAAAAAGCTCCCGTCGGTCCATCTAAAAATTTGAAGGGCCACTGTATTCTTTCCTGGTTTTGCGTATTTGGTAATATTAAATTCGGCCGGCAACTTACTGCCTTGTGAATACCCAACATACTTGCCGTTAATCCAAACAAAACCACCAGACTTCATGGCTCCAATATGCAGGAACAATTCCTTACCATCCCAATCTTGGGATATGGTAAAATCCCTGCGATAGGAACCAACCGGATTATATTCGTGTGGTACTTTCCCTGGATATTTTGGATAAATTCGATCCTCAAACTCGATATCGCTGGCAACCGGTGCTTTATAATCTGCAAACTCATATTGATGGTTTACATAGATTGGTACACCATAGCCTTCAACCTCCCAATTGGAAGGTACCTTTATATCGTCCCAAGCACTAACATCTGTTTGTGGCTGCATAAAATCGGTAGGTCTATCTTTTGGTGACCGCACCCATTTAAATTTCCAAACACCGTTTAAATCTAGCCTGTATTTAGGGCTGTTATTTTTTCTGTTTTCTTCGGAAGCAAAAGATGTGAAAGAGGCATGTGCATCTTCTTTGTTTTCCGAAATAACAGTTTCATTTTCAATATAATGATAAATACTTTCTGGATTGTTCTGTGCAAACCCATAACTACTTATCAGTAGGCAAATAATTGCATTAATTGTACTTTTCATCTACTAATTTTTATAAAAATAATTGACTATTTAAATTACTGTTATTAAAGGCATCGATAGCTTACAGAGGTTTTATAATATAAGAGAACTTTAAATCCTGAGGTTGAATCTGGTATTCCTTATGAGCCATTTGTCCCCAGCTATTATCTCCTCCTACGCCCATTTGTTTGTAATCGATATTGATATTTACCAGATCGCGCTTTTTAATATCGGTGGTATGGCGCTGTTGTTTGCTTTCTCCTGCATCAAAATCATCGTTATACTGATGGTGTGCACTAAAATTCAATAGATCTACTCCTGATACTTCTATACCATGTCCTTCACTATTTGTAAAAGAAACCCAACGTACATCTGTTCTGTTTCCGTTTTCCTGCGGACGGATATAAGGGAAATACAACTCTGAAACAGGTGCCTCGTACAAGCCTACTAGGGCTGATGTATACCGATCCTGATAATTTTCATGAGGCCCTCTACCAAACCACTTAACGGCCTGATACTCGTCTTTTACAATAAAATTATTACCGAATTTGGGAAGGACTGGCAGATCGGATGCTACACCCGACAGGCTAGTTTCTACCTGTAAGGCACCTGAGGCATTAACTATATAAGTGATTGCCACCTCTGCTTTTACAGCTGGCAATTCATATTTGGCTTGTACCTTAACGGTATTATTGGGAGTCGCCTTTGCATCTATGGATATCAGCTTCTGCTCTTTGGTTGCCGTTTTCCAAGTCCCTAATTTTTTAGGCATTCTGAAACCAAAATCATTATCGGTGGTAGCTCTCCAAAAATTAGCTTGTATCCCTTGAAGAAGTATATTGCCTTGACCATAATCTATAGTGGTAAGGGCTCCTGAAGTTTTATCGAAAGCAATATTAAAGCCTGTTCCTGATATGGCAATCGTATTATTTTCTGAGTTTAATTGTATTGGGTCTCCACCGTCTTGTAATACCACATTAGCTTTGGGGTTGGCCAACTCAAATTGCTCGTAAGCTACTATGTGGCCCTGGGGCACTAAATCGGTAGCCATTTTGGTTCTTGCATAAATATTTAAGTGGTATTCGGCATTCTTGTTTTGCATGGTGGGTAAATCTACTTTAACTTTCTTCGATGCATATGGCGCTATGTCTAAAGTCGGTAAATCCCCTTTGGCTATTTCTATACCATTTTCTAATAATTTCCAAGAAAAATCAAATGCTTCAAGATTTGTAAAGTCATAAATATTCTTTATTTCTACTTCTCCTGTATTTAGGTTTGATGGCTTGAACTTAATATACTGATATACTTTTTTAACCTCGTATAGTGATGGATGTGCTGTCCTATCGGGATTTACAATACCATTCAAACAGAAATTCTTATCATTCTGAAGATCGAACCCACCAAGATCACCGCCGTAAGCCCAGTACTTCTCTCCATTTTCGTTCTCGGTTAAAAGCCCTTGGTCTACCCAATCCCAGATAAAGCCTCCTTGCATGATATCGTATGCTTCGATAACATCCCAGTAATCCTGTAAGTTCCCTACACTGTTCCCCATGGCATGGGCATATTCGCACTGGATTAAAGGACGGGTATTTTCGCTTTCGCTATATCGTATCATACCTTCAATACTCTGATACATAGGGGCTGTAATATCGGTATTCTCATAATTTAAAGCACCTTCGTATTGGGTTGGCCTGGTGCTATCCTGTTCTTTTAGCCATTCGTAAGTGGCGAAAAAGTTCTGACCATTACCGGCTTCGTTCCCTAAAGACCAGGTTACGATACAAGGGTGATTTTTATCACGTTGGTACATTCTTATGGTTCGGTCCATATGCATGGCTTTCCATTCTGGTAAATAGGCTGGGTGCTTTTTTTGTGCTTCCAAATTATTGTCCAATCCCTGGTTAGTGGCGCCCATACCATGACTTTCAATATTAGCCTCATCAATCACATAGAACCCATACTTATCACATAGCCTGTAAAAAAACGGATTTTTGGGATAGTGACTACAACGAATAGCGTTTAGGTTATTTTGTTTCATCACTTCTAGATCCTTTATGGTCAAAGCCTCGGTAACCACATGGCCTTCGGTATCGCTATGATCGTGTAAATTGGCTCCTTTTATTAGAACAGCTTTCCCATTAACCAAGAACTGACTGTTTTTAATGGTTATGTTACGGAAACCTACCTTAACTGCTGTAGACTCTCCGTTCACCGTTAACAACAGTGTATATAGGTTGGGATGTTCTGCATTCCACGTTTTAACCTCTGGTATGTCTTTGGCAAAATCAACCGTATTGCTTCCCGGTTTTAACTCCATTGTTTTGGTTTCGGCATAGACTTCATGAGCCCCATCCAATAACTTTACGGCTATTTCCTTTGCTACGGCGGCTTCTGTTTTGTTATCTACTTTAAGCGATACATTGAATACACCGTCCTTAAAATCATTGGTAAGATCTGCTGTTACCTTAAAATCCCTCAGGGTTACTTTATTGGTGCCATATACATATACATCGCGTTCGATACCGCTCAATCGCCAAAAATCCTGGTCTTCCATATAACTGGCATCAGACCACCGCATCACCTGAACGGATACATTGTTGGTTCCCGATTTGACAAATTTTGTTATATTAAACTCGGCCGCTGTTTTACTGCCTTCGTTATAACCTACCTGCTGGCCGTTCACCCAAACATACATGGCACCGCTAACACCGGCAAAATGTAAATAGATGTCCTTGCCATTCCAGTCTTCCGGTATTTCAAAATTACGCTTGTAACTTCCATTATTGTTCATGTTGTGGGGAATGTAGGGCGGATTGGCCGGAAACATATACTTTACGTTGGTATAAACAGGAATGCCATAGCCTTTTATTTCCCAGTTGGATGGTACTTCGATGGTGTCCCAACCTTCAAGGTCAAAATTATTTTTATAAAAATCGACTGGTCTTGCCTGAACGCTATCGGCATAATAAAAATGCCAGGCGCCATTCAAACTTTTATACAAAGGTGAGTTATTCCAGGATTCGTTGTCCAAAGCAGATTGGGCATTAGTATACTTATAAAAGGAAGCCGTTGGTTCCTCTCGGTTAATTTGAAAAACCTCAGGGTTTTCCCATTCTGGATTTTCCCAGTTTCCTGCTGTGTAAATGGGTTTTGTAATATCCTTTTCCTTACATGAAAACAATGCCATTAATACTAAAAGTATACATACCTTTTCTAACTTCATTCTATTTTATTTTATTAAGTTTAACCTTTAAGCCCCAAAAACAGAGAAGCTTTAAAAATTTCATTGCCAAATATATTATACTTTAAACAATTGTTTAGCATTTATATTAAACTATTTCTTTGATTGTATTTGCTTTATTTCCTGCATTAAGCTTTCAACCATTTCTGGGTGTGCTTCAGCTAAATTATGTTGCTGTCCCTTGTCTTTCTTCAAGTTATATAATTGAACAAGCGTATCCCTTCCAGTCTCTATATTAACCCATTTATTGGTCATTTTAGATCCTTTATGGGGTGGTATAAGCACAAAATCCCCTTTTCTATACGCCGTGATATTGCTTTGTCCCAGTATAAGGCTTTCTCTACCCACATCTGATTTTCCTGTTAGGGCATCCAAAATATTTTCACTGTCTGGAGTTGTATTTGTTTGCCCCACCAATGCCGCTAAGGATGCTGTAAAATCTATTTGGCATACTAAAGCATCAGACACTGCTGGCTTTACTTTCTTAGGCCATCTTACCATAAATGGTACTCGGGTTCCTGCATCGAACAAACTGTATTTCCCGCCTCTTAGTCCTCCTCTTGGCGTATGTTTTCCTATTTTAGTAACCGCATCGTCGTGATAACCATCATCCAATACAGGACCATTATCACTTGAAAAAATAACAATGGTATTATCTGCTAAATCCAGTTTATCCAATTCGTCGAACAACTGTCCAACAGACCAATCGGCTTCCAAAATTACATCGCCTCTGGGCCCTAAGCCAGATTTACCTGCAAAACGTGGGTGAGGTACTCTTGGGACATGTGGTTGATGTAAGGCATAAAACAAAAAGAAAGGCTCACTTTTATGGTCATTTACAAATTTTATGGATTCTTTTAGAAAATCATCGTTCATATTTTCATCTATAAATAAAGCCGATTTACCGCCTTTCATATAACCAATTCTTGAAATGCCATTGTGAATGCTCATATCGTGGCCGTGGCTTGGGTGCATTTTAAGCATTTCGGGATGTTCTTTACCTGTAGGTTCGCCTTCAAAATTTTCTCTGTAACTTACCTGAATAGGATCGTTAGCAGGATCTAACCCCACGACTTTATGATTTTGAACATATACCGAAGGCACTCTATCGTTGGTTGATGCCATGATATAAGAATAGTCGAATCCAATTTCGTTTGGCCCTGGAGACACATCTTTGTTCCAGTCCATATTGGCTCCTCCAAGTCCTAAATGCCACTTGCCTACTACTCCTGTAAAATACCCTGCATCATGCAACATGGAAGGTAAGGTTTGTTTTCCTAAATCGAATAACAATGGAGCATTCCCCGGTAAAACATGGGCTTTGTTTTTTCTGAATGGATAAATGCCCGAAAGCAACGCAAAACGGCTAGGGGTACATGTGGGTGATGTCGCATAACCATTTGTAAAACGGATGCCTTCGTTAGCAATTCGATCAATATTAGGTGTAATTAGTTCCGTAGAACCGTAACTACTCACATCACCATACCCTAAATCGTCTGCATAAATAACGATGATGTTTGGTTGTTCTTGTTTCTCTTCTTTTTGTTGGCAAGACCATAAGCTCAATATACTTATCGTCAAAATCATTGCTTTCTTCATATTAGTGCTTGTTATAGAGTGTTTATTAATTCTTTTTAAAATTTGGGTCATAATCTGGATTAAGTTCTTTGGGTATTGGCGCTTTTATTTTCCTTCTCCAATTATTCAACATCTCAAATAATTCCTTAGCCTTTTGTGGGTTAGACTCTGCTAAATTATGTCTTTCCCCTAAGTCGGTTTCTAAATTGTAGAGCTCGATGGCATCGTCTTCAAAATAGTGGTGCAATTTCCAATTATTGAATACTATTGTAGATCCTGGCCTTGTTCTAAACAATGGATCCCTTCCATCATCTTCATTGGGGTCATAGGCTTGCAAATATATTGGAAAGTGCCAAAACAACGGTCTTTCCTTTATTGACGCTCCTTTTAACAGAGGCAAAATACTCGCTCCATCCAACACTTTTTCAGGCAAGCTAACCTGGGCCATTTCCATAAATGTTGGGAAAAAGTCCATATTAACAATAGGGGTTTCATTTTTTGTGCCTCCTTTTATTATCGCAGGCCAGCGCACTATATATGGCACTCTAGTTCCGCCTTCATAATACGATCCCTTGCCTGCCCTAAGCGGAGCTTGATTTGAAGTTGCTCTTATACCACCATTATCAGAAGTAAATACCAATAATGTATTTTCGCTTAAATTTAAATCATCTAAAACCTTAAGCAGCCTTCCTATATTAGCATCTACATTTTCTACCATAGCGGCAAAAACAGGATTATCCTGCCCGTTGTTCCCTCCTTTTTTCTTATATTTTTTAATGAGTTCCTTTTTACCCATTAAAGGCGAATGAACTGCATAATAGGGTAAGTATAAAAAGAAAGGATTTGCTTTATTAGCTTCTATAAACTTTATCGCTTCTGTTGTTAATCTATCCGTTAAATTTTCTCCTTCGGGAGCCAATTCTAAATTCGGTAGCTTATTATACGGGGCCTCATAACCATTTCTACCTGGGTTCCCCCTATGGTTTCCCCCTACATTAACATCAAAACCATCGTTTAACGGATTGTCACTAAGATGCCACTTACCAAAGGTTCCAGTGGTATAGCCCGCCATTTTTAGCATTTCGGCCATGGTTACTATACTATCTGCAAGTGTATCGGTATTTGGCGTTGGAATAAGCTTTCTGGTTTGGGATTTCCCCCTTGCCGAAGGTGATACTGTATAAACGCCATGCCTTGGTGTATTTTGACCGCTCATTAAACAAGCCCTACTTGGCGCACAATTTGATGCCCCAGCGTAGCCTTGTGTAAAGACCATGCCTTCTGCTGAAAGCCTATCTATATTTGGGGTTTCATAATAATTACTGCCCATATACCCTACATCTTTCCAACCCAGATCATCAACATTTATGAATATAATATTAGGCTTTTGCTCTTCATATTTTGAACAAGACAAAATCCCCATTAGAGCATATAAAACTATTATTATTCTGCTCCCATATCCATTAAATATATTTGCCATAATTTTTATCATTACAACATTATTTATTCAGTCTTTGTTTTTTCCACAAAGAACATATTACTTGGTATTAGTGCTTTATCCCTATTAGGGCCTTCTAATTTTAATGAAATTGAAGGCTCTCCCATGGTGTTTTGTTGGTATGAAATACGAATGGGATGAAACCCAGATTTTAAATATACCTGTGCTGATAGTTCTTCTGTAGTATGGATATAATCATTATCCAACAAATGAATATCGTGGAGCATGATATGGCTCTTAGAACCCGATTCTAAATAAAAGGTATACAGTCCATCTTCTGGTATTTTAATATAGCCTGTATAAAACAATCCGAATTCTGATGACAATTTAGTACTTGTATCTATCCCAGAAACAATAGCTGTTGATTGTGGGGATAGGTATTCAAAATTGGGCACCCACTGGTGTTTTCCCGAAAATATACTTTTCTTTAAACCTTTAATAGGCGACACTAAGGTTTTACCAGGAATCAACTCTGAATCATAGGGTCTTGCCGCGGTAGGGTTACTTTTTCGAACCTGAAGCACCTTTTCCTTCATGTTCCGTTGCAATTCGGGCATGGCATCTGCTAAATTAAAATGCTCTCTTTCATCGGTAACTACATTATAAATTTCAAATAGTGTAGTACCATGATCTTTAACATCATACCTAACGCCCTTGTAGTCTCCCATTCTTATCACTTGCATTTGTCCTCTATGCCTGTTTCTTTTTGAAGTTTCAAAATCCTCATAAGCCTGTGTGGTTCCTCCAACACCATATTCATGATAGGTATAGCCTTTATCTATTTGATGCTTGTTATTCTTTGTTAATGAAGGCATTAAGGAAACCCCATCGGTATATTGTGGAATGGCCACATGGGCCACATCCGCAAAAGTAGCCAACCAATCCCATTGCCCGGAAGGGAAAGTCACTTCAGATTGCTCTGGGATTACTCCAGGATATCTACAAATGGTAGGCACTCGTATACCTGCCTCCCACATATCGCGCTTTGTGCCATTCATATTGGCATACGATTGGAAAAATTGGGGGTCTTGCTTATAACGTCCGCCGCTCCCTGCTTCATGGTGCGGGCCATTATCTGTTGAAAATACGATTAATGTATTATCATCTATGTTTAAATCTTTTAAAAGCTGAATTAGGTCTGCCACTGCATTATCAATTCTTCTAATCATAGTGGCATGTCGCTTTGCAGTTTCATTCCAATCTTTGTTGTCATAATCGGGGTGAATGAAGGTATCCCTCGTTCCCGAAGCCGTATTCACCCAAGGGGTTTGAGAAGATTCGCTGGTCCATTGCAATCCGCCATGCAAACCACCTCCTTTTGGGTAGGCTTGGGTTGGCACCTGTAAGGCGGCATGGGGTGAATCGTAAGCCAAATACAAAAAGAATGGTTGTTCCGGACGCGTGTTTTCGTGCAAGGTTATCCACTGCTTGGATTTTGCTGTATAAACATCGGTAGTATATGTTAAATCGGTACCCGTTAAAACATTAGTATACCCATTGGTAAAATAAGCCCTTTGATTTGTCGTTCCGTTTTGAGGATAATGCTGATGTCCCTGTATATGGTACAAATACCCATAAAACTGATCGAACCCTCGTTTTAGTGGATGTGCAGGCAATGTCTTGGGATCCGGTTCCGTTTCTCCTCGTTTACCTGCCAATCCTGCTTTACCAACATGCAAGGTACGGTACCCCGATTTCTGAAGCATTTCCGCCATAGTTAAGCCCGCTTTAATAGGCTTATCAAACTGGTTGTCCCTAACACTGGAATGTCCTTGATGCAATCCTTCCAACAATGAAGCCCTTGCTGGAGCACAAACGGGAGCCGATGTGTAATGGTGCGTTAATATAGCGCCTTCATTGGCCAACGCATCCAAATGGGGCGTCACCATTTTTCGATCTCCCTCCTTTTGGTTTTGCCAAAAATTCCCGAGATCGCCATAACCCAAATCATCTACATAAATAAAAATAATATTAGGCCCTGTATTGGGTAGTGGGGCATCTGTATAATCCTTATTTCCCGATTGCGCATTTAAACCCAAACTTGTTACCAACGAAAAAATAAGGAACACTATGTTTTTATACTTCATGTTAAATATTTATTTATTACTGTTTGAATAGGCTTTCATCCCTTTGGCATCTTGATACTTATTCTCCATTAAATTTTTATGGATTGCAAAATTTATTGTCCCCCAATACTCACCTTCATCCCACAACGGATCGACCATATCCTTTTCCCATTTTTCCAACGCATGCATTAATTCTTGATGCTCTTGAATATCTGTTTTTGACAAATCTGTAGACTCCCCTATATCCTCTTGCAGATCGTACATCACTCTTCCATAGTTCTCTAATCGAACCAGTTTTTTATGCCCTATCCTAACTGCGGCGTTATCCAATTTTCTCCAAAACAGTTTGCCGTGTGGCTCTGCCTGTTTTTCTCCTTTTAAATAAGGTAACAGGTTTGCGCCATCCAAACCCCAATTTTCATCTTCTTTTATGTTTGAAGCTGCTATAGCTGTTTTAAATATATCCAGAGAGGCACTTAAACCTGTATAAGTTTGGTTCCCTTTCAATTCCTTTGGCCAATGTACTATAAACGGTACTCTATGGCCTCCTTCAAACATATTACCTTTAAATCCTTTTAACAAGCCATTAGTAGATTGATTGTTTGTTGCCCCACCGTTATCACTTAAGAAAAATATAAGGGTATTATCCAGCTGGCCTGCAGATTCTAATGTATTCATTAACTTTCCAATATTCTCGTCCAAAGACCAGGTCATGGCCGCTAATTTCTGACGCGGGTGCCCTTCGTACTTTTTTAAATGTTCTGCTTTGGCATGCATGGGTGTATGCACTGCATTAAAGGCCAAATACATAAAAAAAGGCTGTGCTTCATTCTCTTTCACAAAACCTGCTGCCCTATCACCCAAAACATCGGTTAAATAGCCTTCAAATTTTACTTGCTTTCCATTTTGCTGAAGCATATTATGATCATTCACCTTTTCTAACGGAAAATACGATCGACTTCCCGCTAAAAAGCCGTAAAATTCATTGAAACCACGTTTATTAGGATGATCATCTTCGTTATAGCCTAAATGCCATTTTCCTAAGGCAATAGTCTTATAATCATTTTGCTGAAAAACATCGGCCATGGTCACTACACTATCAGCCAAGCCAATTTCTCCCGACTCCTTTGACCCCGTACCGTTAGCTTCAAAACCAAAGCGCTGCTGATATCTTCCTGTAATTAACCCAGCCCTGGAAGGCGCACAAACCGTAGACGTTACATGGGCATCGGTAAAAACGACACCTTGCTTAGCCAGTTTATCTATATTGGGGGTTTCCAAATCCTTGCAGCCCATAAAACCAAAATCGGCATATCCAGCATCGTCTATTACCACCACAATAACATTTGGCTTTTGGAAGTTTTTTTTATTAGACTGTGCCGAGTTACAACTAAAAGCCAATAGTGAAAGCACCAACAGTATAAAATTAAAATTCATAACGTATTTCTCTTTTTATATATGCTTATACTAACCAAAATGTTAATTATTGAATTTTCCCCTAAAAAACTCCCTACGCTACCCAGTAAAATTAGAAATTGCAAGATAACATGAAAAGTTTCTTTAAAGGCTATATTTAAGATTAGATTTAGGGGGCATATCCGTCATTTTAGGGGATATATTCGTCAAGCTGAAAATATACTATTGAAAAACCAAGGCATCCAAAAAACAATCAAACTAACCTCTAATCGATTAAATGTAATGATAGAAGACTTAAAACATCCAAGAGCTAATGCTCTTGGATGTTTTTGATTATTTCATTAAAAAAACTATTCCCAACCAGGGTTTTGCTCCAATTGATCATTAAGACTGATTTCATTAGAAGGAATAGGCCACAAATACCAATGATCTGGCCAAGGTGTCGGGTCTGTATTCCAGGCATCGGGCTGCACATACCCTTCAGAAACACCTCCAACAATTGGAACTTTATTGTTCTCATCAGTGGCTACAATCCATCTTCCAACTTGTCGCTCACTGGTGGCATAATCTCCCATTTTTTTCCATCTTCTTAAATCATCAAATCGGTAACCTTCGGCCATCAACTCTATGGCGCGTTCTCTCCTTATCTCCCAAAGCACCGGTGTTATAGCCGGATCCTTATCGGGATCTTCTACGATATTCGCAATATCCAATGGCGCCACATTTCCTCGACTTCTGAGTAGGTTTATGGTTGCATCGGCAACGGCTTGATCGAACTCACCTAATTCATATTTAGCCTCTGCATAATTAACCATAGCTTCACCCAATCTAAAAATAGGCGCATCTGTAAAATCTCGATTCTGAATAAAAGCATGTTTATTAAAATATTTAAACAACTTATATCCGGTATGACTTACATTATATCCATGACCGCGATTATTTTTTCGAAAATGTGGAGATTTCCTTACTGTTAACCCTCTCCAATTCACATCTGGTAACTGGTGTATTTCCGAAGCCGATATGGCAGCCATAATATCCATATATTCTCTATGAGCAGGATCACTGGTATATTCCCATTCGGTTGTGTTTCCTGAAATGCCTGGGGGATTTTGTATTTGATAAGGCGGCACTGTTGTTATATACATTCTACGGTCGCGATTTCTATACTCAGTATACGGATCTTTTTCCAAAGTGCTCCAATTAGAATTTGCTTTTACCGGAGTGCCGTCTGTAAATAAATACATATCGGCAGCCTTTTTGGTAAGATCCCAGTTACCTGCTGAGTTCCTATGTCGTGACGTAAGTATATGTGTTAGCACATTAAGCTCATATTGTTTATGTAGAAATATCCCAGTAACCCCAGCTAGGTCGACACTATTAAAAACTTCATCGTACTTAGGATGCAAGGTATGATTACTCACAAGTTCCTGTGAAGCATTGGCACTGGCCCGTAAATAGGTCTCAGCATCCCCCAAATTATGATATTTACGCCAGGTGCCTTCAAATAATCCAAATCTAGATATCAATGCAAGAACTACATCTCTCGTAATTGAGTTAGGCGCCGTACCTTCGGGAATTATATTCTGCTCGGCATATAGAAGGTTACTCAATATATTTGAAGCTACCACATCGCGGCTGGCACGTGCACCAAACAGTACTTCCGTATCACTGTCGGACACTGCATTTTCCACCCAAATAACACCGCCATATTTTTTCAATAGCTCAAAATACTGGTAGGCTCTAAAAAAATACCCTATACTCTTCCAATGGCCTTTCTCTGTATCCGTTAATACATCGGCTCCATCTATATTATCAAGCATAATGTTGGCTGTTCTGATCCAACTATAAGGACTGGAATATTCCTCTGCTTCCGCAGGAACAATAACACGACCTTTTAGCCAGTCACTTCCTGCATTTCCATTATTATTATTACACATAAGATCGCCATTAAAGTCATCGTTTATGACGCCTAAATTATATCCTGGAAACATCCCGTACAACTGCCAGGCATAGATCTCAAAATTGCGACTCGAAGTAAAGGTGTTTTCTATAACAAACTGATCTACCGGCAAACGCTCAATATCGTCTGTACATGCATTAAGCGCAAAAAATACAGAACATATTAATATTAATATTTTTCTCATAATTATTTTTTTTAAAATGTCATATTTAGTCCTAATCCATATTGCCTTCTAAACGGGTAGATACCTCCACCCCCTAGATTTTGGAATTCAGGGTGCAGTCCATCGGGGAGGTGATCGATCATTATAGGGTTCTCTGCTGTAAAATACAACCTTAGTTTATCAATGAATGTCCTTTCTAAAATAGTACTCGGGAACGAATATCCAAACGTGATATTTTGCACGGTTAAATAGGCCCCATTGGACAAATAGCGGGACTGCGTATTCCTACTTCTTGGATAATTACCTTGTCCCTCAACATATATTCTTGGATAAAAAGCATCTGTATTATCTGGTGTCCAGTAATCCAACTGATTTTGAAATATGTTCTGGAACTGATTCCTGTAGGGCCAAAATACGTTATTACTAATATTCATATCCCTTTTCCCTACACCTACCAATCTAAAAGAAAAATCAAAGCCTTTATAGCTTGCACCTCCGGAAGCTCCAAAACGGTAACGTCTTCTACTATTTCCTATAATTGTTCTGTCTTGCGGATCGTCAAGATCTTTTGATCCATTTCTTATTTCTCCGTCTCCATCAAGATCTAGATATTTAGCATCGCCCGGATTTGGGTTAACACCTGGGAAATACGAAAGGCCATCTTTAAGAACACCATTTTCCAGATTAGCATCCAGGGTTCCACTTTCAAAATCGTCTACGGTAAAAAAGCCATCAGAAACCAGTCCCCAAATTTCTCCAAAATTGCGTCCAACATATGGTGTACCAATCAATCTTGGATCATTCAATACACCTGTTACACGAGACTTATAAACATCTGAAACATTGGTGTTTACATAATATGAGAAATGTTCCCCAATAGTATCTTTCCACCCAACACTAACTTCCCATCCAAGATTTTGGGTATCGGATACATTTTGTAAGGGCGCTGCCGTACCTAACACTACTGGTAAGGGAAGAGCCTCGTCTAACTGATCTATCACGTCGCGCTTAAACCATTCGAAGGTAAGGGATAGCCTATTATTAAAGAAGCCTGCGTCCATACCAATGTTTAGTGTTCTGGCGCGTTCCCATGTAAAACTTGGACTAACCAATCCCGGTCTCTGCAATGTTGTGTAACGCAACCCTGTATTAGGGTCTATCCACCCTGCGTTAACAGCTGGCAAGCCTGGTAAAAAAGGATAAAAATCACTATCATTATCACCCGTATCCTGATTACCAATATCTCCCCAAGAGCCTCTAAACTTTAAATTAGATATCACCGTCTTTAAAGGTTCAAAAAAGGATTCTTTAGAGATATTCCATCCAGCAGAGAACGAAGGAAAAACTCCAAATCTATCATTTCTGGGGAAACGTGAGGAACCATCGTATCTGGCATTGGCCTCAAACAAGTATTTATCGGCATAGTTATAGTTTAGACGACCAAAAACACCCTGCGTGGCCCATTCCCCAAAACTATCGCCAACGGCAAAATTTGATGTTGTACCATCCAGAAATGGTAAGTTAGGATCAATGAGGTCTTGCCCAGAAGCTGAAAAACTTTCTCTAGAGAACTCTTCATTGTTAAACCCTGCTAATAATTTAAAATTATGATTCCCAAAACTCTTAGCATACGATGCATAGATATTCAGGGCTTTTCTATTAAAGCTTCTATGTGACCTAGAATAACTTGTAGTTCCAACACCATTAGGTGTAAACCGCTGAGAAGAAATTGTTTGTGGTTGGTTATTTGTATTGCGAATATCCAACAGATCATTTTCATAAGTATACTCGCCTGTTAAAGTAAAGTCCGTGAATGGTTTGTAAACCAATTTACCTGTAAGACGTGTCGTTTTTTCCTCTCTCTCTATAGGCGTTCTAAGCCTTACAATATTAGCCGGAGAATCATACGGAATTTCCTCTCCCGTATCGGTTATAAAATTACCAAGAGGCGTAAAGGAATAAAAAGAAATTGCCTGGGTGTAATTGCCTATTGGGTCCAACCTACTACTAGCTCGGTATAATGTATTCAAACTTAATGTAAGCTTGTCAGAAACATCAGACTCAATATATCCATTAAGATTATAGCGTGTAAAACTATCTCGGTTCGTCACCATAATACCATCCTCATCGCTATAGCCCATGGATACCCTGTAATTAGAATTTTCGGTTCCACCGCTAAAGCTTAGATTGTGTATTTGGGTAAACCCCGTATTGTCTATAAATTCGCCTAAAACATCATTAACAGCCAAAGGATATCTCAAACCGTTATCCTCAGCATAGCCTAAGGGAAAAGCACTAGGATCCTGCTCATATTGTTCCACAAACCCTAGCCAGGTAGGAATATCCTGTCCAGTCCAAAAAGAAGTCGTTCCAAAATCCGTCAATGCCCTAACAAATTGCCCCGTTGTTGTTGCCTTGGCAACCTCAGTGGGCTTACTCATTGTCATGGTTGTAGTATAATTAAACTTTGGCTTAGTATTTCGTTTACCCTTTTTGGTTGTAATTAATATTACACCAAAAGCAGCTCTACCACCGTAAATTGCGGATGAGGCCGCATCTTTTAGTACAGAAATAGATTCAATATCGTTAGGGTTCACATCGCCTATATCAACAGGTACATTATCCATTAATATCAAAGGTGATCCTGTCGAACCATCAATACCTGCAATCCCTCTAATACTTATAGATGTACCTGTACCTGGTCTTCCTTGATTAAAATCAATATCCAAACCAGGAATTACCCCTTGCAGTGCCCTCGAGGAAATGGTTTGTGGTCTATCGGCAATGACTTCATCAAAATTAACTGATGATACCGCTCCTGTTAAATTCGCTTTTTTCTGCAAACCATAACCTACAACAACAACCTCATCCAAAGCCGCAGCATTTTCAACCAATGACACGGCTATGCTTGTCTGGTTTCCCACCAAAATCTCTTTGGTTAAAAAACCTACATACGATATGACCAGTATAGCATTTTCATTGCTAACAGTTAGGGAGAATTTACCATCAAAATCGGATTGTACTCCATTGGTAGTTCCCTTTTCCAGAACATTAGCCCCCGGTAAGGGCTGGCCGTTTGCATCAACAACCGTTCCTGCTATCTCAATCCCTTGAGGTAATGGATTTACATCATCAGCTTTAAGATTATCGAGCCTTGTATTTTGTTTTATAGGTTCTTTCTTTAACTTTAAAATAATTTGTCTATCAATAACCTTGTATTCTATCTTAGACCCTTCAAAAAGTTTATTCAATATTGTTGAAACTTGCTCCTTTTTAGCAGTTATGGATGTTAGTTTTTGGTAATCAACGTCTTTGTCCTTATAGATAAATTTGAATTCGGTAAGCGATTCAATTTTATCCAATACCTGCTCTAAAGTTACATTCTCCAGTGTTAAGCTAATTTTTGTTCGTTGGGCGTATGATTCGTTAGCTTGAAGTTGAAACAAAGAAACTAATAAAAAAAGGATGGTTAGTCTCATTTTTAAATCTAGTTTTAATGGAAAAGAAGCCCTAGACTTCCTTATCCTAAGTCGAATTTTCATATTTTTGTAATGTATTAAGTGGTTAATTAATTTTAATCACACTTTCTAACGGAGGATGTTGCAACCATCTTCCGTTTTTTTTTGAAGTATATGTGATTGTTTTTTTAATTTAGTTTGTTTGGTGTTATTGTTTCATAGGCGATTTCTATTTTTTAATGATTAGTTTATAATTACTTAATTGTTATTAGGTTATTTTGAATGGTATATTCTATGGGGTGAAGTTCATTAATGTATTTGAACACTTGATCGATAGTCTCTATATCGAAAGTAGCTGTTATAAAATCTTTGCCTAAGGATGTATTTTGATTGTTTATGACTACGTTATAATGTCGTTCCAGTTTCTTTACAATATTATCAAAAGGGATATGCTTTAATATAATCTTACCTTTAACCCAAGCGGTATGTACCTCAACATCTGCCTTTTCAATTGTAATATTATGCTCCGTTTTATGCCAATCAGCTTTATAGCCAGGCTCCAATAGGGTTGCCGTATTGGGATTATAGTCTTGCGCCTTATCGTAAACACTTACCGATCCCTCTACCAACACTGTACTAATAGCATTGTCTTCTGGGTAAGACGACATATTAAACTGGGTCCCCAACACCCTTACATTTACATTGTTAGCATTAACTATAAATGGATGTGCCTTATCCTTGGCCACCGTAAAATAGGCCTCTCCGTCCAAAAAGACCTGCCTATCCTTACCTTTTATAAATTTAACAGGGTATTTTAACGAGGTACCTGCATTTAAATTGACCTTGGTGCCATCGGAAAGCATCACTTCAAACCGTTTGCCATAAGGCACGGTTAAGGTATTGTATTTTAAGGTTTCGCTTTCAGTTGCATCACTATATGCCAACTGGTTCCCATTTTGGACTCCAATAACATTTCCTTTTATATCAACAATATTGGATGTATTATTTAGCTTAATGATTTCTATGCTACCATCCTCCAATTGAAGCGTTATATTCTCGTCTGGAATATTTATATTGGAACGATTGGACACATACCAGTATCCTACACTTATTAAAACCACAGCTACTGCAGCATATTTTAACAGTCTAGGAATTATTTTTAGTCTTTTTATTTTATTAGGTTTTTGCGCCTCTAGGTTAAAGCTTTCTAATTGCTTTTCTATTTTGCTCCAAGCCTGGTCTTCATCTAAACTATCAATAAAGCCTATGCGTTGGGATGTCTTATGGACATGTAAATATTTGAGAAATATCTTTTTGTGTTCTGGCGCCTCTTCTAACCATTGTTTTAAGTCGCTGAATTGGCCTTTGTTAATTTCTCCCGTAGTATATGCTGAAATTAACTGTAATATATCTTCGCTGATATGATCCATTTTAGTCATGCTTATATACTATATATAGCATAAGACCAAAAATGGGTGAAAAAAAATATAATTATTTTACATCAAAAGCATTAACACTATAATATCTAGGGAATTACGAAGTTGTTTTAAAGCTCTGGAATAGTGGGTTTTTACTGTATTTAAAGATACCCCTAAGTGTTTTGCAGCCTCTTTATATTTCATGTTTTGCAAAACAATGGCCTTAAAAACTTCTTTACATTTATCTGGAAGGTCGTCAATAGCCTTGTATAACTTTCTCTTCTCTTCTTCCAAACCGTCCTTATCGATTTCTTGATCTTCAAAAAGGAGGTTTACTTGGTGATCTATATCTTCAAATTGATATTTAGACTGCTTTTTTATAGCTTGAAATGTATTGTTCTTTACCGCCTTAAAAAGATAAGGCCCAATAGTTCCCTCAAACTTCATAAAAAGTTTTTCTTCCCATAACTTCACAAATAATTCCTGGACAATATCTTCGGCCAATTGAAAAGAACCGCAATACTTTAACGCATACACACTTAAAGGCATATAATAAAGATCGAACAACTGCTTAAATGCTGAAGCCTCTCCTTTTTTCAGTCTTTCTAATAAGATTAAATCCCTAGATTGCATGTGATTTTACAAAAACAGTGTGTATGTTACGAATTAAAATTGTGCTAATATAACTTAATTTGCCAAAAATGAAATTTTTGCAAATAAATTCAATAGCAACTATTCTTGCACATCTTGAAATCTACTTAGAACGACCAGATTATCGATTAAATTTAGTATCTTTCAATAACAAAATACCAAGTTAATGTTTAGCTCGGTAAACACTTCACGAGTTCCCACTTCTTTTATACTATACTTCTTAACCCATATTATGTTAAAAAAGTGGCGCAGCCGAAAACCAACTAGAGTAGGCATTTAATTAAAACACTTAAACATGAAACGAACATTAATAAATTTTAAAAATAGCTTTACAAAAGATCATATTTAAAATTCCTGCCTACCAGCAGGCAGGTTTAATGTGAGAACGAGTGTAACGAGTGGTTGCATTCGTTCTAAACCTGCCTACCTACAGTAAGCAGGCAGGCTTTACAATTAAATTAATTATTATGTAATTACTAAAATTTAAACGAATGAAAAAAGGAACTATTAAAGTAAGTGTCTTATACCCCAATGAAACAGGCAAAACATTTAACATGGATTACTATTGTAACAAACATGTTCCTATGGTTGGAGGCCTTTTGGGCGATGCCCTAATTGGCGCTACTATTGAACAAGGTGTCTCTGGTGGTGCTCCAGATACCACCGCCCCTTATATAGCTATGGGAAATATTTATTTTGAATCTATTGATAGCTTCCAGAATTCGTTTGGAGCCCATGCCGATAAAATAATGGCAGACATTCCCAATTACACCAACATAGAACCTGTTATACAAATTAGTGAAGTACTAGTTTAATCATTACCTGTACTAAACTTGGAAACTGTTACTATGAAACGATAAACGGAGAAGCCGAAAACCGACCAGAGTAGGCATCACTAAAACACTAAACAATGAAAAAACCAATTAGTCTTTTTACATTTGCGGCCCTATTGATTTTATGCATTTCTTTAATCGCTAGTTGTAAAAACCAAACCGAAGACGCTAAGGAAACTACTCCTGAACCTACATTCGATCTTGCTGCTGCCAAAGCCGAAATTGTAGCCGCCAACAACATGTTTGCAGAGCGTTTTAACGCTAAGGACTCCATAGGAGTTGCCAATTTATACACTCCTGATGGTAAAGTTATGATGCATGGTGCTCCTGCTGTAGTGGGAAGGGACAATATTCAATCTGCTGTTGCTGGATTTATAAATTCGGGGATTTCTGTTGACCTAACGACCATTGATGTTTGGGGCACAGAAGATCTTATTACAGAAGAAGGTCTAGTAGAACTATATGCTGGAGAAGATAAGGTAGACGAATGTAAATATATTGTCCTTTGGAAAAAAGTAGATGGTAAATGGCATTTATTTAGGGATATTTTCAATTCTAATTTGGCACCTAGTGCCCATGCAGAATAGTGTCATGTAGCAAGAATGTCACTTCGAGTGTCCACCAAAGACGGGACGTATAGATAACCTTTAGTAATGGAAGCTTCTCGATACATACCGACAGTAAACGTCGGTACACTCGAAGTGACAAATTCTTATTTCAAATAAGCCAACACATTGGCTTCTATACGCTCCTGAATGTTGGACACATTGGCCTTAACAAAGGTCTCACCTGTAATATTTTCGTAAAGTTCGATATAGCGTTCGCTAACAGATGCTATATAGTCATCGCTCATAAAAGGCACTGTTTGCCCTTCCAAACCTTGAAATCCGTTGCTAATTAACCATTGGCGTACAAATTCTTTGCTTAATTGTTTTTGTGGCTCGTTTTTGGCTTGACGTTCCTCATAGCCATCGGCATAAAAATAGCGTGAAGAGTCTGGTGTGTGTATTTCGTCTATCAACACGATCTTGCCATCTTTGGTCTTTCCAAATTCGTATTTGGTATCTACCAAAATCAACCCTCTTGATGCGGCTATTTCGCTACCGCGTTTAAACAGTTTTCTGGTATAATCCTCCAACACTAAATAATCGGCCTCGCTTACAATACCTCTTTTTAAAATATCCTCTCTCGAAATATCCTCGTCATGATCTCCCATTTCGGCTTTGGTCGCTGGTGTTATAATTGGCTCTGGAAAGGCATCGTTTTCCTTCATACCCTCTGGCATTGGCACACCACATAACAACCTTTTGCCCGCTTTATACTCACGGGCTGCATGGCCGGACATATACCCACGTATCACCATTTCTACCTTAAACGGTTCGCACAACTGCCCTACCGCTACATTAGGATCGGGTGTTGCGGTTAACCAATTAGGGACCAAGTCTTCGGTGGCCGCCATCATTTTAGTAGCTATCTGGTTAAGGATTTGGCCTTTGTAAGGTATACCCTTTGGCATGACCACATCGAATGCCGACAGTCTATCTGTAGCAATCATCACCAATTGCTCGTCGTTAATATTATATACTTCACGTACTTTCCCTTTGTAAACACTTTGTTGTCCCGGAAAATTAAAATTGGTATCTATTATTGTATTACCCATTTATAGTTTGTTCTTTTATATACCTTGATTTGCTTATATCTCTTTAATAGCAGTACACTTATTATATCTGCCCTTTTAGCCCAGATTGAAGCGGCATCCTTTTTTTGGTGACCTAAGCGAGCACTGAGGTTATCGAAGTGATCGCCGTCACTAAAAAAAGATACAGCGGAAAGCTGGAAGTAGCTCCAAAAATTTATGATTCCCTATTTTCTATACTATTATAGGCCTCAATAACTTTTTTAACCAGTTTATGGCGAATTACATCCTTATCGTCTAAAAATATCATCCCAACGCCTTCCACATTCTTTAAGATCAATAATGCTTCCTTTAATCCTGAAATGGTTCGTCGTGGCAAATCAATTTGCCCAGGATCGCCCGTTAACAGGAACTTGGCATTTTTCCCCATACGCGTTAAAAACATTTTCATTTGTGCATGGGTAGTGTTTTGGCCTTCATCTAAAATCACAAAGGCATTGTCCAGTGTACGCCCGCGCATAAAGGCCAATGGCGCGATTTGTATGGTGCCATTTTCTATATAATGTGCCAGCTTTTCGGGAGCAATCATATCGCGCAAGGCATCGTAAAGTGGTTGCATATAGGGATCTAGTTTTTCCTTTAGGTCCCCTGGAAGAAACCCTAGGTTTTCACCGGCTTCCACAGCAGGCCTGGTTAAGATAATACGTTTTACCGCTTTATTTTTTAACGCCTGAACGGCTAAGGCTACACCTGTATACGTTTTACCTGTTCCGGCTGGCCCTATGGCAAATACCATATCGTTTTTACGCATGCTCTCCACCAATTTTCGTTGGTTGGCCGTTTGCGCTTTTATCATCCTGCCCCCCACGCCATGTACAATAACTTCCCCACTCTGCTGTGAGGTATTGTAATCGTCACTACTTTGACTGGTAAGCACGCGCTCAATAACATTTTCATCCAGTTTATTATACTTTGCAAAATGCTTCAACAACATGGTAATGCGACGATCGAACTCCTCTAGCAATTCTTCATCACCAAAGGCTTTAACTTTGTTTCCGCGCGCTACAATTTTAAGTTTTGGAAAGTACTTTTTTAACAGTTCGATATTGGCATTATGGGCTCCAAAAAACTCTTTTGGAGTAATCTCTTCAAGTTCAATAACAATTTCGTTCAAAAGGCGTAAATTTTGTTTATAACTTCATCTGACATCAATAAAAAACATACTTACTCAGACAAAATGATTTATTAGTTTTGCATACAGGGGTAATAAAACTCAAAAATACATAAATTTGAGTGACCTAATGCTAAAAAAATATCAACAATTTTGCCCATGGCGATAATAACATTAACCACTGATTTTGGTGAAAAAGATCACTTTGCTGGCGCGACAAAGGGCGCCATTTACAGTGAACTCCCCAATGTTAGAATTGTTGATATCTCGCATTCGGTATCGCCATTTAATATTCCTGAGGCGGCTTATATTATCCAGAATGCTTATGGCAGCTTCCCTAAGGGCACCATACATATTATTGGTATTGATTCTGAAATAAACCCAGAAAACAAGCATATTGCCTTGATGTTGGACGATCATTTTTTTATCTGTGCCAACAATGGTATTATGAGCATGATCTGTTCTGAAATTGCCCCCGAAAAGATTGTTGAAATAAATATACACGATAAAATACAAACCAGTTTCCCGGTGCTTGATGTGTTTGTTAAAGTGGCTTGCCATATTGCCAGAGGCGGTACATTGGAGGTTATTGGCAAACCTATTCAAGAAATAAAACCTATAAAGAACGTAGTCCCTTATGTAAATGACGATAAAACCCAAATTATAGGCAGTGTTATTTATATAGACAACTACGGCAATGTAATTACCAATATTAAACGCTCCTTTTTTGAAGGTGTGCAAAAAGGTCGTGAATTTGAAATTTCGGCTCGTAACTACAAATTCAAAAAAATATTTAATAAGTACAGCGATATTGTAAATTTTGATATTCCAGAAGACAAGCGCCACGATGAAGGCAGGGGCTTGGTGGTCTTCAATTCTGGTAATTTTTTAGAGATTGCCGTTTACAAGAGCAACTCCAATACCGTGGGTAGCGCTTCAACCTTAATGGGGCTTAAATTAATGGATACCGTTAGTGTTAATTTTATCAAGAAAAGTATTGAAGTTATTCCTGAACGTCCGTTAAAAACTGAATTAAACGAAGATGTATGATTGTACGAATAGTTAAAATGGGCTTTAAACAAGAATGTATTGATGCCTTTTTAAATCAGTTTGAAACCAGCAAGCTAAAAATTAGAACTTTTGAAGGTTGTCATTTTTTAGAATTATACCGAGACCTAAACAACCCAAATATATTTTTCACCTATAGTTATTGGGACAGTGAAGCCGCATTAGAGCGATACCGTCAATCGGAATTATTTAAAAATGTATGGTCCAAAACCAAGCCGCTTTTTAATATAAAACCCGAGGCTTGGAGCGTTGATAAGCTGGAATCTCTTAATTAATACAATGAACTGTAAAAAAGTTTTATATTCGTGAGTTGATTTCCGAGTACAAAGTACAAAGTACAAAGTACAGAGAATAGAGAAACAAAAATTATAAACTTACCCTGGATGGTACACTAAGCTGAGCTGAAGTATGCAGTCAAAGGGTTTAATTATTAATCGTTAATCGTTAATCGTTAATCGTTAATCAAATGTAATGTTTGCCATACTTAAAAAAGAAATAAACTCATTTTTTGCTTCGCCCATAGGTTATTTGGTCATTGCCATTTTTTTATTGCTAAATGGCTTATTTCTTTGGTTGTTCAAAGGGGAGTTCAATATATTAGATTATGGCTTTGCAGACCTGTCTTCTTTCTTTTTATTAGCGCCCTGGATATTGATCTTTCTTATTCCAGCGGTAACCATGCGTAGTTTTTCCGATGAAAAAAAGCAAGGCACTTTAGAATTATTATTGACGAAACCCATTTCGCACATCAATATTGTTTTAGGTAAGTATTTTGGTGCTTTTATCTTAATTATTATTGCACTCTTACCTACATTACTATATGTGTATTCGGTTTACGAATTGGGAAATCCTATTGGTAATTTAGATGTTGGTAGTACCTTGGGTTCCTATTTCGGATTACTGTTTTTAGTAGCTGCCTATACCGCCATAGGTGTGTTTGGCTCTACCTTGTCCGACAATCAAATTGTAGCGTTTATTGTTTCGGTATTCCTTTGCTTTTTGTTTTATATTGGTTTTGAAGGTATCGCAGACTTCACGTCTAGTCTTTTTATCGAACAATTGGGCATGAGCTACCACTATAAGAGCATGAGCCGTGGTGTATTGGACACTCGGGATATTATCTATTTTTTAAGTGTTAGTACTTTTTTTATTATGTTAACCAAACAAAACCTAAGCAGAACAAATAAAAAGTGAACAGCAACCTAAAACATATCGGCCTATTATTAATAGCTATTGTTACTGTTAACTTTTTAAGCAGTAAACTATACAAGCGTTTCGATTTAACCGAAGATTCACGCTATACCTTAAGCCAAGCCACCGTTAATATTATAGATGAAGTAGCATCACCTATTGAAATCGATGTTTTTTTAGAAGGTAACGATTTTCCTTCTGAATTTCGCCGACTGCAAAATGAAACCCGCCAGTTACTGGAGGAGTTTTCTGCTAAAAACAACAAGGTTATTTACAAGTTCATCGATCCGCTTGAGAATGAAAATAATATAGACCAAAACATACAAGCCTTAACCCAACGTGGGTTAACCCCCATGCGAATGAATGTTCAGGAAAACGGCAAAGCATCGCAAGCCATTATTTTTCCTTGGGCTTTGGCAAGTTATAATGGTGTAACCGTTAGCATTCCACTTATTAAAAATAAAATTGGAAGTACGCAACAAGAACTGGTTAGTAATTCGGTACAGCATCTTGAGTATGCCTTTGCTGATGGCTTTAGTAAACTTACCCAACCCAAGCGTCGTAAAATTGCTGTTTTAAAAGGTAACGGACAGTTAAAAGACCAATATATTGCCGACTTTTTAAAAAAACTAAGCGAATACTACTTTATTGCGCCTTTTACTCTAGATAGTGTTTCTGCCAATCCACAAAAAACGCTTAAAGATCTGGAGGCTTTCAATTTAATTATCAACGCCAAACCTACCGAAGCTTTTTCTGAAGAAGAAAAACTGGTTCTGGATCAATATACCATGAATGGCGGCAAGAGCTTATGGCTTATTGATGCCGTAGCCATGGAAAAGGACAGTTTGCAAAACGATGCTGGTACCAATTTTGCCGTTTCCCGAGATTTAAACCTTACCGATTTCCTTTTTAAATACGGCGTTCGTATTAACCCTGTTCTGCTAAGCGACCTTTACTCTGCACCAATTATGCTCGCCACCGGTAGTGGTAACGATACCCAGTTTATGCGCTTACAATGGCCTTATTCACCTTTAGCATCTGCCAATCCCAATCATCCCATTACAAGTAATTTAAACTTGGTGAAATTTGATTTTGCCAATCAAATCGATACTTTAAAAAACAGCATACAAAAAACCATTTTGTTGCAAAGCTCAAAACTAACCCGATTGGAAGGTACGCCCAAAGAAATACGATTGGAAAACGCTACAGAAAAGCAAGACCCTGCATTGTTCAATAAAGGCAACCAAGTCCTTGCGGTACTTTTGGAAGGCGAGTTTACTTCGGTTTACAATAATCGCATCAAGCCATTTAAACTGGTAACAGAAAAAAATCAAAGTCCATCAACTAAACTAATTGTAGTTGCCGATGGCGATGTAGTTAAAAATGATATAGACAGAAACCGCCCCTTACCTTTGGATTTTGACCGTTCGAGTAACCAAGCCATTGGTAACAAAGAATTTTTATTGAATGCGGTAAATTACTTACTGGACGATGATGGACTTATAAACATTCGGACCAAAGAAATAGCTGTTGCTTTTTTAAATCCTCAAAAAATAGCAGAAGAAAAAACCAAATGGCAACTCTTGAATACTGCATTACCACTAGCTTTATTAGCGCTTTTTGGTTTAGCATTTAATTACTACAGAAAGAAAAAATACGCTGCCTAAATGTTGATAAGTTTGTTTCCTATATTAGATGGTATCGAATATATTTGTAGATAGCTTTTTTAAAATTAAAATACTTTATTTATAAATGAAATTTATAGTTTCTAGTACCTATTTATTAAAACAATTGCAAACTTTAGGTGGGGTAATCAACAACTCAAACACCTTACCTATATTAGATAATTTTTTGTTTGAATTGGAGCAATCCAAACTTACCGTTTCTGCAAGTGATTTAGAAACTACCATGTCTTCTACCCTAGATGTAGAGAGCGATAGCGAAGGTAGCATTGCCATTCCGGCGCGCTTACTTTTAGACACCTTAAAGACCTTTCCCGAGCAACCCTTAACATTTGTTGTAGAGGATAATAATACTATTGAAATAAGCTCTAACCACGGTAAATACGCCTTAGCTTATGCCGATGGCAATGAGTTTCCTAAAGCAGTATCTTTAGAAGACCCTAGTAAAACGGTGGTTTTGGGCGACGTATTAGCTACTGCTATTAGCAAAACTATATTTGCCGCAGGAAATGACGATTTACGTCCAGTAATGAGCGGGGTCTTTTTTCAATTCACAAACCAAGGATTGACTTTTGTTGCTACCGATGCACATAAATTGGTAAAATATACCCGTGAAGATATCAAGGCCGATCAAGTAGCTGAATTCATTATGCCTAAAAAACCTTTAAATCTTTTAAAGGGTATTTTAGCTGGAAGCGAAGAAGAAGTTACTATTGAATACAATGACTCCAATGCTAAGTTTACGTTTGAAAACTCAGAATTGATCTGTCGTTTAATTGATGGCAAATATCCTAATTACGAAGCGGTTATTCCTAAGGAAAATCCAAATAAATTAACCATTGCACGTAACCAATTTTTAAATTCTGTACGTCGTGTTAGTATTTTCTCTAATAAGACAACACATCAAATCCGTTTAAAAATTGCTGGTGCAGAGCTTAATATTTCTGCCGAAGATATTGATTACAGCAACAAAGCCGAAGAACGTTTAACCTGCGATTATCAAGGGGATGACATGCAAATTGGCTTCAATTCGCGTTTTCTAACCGAAATGCTTAATAACTTAGGTTCAGATGACGTTCAGCTGGAAATGAGCTTACCCAACAGAGCAGGAATTTTAACACCTATTGACGGGTTGGACGAAGGCGAACAAATTACCATGTTGGTAATGCCTGTGATGCTGAATTCTTAAAACAAGTATATATCCAAAAGTTTTTTAATTGTTAATAAATAAAAAACGCTCACCAAATGGTGAGCGTTTTGCTTATCTCATACTAACAAAAACTAACTAATAAAATTAAGAGATAAGGGGTATTGGGGCGTTTCGCCTTTACTGGCTTTAATAGCATTTACTATAGGAAATACTACAGATATGATTCCTAATACTATAAAACCTAAGATACCCAAACCAAATAATAAAATTAAAGGGATGCATATAAGGCAATAAACAAGTAGGCTCAATTGAAAGTTAACTATGTTTTTGCCGTGTTCATCCATTTTATACACTTTTTCTTTTTGTGTGAGCCACAATATCAAGGGCAACAACAAACTCCCGAAGCCTACAACCAGGGTTATTAACTGGCTTAAGTGGGTAATGACTATAAGTTGATTATCTTCTCTCATGACAATGATTATTTTGATTGACATCTGTATGACGCAACTAATTCCATAATGTTACAAAAAATAAAACATTATGGATTAAAAAGCCATAGTTCTAAACAAAGAATGAAATTCTTTTGGAGCTGGTGTTGTCATTCCGAATGAGGCACGAAGAGGAATCTCATAATTTTGATGTATGATGAGATTTCTCACTTTAGCCTGTCTTGAGCGACAGTCGAAAGATTCGAAATGACAGTCAGTATGCAAATAGTTTATAGAAACTAAAGTAACTACAATGGAATTGCAGGCCTGCCTGCCGGCAGGCAGGTTCAACGGAAACCCCGATGCAAACATACGGGGAATTCTTTTCGATTAAAGAAAATTCTAAGGCACCTTATTTAATAAGGCCTGGAACCTTGGTTCGTCTTTTAAGGAATCGAATTTAATATCCTGTTTCAAGCCCCAAAAGAAAAGCCCTTGCCCCCCTACTTCATAGTCTTTTTCCAACCAGGTTAAAGCATTCTCAACATCACCCAAGCCCATATATATTGTAGCAATCATATAAGGAGGCACATACATCAGTTCACTTTTATCCAGTTGATATTCCAATATTTTTTTAGCTTTTTCATGTTCTCCTATCATACCATAGCAATACCCCAACATCCAATTGGTATGGGACGCCACACTTCTTGAGGTATACAGTGCTATAGCTTCTTTATATTTCCCCAATCCAGAAAGATTAGAAGCTTTCATCCACAATAGCATATTGTCATTTGGAAAAATTTTTAAAGCTTCGTCCATCATATCTATAGTTTTTTGAAACTCCCTTAAATAATAATAGGCCTGCCCCATATCACCAATATATTTGGGTGATAGAGGATCCAGTTTCAATACCTTATTAAAATACTCCTCCATTAACTCCAAGTTTCCCTCAAAAGTATAGATCCAGGCCAGCTTATTATAAGCTCCTACATAACTGGGGTTAATTTCAATAGCCTTTTTTAAGTAAAGGATTGCCGTTTCCTTTTCATACTTATAGTAACTTATCGCTCCTAATGCCCCAAAAGTCCCTCCATCGTTAGAGTTAATGGCCAAGGCCTTTAATGCTGGTGTAGAAGCTAATTCCAACATCTTTTTTGGGGACTCCCTGCCCCAAAATATATATTCAAGATAAGTTTCGGCCACACCTACATAAGCCCTACAGAAATTAGGATCCAGATCAATAGCTTTTTTAAATAAATTTTCTGCATTTTTTAATTCTTCTACTTTTCCCCCTCCCCTGTGCAAAAATGTCTGCGCTTCCTTAAAGACCTTGTAAGCCTCGGGGTTCTTAGTAGGTTCGTTGTCCAACCGCGATTGTTCTGTATCACTTAATGTAATCTGCAGAGTATTGGCTATATCCTTGGATACATTGGTTTGTATTTTAAATATTTGCACCAAGGTATTATCGTAATTATTGGCCCACAAATTTTTATTACTGGAAGCATCGACCAAATTTGCATTAACACGTACCTGATTGTCGTTAACACGTACACTACCTTCTAAAATATAATTAACCCCCAACTCTTTGGCTATTTCCTTTATGGATTTATCCGTTCCTTTATAGTGCATCGACGAGGCTCTTGAAATAACCTGAATATGTTGGATTTTTGATAAATGTGTTATGATATCTTCGGTAATCCCATCAGCAAAAATATTGGAACTGCCACTATTACTCATATCGTTAAAAGGAAGTACGGCTAAGGTTGGTTCCCTTAGTTCATAGGCTGTACTTTTTTTCATGATGAAGTACATAAGCACCAAGATTATTAACGATAAAGCAGCTAACGTGTAAAGACTCTTTTTTCGATAGCTTTTATAGACTTCAGAATCTTTTGGTTTCGTTTTCCCTTTAAGGCTATTTTTTTCCGGAACTACCAAATCCCCATTAGTTACTGCAAAAACAGGAATAACTTTATTAACGTTCTTAAAATCGACAGCATCAATAAACTGGGTTGTTATATCCCTTTGGTTTCTAATCTGGTCATTAACTTTATCTGAAATTAATATGCTTCCTGCTACGCCAAGAGATTCTATCCTTGAAGCTATATTAACGGCGTCTCCTATAATATCGGATTCTGTTCTAACAATATCGCCAACATGAACACCAATTCTAACGGGTATTTTTGGTTCACTCATAAAGGCATTTTGTAGCTCAATACCACATTTAATAGCCTCAACAGAACTTCTAAAAATACTTAAAGTACCATCCCCAAAATATTGGATAAGCTCTCCATTAAACCGTTCTGTAACAGTGTCAAATATTTCCCGATGTCTTTTCCTTATTACCATCGCTTCCATTTCATCATTTTGCATTAATGAAGTATAGCCTTCTATATCGGTAAACATGATAGCTCCAAGTTGCCTGTGCTGTGCCATTTTAAAATGTTGAGTTTAACTCTAAATTTAATTAAATATCTTTAAAAGGAGGCATTTTAGAAAACCAAAGTTCTAAATCCTATTTAATATTTTTATCTTTAACCTAGTCATTTATAGGATTATGCAGAAAACCACATCAAAAAATATTATAGAGTTCCTATCGGAAATTCCTTTTTTTTCAGAGGTTTCCAAAGCATCTTTGCTTCAGTTAAGTCAAAATATTACTGAAGAAACCTATATTAAAAATGAAACTGTTTTTAAAAAAGGGGATGTAGGCCATGCCATGTACGCCATTGTTTCTGGAGCCGTTAAAGTGCATGATAAGGACCATATTTACGACACACTTACAGCGGGGCACTGCTTTGGGGAGTATGCCTTAATAGACAACAATACCCGATCTGCATCCATAACGGCTATTGAAAAAACCCAAGTCTTAAAAATTGAACGCGAACATTTTTTAGATTTGATGACAAAGGACAGTGGATTTGCCCAAGGCATTTTAGCGGTTATGATTAAACGCCACCGGGAACTGGACACCATCCAGGAACGTTTGGCTTCTTCAAAACAAGCCATTGAAATAGCCAACAGCAAAATGAATGGGCTTTTAAATGGTGCAATGGATGCCATTATCATGTTCGATAGCGATTTTAAAATTGTGTTAACAAACGCTTCCGCCAACAAACTACTTGAAAATAACGATGTCCTACAACGTAATGTGCTGTACTTTTTAGGTAATGAAAGCGCCCAATTAATAGAGGATACCGTAAAAATGGAAGCTTCCAAAGGGTTTACAAATAAATATCTGCCGAGCATAATAAAAGTGATAGGCTCTAATGAAACCGAAACCTTGAATGAAGGCACCATAAGCAAGTATGGTACCGATAAAGACAATTACTATACCCTTATTTTAAGAAATATTGAAGACCGATTAAACGCTGAAGAAACTATTGCCCTCCTAACCAATAAAACAAAATATTTAGAGGAAGAAATTCAAGAACTTACGAGTAGTTATGGGATTATTGCCGAAGATAAGAGTATGAAGTCTGTTTTAAACCTTATCCACCAAGTTGCCAAAACAGATGCCACAGTGTTAATTCAGGGCGAAACGGGAACGGGAAAAGAATTGGTGGCCAGGGCCATACATAAAGAAAGTCACAGAAACGACAAACCCCTTATACGGATAAACTGTGGCGCCATCCCTACCAATCTTATTGAAAGCGAATTGTTTGGCCATGAAAAAGGCGCGTTCACTGGAGCGACCAGCAGTAGAAAAGGTCGGTTTCTATTAGCCGATAAAGGCACCATCTTTTTGGATGAAATTGGCGAACTCCCCTTAGAATTACAGCCCAAATTGCTTAGGGTTATCCAAGAAGGTGAATTTGACCCCGTGGGTAGCTCCGAAACCATAAAAGTAGACGTAAGGATCATTGCTGCTACCCATCGCAATCTATTGGAATTCTCTAGAGCAGGAAAGTTTAGGGAAGATTTATACTATCGCTTAAATGTGTTTCCAATTGAAGTTCCCGCGTTAAGAATGAGAGGCAACGATATTTACTTGATCGCACAAGAGATGATCGATCAGTTTTCAAAAAAGCTTAATAAACCAATAATTCCATTAACCGATGAAGATCTGTCCTATTTAAAATCATACGATTGGCCTGGCAATGTACGGGAGCTTCAAAATTTAATTGAGCGCGCTGTTATTGTTTCTCAAAATGGCACTATTGATTGGCGGTCCATTATCCCGAGTAAGCAAATTAACGAACAAATACCTAAAGCGGTTGAACAAGAGCATATATTAACGGCTAAAGAATTAATCGCTTTAGAAAAGGAAAATATTTTAAGGGCTTTAAAACAAACACGTTGGAAAATATCAGGAAAGTATGGTGCAGCCGAATTGTTGCAAATCCCCTCTACGACACTCGCCTCTAAAATGAAAGCTTTAGGAATAGAAAGGCCAATATAAAATGAGATATTTTTCGTAAATTGGTTAGATAAACCACTAATAACCAAAACATGAGAAGTTTCTTCCTGCTTTGCACACTTTTAATCTTTGTTAGCTGCAATAATTCGCCCAAAACAGAAACACAAGCTTCTGAAGATTCAAATTCAGTACTATCAATTCAAGAATACCACGATAATTCCAATCACGATGATCAGTTCACTGGAGGCATCAAAATGATTCCCATACAAACACCAAAAGGCGAGTTCAAGGTTTGGACCAAACGTATAGGAAATAATCCCAAAATAAAAGTCTTGTTGTTACATGGAGGTCCGGGAATGACCCACGAACTATACGAATGCTTCGATGGTTATTTTCCACAAGAAGGTATAGAATACTATTACTATGACCAATTGGGTTCTTTTTATAGCGACCAACCCGACGATCTATCGTTATGGGATTTACCTCGCTTTGTTGAAGAAGTAGAACAGGTTAGACTAGCCCTAAATCTAAATAAGGATAATTTTTATTTATTGGGGCAATCGTGGGGTGGCATTTTAGCCATGGAATATGCTTTAAAATACCAACAACACCTTAAAGGCTTAATTATTTCTAATATGGTGGCTTCCATACCAGAATACCAAAAATATTCTGACGAGGTACTGGCTCCCCAATTACCTCCAGATGTACTTAAGGAAATTATGGTTTATGAGAATAACGAAGATTACTCCAACGAACGGTATTTAAATTTGGTCATGCAACACTACTACACGGCACACATTTTAAGAATGCCTCTGGACCAATGGCCCAACTCTATCAACAGAGCGATACACCATGTAAACCCTAAAGTTTATGTTACCATGCAAGGACCTAGTGAATTTGGCATAAAAGGCGATGCTACCTTAAAAAACTGGGACATAAAAGACCAATTACACAATATAGAAGTACCAACTCTAACCATAGGCGCTAAGCATGATACCATGGATCCTGAGCATATGAAATGGATTTCAACCGAAGTAAAAAATGGACGTTACCTATATTGTCCCAATGGCAGCCATTTGTCTCAATATGATGACCAAAAGACCTATTTTGAAGGGGTTATCAAATTCATTAAAGATGTAGATACAAACACATTTTAAACAAAAGCCTCTATTTCATTTTTAAAATAAAAACAAACACTTCCGAAACTTCGTAACACACTAACGAAATATCGTTAATTTATGATATATCGCAAAAAATAATTTTCTACATTTAAAAATAACTATTTGATTTTAAGCATATTAACTTGTTTGGCATGACAAATGCAATTCATCTATCAAACATTTAATAAATCAATTAACAATTTAAAAATGTAGAAAACATGAATACAACAGTTAATATAAAAAACGGAGTAAACATAGATCAATTAGAAGAAACTATTGGAGCGGTTCAACAAAATCCAGAACTAGCCAAATTTGAATTTAGAGCCAAAAACAACTGGATAGATGGTGGCCATTGTGTATCTAGCGTTAAAGGCTTTTATGGCGTTGGACAAGAAGACACGTCTCGAGAAGAAATATTCACTATGGAATGCAGCCACCCTCAAGTTTTACTTGGCCATGACGAGGCAGCCACCCCACCAGAAGTAGTCTTGCATGCTTTAGCGTCTTGCTTAACAGGCGCCATGGTTTACCATGCGGCAGCACATGGTATTTATATTGATGGCGCGGAATCGACCATAAATGGCAGTATGGATTTACAAGGATTTTTAGGGCTAAAGCCTGAAGTTCGTAAAGGTTTTGACGGTATCAAATTCACCTTAAAAGTAAAGTCGGACGCTACACCAGAACAACTTGAAAACTTAGCCAGATTCTCTCCTGTACTAGATATGATTATCAACCCTACACCTGTTTCAATAGAAATTGTAAAAGCCTAAACGGTTTGTGAAGGTAACTTAATATCTGTACCTATTTTTTACAATAATAGCACACAACACCCATTAAAAAACCAAAACACATCACATACAGTCAAAACTATTTTTTTGTAACTTAAGCCTATAATTTACTCCTCAGACTTAGGCACATGTAGTTAACACCCCTTATCTACCTAATAGCAGAGCCCACCAAATTTACTATAGAACATATTAACCAAGCAAATTTAAGCTTGATTACAGTTATGCTTAAGTATTAATTAGTTAAAAACAAATGGAACTATATAAGCCATACAAGAACATTATAAAACGTATTCTAATATACTTTGGAGCCTTATTGGCCTTAACCTTCATTTTCATGCTTTACTGTTTTGATGTTTTGCCACAGCATGTATTCAAATCGAAATTCGGCCCGTCAAAACTATATTATATGAACTATGATGTATCGCAATTGAATGATTCAAAAGATAATGACCTCATAAAATACGGATACGACGTGTTTTCAAACACCCCAAAATATATAGGCCCCGATAATGGTGACCCTAAAATGATCTATCAAGGCAACCGGTTAGCCTGTAAAAACTGCCATTTAGATTTAGGCACCAAGCCCTACTCGGCTCCATTAATTGGAATTATCCAAAGATTTCCTCAATTCAGAGGTCGGGAAAATAAAATAGGCACGATTGCAGAACGCATTAATGGCTGTATGGAACGAAGTATGAATGGAAAAGCCCTGCCAGAAGACAGTAAAGAAATGAAAGCCATTATTGCCTATTTAAATTGGCTAAGTCGCTATGCTCCAAAGGACGGTAAAATTAAAGGCAATGGCTTTTTAAAGATTAAAATCCCAAATAGAGCTGTAGACTTAGACCATGGAAAAGCTGTCTTCACAAAGCACTGCATTGTATGCCACGGTGAAGATGGGCAAGGCGTTATGGCTGCCGATGGCTACGCCTATGAATACCCACCGCTTTGGGGAGAGAACTCGTTTAACCATGGAGCAGGTATGACAAGGGTAATTACAGCTGCCCAATTTATTAAAGGCAATATGCCCTTTGGAACAACTTATGATGCGCCAACATTAACCGATGAAGAAGCTTATGATGTTGCTGGATATATAAACGCTCAGGAACGTCCTAAAAAATCGAACCCAGAAAAAGACTTCCCCGACTTAAAGAAAAAACCAGTATCTACACCTTACCCACCTTATGCTGACAATTTCCCTGTTGAACAACACCAAATGGGGCCATTTCAACCCATAATGGAATACTACAAAGAACAATTTAATATAACTAAAACCAAGTAATCATGAAAACAATGAACAACAATTCAAGAAGACAATTTCTAGGAGCTCTTGCACTAGGTGCAACAGCTAGTACCCTATCGGCCCTAACAAACCCTTTGTACAAAGATGTTCCTATACCTGATTCAAAAAAACTTTCTGATGCAGAGAGTTGGTTTGACAATATAAAAGGAAAACATCGTATTGTTTACGATGGGTCGACTCCCCACAAAGGATTTCCCATTACATGGAACTGGGCTTTTTACCTTACTAACAATGGCACAGGAACTCCCGATGAAGACATGACTGCAGTGACCGTCCTCAGGCATAAGGCCATCCCGATAGCCTTTGAAGATAGATTATGGGAAAAATATCCACTAGGAAAAGTTTTTGAAATAAACACAGCTTCGGGAGAGCCCTATACCAGAAACCCTTTTTACGAACCTCAAGAAGGCGATTTCCCCTTACCACAAATTGAAGGCATAAAACGCATGCAAGAACGTGGTGCTATGTTCTGTGCTTGTGACTTAGCTACTAAAGTATATAGTAATGCTGTTGCCGCTCAAATGAACCTTGATCCTACCGAAGTATATGAAGACTGGGTTAATGGTGTCCTTCCAGGTATTCAGCTAGTTCCTTCTGGCGTATGGGCGCTTGGCAGAGCTCAAGAACATGGTTGTGGATACATATTTGCAGGTGAATAATAAAAAAATTAATAATGATGAAGCGAATAATAAATACGGCATTAGCAATACTACTGGCAACAATAGTTTTTGCTCAGGAAAAACCAGTAAAAATTGTATTTGACGTAACCAGCAGCAATACAAAAGTACATGAATCGACCATTAGGCATGTAAAAGCCATGTCCAGCGCTTATCCAGATTCTAAATTTGAAGTCGTTATGTATAGTGGCGCTATGGATATGGTCTTAAAAGATAAATCTGTGGTAGCCGAAGACCTAGAGGCACTTGCCAAAAAAGACAATATTGATTTTGTGATTTGCCAAGGCACCATGAAGCGCCATAGTGTAGACGCTTCCCAATTAATATCAGGCGTTAGAAGTGTTCCCGATGGTATCTTAGAAATTATTGAAAAACAAAAAGACGGCTGGGGCTACATTAAGGAAAGTCAATAATTAATAGCCCCTAAAACAATAAAGGCTGTCTAAAAAGTGATTTATTTTGTCATTCTGATTGCGCTCTGTCTTACAGCTCTGAATGATACTTTTTAGACAGCCTTTTGTTATTTGGCATCTAGTGCATTGACCATATCCCAATCGTTGGGTGTACCCGAAATGGTATATTCTGCAGATTTGGTTACAAAATACCTAGCGACTTTGTCTTTAGGGTTTTTAGTTAACACCTTATCGAAAGCAGCGGATGCTTTTGGAAATTCCTTATTAAAAAAATACTTCAAGCCCTTTTCAAAATCTTTTAAGGTCTTCATTTTCAAATCAATAACCGCACCCTCATCACCATTAAAACACTCAAACACCCCTATCACTTCGTTTTTCCCTTTAACCTTAACCTTTCCTAAATACCTAAAATTAAAATCCTCCTTATTTTCAATGGTCGCCATACTGTTTTCACTCAATACAATGTTGGCACCATAGTGTTTAGTTGTTCCTTCCATACGGGATGCCGTATTAACGGTATCGGCAATAATAGCTGTATCATTTCTATGCGTATCACCAATAATACCCATAACCAAAGACCCCGTATGCATTCCCATACCTACCGAAATTGGCCTAAACCCTTCCTTTTCACGTCTTAGGTTATACTCCAAAATTGTTTTTTGCATAGCAATTGCCGCTTGTAAGGCATGTGTAGCGTTTTCTGGAAAAAGCGCCATGATACCATCTCCCAAATACTGATTTACAAATCCTCCATTGCGTTGGATTAATGGCCCCATACGCCCCACATATGCATTAACAAACTTAAAATTTTGCTCCGGAGTCATCGATTCAGCTAAAGTGGTATAATCCCTAACATCGGTAAACAATACCGTAACCTCTTTTTGAATATGGTCTCCCAAGGTCACTTCGGTTATGGCTTCCCTTCCAACAGATTTTAAAAACTCTGAAGGCACAAACTTGCTGGTCGCCCTATGAATACCATATAAATTAAGATGCGTCTTTATCCTACTTAACAGTTCATTTTTCGAAAAGGGCTTAGTTAAGTAGTCATTTGCTCCAACATTAAAACCGGTAACCAAATCGCTAACCCTATTTTTAGCGGTTAACAACACTATGGGCAATTCACTAGTGGAATAGGTTTTTCTAATGGTTTCACAAACTTCGTAGCCGGACATGTTTGGCATCATGATATCCAAAAGAATTAAATCGAAAAAATGGCCTTTAGAAATAAGTTCCAAAGCTTCCTTTCCAGTTCCAACCTCAACGACTTTATAGCCCGCAACAGTTAAATGGTTTTCCAGAACACGTCTATTAATAGGCTCATCGTCAACTATTAAAATCGTTAAATCTGATATTGGGACATGGGTTTCCACTTCCTCTTCATTGTTTTCATAAACAATATTATTCTGAATATTTTGGGCCTTATCTTCTGTTTTTTCGATTGCTACCCCAGTCTTGCTTTCATTACTTAAAGGCAAGGTGAAACTAAAGGTAGTCCCCTTACCTACTTCAGAATCTACATTTATAATGCCCCCATGTAGCTCCACCAATTGTTTAGTCACTGCGAGGCCCAAACCAGTTCCCCCATAGGCTCTTTCTGTTGAACCATCGGCCTGTTCAAAAGATTTAAAAATGGCATCAAATTTATCCTTCGGAATACCTATACCGGTATCTGAAACAAAAACCTTTAAAAATCCCGATTCTTCTTTTGCTTGAATTTCTACCATTCCACATTGGGTGAACTTAATGGCATTTCCTACCAAATTATATAATATCTGCTGAAGTCGGTTTTCATCAGCTTCAACTAACGGAATATCTTTTGAGATTGAATTGACAAGTTTAAGGTCCTTTCCTTTTGCCAATGTACCAGACACCTTCAACACTAAATCTGCTATAGGAAAAATATCTACGGCTTGGATAGACAGCGCCAAATCCCTGTTCTTTAATTTGGAAAAATCGAGAATATCATTCACCAAATTGGACAGTCGCTTACCACTATTTACAATCATATCCAGGTTTTCGATGGCTTTCCCACTCATCTTGCCCGCAACCCCATCTTTTAAAGATTCGGACAATCCTATGATTCCGTTTAGTGGTGTACGTAGTTCGTGCGATGTGTTGGCCAAAAACTGATCTTTAAGTCGGTCTATTTGTTTTAACTTGCTAATAACATTCCGCTCTTGTTTTAATTTTATACTTTTTTGCCTGGAGCGCCAGTAAACCCCTGCTATAAGCAATAAGCCAATTGTCCCAAAAATAACCAGGTTTACCTTGTTACGCTGTTTGCTTATGTCTTGCTCATGACGCAATTCCTGTTCTGCCTTTTGTTTGTTAAACGCAATGCTATCTGCCAACTGTTGTTTTTCGAATTGGTACTGCATTTCTTGGCGTGTGATCTCTTTGGTCTTTTCATTATTAAATAATGAATCCTTAGCCTGCATAGATTGTTTATAATACCCTAAAGCCTTGTTATAGTTACCTAATTTTTCCCAAACCGTACTTAAGCATTCACAGGATTCCTTAATGGCAATGAGCACTCCCATTTCTGAAGCAAGTTCCAAGCTCTTCTCACAATCTTGCTTGGCCAAAGCATAGTTCTTGGTTTTCACATACACACCTCCTCTATACAAATACGCCGAGGTTAAGCCTTCCCTATCGCCTATTTCTTGTTTAATGGCTATACTTTTATTCAAATAATTTAAGGCCTCATTGAACTTACCCTGCTTAGCGTAAATTTCTGCAATATTGTTATAAGCACGGGTAACCCCTCTTTGGTCATTGACCTGCTCTGCCAGTTCTGCCGATTTTAATAGATTTTGACGCGCTAAATCAAATTGGTTTAAATTGGTATATACAAGAGCAACATTGTTATAAGCATGAACCAGAGTACGCTTGTTGCCCATCTCTTGTTTTAATTTCAAACTATAATTGAGGTATTCCAGAGCCTTTTCATTATTTTTTTGTCGTATAAAGACATTGCCCAAATTATTGGTAAGCCGTGCTAAATTTTCTTTGTCTTCATTAGTTTCAGCAATTTTCAACCCTTGAAGTAAATAATCCAATGCCTTGGTAAAATTCCCTAATTCGTAATAAACAGTCCCAATATTATTGAAGGTAGTAGCCATAGATTTTCGGTCAGACAATTGGATATGCAGCTCATGGCTTTTTAGAAAATAGGTTAAGGCCTCTTGAAAATTGCCTTGTACCGCATAGGTATTCCCAATAAACCTATATGCAGTGGCCTCCCATTTCCTATTATGCTTTTTTCTTGAAAACCCAAGGACTTGATTTCCCAAAACCCTAGCCGAATCCAAATCTTTTCTGAACCATAACATAAAAGCATCCAATCCCGCTTCGTACCTTAACGAATCAACTTCTTTGGGATTTTCAAAAACAAGTTTAAGGCTGTCAATTTTTGATATTTGACCAAAAGAACAATTAAAAAAGCCAATACAGATTAGTATACAAAGTTTGTATCTCATTGTACAATGTTAGGGTGATTGGTTTAACAATTGTATAAAGTTAAGCGTAAATACTTAAATTGTAAAGAATTACATAAAAAAGGAACATAATTTAATTTGCAGGATAAATTACCTACCCCTGCAAAACCTTTTATAATTAAAGCTTCATCAAACGTTCCTGCAAGGGAAGACCAAAAAAGGGATATCAATTTTAAAAGCTAAATTTTCTAAGCTGTTAGAGGTAAACAACCGCTTTATAAAAGAATGCTTTTTGTTTTTTATGGCTAACATTTTTATTTTGTTATTATGAATATATGAATATATTTCCTTAAACATGTCCTTTCTTGTGGTATCTATATAATCGTGTTTGGCCTGTTTAAAATTCGCATTGAAAAATTCGTGATTATCGTAAGACGTATAGGCCAAATGGTTTTGGTCTGCTATGTGTAGAATATCCAATTCGGAATGATATAAATTCACCCATTCTTTTAACAACTGCATATCTTCAATAGCGAACGGTTCTAAATTAGTTGTAGCAAAAGCAATTTTCGACAGATTAGAATATTTATAACCATGTGGAATGACCAGTACAGGCGTTAAACAGCGTTGAATAACATGAATCGTATTACTTCCAAAGAGCACCTTTTCCAAACCAGAAGCTCCCTTAGTTCCCATTAACACTAAATTGATATTGTGCTTTTCACAAACTTGATTAATGGCATCTGTAAAATTATCGTAATCTACTATCGCATGAAAATTATGCTTACTATTGTTATGGGTCTTTTTTATATCAGAAATAATATTATTGATAGACTTCTTTGCCGCATCTACAATGGTATTATAAATGGTGGCAGAAGATGATACGACCATCATATCATCAGAAATAAACGACGAAGCTTTCTGTACATTCATTATATAAAAGTCACAAACTTGATCTTTAAAAAATTTCATCGAAAAATTTATGGCATTCAGTGAGTTTTTCGAAAAATCTGTTGGTAAAAGTATCGATTTCATAACACCCAATATTATTCCTAAATATAAGAAGGCTATCCCGTTAAAAATATGATAATTATCAGCCAAAGCACACACTTTAATATAAATAAATTAAAAATTAGTTTAAAACTTTAAAGCATTGTATTTTCGGCACAATAAATGTTAAACTATACGTTATAACCAAAAACTAAATCTATCAAATGCGTATTATCCTATTTCTTTTTGCGTTATTTTCCATAACCATAAGTGCCCAAAATACGGCCATAGGCACTAACGAAAAACTTGTTTACACGGCCTCCTACAACATGTCTGGTATATTAACAGATATTGCTCAAGTAACCATGCAAACCAGCCCTGTAAAGACTTCTAAGGCTACCTTATTACGCTTAAAATGTACAGCGGCTACTTTCAGCAAATGGGATAATTTTTTTAAAATAAGGGATTTATACGAAAGCTATGTTAGCCCCAAAACCCTTACACCATATTTATACAACCGAGATATCAATGAAGGTAGCTACTACAAGGCCATGAAATACACCTTCAGCCATAAAACAAAAACAGTAAAATCGGTTCAGACCAAAAGAAATAACAATGTAGAGAACAAATCTAATTCCATTGGAAATGGCACTAAAGACATTGTATCTACACTATATAATATTAGATTGTTTGATTTTGAAAACATGAGCAAAGGACAACGCCAATCTTTTACCATTATCTTTGATCGAAAAGAGACCAAAGCACAATTTACCTATCTGGGCAAAGAAACTATTAGTACCGCTATAGGTAAAAAAGAATGCTACAAATTAGCCATTGGATCTAGTGAATCCATTCTACAAGGAAGCAATAGTAACTTGCTTTGGCTAACTGCAGATGCCAATAAAATTATAGTTTATGGTAAATTTAAGATTCCAGTAGGTAATGGTGAACTAAAAATTAAATCGGCATCAGGCCTAAAAAATTAATTTCTTGCGAGTTATTAAATGTCTTAAAATTTAAAACAGATGAAAAAATTATTTACCATTTTAGCCATTATCACTTCCATTTTAGCGACCTTATTTGCTGTATTGCCCATTTCCAACTTAGCGATAATACCTGCCATTGCTGCTCTAATCTTTGGATTGTGGGCCTTTTACTTATCAAAAAAAACAGGAGAAGTAAAAAAGATCATTCAGTTTACATTTCTATTAACTATTGTTGCGCTTTCAATAACCATTTTTAAAGCCGTTTTCACTACTACCGAAGTTGCAGAAACCAAAGTTTTGGACACAAAAGAAACCCAGCTAGAAGAAGAAGCCATTGAAGAACTGGAAGGTTTGGACTTAGAATCAGAAGAATTTGAAGATATTGACATAGAATAGTAAGTAATTTCCTCTGTAATGTGTATATTTGCTTTTAAAATATAATTGAGCTAGCATATTAAATATTTTCATTGCCCCAGAGAATATTTTAATAGTAAGTTGCTTGGGATAAAACCTGTTTAATATGCACATTCAAACATTACTCACTCTCTCACTTTTTTCCCTTTTGGGCACCTGTGCTACAGAAAAATATAGCACGAAAATTAAAAACCTTCAAAATAGCATCAAAATTGTAGACAGCATAAATGCCGTTAAATATGCAAATACGATCACTTCTGAAGAGCTAAAAACACATTTATACGCTTTCGCTTCAGAGGAGTTTGAAGGACGTAAAGTTGGTACAAAAGGACAAAAGTTAGCGGCGAAATTTATTAAAGACTACTATCAAAACATTGGTGTAGTATCTCCCTATGAAGATAAAAATTACTACCAAACTATTCCAGCCTCTTTTCTCTCAAGAGATGCCAAGGCATCAGAAAATGTTTTGGCTTATATTGAAGGCACCGAAAAACCAGATGAATTAATTATTATTTCGGCACATTTAGATCATCTCGGTATAGAAAAAAACGGCAAAGTAAACTATGGTGCCGACGATGACGGTTCTGGCACTGTGGCCATTATGGAAATAGCAGAAGCTTTCCTAACCGCCAAAAAAGAGGGTAACGGTCCCAAAAGAAGCCTATTGTTTCTTCACCTAACGGCAGAGGAAATAGGCAAACAAGGCTCGGAATATTACACCAATTTCCCTGTTTTTCCCCTTGAAAATACTATTGCCAATCTTAATATTGATATGATTGGACGTATTGATGAGCGCCATAAAAACAATCCTAATTATGTTTATTTAATAGGAGCCGATAGGCTAAGCAAAGAATTACATTATACTTCAGAAAAAGTAAATAATACCTATTACAACCTCGATCTTGATTATCGATATAATGCCGAAAATGACAAAAACCACTACTATTCAAGATCAGACCATTACAATTTTGCCAAACATGGTGTTCCGGTAATCTTTTATTTTAATGGTGAGCATGAAGATTACCATAAACCAACCGATACTCCAGACAAAATAAATTATGTCCTCCTAAAAAAGCGCTCGCAACTTATATTCGCTACGGCTTGGCAATTGGCAAACCAAACGCACAGGTTAACATGCGACGAAAACCACGAATTGTTAAAATAGCCAAAACCAACACTTAAATTAGCTTATATTTTTGTATTATAGCACCTTGTAATTTACAATTATAAATCTAACTCGGTCTATACCTAACAGTATAATGCATTTACATATGAAAAAGATAGCCTTATTTATATACTCTACTGTCTTGATGGTATCTTGCAGCTCATCCCAGGCAAATAAAGCATCATATTCAAATAAAAAAACAGTTACTAAATTCGCTAAAACCATCACGGCTCCCGAATTAAAAGATATGCTTTACACCTATGCCTCCGATGATTTTGAAGGTCGGCAAACAGGAGAACCTGGCCAAAAAAAAGCTGTTGATTTTTTAAGGGACCATTATATAGAAAACAATATTCCTTCACCTATTGCTGAAGGTGATTATTTTCAAGAAATTCCCGCTTCATACTTTAATAACCATGCACAGGATTCTGAAAACGTATTGGCATACATAAAGGGTTCTGAAAAACCGGACGAAGTCATTATTATTTCTGCCCATTTAGATCATATTGGTGTTTCTGGCAATGGCGATATAAATAATGGTGCCGACGACGACGGTTCTGGCACAGTTGCCGTAATGGAAATAGCCGAGGCCTTTCAAACGGCTGCCAAAGCAGGCAATGGCCCCAAGCGTTCCATCCTATTTTTACATGTTACTGGAGAAGAAATAGGCTTATTTGGATCGCGCTACTATGCCGATGTAGATCCTGTCTTCCCATTAAAAAATACGGTAGCCAATTTAAATATAGATATGATTGGTCGCGTAGACCCCAAACATGAAGGTCAAGGCAATTACCTGTACCTTATTGGATCGGATAAATTAAGCAAAGAGCTCCACAATCTAGCTGAAGCAGTTAATAAGACCTATACCAATTTAGAATTTGACTATACCTACAATGATGATAACGACCCCAACAGGTTCTATTATCGCTCGGACCACTATAATTTTGCTAAACATAACATTCCTGTTATCTTTTATTTTAATGGCACCCATGCCGATTATCATAAACCAAGCGATACGCCAGACAAAATCAACTACGAATTCTTAGAAACACGGGCGCGACTTATTTTTTATACCGCTTGGGAATTGGCCAATAGGGAAGAACGTGTGAAGTTGGATTAATACCTAACTAAATAAGTTATCTACAGTACTTAAGCATTTAATTCCAAAATATTAAGCTAATACTCTAGTGTCTTTTTTTTTATTAAATATATACTTCTAGTCTTTTGATTGCTCATGGTAGACTCTCACTGTCTTTTCTAGTCAAAATTAAGTTCCAACACATTAAAACTTCCTAAAAACCAGACAATCAGTCCACTAATTTCTCCTACTTGATTGATTAAAATGACACCCATAAAAAGTAGATTTTATATATAAATTTGGTTTTAATTGATTGACAGGTTAGTCAATTTATTTTTGATTAACTATAAACTAAACTATCAAAAACCAAAATTATGAAGAAAACCATTATCAAATTGTGCTTTCTATGTTTAGGAAGCATTATCGGGTTACATGCACAGAGCGTGAGCCCTTCTAAGACTACTTACGCACCTAATGAATCCATTACAATTAACTTCTCTGGTGGCCCCGGAAATAAAACGGATTGGATTGGAATTTTTAATCAAGGTGTTACTCCTGCCTCTGGAAATAATGTAGATTGGTTTTATGTCAATGGGAAAAAGTCATCGGCGGGTAAAACATATACCAGCGGTTCGGTTACATTTTCTTCGGGATTGGCAACCGCCGGCACTTATGATGTCCATTTTCTAGAAAACGATGGCTACACCATACTTGCCTCAACCAGTATTGTGGTTGGCAACACCCCTGCTACTGGCGTTAGCGTAAGTCCGACGACAATGAGCCTCAATACGGGAAGTACCGGACAGTTAACGTCCACAGTGAGCCCTGTTGGAGCTAACCAATCGGTAAGTTGGAGCAGCAGCAATGCTACTGTGGCCACAGTGAACAGCTCTGGATTGGTTACTGCAATAGCCATTGGTAGTGCAACCATTACTGCCACCTCTACAGATGGTGGATTTACAGCGACAAGCACTATTACGGTAACAACTTCTGCAAGCAACCCTAACTATGCGATGAGTTTTGATGGAGTGGATGATCAGATCGACCTTACACTTCCCCATATTAACAATTGGACTGTCGAAGCCTGGGTCAAAGGAAATGGCACTTGGGATACCTATGAAAATGTTGTTGGCAGTGGATGGGTATATGTATCTGAGTGGGAGGATTATCCATTGTTGTTGACAAATGGTAAACCAAACTTATACAGAACCGGTCTTATTGCTCCAAATGCACTAGATCATAATTGGCACCATATTGCCTCGTCATTCGATGGTACAACATCAAGAATATTTGTCGATGGTGTAGAAGTGGCCTCTCAGGCAGGTGGTAGGCCAATCTGTCCTAATTTTATTGGTTCAGATGACGGAAAGGAATTTTTCAGCGGTCAAATTGATGAAGTAAGAATATGGAAAACAGCAGTACCTCAGGCCACTTTGGCAAATTGGACAAGCAAGACTATAGATCCTTCACATCCGAATTTTAATAATTTGGTTGCCTATTATGCATTTGACGATCAGGCTGCTGATGCCACCGACATGACGGGTAATTATCCTGGAGATATTAAAAACTCTGATGTGTACAACGCCTCGGCAGTAGATGCTCAATACGTGGCTAATAATAACACAGCCTTCACAGTAGCATCTACGAATATGCAATATGTTTCTTCTAAGGTAATTCAGAACAATTTTGATGTAACACCAGGGACCACAGGTGCTCAAGTAATAAATTTTCAGGTGGCTATGAACGGATTAGACAATCCGCTGAGTTTTTCAGAAATTAATTTGGACATTGCCGGTGCTGCTGCACTAGACAATGTGCACCTGTATTATTTAGGCACAACACCTTCTACAGCCAATAAAGTGGAGATTTTTGGATCGGGAATACCAGCAGCATCTTCAGTCACATTTAGTGGTTCTCAAAACCTTTCGCATGGTGTAAACTATTTCATGGTAAGCTTTGATGTTAAAACCGATGCTCCCAAAGGCACCTTGCTTGATGCAGGGGTAAGCTCATTTAAGATTGGAACGGCCTCGTATGTGCCAGACAATCATGCTCCTTATGGAGAAAAATCAGTTATAACCACAGGTAACGCTGATATCGTAAGAGTCCTGTCGTGGAACATATGGCATGCAGGCAGGGAAAGTGGCTACAATGAAGGTGTGCAAAGGGTAATTGATGTCATCAAAGAATCAAAAGCAGACATCATCACTATGGTGGAAAGCTATGGAGCACAGCAAGAAATAGCCAATGCACTTGGGTATAATTTATATACACTAGGTGCAGGTGACAATTTGGCTATCCTCAGCAGGTATCCTATCGTGGAGACTTATCCATCTAAGTTTAATAGTTTTTATGGTATTGGCGTAAAAGTACAACTTGACAATAATCGAGAAGTGATTGTATATGATGTCTGGCTAAGATATTGGGGGGCTGATTACACACTTTTACAATACTCCTCGGCCTACACAGGCCAACAATGGATAAATGGCGACAACACTACTAATAAGGCTGATATCACAAGTATTTTTACTCAGGACATAGATTTTTACGCTACTGATCCCAATATCCCAGTCATCATTGGAGGGGACTTTAATTCAGGCTCTCATCTTGATTTTACAGCGGCAGCAGCAGCAGCAGGTTTGCACAATGGATGGGAAGTTGATTTACCCACAAGTCACTATATGATCGATACCAAAGGGTACACAGATAGCTATCGAACTGCACATCCTGATGAAGTTGCTCATCCTGGAGGCACCTGGTCAGCATTCTACAATTATTGCAAAGATTTTAGAATTGACTTTTTGTACCACAAGGGACCAAATGTGGCAATAAATGGTTCTAAAGTCATTAATAATACAGCTGATGCTGGAATGCTATTTCCATCCGATCATGCCGGATTGCTTACAACATACGACTTCTCTGATGGTTCTGTCCCAGTGGCAGTTACAGGAGTTAGCGTTACGCCAACATCACTGTCTCTGTCTGCAGGAAGCACGGGGCAACTAACAGCAACGGTAAGTCCTGCCAATGCAACCAATAAGTCTGTGATCTGGAGTACAAGTGATCCAAGTGTAGCAACTGTAAGTTCTACAGGTGTAGTTACCGCAGTGGCAATTGGTACCGCTACTATTACTGCTACAACCAATGATGGAGGTTTTACATCTAGTAGTATGATAACAGCGAATGAAACCTGTAATGCAATTGCTCAGTCAAGCTGGACATTGCAATATGTGGATAGCCAAGAGATCTCTGGCGAGAACGGGGCAGCTACTAATGCATTCGACGGGAATACCTCTACCATTTGGCATACCGAATGGAGTGCCAGCCAGCCCGCTCATCCTCACGAAATCCAGATTAACTTAAACAGCCTATATGATATTTGTGAATTAAAATATCTACCGCGTCAAACAGGAACAAATGGAACGATTGCCAACTACGAAATCTATGTAAGTGACAATCCATCCAATTGGGGTACTGCTGTGGCAAGCGGAGCCTTCGCTGCGGATCAAACAGAAAAGACAGTTAGTTTCCCCAAAAAACAGGGACAGTATGTACGTTTGGTTGCAACTTCGGACATTAATGGTAGCAATTATACTTCCGCAGCAGAGATTAATGTGGGAGGCACGTTAATTCAGGCTGGTGCTCCCACTGCCAATTTTACTGCAAGTACAACCTCGATAACTCCGGGGCAACAAATCTCCTTTACCGACGGTTCCACCAATAGCCCAACGTCATGGAGTTGGTCCTTCACGGGCGGAACTCCAGCTACCAGTACTGCTCAAAATCCTACGGTAACTTATAACACAGAAGGCACCTACAGTGTTACTCTTACAGCTACAAACGCAACAGGTAGTGACACCATGACCAAGACGGGTTATATTACTGTAAGCAATTCCGGCAGTATTAAGGTTCTACAATTTAATATTTGGCAGGAAGGAACCTCGGTACCGAACGGCATGACCTATATTAGAGACGTTATTGCCCAAGTAAATCCGGACATTGTAAGCTTTAGTGAAGTAAGGAACTATAGTGGTGACTGGACCACAAAAATTGTAAATGATCTTGCTGGCGTAGGTTTGACCTATAACAGAGGTTATGCCAATGGTGCTGATGTTTCCATAATTAGCAAATATCCTATTACCTCAACTGGAACAAAGGTTGGTGCTGTTTCTGTCTTTGATGTGGATGTAAATGGACAAAGCATTATAGTGGCTGCTGCTCACCTAGACTACACCTATTACGCCACTTATCTCCCAAGAGGGTACAACTGTGGAGGCTCGGCCCCTTATACTGGATGGGACAAAATAGGGCGCAAAAATCAGTCACCTCAGCCTGTCACCGACATTGCTATTATTACCGATCAGAATCTGGGGTCGCAAAGGGATGAACAAATTGCAGCTTTCATCAATCATGTAAATGGTGAAACACGACCAGTTATTCTAGTGGGAGACTTTAACGAACCGTCTCACCTAGACTGGACTTCTGGCCAAGCTAATATGTTCGATCACCATGGTGTGGTATTCCCCTGGCATACTACAAAATCCCTAGAGGATAATGGCTTTACGGATGCCTTTAGGGCGATATATCCTGATGAAGTAGCCAATCCTGGTATCACATGGCCATCTGTTGCCACTGGTGTTGGAAGTACCAGTTGGACACCCGAAGCCGATGAAAGAGACCGTATTGATTACATCTTTTACAGAGGCACCAATGTATCGGCAACCAGTGCCGCCATTGTTGGCCCAAAAGCATCTTACGTTAACAATGTATCCAGTACTTCCAATACCGAGAATGATACTTTCGTAGCCGATCAACTATCTTGGCCTTCAGACCATAAAGGGGTTACGGCAGTTATTGACCTTTCATCAGGATCTTCGTCTAAGACCACGAACGAAAAACAGGCCAAGGTCTCAATTGATGACCATCAAACAAATCCGAATATAAAAGTATTTCCAAACCCATCAACGGGAATATTTAACATAACCTGCAAAGGATATGAAGCTTTCTCATACAAAGTGAGAAGTGTGCTAGGGCAAATTGTTCTACAACAAAACGTCTCTAAAAATGCTGCCCTGATTAACCTCCAAACAGCCCCAACAGGACTTTATTTTGTTGAAGTAAAAGCCAAAGATGGAATATGGACTTATAAAATAATAAAAGAATAAATGGATTAACTTTAGTTCCTTATGTTTAGAAACTGCCTTTACAGGCAGCTTTTTAAACCATATGAATTCAATTCTTATGATAGTCTAAAAACCATAAAACCTTGTAAATCATACAATTTACAAGGTTTTAGTTTTTGTTGGTATTCATTTTTGTCGGGGTGGCAGGCTTAACTTCAACCTCTCCTATCCCCTATATTTACTGTTATTCAATAACTTTCATCTATTCATGCACACCTAATTGCACATCAGAACTATTAAAAGAACTTTGAAGATATAATTTGATCTTCTTTAGTTTGATAAAACTACAAATAATTTTAAAATATATTTGGTCTTATTCTTCTCATTAGCAAAAGATAATGATTAGATATTTAATCTAAATAAAATTCTTTGCCTCAGTTAATTCAACAAATGTAACATTAAACCACTCTTTTTGATGCATTTAAACCAAATCTCCCCTATTTCTTTCAATATCTTGCCAAAGCATTCAAACCAAAAAATTTTAAAATCATTCTAGGGTCATGTAAATTTTTTAGGACTGTAGATTGAATTGGGTTGAACTAATCCTTAACCATTATAAACAAAAATTATGAAAAAAATTTTATTTAACTTAGTGTTACTGGCTACCGTCTTATCTGCATCCTCCCAAACAGTTACCAGCTTGTTTGACTTCACTGACGATGGAACCCCTGGAAACACCAAAAATGCAGCTTCGTTTGCTTATCATGAAAATATTGCATACGTATTATACGTTGATAATAACGTAGTAAATGATAGTATATATCCGGGTAAAATTTGTAGCTACAATTTAGATACCGGAGAGGTAATTAGGTCTTCTTTCGAATTTCCTACCTTAGTAACCAACACTGCATCAAGTGATGAGGGGCATAACCAATCTGCTATTGCTGTAGATGGCAATGGCCGTATACACGTTTGGATTGGCATGCATAACCATAAAATGAAATATTGGAGGTCTGATACCCCAGAAGACATCACAAATTTCACAGATAAAAGCAGCGATATGCCAGGGTATGGTGACTCAGGTGAATATACAGACCTCCCTGAAGGCAATGACAATGATGCGAAATTGTATTCTTACCCCTACGCGGCCACTACAACTAATGGTGATGTGTTTGTAATTGTAAGAAGAACAGCTCATCATACCCAAACACACGAAAGACAGGATCTATACCATTGGGACAACAGCAAAAACACTTGGTCTATGGATCTTGTTGGAAAACAACACGGCAAAAATGCTTATATGAGTACCTTATTTGCCGACAATAGCAATAACCTCCATATCGTAACCGCCTGGTCAAAGTTACATTCTGGAGATAATACCTTTCAAAAGGGTACTTATATGCGCTATGATGTAAACGAGGACAAATACTTTAAAGCCGATGGCACAGAGGTTAGCGTACCCATGTCTGTAGACGGTACTGATGCCGATCGGTTCTATGCAGGAGAATGGAATGAATGGGATCCAGATATTAATGAGTGGGTTACGTGGAACGACACTGTCTCTGAAATACAGACCCCAAGGGTAACGCTAAACAGTCAAGGACAACCTGTGGTAATGTATCCTTACAATAGAAATAATTACAGTCAAACCGACCCCAAATACAATGTAAATATTGCAAGATGGAGTGGCTCTGGTTGGACTCATACAGACTCAATCATACCAAAAGGAGTTAAAAACCACTATCGTCCTCCGATCTCTTTTACGGGTGGTTTGGTAAATGTGTACGCACGAGACGTTGACAATGCAGGAGTTTTAACCTATTCTGACAATGATGGCGCAACTTTTGACACAATCGTCCCTTTAACAGGAGGTGGTAACACCCCTGTACAGGTGTTGAACTACAGCCCTGATACCGATCTGTACATCAATAAAAGATATTTATATAAGGTGGTCTACCCTCAATCAAATCCTAACAATAAGCCTGTAGTAATCTTAAATACTCCCAAGCCAAATGAGGTGTTTGATGAAGGATCTACCATTTCCATGACTGCAGAGGCTTTTGATGGTGATGGTTCCATTGATAAAGTACAATTCTATCTTATTAAAGACAACGAAATCTCCTTATTAGCTACCGATACTAGTGCTCCTTACAGCTACAATTGGGATATCCCTGCTGACTCTATAGGAGCGTACACCATAAGAGCTAAAGCCTTTGATAATTTAGGAGCCACTAAAACATATGCTAATGATATTACCGTGAATGCTTTACCTACGGTAACATTAACCTATCCTGCCAATGGCATACAGCTTGACATTGTAGAAGGAGATATTGTTTCAATTACCGCCGATGCCAACGATAGTGATGGCTCCATAACACAAGTCGAGTTTTTCGATAATGGTAATCTATTGTATATCGATACCGACCCCCCTTACAATTACGATTGGACGGCCACCACTGGAGCCCATAATATAAGTGCTAAAGCGACTGATGATTCCGGGGCTACCCAAACCAATGCCAATGATATTGTGGTTAATTTTAAACCTGTAGTTGCCTTAACTTCTCCCGAAAACGGTGACCAGTTCAATGAAGGTACTACCATTTCCATTATCGCTGATGCTAACGATAGTGATGGCTCTATAACAAAAGTAGAATTCTATGACAATGACGGTACCACTAATACTTTAATACATACTGATACCACAGCGCCTTACAGTTACAGTTGGAACGGCGCCAGTGCTGGAACGCATACCATAAGAGCCAAAGCTTTTGATGATTTGGGGGCCACTAAAACATATGCCAGAGATATTACCGTGAATATCAATATAGCTATAAACAACAATCCTTTATATTTTTCTGATGAAACCAATAATCATCATGCTTCAATGGCAGTAGATAATGATATAAACACGTATTGGGAATCAAAATTCTATCCTCAATGGATTGAACTTGATTTTGGTTCGGATAAGTCCATTAGAAGCTCAGAACTGGTTTGTCTAAACGACAGAGCTTATCAATTTACAATTGAAGCCAAACCAGACGGTGGCAGTTATAGCACTATTGTTGACAGAAGTAACAATACGACCCCAGGAACTGTGGCCGCTCCTATAGCAGACACATTCTCGACTACTGCCCGATATGTTAAGCTCACCATTACCGGTGCTTCAGGGTATTCAGGCCCTTGGATTGATATTACAGAGTTTAGAATATTTGGAACCGATATCTCAGCTTCTAAGTCTTCTTCATCTAAAAAGAACACTCAAAACCTTGCTTTAGATGCCTCTATTAAAATATTTCCTAATCCTACAAGAGACTATCTTAAAGTAAGATTTGATGATAATCAATTTGGCAATGATGCTAAGTATTCCATTTACAACCTACAAGGTCAAATAATGACATCAAATCTGTTAAGCACAAAAAACAAAATAAACGAAAATACCATTCAATTTAATGTAACTAATTTAGCTACCGGCATGTACTTTCTGTCCATTAAAGATCGTAAAAATAACATGCAACTCAAGTTTTATAAAGATTAGAAACTTATTTGTTTTTTGAGTACAAAAGCCTCTTAAAATCTTAAGGGGCTTTTTACAATCTCAACATACTAAAAACCTTTCTTTCAGAGACTAACGTCTCATTTATTAAACAAAACCTACTGTTTAAGCTATATATGTATCATTTGTCTACTATTCGTGACACATACATCCCTAATCAATCGTTTGATTTTAAGTTAATTAGTTACTCACAATAACACTTGTTTGCTTACTATCAAATCATAGCTTGTTTTTTCCAATTTATAAAAGTGTTTTTTGAATGTAAAAACACATACAAATTACAAGTTTATATTTTGGACTATGAGTAGGTTGTAAACAAACATTCAACCATCAAAAACCAACAATTATGAAAAAAAAATTATTTCAATTAGCATTATTATTGCTTACCATCAGTACTTTAAATGCCCAATCACCTCCAACAGTTACCAGCTTGTTCGACTTCACTGACGATGGAAGCCCTGGAAACACCAAAAATGCAGCTTCGTTTGCTTATCATGAAAATATTGCATACGTATTATACGTTGATAATAACGTAGTAAATGATAGTATATATCCGGGTAAAATTTGTAGCTATAATTTAGATACCGGAGAGGTAATTAGATCTTCTTTCGATTTTCCTACTTTAGTAACCAACACTGCATCAAGTGATGAGGGGCATAACCAATCCGCTATTGCCGTAGATGGCGATGGCTTTATCCACGTTTGGATTGGTATGCATAACCATAAAATGAAATATTGGAGATCTAATGACGCATATGACATAGAAAATTTTACGGATTACGGCAGCTCCATGCCAGGTTATAATGATACAGGTTGGTATACAGACCTACCCGAAGGCAATGACGATGACGAAAAATTGTACTCTTACCCCTATGCCGCCACCACAACTAACGGCGATGTGTTTGTCATTCTAAGAAGAACAGCCAATTACACCCAAACCCATGAAAGACAGGATCTATACCATTGGAACAACATTACCAAAACTTGGTCTATGGACCTCGTTGGGAAACAACACGGTAAAAATGCCTACATGAGCACCTTATTTGCCGATAATAATAATAACCTCCATATCGTAACCGCTTGGTCGCAATTACACAGTGGGGACAATACCTTTCAAAGGGGCACTTATATGCGATATGATGTAGACTTGGACAAATACTTTAAAGCCGATGGTACTGAGGTTAGTGTACCCATGTCTGTAGATGGTAGTGATGCCGACCTGTTCTACCCAGGAGAGGCAGTTTGGGATGATACCACTTGCGAAATACAGACACCTAGGGTAACGGTAAACAGCCAAGGGCAACCTGTGGTCATGTACCCATATAATACCGCAAATAATTTTAGTCAAAATAACCCTGATTATGTTATAAACATCGCAAGATGGGATGGCTCGTCTTGGGTTCGTGTTGATGATATCCTGTCAGAAAGCGTTAAAAACCATTATCGTCCTCCTATGTCTTTCACTGGTGGCTGGGTAAATGTGTACGCACGAGATATTAACAATGTAGGTCTTTTAACCTCTTCTTACGACGATGGTGCCACTTTTGATACACCTGGCCCCTTAACAGGAGGAGGTAACTCACCTGTAGCCGTTTTAAACTATAGCCCGGATACCGATCTCTACATTAACAAAAGAATATTGTATAAGGTTATATATCCAGAATCCAATCCTACTTCTAACAATCCACCTACAGTAACCTTAACTTCGCCTACAAATGGTGCCCAGTTTGATGAAGGCACTACCATTTCCATTGCTGCAGATGCCAGCGATAGTGACGGTTACATTACAAAAGTGGAATTCTTCGACGTTGTAGGCGCTACAAATACCTTATTGTATACCGACACCACAGCACCATATAGTTACAATTGGAATGGGGCCAGCGTAGGCGACCATACCATAAGGGCCAAAGCTTTTGATGACTTGGGAGCTACCAAAACCTATGCTAATGATATTACAGTCAATTCCACGTCTTCAGAAACTAATCTAGCGATAAACAACCTTTTTGACTTTTCTAAAGAACAAAATGGCAACAAAGCCGTAAATGCTGTTGATGATGATACAAATACCTATTGGGCAGCAAAAAAATACGCCCAATGGATTGAACTTGATTTTGGTGCAGACAAAGCCATTACACGCTCTGAATTGGTTTGTCTAAACGACAGAGCCTATCAATTTACAATTGAAGCCAAACCAGACGGTGGCAGTTATAGTACTATTGTTGACAGGAGTAACAATACAACGCCTGGAACAGTAGCTGCTCCAATTGAGGATACCTTCTCAACTACCGCCCGTTATGTTAAGCTGACCGTTACTGGCGCTGCTAATTATTCAGGGCCTTGGATTAGTATCCCAGAATTTCGAGTTTTTGGAACCGATACCGCAGCGAAGTCTTCTTCCTCTAAAAAGACCTCACAAAATCTTGCTTTAGATGCCTCTGTGAAGGTATTTCCTAATCCAACAAAAAATTTCCTCAAAGTAAAACTTAGTGAGGAGAACGCTAACGATAATACCAAGTTCTCCATATATAACATACAGGGCAGGTCGATTCCTTTAAACACCTTGCCCCATACGATTAGTGGAAACACACTTGAATTAAATGTAAGCAGCTTAGCATCTGGTCTATATTTTATTTCGGTAAAAAATAACAAGAATACCATACAACATAAATTTTATAAACATTAGGAATTTGTTTAGAAACGAAAAACCTCTTGATTGCTCAAGAGGTTTTTTTATAATATCCCCGATTATGTAATAAACATTGCAAGATGGAATGGTTCTGCTTGGGTTCACGTTGATGATATCCTGTCAGAAAGCGTTAAAAACCACTATCGTCCTCCGTTGGCAATAATCAAAACTAAAAATCTATGAAACATACATTTTTATTATTAGCATTTTTCACGACATTAATTTCCAATGCTCAACTTAAAGAAAAATTTGAAGAAGGATGTGTAGCCTATCCCTTTTTGTAGCCTTCCCTAAAAATAGGACAGTATAAAATTCGAATTTACTAATTTTAAATTTTAAACTGTCAGATGAAAAAAAGCAAATTTACCGAGACACAGATTGTCAAGATTTTAAAGGAAAATGAACAAGGGAGAAGTGTTCCCGAACTAGCCAGGGAATTAGGAATCGATAAGAGTACAATAAATTATTGGCGTAAGAAGTATGGTGGCATGGAAGCGAGCCATTTGAAGCGTCTTAAGGAGCTCGAGGAAGAAAATCTCAAGCTCAAACAGATGTATGCCGATGCCTCACTGGATATACGTATGCTAAAGGACGTGCTGTCAAAAAAGTTCTAAGACCTTCCGACAAGCGATTCCGAGCCAAATACCTAATTAAACACTATGAGGTATCTATTAAACGTGCTTGTGGAGTTATGGGCTTGACACGCTCAATGTGGTATTATCAAAGGAAGAAAAATGACAGAGAAGTCATTGACAAGCTATCTGAACTCGCCCAGCAGCTGCCTACCAGAGGTTTTGATGAGTACTATAACCGAATCCGTCGTGAAGGTCATAAATGGAACAGAAAACGTGTGCTGAGAGTATACAGAAATATGAAACTTAAATTAAGGCGCAAACACAAAAAACGTTTGGCAACAAGAGTTAAACAGCCTTTAGAAGCTCCTGTGTCATTAAACATTTGTTGGAGCATAGACTTTATGAGCGATGTTCTTAGTGATGGAAGAAAAGTTCGAGTATTGAATATTATAGATGATTGCAATCGTGAAGCATTACTGGTTGAAGCCGCATTGTCCTTTCCGGCCAGAGCAGTTGTAGAAACCCTGGAGCATCTTAAAGAAGAGATTGGTGTTCCTAAGTATATTAGATGTGATAATGGTCCAGAGTTTTTATCCAAGACCTTTGTCCATTGGTGCGAAAGGAACTTTATAGAAATTAAGTATACCCAACCCGGGAAACCGATGCAAAACGGATATATAGAAAGATTCAACAGACATTATAGGGAAGACATACTTGATGCCTATTATTTTGATGATATTTATCAATTACAAAAGCTAAACGACCAATGGAAGCAAGATTACAACAATAACCATCCACATAAATCTTTAGGAAATAAATCCCCTATAGAATTTATGCCCAGATTTGGAGAAGAAATAAATTTAATCTCCAAATCTGACCTAATTAACAATTTTTTGTCGAATTTAGAGGTGTCCTAAAAAGGGATAGGCTACACAAGCGGCGCTGTACACGAACCACAATATCGGCCAATTGCTGGTTATCCTTTCCGTCGGCATGATTGGCTTTGATGTCACTAATTACATGATTGGCCGTGTCTACCATGAGCTGGATTTGGTAATTAAGTTTTCGGGGCTTGCCCGGTTTCACACTGATACAGGCATCGGGATCCGTCGGGCTGTAATGCGTTTTGTTACTGGTATAGCGACTCCCTTTATTGCCTGCTCCCGGACGCTGGTCCTGATCCTTGGCCAACTTGGTGTTCCTGGTCCTTATGGCCTGTAGATCCTTATCACTGGCCGATAGGGTTTGTTGACCTTTATCAGCTTATTCCCTTAAGCCTGACACAAGGACTTGTCCTTATCTCTTTTGCTAATGTTACGAACCTTACGAAGATGGGAATCCAGATCTTCTTCGTCAAAAAAGACCTCCTCACAAAATCTTGCTTTAGATGCCTCTGTGAAGGTATATCCAAACACAACAAAAGATTACCTAAAAGTAAGGCTTAGTGAAGTAGGTACTATTTATAATGCTAAGTTCTCAGTATATAACATCCAGGGCAGCCTGATACCTATCAGTACCTTACCTCATACGATTAGCGGCAAGACACTTGAATTAAATGTAAGCAGCTTATCATCTGGTCTATATTTTATTTCGGTAAAGAATAACAAAAATACCATACAACATAAATTTTATAAGTATTAGAAATTTGATTTAACACAAAAAATCCCTTCAGAAATTGAAGGGATTTTTTTTCATACATTATCTAATTGAGCAAGGTCTCCACAAAGTTTTTTCAGCTATATGAATAATCATATCTTTTATTGCTAACACCTTGATTTTAAACATTAAGACAACTCTTAAAGACACATTACAGGACTTTTGCCGGTTTTGTTTCCTTGAGACACTTTCAAAACCCCAAAAATTCGCCAGCTATCATCAAACTTTATTTCAATCTTAAAGATTGAGGTCTTATTTTCTATTTCAAACTTGTAAGTCTTAGGAATCGGATGGCTCTGCACGAACTTATTACTTTTTAAATGAATTTTTCCAAAAACCGAGTGTCCTTCTTTTTGACTTACTTCAACATCAACCTAATTTGCAAATAAAACTTCTTGAGCTCTTATTTGACTATGTAACACTATTACTAAGACAATTAAAATAAGCCTTTTAATCATAATTTTAAAGAATTAAAATGTTAATCGTTTGGGTTTCTTTTTTGTAGAGGTATATCAATACTCTTCCCATTCTTACAGAACACTTTTACAACCGTTGTTTCCTCCTGTTGGTCTATAGATACTAGATTTTCTACTGACTTTACGGCATACCATACACCTCTTAAGGTTACAGTTACCACATGACCTTCGTTTGCTCCATGAGCAATATCAAAAGGCATTACAGACATATTGTGATTCCACTTTTTCAACCTTAAATCTGGATCGGCAATGGTTAATACCGAATATTTACCGGGGTTTTTAAACATCGCTAAAACGGGCGTATCTACGGTAAGAACATGTCCTTTACTTAAGGCTGTATTTGCCGTAAAAATGGCTGAGGCTTCCACCCCTGTACTTAGGTGGTAAATACTGTGGAGATCTTTGTCTTTTTGCCAAACTTCATAACTTTTAGAGTTTACAAATTTACCCACCTTAGCCTTAGGCGTGTTTAATAAAATTTGATATTCATATTCAGCATTTTTTGGAGACTTTCCATGATCTAGGTAAGCCTTTACATATGGTGTGTTGATTGGCTCATACTTTGTTTCTACTTTTTTTAATGAGTTTTGAGGTCCCTGTTCTAAAACCGTTTTCCCATTATCTCTAACGATATAATGAATATTGTTTTGATCGGTAAAATACCCTTCTGTCAACGTCTGGTTTAACGATTGATCTTTGCCTATGCTTTCACCATTATAGTAAGTATCTGCATTAGGTTTATAAATATATTGAAACAAGGTTGTAATGGTATTATAACGCGTATCATCATTATTAATATTAGACCCCATGCAAATAATTTCATCATCAATAAAGAAATATGATTTTCGAGCTCTAAAAGAGTCATCAAAAAGCGATTTATCCTCATCTGGTCCAACATCGTCCCTTAACTCCATAGCATACATACCATTTTTTCCTTCTTGGGTCAATCCTCCTGCAAAAGTGGTCTCAGAAAAACTTCTGTGATACCCTTCTACATATTTGTTTGTACTTTCGTTATCATGAAAAACCTTATTTGCTGGCAAGGCCTTTGTAGTGGCTCCCGGCCAATAGGCCCAATGAAAACCATTATTTATCTCAATCCCGGCACCTTCAAACCCTTCTGTAGAATTATTTTGGGCTACCAGTAAAACGCCATGGCTTAAATAGCGTCCCATATTATTTTCTCCCTTACTTGATCCTGCTTCGAAATCCCAAATGTATTTACTGTAACCCTTAACCGCTGCATAAGCTTTACCATGTCTATGGACAGATAAGCTAGAGTATGGCATTGAAATGTTACTATCCATAGGAGTACTGTACTCATTTCCAATTTTATTATGGCAATCTACCATTAAATTCAGGGTTCCAAAAGTTCCCGAATAGGTCAATGCAGGTGTTAAAATAGCATCGATATGGCTCGGTTTTGTAATCTCATACAAATAATTATACCTCTTGGCCAAATCCCAATCATCAATACTTCCATTTTTCATACTTAGAAATGTAAATGCCGGCAATAGAAACCTCCCAATAGCTTCATTCGAATATGGAAAACGACCACATACGCCATAATGCAGATCTGTTCCAAAAGCAATATCTGACTGGCGCATCAAAACATTTTTTAAAATATGTGTTGACTTTTTTGACAATTCATAAGGCGTCCCTTCTAGAAGCCAGTGAATCAAGGCCATAGTATTCACAGCCTGTATCCCATATGAATTTAGATATGTCCCCTCATGGTGATAAATAGAAAAATCTGGTTTTATAGTATCGGAATACCCAGGAGAAAAATCAATAACATAATTCATATAGTCTACAAAACGCTTTAAAAGCATCTCCTTTTCAGGATTGTCCTTCATTAACAAAATTGCAATTAATTTCACCAAAGCTCCTCCTCTAATTTTATCGGTGTTTTCTCCGCGCGTGTAATCTATATTTAACATACTCCCTATCCTACTGTGCCAAAACAGCATATCTACCCTAGCATCCAATTTATTCTGTTTAGCAAGCTCTTCTCTAATCAAAAATATGGACTGTGCCATTGGGTTAAGTCTTATAACATGGTTTACTGTTCCAATTGCACTTCCTGAAGCCCAACCTTGATCCTCGAAATAATCCAACAACTCAATTAGTTTTTTACGGGATTCCATACTTTTATTTAATCGATAATCCATTGCCAAAGGAAACATGGTTAATTGGCTCACTTCCTGAAACCCTCTTCCGTTACTTGAAAAATGCTCATCCCGACTTGAAAATAAAGGCACACCTGTAATTCCATCGTTAGTAAAGTTTAGGTTTAAACTTTCGTATTCCTTCTTACTTTTGGATATTTTAGATGTTATGTTACCTTTAATCGTAGAATTCCTTTGCTTCCATTTATTAGAGCCATCACCAAGAATCAAAAACTCTAATTTATCAGATATAATTTTAGAATATTTAGAAACTTGAGAATTTTCATCACTTAATTTTGAACCATAGTTTGATTTTATTTTAATATAATTTTTATAAGGTTTTAAAATACCATAAGAATCCATTACCTCATCTGCTGTTTCAGAATTTTCAAGCTGAAGATCTGAATGCCTTTTTTTGGATACAAAATCCAACAAAAGAAAATGATCTATGAATATTTCTCCTTTACCCAACACTTCCTTTGACGGGTAGGCCACAAAACTTTTCATAGTATCATCACCTTCATAATTTGACACTTTGGCATCTTCCTCAAAACACACCCAAACAGCTCGCCAACCTTTAAAGTCCAGTTTAACTTCAAACTTATATTTAGGGTTAGTTTTAGCAGCATTTACAGAGCTTCCAACTTGAAAAACCATGTGTCCTATTTGTGGTTTTTCTTGATACAGCCACATCTTGATACCGCCATATTTTCCCTTTGGGTAAAATGCTGGCTCATAATATTCTGGTATGCCTCCCTGATACACTCCTGTTGAACGGTTCAATCCTTCCATATCTGCAACCACCAGATAATCATCTACCTTATAATTCCATAATAATGAATTTTGTCCATCCTTAAAATGGCGAGGGGAAATCTCTGTATCTCCTTTTTCTGATGTCCAAACATCGGTTGATGACACAGACTCAAACTTAAATACCTTTATCAAAATATCATCAGAGGGGCCATTAATAGATAATGAATTTTCAAATTTTCCTTTACTCCCATTAAAGGCATATCCGTTTAGTATGAATCCCAAAAACAGTGTTGAAAGATGCAATAGTACTAGTCTCATATATAATTTGTTCAATGTTTATTTATATTATTACTTCATAAAGACCTTAGTCTTATTAGGCCTTTTAATTCCTAATCTTTTATATGCGCTTAAACAACTTCAGATATAGATTAAAAATTAGAATTCCCTATAACAGTAAAATTAGAATGAGCTATCGACATGTTAACTTTTGGATGTTACCAGAACAAAGGGTAAATGATTCATAATAAACAATCATAACAAAAGGAGACAACCATATCCGTCGACAGCATACAAAATAACACCGTACTTTCCACGCCATAGTAAGGCCAGACACACTTGATAATCCATGTATCATTTGTCGTTCAAAGAGGTAACAAATGGAGGTGTTTATAATTGGGCAAGCATCTAATTTTGTTTAGAGCAAGAATTGACAATGAATAAAGACTCGAATCTATTCATCCCAATTCTTATAATGTATAATTCACTCCAACAAAGGAACTTAAATTATGAACTTAAAGAACATTTACCTATTTGCATTTTTAATAACTGCTTTATTTTTCAGTTGCAAACAAAACTCTTCTACCAATAACCAAAGTGAAATTAGAAACAATGAAGTAGATTTATATGAATCAATCTCTCAACAATATGAGATATTGTATGATTCAGTCCAACAAAAGAAAGATTCAAAATATTTTTTACCACGCTCCATTAAAAACGGTCAAATCAGGTATGCTGAAGCCTATGATTGGACCAGTGGTTTCTACCCAGGAGCCATGTGGTATCTTTACGATTTAACAGGTAAAAATTTATGGAAAGAACGTGCTTTAGAGTATACCAAGAAATTAGACTCGGTGCAATATTTAAAAAGCATCCATGATGTTGGATTTATGATAGAATGTAGTTATGGTAATGCCATTAAATTTGACAACAAACAAGGTTACGATTCTATAATCGTTCAAACGGCAAAATCTCTTGCCACAAGGTATAGACCTAAAGCTGGTATTATACAATCTTGGGAACCAATACTTCACTTTGAAGAAGGCGAATGGAGTTGTCCCGTGATTATAGACAACATGATGAATTTGGAACTGTTATTCCATGCTACTGAAATCTCTAAAGACTCTACTTATTATAACATTGCCGTTTCTCATGCAAACCAAACATTAAAAAATCATTTTAGAGCGGATTATAGTTCCTATCATGTGGTAGATTATAATACTGAAACAGGGGAAGTTATAAAGAAAAGCACCCATCAGGGAAGTGCTGATGAATCGGCTTGGGCCAGAGGACAGGCTTGGGGCGTATATGGGTATACTGTGATGTATCGGGAGACCAAGAACCCTATTTATTTAGAGCAGGCCAAAAACATAGCATCTTTTATAAAAAATCATCCAAAATTACCAGAGGACCAAGTGCCTTATTGGGATTACGATATTGAAATTACCCAAGACACGCCAAAAGATGCTTCAGCAGCTGCCATTACAGCTTCTGCCCTATTGGAATTATGCAACTATGTAGATAATGCCCTAAAAGAGGAATACATGACTTGGGCCAAAACAATAATAGAAAGCTTAAGTTCACCTGCTTATTTAGCTGAAATTGGAACGAATAAGGGATTTGCACTGATGCATTCAACAGGTATGTTTCCTGCCAATTCAGAAGTTGATTCGCCCATAAACTATGCCGATTATTATTATTTCGAGGCTTTATCTAGATTGAAAAAAATAGATACGATCAGCAGTAATTAATTACTGAGATGTTAATAAACATGAAAAAACTAAATCTCGTATTCACGCTATTTTCTCGGCTAATTCTAGTCTTGCTTTTATCGTTACATTTTAGTTGTAATAAAAAAACAGAAAAAAAGGCTCCAAAAAAGCCTAATATCTTATTTATTATGACAGACGATCATACCACTAATGCCATGAGTTGTTATGGGAGCAATTTAATTGAAACTCCTAATCTTGACCGTATTGCCAAAGAAGGGATCTTATTTAATAATTGTTTTGTTAACAATTCTATTTGTGCGCCTTCTAGAGCTGCTATATTAACAGGAAAATTCAGTCATTTAAATGGTGTTACAGACAATGCCAAAGTATTCGATGGCTCTCAACTTACCTATCCAAAATTATTACAAAAAGCAGGGTATCAAACTTCTGTAATAGGAAAATGGCACTTAGGATCGGCGCCAACAGGTTTTGATTACTGGTGTGTTTTACCTGGTCAAGGCGACTATTACCAACCCGATTTTATTGAAATGGGAGATACCATTCAAGTGGATGGATATGTAACAGATGTCATTACAGGTAAAGCCATAAAGTGGCTAGATAAAGATAGAGATGCATCGAAACCATTTGCCATGGTTTATCAGCATAAAGCACCGCATCGAAATTGGATTCCAGCACCACGCCATTTGGGCAAATTAGAAGATGTTGTTTTCCCTGAACCAGAAAACCTTTATGACGATTACGAAGGAAGAGGAACTGCTGCACATGAGCAAGAAATGGAACTCTCTGTAGACCTTTGGACCGTATGGGATTTAAAAGTTGCCACCCGAGAGCAATTAGAATCTTTTGGAAAAGAACATAAAGATGACAACGAAAACTTCCAGGAAAAAGCACATGATATGGCTACGGCCAATAAAAAAGAAGACGAAATTAAAATGCTTTATAACGTTTTCAAAAGAATGACCGAGGCGCAAAAAGAACTGTGGTTCAAAGCATATGAAGGCAGAACAAATGAGTTTTATTCGAAAGACTTAAAAGGCAAAGAACTCATTAGTTGGAAATACCAAAACTACATGAGGGACTACTTAGGTTGCTTACTTTCTCTAGACGAGAATATTGGTCATGTACTTGATTATCTGGAAGAAAAAGGTGAATTAGACAATACGATTATCGTTTATACCTCAGACCAAGGCTTTTTCTTGGGAGAACATGGCTGGTTTGATAAACGCTTTATGTATGAAGAAGTATACCGCATGCCTTTATTAGTAAGATACCCCAAAACCATCGAGCCCGGCTCTGTGACAGATGCACTTGCCATGAATATTGATTTTGCACCAACTCTTCTTGATTATGCCGGTGTCGAAATTCCCAAAGAGATGCAAGGGGTTTCATTACGCCCGGTTCTTGATAATCATGGAAAAACCCCTGATGACTGGAGAAAATCATCCTATTACCATTATTACGAATATCCTTCATGGCATTCCGTGAAAAGACATTACGGTATCCGTACACAAAAGTACAAATTGATTCATTTTTATAATGACATTGATGAATGGGAGCTTTACGATATGGAAAAAGACCCTCAAGAAATGAAGAATATATATAACGAACCTGAGAACAAAGAACTAATAGAGGAACTGAAATTGGAACTAAAAAAGCAACAAAGCTTGTATCAGGATCATGATCCTGATGAAAAAGAACACGAGTTTTTTCATAGTGTCATGGAACATTAAGCTTTATTAAATCCCTTTTCAATATTTTAAATACCCACTAAATCTTTAATACAGGCTTAGTGGGTATTTATCATAGACTTCCTTTATTTAAAATGCGTTATCATGAAAAACAAATTGGTATTACTTTTACAAATAATCTTACTTACTCTATTGGCTTTGCATAGTAATGCTCAAGTTGCAAGCGATCAACAAGCAAATGAAGTAAAAGCCGAAATCGTTAAGTTTAAAAACAACTGGAAAGAAAAACTACCTTACGATTCCAAATTTGGAATTATACAAATAACCCAATGGTTAAATCTGGACTATCCGGGGCTGGAAAAAGTTAAAGATGCCGTTGACGTGGAAAATTGGGAACGTGCAGAAAACACGCTACTAACTTATTTTAAGGACAAATACAAAGACTTTAAACCTTCTGTTAAGGCATTGACCAACATAGAAGTTGAAGCTTCAGAGAGTGCTCTTAACCACTATTTTAGAGGAAATAAAGATGCCCATCCCCTTATTTACCGAGGAGCAAATATTGATTGGATAAGCCCTGCTTTTTACAATGGCAAAGAGATTAAAGATAAAGAGTGGCAATTTATATTTCAGCGATTATTATGGTGGGAGGCTTTAGCTAAAGCTTTCTATCTTACAAAAGATGAAAAATATTATGATGAATGGCACTATGAAATGGTTGATAACGCCACTGATCTTCTTCCTATAGCAAATGATGCACCACAGCATATCAAACGAGGTATGGAAACTTATAATCGTTGTGAAAGACTAAAAAATGTACTTCCCTATTTTATCAATGAAAAACAGTTTGATTCTAAGACCCTCCTATACTTTCTTTATAGTTTTTATGTTAATGCAGAACATATCCGAACCGTTTATGCTGATAAAGGAAACCACCTATTAGGTGAGTTAATCACCGTTTTTGAAAATGGTGTTACTTTCCCGGAATTTAAAAAATCTAAAGAATGGGTAGATGAAACCATTACACGCATACCAGAACGTATGTTCACCGATATTTATCCCGATGGCATGAACAAAGAACTTATTTTCAGCTATCACAGCATGTATTTACGCATATTTACAGATGCTTATATGGCATTCAAAAAACATGCTTATGATAGTTATCTCCCAAACGACTATCTTAATAGGTTAACAAAAATGGCTGAAATCTACGCTTACCACATGTTTCCCGACAACACCATTAGCCAATTTGGAGATGCTTGGAAGCACCGGGATGCTGCTGACATTTACACTAAAAATGTTTCTCGGTTTGCACCAGAAACCCCTTATTTAAAATTCATTGCAACAAAGGGCAAGGAAGGAACGCCTCCCCCAAAAACATCGGTGGCCTATCCCTTAAGTGGTTTTTATTTTTTCCGTTCCCATTGGGAACCGGATGCCGTTTTTATGTCTATGAAAAACAACTCCAAATATAGTTGGCATTCTCAAATTGACAACGGAACGTTTGAATTTTATGCCTATGGGCGTAATTTCATGATAGATTCAGGAGCTTATATTTATAATAGTGACGATCCTGAAGAACAAAACTGGAGAAAATGGTTTAGAGGTTCCGTAGCGCATCAAACACTAACTCTAAACAATGAAGATATAAAGATTGATTCCAAACATATTTTTTGGAAAGAAAGTGACAAACTGGTGATCCTGGTCAATGAAAATTCGAGTTACGACAATTTGACCCATCGACGTACAACGTTATTTATTGATAATAGCTATTTCCTAATTTATGATCAAGCCATTAGTGATGCTGTAGGTGATGTTAGGGCACACTTTCAATTAGTACCATGTCCTGTAACAATAGATAAAAATACACTTACCGTATCTACAGATTTTGAAGAAGGTGCTAATCTTATTGTGAAAAACTTTCCAACAACAAATAGCGTAACATTAGAAAAAGAAGAAGGTTGGATTTCATATGACATTCTTCGAAAAGAAGAACGCCCTGCTTGGGGTTATTCTTATCAAAAAACAGATAAAGACAAAGAAGTAGAGTTTTTAACAGCTTTGGTTCCCTATAAAGAAAACAATAAACCAACTGAATTAAAATCTACTGTTGTAACTCAAAAAGATAATTTAATTTTCACCCTTAACGTTGATGATAAAACCTATAAGGTAAAAATGAACATTGCTGAAAAAACAGCAAAACTTATCAAAGCAGATTAATTATTACCTTATTGGGTACTATCAATCACTCTAATTAAAATTTAATAAATTGCTTATGTATTTTACATCTAAAAAATTTACCATGAAAAAACACTTTTTCATTCTATTCCTTTTTTCAAGTATATTGGTTTTGTCACAAACAAAACAACCTAATATATTAGTAATTATGACAGACCAACATGCTGCTTCTGCTCTAAGTTGCATGGGAAACGATAATGTATCCACTCCTAATATAGATAGACTGGCAAACCAAGGGACTATTTTTAACAAGGCATACGTCACATATCCTTTGTGTACCCCTTCAAGAGCTAGTATGTTTTCTGGAAAAATGCCCCATGAGTTAGAAATATATTCTAATGCAAAAGTAGGGGTTACAAAAAATGATTTTAAGGACGGTTTAGGAGTTTTAATGACTAGAAATGGGTACGAATCTGTATATGCTGGGAAATGGCATATTCCAGAACTAAGCATGCCCGATGGTATTGGTTTTACCAACATCGCCAATATGGGTGATGAAGGTCTTGCCGAAAGTTGTGTTGCATTTTTAGACAAGACTCATGAGAAACCCTTTTTTATGGTAGCTTCTTTTGTAAATCCTCATGACATTTGTGAATATGCAAGAGGACAAAGGTTGCCTAATGGGAGTATTGAGGAAACAGACCCAAAAGATTGTCCAAATTTACCCATTAATCATCCTATAGGGCCTTACGACTCTGAAATATTGCGGTTAGAACAAAAGTTTAACCCCGAGGTTTACCCAACGACAAGCTTTAGTGATGATGATTGGAGACAGTATTTAGCAGCCTACTATAAATTAGTTGAAAAGGTAGATACTGAAATTGGAAAAGTATTGGATGCTCTTGAAAAAAATGGCCTGGACAAAAACACGATTGTCATCTTTACTTCAGATCATGGTGATGGCATATCTGCGCATCATTGGAACCAAAAAACTGTACTGTTTGATGAATCGGTAAGAGTACCTCTTATTGTGAAAGATCCATCTTTAGATAATCAGGTAAAAACGACAAACCAATTAGTTTCTATTGGACTTGATTTTATGCCTTCTATCTTAGATATAGGAGGTGCCAATAAAGTTTCAAATATCAAAGGGCAATCTATTAAACCTGCATTAAACGGAGGTAGTTTAAAACAAAAGCGTGATTTCTTAGTTATACAAACCATGTTCGATGGACCAAACGCATTGCAAACCTTAGGACGAGCTCTTGTTACCGATAAATACAAATATGTTATTTATGGTCAAGGGAAAAACAGAGAACAACTTTTTGATCTTGAAAAAGACCCCTATGAAATGACTAACTTGGCATACAATTCCAAGTATAACGCTCTTATTGAAAGTATGCGTAAAGATCTTTACGCATGGTGTGTAGAAAACAATGATAAAGTTGTTATGAAACGTCTTTTAATTTATCCCAAACAATAAACAAATATGACTGCAACCTAGGTAAACTTTTTTATGTTCTAAATATTGACCTTTTTTACTAATTTAGCCATATAAGATTTGTATTCAAAAATCAAAAACAGCCTAAAAAAATAAAGCCATAAAAAGTCAAACTTTTTATGGCTTTAAAACTAACTATATAAACAATCAACTAACTCTTTTTGTTTTTGGGGAATGACTGTCAAGCTATTATAGGTTATAAATACGTCATAGTTATAATCATTCCTTGCAGAAATGAATATTAATCCATGTAACTATATTCTTCTTTTAAACCTAGCTTTTCAATAGCTTCTTCTCCTGGGCGTGGTGTTTTATCCCCTTCCATATAATAGGGTGCCGCATCCCAGTCATATACTTCATCTGTTTCCCTAGGGTCTCCTGACTTAACAAGATAATCTACTAACCTTTTTGATAAATCTTCTTTTATTTGTTTATACTCTGGTAATTCTGCCACATTGTTCATTTGATCCGGATCTTTAATGAGGTCATATAATTCCTCTCCAGGCCGTTTCCCAAAAGCCAATTCAAAAAGCGGCTTTACTGCTGGATCGTCTTCATTTTCTAACATATAAAACTTTGTAGGCGCAGGATATTGCAACATATGCGCATCTACATCGCCATACAGTGGAGGATCGCCTGCCGGCCATCTATTGGGTTCATAATTCTTTATGTAGAGGTATTCCTTTGTTCGTATGGCTCTTCCTGGATACCCTTTACCTCCTTCACGAACAAAAGCATGGCGTTCTCTTCCCATAACCACAAAATCCCTGTCCTTTTCTAACTGACCACTTTTATCCGATTCTAAAATATTAGCAATACTCTTTGCGTTCATCTCTTTAGGAATATCAATTCCTGAAAGCTCTAGAAATGTTGGAGCAAAATCGTTTAAACTCACAAAATCATCTATACTACGATTTCCTTTGAAATGTTTTGGAGCCCATATAATTAAAGGTACTTTGGTTCCAAAGTCATATAGATTTGCCAATCCTCTAGGCATTTGCCATCCATTATCACTGCAAATTATAACAATCGTATTTTCCAGCTCACCCATTTCATTCACAAGTGCCATATAGGACGATACTTCTTTATCAAAATTTTGAACCTCGTTATAATAATCGGCAATATCTTTTCTTACCTCTTCAGTATCCGGAAGATAAGGTGGCACCACTATTTTGTCCAGATCTATCCCAGATTTTTTCCAACCATTTCTTTTGAAGGGACGATGTGGGTCTCTGCTGCTATACCAATACATCCAAGGCTGTCCTTTTTCTATTTCATTATAGAACTCCTCAAATGAATTAAACTCTTCACCTCCCGGATTATGTTCCCAGCCATCAACTTCGGCATTACCAGGCCCCCATCCCTTTCCTTCTATACCTACATGATAACCCGCTTCCTTCATTAATTCTGTATAGACTTTCGCTTTTGGGAATCCTCCCCAAAGATTTGCCGCATCTTGTAATCTCCATGCATCTTGTCCCGTTAACATTGCTGCCCTTGCAGGTGAACAAGAAGGAGAGTTACAATAAGCATTGGAAAAAAGGACGCCTTCCTTAGCCACTTTATCTATATTAGGAGTTTTAACAATCTCATCGCCATAACATCCTAGATGATTATAAGAGTGATTATCTGACATCAGGATTAAAAAATTAGGCCTTTCCTCTTCTATCTGAAAACGATTATTGGATTTTTCTTCCTTGCATCCTAAGAGCAAAAAAGCAACTAATAACGTTTTTAAAATATTTGTATATATCTTCATAATAACTAATTGTTTAATTAAAGTGAATACTAATTGAAAGAATCAAAATCTAAAATCTCTTCATTAACCAAAGTAGGTTCTTTCTCAACATTGGAAGTATCTGAAACAGATTTAAATGTCTTATTTTTTATAAGTGGATTTGCCCAAAGTCCGATACCAAAAATATAGGCTAAGGTTACAAAGTTGAACATCATTCCTATTTTTAGTGAAAATAGATCGCTTAGGCCTCCTACAATAAATGGAGCTATGGCTCCTCCAACAATTCCGGTACAAAGAATGCCCGTTACCGAACCATGATGTTCCTTAACAGAATTTAATGCCAACGACACAATAATTGACCACATTACAGAAGCAAAGAATCCCACTGCTGGAAAGGCGATAAGAGCCATATCTTTGGTTCCATATAAAGCCAAGCATAAAGCAACAAAAGCCAATAAGGAGAATAATTTAAGAACCAACTTACTATCCAGAAACTTTAGAAGTACTAAACCGAGAAAACAGCCTAGTGTTAGTAACCCCCAAAAATTCCCAACGGTTGCCGCACCTATAGTTTCAGGATCGACATCATGATAGGTTTCTAAAAACTGGGATATCCAAAAAGATACACCCTGTTCAAAGCCAACATAACAAAAGATTCCTACAAAATATGCAATAACGGTTTTGTTTTTTATAAGGCTTTTAATTAGCCCCCATTCTCCCGCCTTTTCATCTTCTTTAAGGTCCACTTTGGGGAACTTAAAAGAAAAAATAACAAAAACCATGATCAAAGCTATAATTGCAAATAGGACATAAATTGACACCCAACTCATATCTTGAGGTACAAGTTCTTTCAAAAATGTTTTAATACTCTGTCCCCCTATCTCTTCATTAGAATTTTCTACCAAATAGGAATAACAATAAGGTCCCGCAACACCAGCAGCCCCAAAAAAGAGTTGCCCCAGTACGGAATAAAAAGCAAAATGCTCTTCTCCACCTGCTGTTCGTAACAACGGATTAATGGCTACTTGTAACATGGCCATCCCTGTTCCTATAAAAAACAACGACATTAAAAAGACCACAAACGTCGGAAAGATTGCAAATAAAATAGCCCCCATAAACGCTAGAAAAAAGGCCAGTAACATGACTTTCTTTTCTTTATATTTTTCAACTAAAACACCACTTGGGATGGACATAAAGCCATAGGCCGAAAAAAAAGCAAGAGTCATAAAACCTAAAGAGGAAAACTCTAGATTAAAACTTTCTTTTATAGCCGGATTAAGAGCTCCCAAAATATTAGTAAGAAATGATATTACAAAAAATACTAGAAGTACTAAGGCCACTAAAATGAATCTGTTTTTCATATTTATATTTTTAATATTTATACTAACACTTTGTTATATTGATCTAAACCGTTTAATGCAGCTCCTATTAAACCTGCTTGGTTTCCCAATCTTGCTGGCAAGATATCCACCCCATAAAAACATTCTTTAATGGCATACTTTTCGACTTGCTTTTTTATGTCTTCCATGAAATTGACTTCCGACTCGGATAATCCTCCTCCTATAATAATTGCTTTAGGATTAAAAATATTAACATAACCTGCTAGTCCCATCGCTACATAATCGATAAATATTTGCAGTGTTTTTTTAGCAATTTTATCTCCTTTTTGATATTGATCGACAATATACTTTCCATTAATATTAGGTAAAGCTATGTCGGTACCTAGTTTTTTTTTATACAGTTTAACTAGTGCTGATGTTGAAGCGATATCTTCCCAATAACAATGCGTTTCCCCTACTATTATAGGCAACACACCTAATTCGCCCCCAAGGCCATAATGTCCTTGAAAAGGGGTTCCATTTATAAATATTGCACCACCAATTCCAGTGCCTAGTGTTATAAATACAACGGTGTCATTTTCGTTGCAATTAAGCTTAAATTCCGCCATGGCCATGGCATCAGCATCATTACAAACTTTCGTGAACAGATTGGTTTTCCCTGAGACTATTTCACCTAACGCTACATGCTTCCAGTCTTTAATATTGTCGGCTCCTCCAAGTATCACACTTGAATCGTTTACTAATCCTGGACTACCTATTCCTACCGACTTAACATTTAAACCTTTAGATTCAGAGGCTCTTAAAACTTCATTTACAGCTTCTAAAACATTAGTAATTACTCTTTCTTTTGAAACATTGGCCTCTGTAGGTTTTTCTGAAGCCCAAACTAATTGCCCTTGTATATCAACTAACCCGTATTTTATCATTGTACCACCAATGTCAATACCTATACCTACTGCCCCCATTAATTAATATTTCTTATTACGTTCATTTATATATTTTAAAAAGACTTTTTCTTTCAAAAATTATCCGTCCAAGTATTGCTTCTCGAATGAAAAGATTGCTTCACAAATATATTTTCAATGCGCTTACAGAAGGCTAAACAATGTTACACCAATAAGAGGTATATGTATCCTAAATGAAATTGCCATCATTTAGTAAATTCAATAACATATCTTAAGAGCAAAACTCCTCTCGTTTTCCTTATCCCTGTAAAACTACTGACACCTCACAGCTAATTCACATCCTTATTAGACTGCTCTACAATAAGGACAAATGTTACATTTGAAATAGATAAATGTAACATTTTCAAGCCTTAGTAATCTGCAAGTATTTTTTTTAATTACCTTTAATGAAGCCTTAACTGGATTGCATAACATCAAATACATATTTCTAATATTGAGTATACTTATTATGAAAAAGCACGCTTCAAAATCACATGTTTTATTTAGAATTACGATACAATGTATTTTGATATATACCATAGTATTTCATATCAGTACATCCGCTTTTTCACAATCGGAAACAAACAATCTGTCTTTTAATTACCTGTCCATTAAAAATGGGTTATCACAAAATGGGGTCATGGCTATTTTAAAGGACAGTAAAGGTTTTATGTGGTTTGGAACCCGAGACGGACTTAACAGATATGACGGATATACTTTTGAAGTATTTAGGCATAATATATTGGATAGTACAAGCATTAGCAATAATTACATTAGAGCTATCGAAGAAGATTCAAATGGCATACTATGGATAGGCACTGAAAATGGTCTTAATGCGTTTGATAGATCCACTGAAACATTCAAGGCTTATAGGCATGCAAAACATTCAAAAACATCACTTTCAGAAAATAAAATCCTTTCTGTGTTATGTGCTAAGAATGGTGATCTTTGGATAGGAACAGAAAATGGTCTCAATCTTAAAAAGAAAGGATCCAATGAATTTATTAGGTATTATCATAACCCCGATGACCCAAATTCCATTAGTGACAACCATATCTATTGCCTTTTTCAAGATAGCAGAGGGAACATTTGGGCCGGAACGAGAACTGGTGGTTTAAATAAATATGACCTCAACACCAATGGTTTCGAAAAATTTGTCCATGATTCAGATAATTCAAAAACTATTAGCGATAATTTTGTTACAGCGATCTCAGAAGCCAAAAATGGTAGCATTTGGATTGGCACTGCCAAGGGTATTAACATCTTACAGGCAGATAAATCATTTAATCACATATATCACAAAAAGAATTCGAACAATACCTTATCCAATAATTTTATTCGTGCTTTGGTTTTTGATGATATTGGAAATTTATGGATTGCTACTTATCAGGGCCTAAATTATCTCGACACATCAAAAAATAAATTTCAGGTTTACAAGCATACCGATGGCGCTTCCAATAGTATAAGCCATAATTCCGTACGTTCGCTTTTTTTTGATCAAAACGATTTTTTATGGATAGGCACTTATTTTGGAGGCGTAAATTTTGTGAATCGAAACTCTTTACAGTTTTCATATTACTACCATAATTTACTGGATAAAAATAGTCTTGGGTATAACATTGTGGGAGCTATAACCGAAGATGATTTAGGAAATTTATATGTAGGCACAGAAGGAGGAGGCTTGTATCACTTTAACAGGTCCAATCATAACTTTTCTCCTATAAAATCCTTTTCTGGTAAACCGCTAAATATATACACCATTAAATCCCTTCTATATGATTCTAAAAAACGATTATGGATTGGCACCTATCTGGACGGCCTATATGTATTGGATTTAAAAAGAGGCACTCTAAAAAGCTACAAAGAGGAATTGCATCCGCAAGAAGGATTATGGGATAATACTGTAATCAGTTTACTAGAGGATAGCTCTGGAAACATATGGATTGGCACTGATGGCGGACTAAACCAATATAGTCTGGAAACCGGAAAACTTATTAAAGTAGATTTATCTACTAATTTAACAATGGAAGAGCCTACAGTAAAGACGCTTTATGCAGATAATAAAAATACCCTATGGATAGGAACGAAATCTGAGGGGCTCATAAAATATACTAGCAGTTCTACTAAAAATTACAAATACAATCCAGCCGATTCTTTAAGTATCACACATAATGAAATTAATTTTATTAAAGAGGCCTTCTCTGGACAATTGTGGATAGGCACTTATGGCGGGGGGCTAAATTTAATGGACCCAGAAAAAGAGGTGTTCCATAAATTCACAACAAATGATGGTTTAGTTAATGATATTGTATATGGTCTTGAAGAAGATAACGAGCATAAATTATGGATTTCTACACCCAGCGGTATATCCAAATTTGATTACGAACAACGAACATTCAAAAATTATACTTCAACTAAAGGACTCCCAATAGAAGAGTTCAATGAAAATTCAATCTACAAAGATTCAAAAGGAACCATTTATATGGGAGGATTCAATGGTTTGGTTGCCTTTGATCCTAAAGAAATTATTAAAACATCTATTAAACCAAGAATTGTTTTAAAAAACCTTAAACTGTTTAATGAAACCATATCTCCTGGGGATGAAAGTGGTCTTTTAGAAACCGCTCTAGACCAGACTAAGACTATAGAGTTTTCACACAAAGACAATGTTTTCACTATCGAATATACGGCCTTTAACTATCCTTTATCGGGCTCAAATCAATACGCGTATATGTTGGAAGGCTTTGAGGACAAATGGAATTATGTAGGAAACAAGAGATCAGCTACTTATACAAACCTAGATGCGGGCAGTTATACATTCAAGGCTAAAGTAGCCAATGAAAATGGTATTTGGAGTGACGATATCATCTCATTAGCCGTTGTAAAACATCCTCCCTTTTGGAGAACTACATGGGCTTATCTACTCTACGCATTATTTGCGTTAGCACTTTTTTTAATCATTAGAAAATCGCTTTTAATAAAACTAAACCTTGAAAATAGTCTTAAATTAGAAAAACTGGAGAAAAAGCAAATTGAGAAACTTACCAAATTGAAGTTAAGTTTTTTTACAAATATATCGCACGATTTTAGAACGCCTCTATCCCTGATACATGGGCCTCTCCAAGAACTTATTAAAAACAATGGCAATTCTTCAATTCATAAACAATTATTACTTATTAAAAAGAATGTCGCTCTTATGCTACGATTGATTGATCAGCTGATGGATTTTAGAAAAATGGAAAGTGAAAAAATCCCGCTCAAACTTTTAGATGAACCATTCGTTCCCTTTATAAAAGAAATTGCATACTCCTTTAAGGAGTTTGCCAAAACACAAAATATCAGATATACTTTCACAAGCAGATTTCCAAATAAAAAAGTTTTATTTGACAGAGCTAAAATAGAAAAAGTATTGTACAATATATTATCCAATGCTTTTAAATACACACCAGAAGAAGGCAAAATAAGTGTTGATGTGTATGCCATAACTTTAAAAAACCAAAACGAGCTGACGGATACAGAAAATGGTGACTATGTTGAAATAACTGTTAAAAATACAGGGCCTGGCATACAAAAAAAGAATTTAGATAAGATATTCGATAGGTTTTACCAAGAAAACAATGCTGAAGTAAATTCACAACCTGGAACCGGCATAGGTTTGGCCTTAGCAAAGGGACTCATGGAACTTCATAAAGGCTATATTAAAGTGATTAGTGAGCCCAATCATTATACGGAATTCACTATAGGCCTACCTTTAACTGATGTTTATTTAGACGAAGATAAAATATCTGCCATTGAAACCCTTAAGTTACAAAGCAAGACCATTCCTCCATCCATTAAAGACAAAAAAACAATACACCCGCATAGTTTACTTATTGCTGAAGATAATCACGATTTAAGGGTTTTTCTAGAACAAGCGCTTTGTTCAGACTATAACATTATAACTGCTCCAGACGGAAAAGCTGCTTTAGGTTTAATAAATTCTAAAAATTATCCGTCCGTAATAATTTCGGACATTATGATGCCAAAAATGTCTGGTATAGAGTTATGTAAAGCACTAAAATCCAATCCAAAGACCAATCACATCCCTATTATTTTACTCACAGCCAGAAGTTCTTCATCCATACAAATGGATGGTTATGATGTAGGGGCCGATGACTTTATATCTAAACCCTTTGACATGGATATGTTGAGAACCAAAATTAAAAACTTGGTTCGTTCCAAAGAACAAATGCTAGAACATTCTAGAAAAGAAGTCCTTCTTAATGAATCGGAAATAGACAGAAGCTCTTCTGATGATGCCTTTTTACAAAAGCTTTCCGATTATATTCGAGACAACATTGAAAACCCCAAACTTAATGTCAATAAAGCTGGAAAAGATCTTGGAATAAGCCGAGTACACCTTTACAGAAAAGTAAAAGCAATAACTGGAAAAACCCCTGTAGTTTTTATAAGGGATTTTCGACTGGCAGTAGCCGCTGAGTTGTTGGAACAAGACAATCTAAACATTAATGAAGTATGCTACAAAGTAGGGTTTCAAGATGTAGGCTATTTTAGAAAATGTTTTAAAAAGAAATATGGTGTTTCGGCAAACCTTTTTACCACACGAGAAAAAACAAAAAATATTAATCTTTAAATATAATGTTACATATAATAGTCAACACTTAACCCGACAGTTATTACTAATCTGACATTTGAAAAAACTACTAAGCTCATTGTAATCGATGAGCTTTAGTTTTTTTTCTTAAAATCTAATCCTTACTAAAAGCAGCCATTCCAAACTGAGCTAAACAGATAAAGTTTTAACCAAACTATACATCACAAATAACTCCAGTTTCTTTTAATCTCAAAAAAATAGGCAGGATTAAAAACCCTGCCTAAGCGCTATTAATCAGTATATATCAAACAGGCCATTCCTTTTCCTATGGACTGTACAACTAATTCAATTCTTAATCATTAAAAGCGAAGCCCTCAAGTAAAAGACTAAACTTAGTCTACAAACTTTGCTATCTATAAAATTCATATTTCCCTTCAGTTCCTTCAAAATACAATACACCATCGTCTGCATTAACTTTCATTGCTGGCATGAACACTTCATTATCTTTTTTAATTTGCCACGTTCCAGGATACATATCCGTTATCAGGATTTTATAAGTTCCTTTCTCCTCAATTGAAAAAGAAAATTGTTCATCCATGCTTTTGGATTTACTGTTGAATAATATTACCTGATCTTCCAGTTGTACTCCTACAACATTTTTCGCTTCTATTTTATTAACACTTAACCTGCCTTTGTAACCATTATCCATAATTTGCATCACATTTAGAAAGTATGTTTCCTTTTCAGGATGATTAGGAACAACTTCCACTCGCCATGCACCACGCTCACCTCTAACATCTTTTGTAACAGGTTCTGTTTCTATATTCTCTCCAAAAACCCAGAATTCTTTACCTGTTCCACCTACGGCTTCTATCTCAACTGCTTCCTTTGTAGGCAATAATGTATTGCATACCAATTGGCCTTGCCCTCCATGTAATGTCCTTGATATAGTAAACTCATTACCTACAACTTTAGGTTCTTCAATACTATGTAAAAGCCAAGCTTTTTTGAAATTTTCATTAGAACTTACCAATTTATCGAAAACAATAAATGCGGCTGGTATGGAATCGTTCTTTAAGTTTAAGAACACAAAAGATCGTTTAGCTTCTTCGACTTTATCACTATAGGCTTCTGTAATATCTCCTTTTAAATAGGAAAACTCAGGCACATGCTTATTTGGCCCAAAGCCGTGAGCTATAATTTCGCCGGTTTTATAACCTTCTAATATTTCAGATAAATGATCGGGAGTAGTCCAAGCTTTTCCTAGCATTTTCTGTCCCCCATCATTTCTCGCAAAATCGGTTCTATTGGCACCACCATAATCACTGGTCCGGAAGACCTCATCTGGATCATAAACCAATAGGCTATTATGCGCTATGGTTCTTTTAAAATAACTTTTGTTATGTGAATTGTTATAACCTCGAATACCATCTGATAGTCCATTATATATGCCTGAATCTATCGCCAATGGCCCTTTGTAATATATTTGAAAGGCTCCTGCATCCAAATGTTGATGGTTACCAAAATGATACTCATTAATTTTCATCTCGGCAATAACAGAATTCTCGTCCCAACCGGTTCTGGCCACCATCCAGCCAAAAGGGGCATCAAAATATCTAGTTAAAGGCAAATCGAAATGTTCTTTTTTTCCTAAACCGGTATCTCGCCATAAAAATTCGAAAATTTTATTATGGGAATTTATTCTCGGTTTTTTCAAAAACTCATTATTTACATACTCATCTTTATAATAACTTCCCGACAAGAGGGCTACTATGCCCAAGGGTCTATAACTGTCATAATAATTCACATCTCCATTAGGCACAAACTGTCCATCTGGTCTGCGAACATAAAATAAATTATACGGCACAAACTGTTGCGAAGGGCTGAACAAGTTACCTGCTCCCATCCTATTCATGATCCATTGGGCAAAAAGCTCGTTGGTATGCCTAACATTATAATAACTTGTACCTTGGTGATACGCATGGCCTTTATAGAACCAATCACGCGCGGGTTTAAACTCTTTATATAAAAGTTTGCCTATAATCTCATACATTTCAGGATGTTCATCATAAATTGCTACGGAAGTAGACAATAAGTCCCTCATGATCATCCATTCGGAGGGATGCCCAACAACAAATTGTTTATCCCGTGGCGGGTAACCACACTCCAACATTTTGGCCATTCGAAGAAACTCCGATATAAAAGCTTCTTTTTCTTGTTCCGACAATAACTTATAACACCAATCATAGACTATAGCCCCAGAAACCATCATTCTACCTATAGCCCTAGAAACATCATTAACTTCTAAAGGCCATTCGCTTTTTTGCATTTCCTTAAGAATGACATCAATAGCACTTCTACCCTTTTTTGAATCCTTGGAAACTAAATATCTTAGGGCATCTAATTCGGCTCGAACCGTCTCGCCTTTTTGATCAAAGTAATACCGCCAATCCTTTTTGGAGCCATCATCCTCTTTTGATTCATTTCCCATTTTTACAAGTTCATTCCATACAGGAACCAAATCCGGATCGGACATTCTCTCCTTTAAATCAGGAATATGTTGTGCTCTTAGATACAGTCTTGGATGTTCTTTTGGTGGAATAGGTATAGAAACCCCATCTATTGTTTTCCATTCCAATTCGGAACCTTCTTGCCCCTTTACACAAAAGGTCACAAAAATTAAAATAAAAACGACTAGACTCTTTCTTAAAGACATATAATAATTTATTTAGGAATTAAACAGTATAAAAATACTTTTAAATTAATGGTTAACTAAGCTAACTTGTTTCTAAAAGCATTGCTAAATGTTACCAAAATAGAGATATATGTTTTAGTAGTGCCTTGTCGGCATCATTTATAAGAATACCTACTGAAAAGCACTTTAAAACATTCCTATACAATTCTCTCAAGAAACAACTACCATCACTCCTGCAAAACATTTCCTTTTTAAATCAATAAGCCTGAACTATATACTCAAAAAAAAAAATATTACACATGAAACAAATGACCACTTCTTCAGAAACATTTAACCTAAAGGCGTGGCCTTAAGTTTTTTTAAATTTAGTTAAAAGAGTTATTCCAAAGACAGTTTTCATGTATATCAAATTTTTTCTATTATCACTTATCCTTTTATTTTTCAGCTCCAGTGCATATTCACAAAAAGATTTAAGCCCTTCTAGTTTAAAGCAATATAACAGCATAGCTATAAACACAGAATTAAATTGGCTAAAAAAAGGTGTTGTTGTTGCTAAAATTCAGCTTCAAAAAGCTTCCACCCAATATACCCCGGGTCATTATCCAAGATCCATTTGGCCAGATGGTGAGATGAGAATGGCCAATCTAGGCGATTGGACCGCAGGCTTCTTTCCCGGATCACTTTGGTATGCCTATGAAATTACCCAAGACAAATTTTTCAAGGAGCAAGCAGAAAGATTCACATCGGCTTTAAACCCCTTACAATTTAACAAAAACACACATGACCTTGGTTTTTTAATATTCTGCTCCTATGGGAATGGTTTCCGTTTAACTAACAATACAAAATATAAAACTGTATTATTAAATGCTTCTGAGTCCCTATCTTCCCGCTTTTCAGAAACCGTAGGTTGTATTAAATCCTGGGATTTTGAAAGATATAGCTTTCCTGTAATTATTGACAATATGATGAATTTGGAATTACTCCTGTGGGCCTCAAAAAAGTTTGACGATGAAAAATATGCACAAATAGCCATTACTCATGCAAACACAACTTTGGAAAACCACTTCAGAGCAGATAACAGTTCATTTCATGTGATTGATTATGATCCACAAACTGGTAATATCATGAGAAAAATGACAGCTCAAGGATATGCCGATGATTCTGCTTGGTCAAGAGGACAAGCCTGGGGGCTCTATGGATTTACTATGATGTACCGAGAAACAAAAAACAAAGTCTATTTGGAACAAGCCAAAAAAATTGCGGCTTATATCATAAATTCTCCTAACCTACCTACAGATAAAATTCCCTATTGGGACTTTAACGATCCGTTTATCCCTCATGGATACAGAGATGTTTCTGCCGCTACGATCATGGCCAGTGCACTCTTAGAACTTAGTACTTTTGAAGATTCCAACAGAACTTATTTTAACCATGCAGAGAAAATTTTAAAAAATCTTTCAGACGATCTATATCTGGCCAAGCCCTACCAAAATGGCTTTTTCATATTAAAACATAGTGTAGGTAACTTACCCAATTACTCAGAAATTGATACGCCTATAAATTATGCTGATTATTATTATTTAGAAGCTTTAATTAGATATGCTAACATTACTAATATCGATTTAAAAAAAATAGCAAGTAACTAATTAATTTGGTTCCAATAAATTAAAATAATCGAGGGTATCTAAAAAGTGTCATTCTGAATGAAATGAAGAATCTCTTAAAATCTTAAACTACAGATTGCTAACAGAATAAGATTCCCTGTCTGCCGACAGGCAGGCTCGCTTTGCTCTGAATGACAAAATTCTTCGCTTTTTAGACACCCTCAATATTGATCTTTAATTGCTATGACCATCATTCCCCAGCGCAGTAATTATAAGGTTCATAAGCGCTCATAGAGTGTACATGAAAAGATGATCCATGCTCTTTATAAAACTGGAAAAATTATCAAAACTCCCATTTCACAAAAGCTTCCATAGCGGCATAGTGTGCCAATCCTAGTTGATGGTACAGTTTCGCTGTTTCTTTATTTCTGTCTTCAGCGCGTTCCCAAAATTCCCTACTATCATTTCCCTGAAATACAACACTGTCTTTTTGAGATTGATGTTTAAATATGCCATGGCGCTTTTCCAAAACCTGATCGGGACTCATAGGCACTGCCATTTCTATTTCATCTGCATTCCATTCCTGCAAAACACCTCTATATAACCACATCCAACAATCCTTCATAAAGGGTCTGGACTTCAAGTTTTTAACAGCCTCTAAAATGGCATCCAAACATGCTTTATGTGTACCATGTGGATCTGACAAGTCTCCTGACACATAAATTTGATGTGGTTTAATTGTATCTATCAAGTCCTGCGTTAATTTAATATCAGTTTCTCCTATAGGTCTTTTTTTAATGGTCCCTGTTTCATAAAAGGGCAGTTCCATGAAATGAATATTCTCATCTTTTAAACCCACAAAATGACTGGCTGCTCTTGCTTCTCCTTTTCTAATTAATCCTTTAATATATCTAACTTCCGGTATATCTATTTCACTGTTCTTCTTCTCACTTAAAAAAGTCAAGGCTTTACCATAAATTGAGTTTGCCCCCGAATTATCTATTCCGAATTTCTCATTATAATCACAAACAAAACTGGCAAAGCGTAAGGCTTCTTCATCTGCTACAGCAATATTCCCAGATGTTTGGTAGGCTACATGCACCTCATGCCCTTGTTCACAAAGTCGTTTAAAAGTACCTCCCATACCAATAATATCATCATCAGGGTGTGGGCTAAAGATTAACACACGCTTTTTGGCGGGTTGGGCCCGTTCCGGACGGTAAGTATCGTCGGCATTAGGCTTACCTCCTGGCCACCCCGTTATTGTATGTTGTACATGGTTAAAAATTCTAATATTGATATCATAAGCAGGCCCAGAATCTGCTAACAGGTCACTCATGCCATTCTCAATATAATCGGCATCCGTTAGCATTAAAATAGGCTTCTTTAAATGAAAAGCCAAGCCTAAAACCGCTTTCCTGATCAACTTATCGGTCCAGGTCACTTCTTCCACTAACCAAGGCGTTTTAATACGTGTTAATTTCGACGAAGCTTCTTTGTCTATAACAAACGTTGCATTGCTGTGTTCCTGCAAGAAAGAAGCTGGCACCTGATTTGTTACTGGACCTTCTACTGAAGCTTTAATAATATGAGATTTGCCATCTCCCCAAGCCATTAGGATAACGCGTTTGGCTTCCATAATCTTTTTAACCCCCAATGTAATAGCGGTTCTTGGCGTATTACTTAAACCCGAAAAATCGCCACTGGCAGCAACCCTTGTAATATGATCCAGAGCTACCAAGCGGGTTTTGGAATTTTGAAGTGACCCCGATTCGTTAAATCCTATATGGCCATTACCACCTATACCCAATATTTGCAAATCTATCCCTCCTAAAGCTTCTATTTGCGCTTCATACCCATTACAATAAGCTGAGATATCCTCTTTAGGCAAAGTTCCATCTGGAATATGTACGTTTTCTGGTAAGATATCAACCTGATTGAACAACAGTTCATGCATGAAACGCACGTAACTGTTTACAGAGTCCGGTTCCATAGGATAGTACTCATCTAAGTTGAAAGACACTACATTTTTAAAACTTAAACCTTCCTCTTTATGCAAACGCACCAATTCTCCATACAAACCTTTAGGTGTCGACCCTGTAGCTAATCCTAAAACACATAATTGGTTGCTACGTTGTTTCTCGATTATTAGATCTGCTATCTCCCTTGCAACAGCTTTAGAGGCTACCGATGAATCTTTAAAGATAACGGTACCTATATTCTCAAATCTTTTCTCAAACCCCGTGGATTTGTCTTCTTTACTTTTTAACATATTTAATAATTATCTTTTTAGTATGACAACTGTTTACTTTTTCCAACTATAGCCAATCCATCTTAATCCATAACAAATCATAGCGTTTAAACATCGATATTTCTTTACACGACCTAAGGTGCCAAAAGAACCATATCGACTAATTGTAAACTTAAAACGAAATTAAATTGAGCCCCAACACAATCAAAGTAACTATGTTACAGAAAATGAAGTTAAATGTTACATCTAAAATTCAGGTAGCATATTGGTAGAGCGTAATTCTTTCCTGCCATTACTATTTTCCTCTATCAAAACAGATGTATTCTCGTTTTCTTTATTTATATAGAAGCTGTCTTGATCACTTAACACAGATAAAAAAGGTGCTTTATTAATGTCCAACTCTGCTTTTAAAACAATATTACTAAACTTAAAAACAGAATCATTTTCTATTGACACTTTAGATATTTCACTGTTTTTATCTCCCATCTGTACAATCGCCAAATACCGCATTTTCTTTGATTTTTTATTTGTTTTGTAAGAAACATGAAATTGATTTGGTAAACCATTGTATTTTTTCTTGATATCAATAGCTGGCGAATAAAACTTATCTGTAATTGACTTCTTCAAATCTGTCCCTCCAACTACAAGAGCTTCAACATTACTTTTCCCTGTTTTTAATTTTAAATACCCATTTATATCAAATTCAGGTTTTTCCAAGGTATGTAAAAGGAATGTCCAATCCATGGCTTCTTTAGACTCTAAAACATCATAAACAACAACTGTATTCGGTCTAATGAAAATAAGGTGCCTTTCAAAAGATTTTAATTTTGCATCACCAAATCCAAATTCGGGAGTAAGTTCTATACCATTGTCTTTATTAAGTTTAATAAATTGTTTATCAACTATAGGACGATATGCTTGGGTTGCATCGCCACACACATAGGAAATCCTTTCCCCATTTATATAACGTTTTATCCACCCATAGCCTTCATGTCCAAAAGCCTGCCCCATATCGTTAACCAAAATACCATTATGGGCTCTTGTATGTCTATAGGACGTTAGGGAATGTGGATCGGCAAACGTTGTATAATAACCCGTTGAATAGAAAATAGGTTCACCCTTTCTGGTAATGTTAAAACAATTTTGATTGGCATGCATATGGCCTTTTGCACCAAATGGTGAAGATCTAAAATATACGGCCGCATTGTTTTTTCTATTTAAAATATCATTATGAAATGCTACTAGACCAACGCCTTTAAATAACTTATCTTGAGAATAATCTTTTGGTTGGGCAATCTTATCTGGCTCAAAATAAATGTCATTGATAATCTGATACCATGGTTCCATTTCACTCAATTCACTCGCTAACCAACTACTATCTGCATTTTTTGGCTTTTCGGCCTTCAATAACGATGCTAATCTATATAATGTCCTTTCGTCATTATTTTCATGTCCTATAACCATCATCATGTCATGGCCTATATTACCATTTTTCACGCGATCATGCATATCCCCAAATCCAGAAATGGCTTCATCAATTGGCGCAAAATAGGTAAAATAGTCCGCTAAATTCTTAAACCAGTCCATCTTGAACATGTCTACACCACACACTTTTTTAAGCAGTAAAGGCATATCAACAATAGCTGTTTTATTAACCCTAAAATATCCAAGACCTTCTGCCCATCCTCCATCTTGGGTTGCCAAATTAGGAAAACGGGCCACATAAAGCTCATAAGTATATTTAAGCATTTCCTCACTTTCCTTTAAGTCTCCAACCGTAGCTAAAGCAGCGGCAAAATTACCTGCGAGTTCCATTTGCCAAAAATGATTTTCAACTTGACGACCTTCAATAAGTCCAGGCCATGATTTTAACCCATGTATTAATTGTTTTTGGATTACCTTTAACAGCTTTTGTTTCATCGTTTCCGATAATTCAGAAAACAAGACATCATACCCAACAGCAAGCGATGTTAAAACTTTAGATCCCAATAAATCATCTGTAGGCCATCCTAAAAATACTTCAGTTCTTTGAATTAAATTATCCAAAATTGCTTGGTCACCCGACAGCACATAGGCTTCCAGCAAACTTTGGTAATATTTTATTTCTTTTCCTGCTATTTTGGAAAGTGCTCTATCCTTAGCTGGATTAGAATCGGCAACAGCTCCCCTGTATATGTCCCTATGTAATGTTTTATACCCTATTTCAATTATTTTTTTGTACAAAGGATGAGCTTTGGCCTTTACCCTTAACGTGCCCAAATTTTTACCCTGATTCATGACTCTTGGGTGGTTTTTTGGGACTTTGGATAGAAGCTCATCAAACGTAGGGGTTTCAAAAACTTTAGTCTCAGGATCGACTATAAATGAAAAAACACCTTTGCTTGTTATACTCCGCTCTTCAATAATGTCATACTTCCAAAACCATTTGCCCGCTTTTAGTTTGTAATGTGGATTAAAAAAACAGGTGCGTAGCGCTTCACTGGTTATAGTTTCATCCTTAGTGAATTTTTCATCCATACTAAGATAAACCTTATACTTTACATCCTTTTTTTTCCAGTACTTTTCGGATGCCCATAACAAGGGTGACGGATTTGTTAATACGGAAGATTTGCTTTTTGGATATTCAGATATCCTCCATTCTTCATAGAGCGCTTCTGGCAAAGAATCTATAGAGATCAATCCCATACTTTCTGACCTATTTGCTGATACGGCATTTATATCTTGACAAAAACTATTCGTTTGTATTAACAAACACACCAATACTATCAGATACTTTTTCATATAATTTTTTAAATATCAACACCTACCTAATTCTTGCATTAATTTTTTTGGGATATAAAAATTTTCTACCATCTCTATTTTTTATAATACCTTCTTCCTTTTCTTCATTTAAATAAAGTTCATTGATGCTTAAAGCTCCTAAATTCACCAATATGGATCTCACTTTTATACCCAGTCCCATACGATCTTCATCTTCTCTTGAATATTTTAAGTTTAACTTTTGGAAAACCGAAAGGTATTTGCCCAACATCTTTTTTTGATCAGGATACCAAGTAAGCGTTTCTAATGAAGAATAAGCCGGGGCAAAATTTTGTTCAAATAAATTGATTAATTTGTTGACGCCCAAATCAAATGCTCCAGCAAAGCAAGCAGCCTCGGCAGCCATGGAGGCCACTTCAAGTACCTCATCATTCATCGCTTCTTTTAATTCCGTTGGAAGATATGTGAGTTTCTTTTGACCCCCTAATTCGCAGAGCCCCATTGTGGCCCAATATCGAATTTCTGGATAAGGGCTTTTTAATAATTTTAAAAATTGTGGAATATCTTCAATTGAAGCATGACCAACCAACTCAGCAACACTGTACAAGTCTTCCAATGGAAAATTGGTATCCTTTACCCATTGATAGAGTCCATGCTCCTTCGTTAACCGCATTTCTCTTGGAAAAAACCCCAAATCATTGGATGTTCTGATATGACTGGACACTTCCGATCTAAAAAATTGCAACTTGTTGGCATAATTGGGGTCATTTGCCAAATTATGAAGTTCCCAAGGATCATTAACAAGATCAAAGAGCATTTCAGATTCCTTGGGCTGATACGGCCTTAACCAATCTTCATTTTTACATGATCCAGACAGAACCATTTCATCTATAGCTATATTGGCCGGCATTCCCCACTGATAAAGGTTTCTTAAATTAAAAGGTTTGTGGGGAATATAATTTCGTATGTATTTAAAATGGCCGTCTGAAGCTGTACGACACGGGTCATAATGATAATTTTCCTGATTGGTTCTAAACCCAAACTCGATAGGGTTAGGCGTCTCTTCATAGGATCCCAAAAAAGCTTTTCCTTGCATATATTCTGGAGGTTTGATTCCAGCTATACTTAGAAAAGTTGGAGCAAAATCAACAAAGCTTACATTTTTGGTTTCTACTATACCTTTCTCCAATTGAAACGCTTCCTGCCATTTGGGAGGAACATAAACCACTAAAGGAACTCGTAAACCACTCTCAAACGGATATCCTTTTCCTCTTGGCAAACACCCCCCATGATCGCTAAAAAAGAAGACAATGGTGTTCTCATCAAAACCTTTAGATTTTAGGTCTTCAAGATGTGCCTTAACCCATGCATCTGTTTCTTGTGACGCCTTTAATTGGTAAGCTTCGTCTGATCTTACCTCTGGTAAATCGGGAACGTGTGGCGGTAAAAATATGGTGTTAATATCGATGCCATAATTCTTAAAATCAGGTCTACCTTCGGTTGTTATGGTTCTTACTAATCCCATATGGGTCGCCGTCGTATTAAATACGGCGAAAAAAGGCTGATCTGATTTTCGTTTAAGACTATTATAACTCGCATTCTTTCCAGACTCATCCCACATGGCATTATTGTTCACTAGAGTATTATAATCTGTTTTATCGTTATTTGTACAGAAATACCCTGCCTTTCTCAATGCTTGGGGATAAAAAATAGAATCGGGCGTTATATAGTCTTGACGGTGGATATCCATACCAAAAGTGGTAGCATAGCATCCCGTTATAAGTGTAGAACGTGCAGGAGAACAATGGGGCGCATTAGAACGGGCATTGGTATACTTAATGCCCATATCTGCCATAGCATCGATAGTGGGCGTTTTTATATCGGTATTCCCGTAGCACCCAAACTGGTGAGGGCTTGTATCCTCTATTACTAAACATAAAATATTAGGTCTGGCTTGGTTGGGTGGCAAAGGTTTTGCTCCTAAAAAACATCCCATAACAATGAAAAGAGTCATTAAACTATATTTACCCATCATTGTCCTGTTTAATTTTATAAATGAAATTAATTTAATATTATTTCTTTACTATCTTGTAAGTTCCTATAGCATCTTCAATTTGCACTTTCATAAGATAGATACCTGAACGTAATCCTGAGATATCTATACTTTCCTTATTTAAACTTAAGCTTTTATCTAGTACTTGGGCACCTAATATGTTATATATTGCTATATGCTTTATGGGGCGAGCTGAAGACAACTTTAAATCTGTATCTACTGGGTTGGGGTAAAAATTAAAACTAAACTGCTCTAAATTATTTTTCACACTTAACGTGCTATAAAATACAATTTGGTCGATCTCCATAGTTCCTGTGATATTTGGAAATGGATCAACCGTACGGTCTTGAAAACGAAAGTTTAAAACATCTTTTACACCCGTCCATTCTGGATCTCCACTTAAATCGATCGTATAGGTCTTAAATTCTGTTTCATTGGTCTGTAAATCTTTAATGTTATGATACGAATTACCACCTGAAGCTTTAGGGAAATAAAAACGAAATTCCTTGGCATTACTATTGTTTTTAAACGTAATATCCATTTTATCTACACCACTGGTATCAAAACCAGAATATACTCCAGATCCAGGAGAAGTTTCTGGACCAATATATCGTATATTGGGAGTTGTCTTAGAACCATCTGCAGTCATGGTTAGAATTCCTCCACTAAAACTAGGCGTAACTCCACCTCCCCAGTCCCATTCGGTATCAAAATCAGTTTTATCAACATAATCCATATCAAACGTTTGAGCATTTGCAAAAAACGAGGCTATTAAACATAAAGTTAAAATTAAAGTAATTTTTTTCATGAGAGTTATTTTTAAATTATACAATTAATTAGCAGGTTTCTTATTGAAAATCTGGGCGTCTTTCTTATTTTTTTATGGATTGGCATCAAATACAATCTCATGAATTTCTATAGTTCCGGTAATTTTAGTTTCCCGATCTGTAAAACGAAAATTTGGTGTTACTTCACCCTTCCATTCTGCTTTACTACCGGCATGAATGGTATAGGTTTTAAAGGAATCGTCACCATTTGTGATGGGCACATTTATCTTTATATTTTTAGTGTCGTCGCTAGGATCTGTGAAGTTGAAACGCAGCTCGTTTACTGCATTGGTATTGTTCTTTAATGTAATATGAACATATTTAGCCTCATCTGCATTGATTCTAGATATTCTAATATTAGGATTTATATCTGTACCATCCATAGTTAACATCAAAGAACCATCTGTTATTCGAGGTGTAACACAAGAGGCATGCCGCCATGGCTTAAGGTCTTTTTTATTGTCGAATGTATAGGATTGTGCTACTAATTGTGTTGCTCCTCCCACTATTGTCAAAATTAAAATGAATATGATTTTTTTCATGGTTAAATTTTTTATAGTTATCATTAAAATCCTGTAAACGTTCTCTTTGTAAAGTATTACTGTTTTAGAGTGTTACCATATTTCAAATTTATCGTAACACACTAATAACAAACCAAATAATTGTTACATAAGCACCGGACAAATGTTTCATTTTCAAAAACAAGGACACAAAAAAGAGCTGCCTCTTTAGACAGCTCCATTTATTAATTTAAAATAAGCAATAAAGTTCCTTGAGTGCCCTTAATTTAATTTCGTTTGTCTAAAATCCCCAACACGAACTTCCAAACCATTTGGTCCTGGCACATACAATCCGTATTTAAAATAGGTCCCATGTTCATCATTGTTACCTATGTAACCCGTCCAATCGGCTTTAAGTTCGCCATTCATATACAACTTAACAAAACCTTCATCTAATACACCACCGCCATCTTCGGCAAATTTAGACCACTTTACATCAATTTTCATATCTATCCATTGTTCGATTGGAAGTTCCGATAATGGCTGGGACCAAATGCCGTATACCGTCTTGTTACCTTCTGGACTTGTTGCGGACTCTGGAAAATTATTAGGAGGGTATATATGAACTCGTTCACTATTGCTACTATGCACGCGAGCTCTATCTAACCTACAGATTAGATACAAATACCCGTTTTTAACTTGAAGTGACAATGGCGGATTACCTCCTGCATCAAGTATATAGCCATTAGGGATATTATCACTTTTCTTATAGCCAATGGCATCGGTAAAATACATTACAGATAAATAATCATCCACAAATTCCTTGTGAGGCACATAGATGGTGTCATTTTCGGGTGTGACCACCGTAGTTTTATCTGGTATACCATGCCATTGGGTAATGATACCCGTCATATCTTTAAGCACTTCCGGTAAATAAAGTCCATACTCATAACGCCAGGTCTCTCCTTTTTTAGCTTCTCCTTTACCAAAATGATACAAGGTTTTTGTTGCTAAATGGTCTTGAACCTCTTGTTCGGTAAGCCCGGCCTCATCAATATCGTCCTGAGTTACAAATAACGCTTGTAATTCGACTCGCTTTTTTGATTGATCCATCATCTTGAAACGATAGCTCGGTTTGTTGTTATAAAGCATTTGCGGATCGCGCCATATCTCAAAACCGGGAACATTTGGATTCCCAATAGGGATCATGTGACAATCAATAATTTTCGAGCTTGGAGCAATATCTCTTTCAGCCCTACAATAGTATGTTATTTTGTAAGGTGACGATGATGTTATGGGATCAACACATGGCGTACGATATTCTGAAATTGGCATCGGATCTGGGTCCGGATCTGGGTTTGGTGTTCCATTAGGTGTAATATCAGATTCCTGACCGCAACAAAATACAGTTAATGCAATAATTGCAAATACTGCAAAAATTAATTTCTTTTTCATACTTAAATTTTAAGTTAAGTGCCACTTGTAATTAGCCAATTTATTCATTTAGAAAAGAAAACTTCTTAAATACATTTCCACACACTAAAAAGTATTCAATTTCACAGAGTAACCAAACCCTATGGTTACTCTATTTTGGTTTGTCTAAAGTCGCCTACCCGAACTTCCAGTCCATTAGGCCCTGGCACATACAATCCGTATTTAAAATAAGTACCATGTTCATCATTGTTGCCTATATAACCAGTCCAGTTTGCCTTTAACTCATCATTCATATATAACTTAACAAATCCTTCATCTAATACGCCACTACCGTCTTCAGCAAATTTAGACCACTTCACATCAATCTTCATATCTATCCATTGTTCGATTGGAAGCTCTGATAATGGCTGAGACCAAATGCCATATACAGTTTTGTTACCCTCTTGACTTGTTGCCGACTCTGGAAAATTATTAGGAGGATAAATATGTATACGCTCGTCCCTGTCGTTAGTAACACGTGCACGATCTAACCTACAGATTAGATACAGATAACCATTTTTAACCCGAAGTGCCATTGGCGGATTACCTCCAGCATCAAGAATATAACCATTGACGGTATCATCACTTTTATTATAGCCAATGGCCCCGTTGAAGTACATTACAGACAAGTAATCGTCAACAAACTCTTTGTGAGGAACATATATCGTGTCTTTTTCAGGAGTAACTACCGTTGTTCTATCTGGCATACCATGCCATTGGGTAATAATACCAGTCATATCCTTAAGGCCTTCCGGTAGGTACAGTCCATATTCATACCGCCAAGTCTCTCCTTTTTTAGCTTCTCCTTTACCAAAATGATATAAGGATTTGGTCGCTACATGGTCTTCAATATCTTGATTGGTAAGCCCAGCCTCATCAAGATCTTGCTGGGTTACAAATAACGTTTGTAATTCGACTCGCGTTTTAGATTGATCGATCATTTTGAAACGATAGCTCGGTTTGCCGTTATATAGCATTTGTGGATCCCGCCATATTTCAAAACCCGGAGCATTTGGACTCCCTATGGGGATCATATGACAATCAATAATTTTATCGGTTGGAATAATATCGCCTTGAGCCCAATAATCATAAGTAATTTTATATGGTGATGATGACTTTAATGGATCAACACATGGTATACGATATTCTGAAGTTGGCACCGGATCCGGGTCTGGTTCAGGGTCTGGTGTCGCATTGGGGCCACTATCCGAATCTTTACTACAACAAAATACAGTTAATGTGATACTTGTAAATACTGCAAAAATTAATTTCTTTTTCATTTCTCTATTTATTTTAATATTAACCAATAGCTGTAAGGGTGTTGGCCATTAATTTTTTAGCCTATTATTTTCAAATTGAAAACGACTAAATACTTTTATGATTGATAATAGCCTGAATAAAGATGTATTCATACTTTCTTTATCCAGGCTATAAATGCTTTAAAAAATACTACCTATTCTAACATCGAGATGATTAATTTAGGAATATCTGTACCTTCCTTAGATTGGTAAAAAATACGCTTACCTCCTGTCTCAACAACGGTCATACCTAAAGACAATGTATTATCGGCTTCTACCATTTGTAATTGAGAAGTTAAATCGTAATTATGGGTAGATCTATTATCGGGCCCTACTAGCGCATCGCCAGTAAAGGTCAGAATGATATCACCAAATTCTGGTGCTGTTTCACCGGTCACTGTACTTTCACCCCAAGAATCATCCGATATATAATGGATGTACTGTGTTGTTATACCTCCAACAACATCCTCTGCTAGAACCCATTTATCTTCTCTTGTTGTAGTAAGCACCAATTTAGCTTTTACCACCTTAGAAGCATCTATACCTGTAAGATCGAACTTCAATAAGCCTCTACGGGTATCTCTAGAGTTAGTTTCTCTATAGCTTGGGTCAAATGACACTGCTGCCCCAAAATTATCAGTAAAACCAGAATCACCACTAGCAAGTCCTTTAACATGGGTATCGGCTATAGGAATCAGTTCTGCTGTTATATAATCATCTTCAAGAACGGTTACCGTATGGGTTAAGCTTTCTCCTGGATATAATCCTGGACTAACACTACCTATAGTCATCACAATGGTTTTGTCACCCTCGATTACAGCATTGTCTATAAGGGTTATTGGCACTATTACTTCTGTCTCGCCAGCACCCACATTAACGGTTAACACTCCTCCAGTTGCTCCAGCATCATAGTTGGTACCTTCTACAGCCGTACCTGTAAATGTGATGTCTAATGTTTGACCTGTAGTCACTGCTTCAGTAAGTGCTATTACCACCTCATGGCTACCTGCATTTTCAAGAACTTCACTTTCTAGCTCTACAAAATTCACCAATGGAGGCACTGGGTCGTCCTCAGTAATCGTAATCCTAAGTTCAGGTGATACTCTCCTCGATATACCTAATTCTGAATTCGATGCAGAATATGTGGTATCTGCAAGAAAAACACCATCTCCAACTAAATTCTTCAATTCGTAAACTAAGGATCGGTTTCCAGAATAAATGGAATTATCAGCTACTTTAGCAAATAACTTTATGGTAGCAGATCCTTCGGGAACCGTAAAATTAGGGCCTGCATTTCCATCGGCGTCAGTTATTGTAATTTCAGAATCATCGCCGGAGACCAATTGAAGATCAAAGCTAATGTCGTTAAAGACAGCTTTAGAAGCACCTACTTCTATTTCGTAAGGTACTGACTCCCCTTCAATAATTGTAGGGTTACCACTTCTAAATCCTACAGGAGCAATAGGTTCATCACTAGGGCCGTAGGTTATATTATTATCTGTACATGCCATTACCACAAGTAATATTGCTGTGCATAGTACCTGCAGAAGTCCCTGTACTTTATTTTTAAAAAATCTCATATTCATATTTTTTAATTTATTTTTTATAACAAAAAGATTATCTATATCCGTTATTGGTTGGATCTGTGTTCAAAACATCTGGGTTTTGACTTATTTCAGCAGCATAAGGAATAGGTAGCAAGACATGTTTTGGCTCAAAGTTATCGGCTTGGAAATATGCTTCTTCATGGGTAAATCCAAGATCATCCATCGCAAGTGAAGTTTGGGCGATTACGTCTCCCAAAATACCCCATCTAATTAAATCGGATTTACGTGTTCTTTCAAAACATAATTCCCAGCTTCTTTCATCTCTTATTTGCTGTCTAAATTCTTCTCCCCCAGCTCCTACTAAATCTATCTCACTATTTGGCGAAAACATACCCATAGCACGTCTTCTTACTTGGTTTACCGCATCGTAAGCCATCTGCATGGTTGCTCCTGCAGGTAAGGTTTCTCCATTTAAAACCGACTCATTTACACCTTCTGCAAACATTAATAAAACATCTGCGTAGCGTATTACAGGCCAATTCATGGATTCAAAATTGTTTTCTGGAGATAAGTTTGGTATTAAATATCTCCTAAACTTCCCAACTCCCCAGTTAGGAGCCCTAGGTGCTCTTGAGTCTTCCGTTAACTCAACAAAATTAGCATTTGCATCTATTTCGAACCTTGCTATAGACCAATCTCTCCTTATTGAGTCGTTTTCTTTAAAACTATGGTAAAAGCTAGGCAATGGATACCATCTAGGCCCACCTCTTTTGTAAATGGAACTTGTATTGGACCTTATACCATGCCATACCCCTACAACACTGGCATTATCATTGGTATCCCCTGGATAGGAATAATGAATTTCCCACATCGATTCTTTGCTTTCGTATATGTTTTTGGCCAAGTTGTGAAAAACATCTGGAAAATAGCCATCGAAAGGTGCTCCAACAGTTAATTTTTCAATATTGGTGTTCAGTTGATGCTGACCACTTTGCATAACAGCCAATGCCTGTTTTGCAGCCTCTGGAAATTTACTTGTATCATTTAATGGGAATCCTGCCCAATGTAGATACACTCTAGACATCATACCTTGAGCTGCCCCTTTACTTACTCTTCCTGGACTTCTTGTTTCTGAAGCAGGAGGCAATAGGCTTATAGCATATAAGATATCTTTTTCAATTTGTTTGTAAACATCTACCAAAGGTGCTCGTTCTGACTTTAAGTTTGACAAGGACACGTTCGAGCTTAATCTTAAAGGTACCCCTCCCCAATTCTTTATTAATTGGAAGTACACAAACCCTCTTAAGAAATGGGCATCACCCAAAACATTGTTATAGGCCGCCAAATTTTCTGCTTCTGGTTTTGACAGGTTCGATTTACCTGCAAGACCATCGCGCAACAGTGTCACTTGATCGATAACTAAATTTGCTCTATAAACCGCCTGATATAAGCCCTTCCATGCTTCATTTATTTCTCTATTGTTTTCCTGAATCTGGTAATTACATAAAAAATCATCATCATTACCTCGATTCACCCTCCAATAACGAGCGTGATCTGAGCCTTGTTGGAAAAACAAAAAGAAACGTTCGGCAAACAAATCGCGAGACGCTATTTTATCATATATGCCCCACATGCCTTGTTCGGCCGATGTTACACTATTAAAAAATCCATCACCAGTAAAGGCATCATATACCTCTTCTTCTAAAGGATCGCTACAAGAAAATAGTGTTAGAGCAAGCATTAAAAAAACGCCTATTGTTCTATATCCCTGACTAATTTTAGCCTTAAGGTTTTTCTTTTTAAATACTGTTTTCATATTATTCATATTATTATAAATCATAGATTAAAAGGATACCGAAATACCTCCTATAAACGTTTTACTTCTTGGGTAGGCACCAAAATCCACACCAGCGGTCAATCCACTACCTCTAGTACTCACTTCAGGATCAAAACCTGAATAATCTGTCCAAGTCACTAAATTTTGACCTGTTACATATACCCTAAAGTTCTGAAGTCCTAGCTTATTTACAAACAGTTTAGGGAAGGTATAACCTAGCGAAACCGTTTTAAGTCTGATAAACGATCCATCTTCTATATAGGCACTTGTTAACACATTGGTAGCATCATCAATACTTCTAAAGGTTGCCCCTGCATTTTCTTCTGGAGTTCTATCGGTTCTCCAACGTCCCAATATTTCTGGGATAAAGTTTCTTACTTTATATAAGTAAGAGGTATAGAGAAGCCTATTTGCATTGTATAAGTCATTACCATAAGACCATTGGAAAAACACATTTAAATCAAAACCTTTGTATTTAAAATTGTTAGAGAAACCGCCAAAGAATTTTGGTCTAGGATTTCCCAATACAACTTTATCGTTTTCATCTATAGTACCATCTTCATTGACATCAACATATTTTCTATAGCCAAGTTCTTCATCTCCAAAAGCAACCGTAATAAATGGATCTCCATTAGTATCAAAGTCTTCTTCCCTGTAGAGCCCATCATCTATATAACCGTACATTAATCCAAAGGGTTGCCCTACTTGTGTAATATAGTCATTTACATAAGCATTGTCGGCATACCATTCTGAAGAGTGGAACATTATATTATCTTCAACTAAAGCTATGGTTTTATTACTAGGGAATGTCAGGTTTAGATTTGAATTCCATGAAAACTTACCTTTAAAATTCTCAGTGCTTAACGATAACTCCAAACCTTCGTTTCTAAGTTTACCTATATTTCTAAAAACACTCTCAAATCCTGAAGACCCTGGTGTTGGTGCATTTAACAATAATTCTTTAGATTCTTTTCTATACACATCGGCAGTTAATGAAATTCTATTGTCAAAAAAGGCCAAATCTAACCCTATGTTAATTTGTTCTTGAGTTTCCCATTTGATATCTGGATTAGGCAGATTAGATGGATATACCCCTGGAGTTAATCCATTAGCCTCTCCATATGAAGTCGGGTTCAAAATAGACGTAGATCTATTGGCAGGAATTCTATTATTTCCTGATTGACCCCATTCAAATCGCAATTTACCATCGTTAAGTATTTTGGAATCCTTTAGGAAATTTTCATCAGAAAAACGCCATGCTCCAGATAACGAAGGAAAATACCCCCATTTATTACTAGATCCAAACCTTGAAGATCCATCATATCTTAAGGTCGTAGTAAATAAATACTTCCCTGCATAGTCATAGGTGAATCTTGAGAAATATGAGGTCAATAAATTAGTTGCATCTCTGTAAGAATCTGAAAATGTCGGTGCTGTACCTTGCCCTAAATTATCCAACCCTAAATTGGGGTCTGGAAAATCACTTCCATAAGCCGTAACTCCCTCTTCCTTAATATCTTGATAATCAAAACCAAATAAAGCGCCTACATTGTGCTTATCAAACTTCCTTTTGTAATTTAAAGTAGTAGAGATTAAAGTGTTTGTTCTTACTCTATTTTCTATGCTTCCTCTTGTAAAGCCACTACGTCTATGAAAAGCACTGTTTACATCATCAAAAGAACTTAATTTTCTATACTGCTTTGAAATACCTCCTCTAACTTTTAAATCTAGATTGTTTGCAATTTCATATTGTAAATATCCATTTAAATATAAATTTTCCTTTTTATCTCCTCTTAATTGCGTATGGGCATTTACTAAAGGGTTGGTAATAGGTTCCCCCGCAGCAGTTTCTGGGTCATCTGCAAAGAACAATAATTCTTCATTAGAATAGAACAACCCACCTGTTGGCCTTCCTTGTACAATATCCTTTAACAAATTAAAACGCCCACTACTGGATCCACCACCGTCTGCTTCAGGTTCTAAGATGTTTGTAGAAGTATGTGTACCGGTAACCTCTGAGACACTATATGAAAAGTTAGCTCCTGCTCTCAATTTCTTGGAAAGCTTTTGATCGATTTTTAATTTCACATAGGTTCTATCAAATCCACTATTTGGCAAAAGTCCTTCTAATGAATAGTCGGAAAGGGATAAGTTATACTTAGTATCCTTATTGCCACCATTAACTGAAATGGAATGACTTTGCACCTCAGTATCATTACCAAAAACTTCTTTTTGCCAATCCACCCCTCCTATACTTGTACCATCTGGGTTTAAATAATTACTCAATGGCCCATAACGTTCTATAGCATTGTCTGGATTGATTTCATATTGTAAATCCACGAAATCATAAGACGACAACACATCCATATACTGGGTTATTTGATTATACCCGTAAAAGGCATTATAGGAGAGCTCTGCTTTTCCTCTAGAACCATCCTTACTCGTAATTAAAATAACACCATTACCACCTCTAGCTCCATAAATAGCAACCGCCGATGGTCCCTTTAACACCTCAATTGACGCAATATCTGATTGGTCCAACGAAGAAATATCAAAATCTTCAAGTGGGAAACCATCTACTACATATAATGGTGCACTGGATTGGGTTAAAGAGCCCGCTCCACGAATGACAATACTTGATGATGCGCCTGGTCTTCCTTGGCTTGAAGTTACTTGTAGTCCAGAAATACGACCTGCCATAGCTTCTTCCAACGAAGCCACAGGTGCTTTAACGACCTCATCTACCTCCATTGAACCCAAGGCTCCCGTTAAGTCTTTTCTTCTAACCTCTCCATAACCAATAACAACAACTTCATTTAATTGTTGAGTATCTTCTTCAAGCTGCACATTAAGTACAGATTTACTCCCTACAGCAAGCTCAACAGTTTTAAAACCAATAAAGCTAAAAACGAGTGTTTCTCGATTTTGAACATCAATGGTATATTTACCATCAAAATCTGTAGTAGCTCCTCTTTGTGTGCCTTTCACAAGAATTTGAGCACCAGGTAAAGGTTGTCCGTTTTGATCGGTAACTGTACCACTTACAGCTTTACTTTGGCCGTAGGCTGAAACCGATAAAAATAAAATAACCATTAAGAGAAACCCTCTCTTCAAAAATGGTCTAATAACATTTTTCCAAATTTTTTTCATAAAATTTAATATTTTGATACGTTAGTTCGTTTCTCCAAAGGTATATCCAAACCTAAACCGTAGTAGGAACAAATGTTCCGTATTAAAGGTTTATTTGATACATATTTGAAGTAAATAGAACTACCTTTTATCATAAACACCTGTTAAACAGTAAACTAAACTACTATCAAATTACATCTTATACTTTTAAACAAATAAGAACTAATGCAATAATTTAAAAAACTCAAAACCTTAAGTTCATACAATTTTGAGTTCTACAATCCATTACTTGCTAGTATCAAATTATATATTAATATACATAATTAATTAAAGTTATTAACGTATCTATAACCGAATTAAAACTTGATTGCATTCTAAAATATTAAATGAAGCACATTAAAAAATACCCTATTATAATTTTAGAATATTCCATTCCTTATATTATTGCCGAAGTATTTTGGGGTCATTGTCAATAGCCTTAACTCTCTTTGGGAGAGCTGACCACAATGAAATAAAATTTGAGATTGTTTATATTTAGCTTTGTTGACTTACTATCTATTTCTTGATGGCATCTTTGGCACTGATCCTATCATTGCTCTGGGCGAAAAAATGTTCTTGGAGGTAGAAATGCATCGTTTCTCTTTCTTTTTCCTGATAGTTTACAAAATCACTGACACTGCACTTGAAGTTTTCTCCTTGGTGCTGTTTGGAAATGGCAATATACATCGTTATGAATTTTTTATGGTGCGTTTATATTTATCTACTTCATCCACTGTGAGCTCAAGTTTAAGATAACCTTTCCCGAAAGGGCTATTGACCTTTTTTACTTTACCAAGGACATAACTAAAATCTGCCTTTAGCTTTTCCATGTTTTCTTCCTGGCGTTCGTATCTTATTTTGGGAACGCTGGTCTCTTCCATCTCTACCTCTCCCCTTTCCACATTCTCAAATTTCTTCTCTATAAATTCTAAATGCTCTTCTAGATAATGGTCATCATCTCCCTGCTCCAATTGCTGTTCAAATAAAGACTGTAACATGGCCGCTGTCGGTAAGGTCTGGCTCTGTTCTATACTTTTTATAATGGCAATGACATTGTTTATCCTACGCTTGATCCTAATCTCTATGGCACTGAGGCTACCGTCAATAGAATCCATTGGGGACAATTGGTGGATCTCAAAAAAATCGAGCATGGCTTCCATTGTTTCAGTATGCGAACCGGTCACTCCTTTAGAAAATTCCCTAAAACGCTCTGCAACTTCTTTTTTAATATTAATGGCCGAAAATTGATATTTTTGATACTTGTCCTCCATTTTTACTGTAAATAATTGCCTGTTTATTGGGCCTTCAAGGGTTTTTACTGTAAAGCTCTTTTTAGCTTAATTTAACCGATTTCCCTAAACGCTTATGTACTGAGGCTTTGCGAAGCAAATGAAATATGTAGCGCTGCGCTAGCACGCTACCCTCTTGCTCTACCGATCTCGGCATGCTTTGGCATGACGAAATCCTCCGACAACTGATTTTTACATCAGTTGCACTAACAAATAACCAGCTTTATAAATGTAACCCAATATATTATGAAACCGAAACGGCATTTAGTTTCAAATACCCTGTTTTGGCTCTAAATAAAATGAAACATAGGCTTGTTTATGTTGGAGCCTTCTAACAAATGCATCCCCCTTACCTAAAACAAACTTTTCTTTGCCCTTAAGCCCTACAAATTTTAAGGGGTGATGGGAGGCTACTTTCATTCGCTTCACAATAAATGAAGTGGGGCTTGTCAAGATTTTTGGGAATAAATCAGGAGTGTCTGCAAAATCCATTCTTACTGTCTGGATAAAACAAGAAAGCAGAAACCTTATTTATTTCCAAAACTTGCTAAGGTCTGGACAAGTTCCACAAGGGCATTAGAAATTCTTTTAAGGGCATTTGCGAATTGAACGTACAGGCAGTTAAGCGAAAAAGCCAATGCCCTTAATTTAGAATTACTTATGCCCTGCCCTGTTTTTCGCTGTACCGAAAAACAATCTAAGGCTTCATTTATTACAGCCCTTAAAATTTGTAGGGCTCGAACCAAATAAAAAATATCATCCTGAACCTAAGACATTAAATTAGGGGAAAGCATTTTTTATGCACTCCTGTTTTCTTCCTTTTGCCTAAACCGTTCCAATAGGTTACCTATGTCCTCACTTATTTTGCTCTCGACCACCCTTGCATAAATTTGAGTGGTAGATAGTTTGGCGTGTCCCAATAGCTTTGAAACAGTCTCTATGGGGACGCCGTTGGACAACATCACCGTCGTGGCAAAGGTATGCCTGCCCACATGGAAGGTCAGGTTCTTTTTAATACCACAGGCCATGGCTATCTCTTTCAGATAGGCATTGGTCTTTTGGTTAGAGCTTATCGGTAACAACTTACCCTCTTCCATTTCTTGGGCTATCCTGTACTTTTCCAGTATGGTCCATGCCTTGGGAAGCACAGGCACTTTTACCTGCTCGTCCGTTTTCTCCCTCTTGGTATATATCCAATGGTTGTTGTCAATGCCCTTAACAATATTGTTCTGTGTCAGGTCTTTAACATCAACATAGGACAGTCCCGTATAACAGGAAAACACAAAACAGTCCTTTATCCTTTGTAATCGCCCAATGGTGAACTCCGTTTCCTCGATCAATGCCAGTTCCCTTTCGTTTAGGTATTGCCTATCGTACTTATTGTATTTCAACTGAAACTGACTGAACGGGTTTTTCTGCATCCACTCCAGCTTTATGGCAAGGTTTACCATTTTCTTAAAACGCTCCAAATGTTTCATCACACCATTGTTGGTCAGCACCAATTGCTTCTTCTTGTTCTTATGTGTTCTTAGATAGTGCTCAAAGTCCACAATAAACCTATAGTTCAATTGTTTTAAATGGATATCGCTTAATTTTCGCTTCTGCAACAGGAATCCATATAGATAACGCTCTGTGGTACGGTAGTTTTTCATTGTTCCCGGCTTTAGAACATGTGCCATATTACCGTTATGGTAAGCGATAAGTTCATTTAGGGTCCTGCTGTTATCGTCCTCTCCTAGATACCTTGACTTAATGGCTTCCGAAGAAATTACCATATCCTCTTCTATCAATTCTTTATGGCACTGCAGCAGTTTGTTGTATACCTCATCCAAGTAAGCGTTTAGGTTCTTGATAGGCTCGGTACTCCCCCTGCCACGGTTCCTGGCACTGTCCCATTGGCCTGTTTGGACGTTTCGCTTTAGGCTCATCTCTGAGCGCCTGCCCTTTACAGTAATTCGCACGTAAATGGACAGTTCGTTTGTTTTACTTCTGGATTTTCGAGTGAAGAAAATAACCGTGAAGGTGCTTTTTGCTTTCATGTTTCATTGACTTTTTGTTGAACATTGTTTTTTTTTCGAAAGTCAAATCATACCCTAAAAGCTCTTTAAAGATAGTGTTTTTTTAGTGGACAATTACACACCGAATTGCACACCTTTTTACTGCGAATAGATGCTTTTATTTGGAATCAAATAAAATGCATAAAAACAAAAAACACTGAAAATCATAAGATTAACAGTGTTTTGATTCTAGTTGTTACTAGGTTCGTCGGGGTGGCAGGTAGACTACCATTCCCTTTATATTTTTAATAATCAAAAAGTTACATTTTATTAGATTCACTTGGTAACCGAATAGGTAACTTATTTGATAAGAACTTTTGTTTTGTTTTACCCTTTTTTAAGGTGCGTGCAAATATAATATGGTATTAATTATTATACAAGATAAATAGCACTATTTTTAAAATGCCTCTTTACGCAACTAAGAGTAAGTCAAATAAATATCTTAAAATTATTACATCCCTGAAAGTAAGGGTTGCGAACAAAATAAACTACTTCAAAAATTTTCCAATTGAACTAATGCTTCTTCTACAGTTTTAACGGGAAGTTTACATGATCTATTTTGACAAACATATATATATGTATCTTTGTCAACATATCTTTGGTTAAACAACGGAAGATTACTTTCTATAGTACTTCCTACTAAAAGGACATTTGGAATATATATTTTAGCAAAGTTATTGATCTTATTCAATGCTTTTTCTCCTACCACGGCAACTTCATAATAGGGATATGCATGTTTTAACCATAGACTGTTCCATTTAGAATAGTTTCGAGCATATTCTTTTGTCATTGGAACCATTGTTGAAAGCATCACTTTTGATCGTTTCAATGACTCTTCATCATATTGGATATGACCTAATTCAAATAAATTGTGAGCTATAACTGAATTTGGTGAGGGCATAGCCCCATCATCTGTTTTAATAACCATGGAAATTAGTTCACTATCTTGATTATACTTATACATTCCAGAAGCATTATCTAAAAACTCTTCGTTTAGGACTTGTGTATAACCTAAAGAGGCATTCAAATATTTAACATCAAGTGTACTATAATACAGTTTAAGAGCCGCACTCGTCATAAACGCATAATCCTCTACAAATCCTTCTACATTTCTGCCTCCCTTCTTATAGGAATGGATAAGCCTATTTTTACTTATATTTTTGGAATTAATAAAATCAAAAATGGTTTTGGCTCTATTTAAAAAAACCTCACTTCCAAATGCTTCATATCCCTCTAATAATCCATTAATCAATAATGCATTCCATGAGATAATAACTTTATCATCCATATTAGGACGAATTCTTTGCTCTCTTTTATTCAATAGAAGTTTCTTCCATTTTACCCTATAAGAATCTATATCTGCTTTTGAAATTGAATTTTCTTTTATAAAAACACTATCATTCAATATTTTAAACAAAATAAACTTTCCATTTCCCAAAGCTTGCCTAGAATTAACATTAAAATATCGAGCAAATAATTGAAAATCCTCTTTCAAAATAGACTTGAGTTCTTCTTCAGTCCATTCATAATACTTTCCTTCTTCTCCTTCACTTTCTGCATCTATTGAAGAGTAATACCCTCCTCCATGGTATTTCATTTCTCGTTCAAGAAAACCAAAAGTTTCCATTACTATTTCTTTGTAAATTGGTTCTTTAAAAACCTTGTATGCTTTGGAGTAAAGACCTATTATTTGAGCGTTATCATACAACATTTTCTCAAAATGAGGAACTTTCCATTGATCATCGGTACTATATCTAAAAAAACCTCCTCCTACATGATCATAAATTCCCCCTAGGGCAATTTTATCTAAAGTTAATTTTAGATGACTCTTTGATTGCTCATCATTGGTTAGAATGGCATAATCCAACAAAAATTCTAAATTCACGGGATTTATAAATTTTTCTATAACATCCTCACCTCCCATTTCTTTGTCCCATTTTAATTTCCAACTTTCAATACTTTCTATTAATGAATCTTTGGAAAGCCTTTCAAAGTCATTTGAAGGTTTTATCAAGTTTACCTCCTGAATCCCAGAGGCTAAATTTTCTGCATATTCTTCTAACTTTTCCGGGTCTTCGGTATATATTTTATATAATTCATTTAAAACCTTTGTCCATTGTTCTTTCGTATGATATGTGCCCCCATATATAGGTTTCCCATTTGGTAATGCCACTACATTTAATGGCCATCCTGAACTTCCCCTAAATAATTGTACTGCTACTTGATACAGATGATCTATATCTGGACGTTCTTCTCTATCTATCTTAATGTTGATAAAATTTTTATTCATGACTTTTGCGATCTCTTCATTCTCAAAAGTCTCTCTTTCCATTACATGACACCAATGGCAGGAAGAGTATCCAATGCTGATTATAACCAACTTATTATTATTCTTTGCTTCTTCTAATGCATCATCACTCCAAATTCTCCAATCTACAGGATTATGTGCATGTTGCAGTAAATAGGGACTTGTTTCATTTATCAAAGAGTTAGTGTATTCTCTTTTTTGACCTCCTCCATTTTTACAACAGGACAGAAAAAGTACAACAATAAAAATATTATAAAACTTAAATTTAGGCATAACTATTAAATATATTCATTTTGGCTAAAATACAAAGTGATATTGAATTACAATATACATTAATCGTTACTTAAAATGGAAAATTCGGTTAAAGTGAACCACCCGTGCCGGATGAAAGTGAGCAGTGTAAATAAAGTGCCAAAAATCGTTTCATTTGAGTGTTAAAATTAGTGATTCTTTTTTAATTTTTTTCTCATGGATTC
>NZ_JAKMCS010000004.1 GCF_022662195.1 Aestuariivivens insulae | reverse complement strand
GCATTCACTTTGTGACTCCACCAGGATTCCCTTCGGCACCGCTCAGGGTAAACCTCGAATCTTAAAGCTTCGCTTTACAGTTGCTTCGCAACTCTGGCGCATTCACTTTGTGACTCCACCAGGATTCCCTTCGGCACCGCTCAGGGTAAACCTCGAATCTTAAAGCTTCGCTTTACAGTTGCTTCGCAACTCTGGCGCATTCACTTTGTGACTCCACCAGGATTCGAACCAGGATCTAAAGTTTAGAAAATTTTTGTTCCCTGCCTGCCTTAGTGACCTTACCAGGATTCGAACCTGGATCTAAAGTTTAGGAAACTTTTGTTCTATCCCTTGAACTATAAGGCCATAATCTGGCTCGCAGGCAGGTATCCCTAGAACTATGGAGCCTAAATTAAAATTCGCGTAATTATATGAATCTTTTTTATTTAAACCAAGCCCTATAACCTTCTTTTTAACATTCCTTTCTTTTTGAAAATCTTAAAACAGTAAAACTTCACAACGTCTTTAAGCACAACTTTTATTTCCCTTCCTGTCTTTCAATTCTTTATAAAAATATTTTTTGCACCTTATAATTATGTTTCGTACTTTAATAGTTCGATTTTTTTTAGAAAAATGTATTCTACGCACTAGAGGCTATTTATCCCTTTTCTACCTCGCAATTTAACTTTCTTACTAAACTAATTAACTATGAAATCAAATGTCTTACAATTTGTTTTGTTATTTACTGCGTTGTATTTAACACCCCTGCTCTCAATTTCACAAAATGAAAACAATAAAACCCTTTACGAACTACAGTACATCTTACCAAAAATTGGTGAAGAATCCCTTTTTACCAAGGCCGTAAAAGCTCACAACGAAGCTTACCACAGTACCGCACCCTATGAGGCTACGCTAAATTTAGTTATGACCGGTGATGAAGCCGGATGGTACGTCTGGGAAATGGTGGGAACAAGTTTCAAAGATCTAGATAGCCGACCAGATAGCGAAGAACACAATAATCACTGGAATACCACTGTCGCTCCCCATATAGCAAAATATGGCCGTACCGAATACTGGGGTTTCAATAAAGCGCTTTCCTATGTGAGTCTACCGAATGAAAGCATTAAATATGCTTCTGTTTGGTTTCTAAAAGTTAATAGAGAGGTAAAAGATAAAACATTATCTGCTTTTATCAAACGCCTGTTAAGTGTTAACGAAAAACTGGACACAGACATGAGAGAATTCTATAATAGGTTTGGGCCTTCCAATACCAGTAGAGGTTTGGCTTTAGTCTTGCCTCTTACGAAATTGGCCGATTTGGATATAAACCAACATTTCAAAGAAGGCTATGAAGAGCTCTATGGTGAAAATAGTTGGAAAGAAGTCAACCTACTATGGAAAGAGTATTTCCCTGTTGTTAACCGAGAATTATGGGAATTTAATGCTTACTAAAACCCAATACAACCCTCCTTATGGCATCAAATAAAGGCTTTACAGAAATGTAGAGCCTTTATTTTTAACTGTTTGAATTACAATTCACACTTAAAGCAATTATAAAAGCTATAAACATATCAGGCCTCGCTCCCCTCCATAGTTATGTGATTCTATCTTTCACCTAAAACAATACTTGTTAATGCTTTTATAGATTCACGAGATATCATTAAAGCAATAACGAAATATCGTAAATACACGAAAAACAATAACTGCACTCGGCCTCCTTAAATATTTTATTTAACTGATATTCAATAGATTAATAAAAAGGCATGAAACATGAACACCTATTTCCAAACAATTTAATTAAACAACTAATGGAAATCATAGAAGTTTTAGGATATATTGGGGCGCTTATAGTTGGTGTGACCTTAGGTTTAATAGGGGGCGGTGGCTCTATAATCTCCATTCCCATATTAACCTACATGTTCCACATAAACCCAATAACCACTACTGCTTATTCATTGTTTGTGATTGGCACTTCTTCCTCAATTGGCACCTTAAATAATTGGAAGAAAGGCTTGATAGATTATAGAATAGCCATTGTTTTTGCCATTCCAGCATTCTTAGCTGTTTATATAGTTCGCAAATATATAATGCCAGAAATTCCCTTGGAGATCATTGCTATAAACAGCTTTGTAATAACTAAGGATATGGCAATTATGGCTTTCTTCGCCGTGGTTATGATATTTTCTGCCATTTCTATGATAAAAAAGAACAAATTTTTTACAACAGTTCAATTTTCAAATCGCCATAACTACCCATTAATTATTTTGGCCGGGCTTATTATTGGCCTGTTAACGGGTGTTATTGGCATTGGAGGTGGTTTTTTAATTATCCCCACACTGGTTTTATTGCTGAAAATCCCAATGAAAAAAGCTGTTGCAACAACATTGTTCATTATTGCCATAAAATCATTAGTTGGGTTTTTGGGCGATCTTGGAAATACAGAAATAAACTGGGGGTTCCTATTAATTTTTACAGCACTATCTACAATAGGCATATTCTTTGGCACCTACCTTTCTGCTTACATTAAAGGTGTAAACCTTAAAAAATCCTTTGGGTGGATGACCATGTTTGTAGCGCTTGTTATACTGTGTAAAGAATTCTTAATATAATAACCTCTAAAAAGAAGACATTGAAAATAAACTAGTGGTTTAATCAATTAACTAACTTTTGGGATTGATCCCCATTAAGGTCACTCTGTTACCATTCAAAAAGGATCAAAACAAAAAACGCCACCTTTTGGTGACGTTGCCATTTCTATACACACCCTCTAGAAATAATTCTTGTCTTACATCCAACCAAGCTCACGTAATGCCCAGGGAGCATTCCATATTTTGGTCATACTTTTTACTTTACCTTGATCATTCATTTTTAATGCGTAAACATAATCTGTATGTGTTGTCTTATTAGTTGGAGGAATAGGTCCTCCATCTCCAGAATGGGTCCCGTTAAATGTTGAGAAGAAGATAGCTGTGTTATTCTCTTCATCATAGGCCGAAGAATGAACATTATAACTACTTCCTGGCATTGTTACATTACTCAAGCCTTCTATCCATTCAACATAAGTTTTTATATCGTTAACTTCGGCTAGAGCTTGAGACTGACATTTAAATTTGCCTTCCCCTTCAACGTATTCAGCACATGCTTCCCATCCTTTGGCTGACTCACAATTGTGAAAAAAGGTTTTGGCGTTTTCAAAAGAATTCATAGTTGTTAGTTTTAGAAATAGATCAAGCTATATATTTGAAGCACTTCAAGATACAAAAAAAAGCATAACATTTCTGACAGTCTTTTAGTGAGTTTCTATGATGGCTATCACAAATATTCAAGGTTGACCTTACCAATAATTGAGACCGAAGAAGTGCTACATTTGGATATTAATCCTTTTTAATATTATAGTGAATAACCCTTTTATAAGATTAGACCTCTTTAATTTTGATGTAAAAAGTTGACAAGTTATTTTAGGTCAATATGATTAGTATACTTATCTAAATGGATTCCTAATTTAAAGCTTTGTCATTCAAATTTATGAAATACTAGCTCTGCTAACTTAGAATCTCCGTAAAAAATATCTGCTGTTTTTAATGATTTAGGAACACAAAAATAAACATCTACAATTCTATCCTTAAACTTTTTATTTCCAAAATAAACAGGTTGCAAATTGGGCTTTCTTTTAGTTCCAAAATCCATTTTACTCTCTATATTTTCATATCCTTCTTTGTCATAATCATAAAATAAATCATAAGAGTCTGGATTAAGGTTTTTGTTCTCAGGAGTAATAAAACCAAACCCTACAAAACCATGTAAATAATTATACTTTAAGTCAATTGGTCGTACCTTTATTTTTTCACCTTCAATTATTAGGTAAAAAGCATTAGGATTAAAAATTTCTCTTTTTTTTGATTCAGAATGTATTTTAAACCTTACTTGAACTTTTTTATTTGTATCATAGTCAATAGAAACAAAATAATTGGAGGTGTAAACTTCCCACTTTGTTGTAATTTCCTTAAACTTTTTAAAATCAAATTCAAATCCATTTACACTGGTTTGGGCTACAACCAATTGTAAAGTAAAAAACATCAAGACTATTGTTGAAAAGAGTTTCATAATTAAATTTATGACTAATTTATAATAAAACCATTACACCTAACAAAAATATTTCACTAAGACCAATAACCCACACAACCACCTTTAAATATTAAAAACATAGTATATTTATTACATGTTTAAAAAGTTGCTATTTGCAACTGCTTATCAACTAAAGTTAAAAAAAGGAAGCTACTCACTCCCTTTTAATCTTTCCATCTCCAAGCTAATTTTCCCTTGAACAACCTTACCATAACTATCTTGGGTTATTTTCATATTATTATAACCGAGAGGTTCACTCACAATCTCCATTGGGACATCATTGGTTTTAAACTCCACTTTACGTCTTCCTTTACATAGTTCATTTTTATAAATCCTAACAATATTTGTATTTTAGAGCATCTAAACACACCAAAGGAGTACAAAAATAATATAACATGAAAAGTATCGGTCTACTTTTATTAGGAAGTATTCTATTTATTGCCTGCAAAACTGAAAAGCCCCCTGTATTTGATATTCTTATCAAAAACATCAATATTGTCGATACTTATACGGGAAAGGTAATAAACGGACAAACCATAGGTATCAACAATGATACAATTGCCCAAATAACATCCTTTAACTCGGCAAAAAACTGGACAGGCAACCAAACCATAAATGCAAAGGACAAATTTATTATACCTGGCTTATGGGACATGCATGTACACTTTGGGGGTGGCGACACTTTAATTGCCGAAAACAAAAACCTTTTACCGCTTTATATTGCTAACGGCGTAACTACGGTTAGAGATTGTGCTGCCGATATTAGTCCGAGCGTTTTAAAATGGAAAAAAGAAATTCAAGAAGGCACCTTATTAGGACCTTACATTCTCACATCGGGACCAAAATTAGAAGGAAAAAACTCTATTTGGCCTGGTGATTTGGAGATCGAAAACGAAAAAGAATTGGGGCAAGCCCTAGATTCTCTTGACAAACTTAAGGTGGATTTTGTAAAAATTACAGATAATGCATTAAGCCCAGAACTGTTTTTAAAAAGCATAAAAGAGGCCACCATAAGAGGGTATAAAACCTCTGGACATACGCCATTCGAACTTACAATAAGTGAAGTCTCCAATGCTGGTTTAACAACTATAGAACACATGGGGTATATGCTAAAAGCGGCATCATCCCAAGAGGATGAAATAATTAAGGATTATAAAAACGGTAAATTGAGTTATGCTGAAGCGCAATCGTTATTGACCCAAACTTTTGATACTGCCGCTGCTATAGCAAAGTACAAAAAATTGAGCAGCAATGGCACTGGCATTGTTCCCACCCTTATAGGCAGCAGAATTACATCTTACCTTGACCAAAATAATCATCTTTCAGACCCGGAGCTAAAATACCTTGGCCCAGGCCTAATAAAAACATATGATTGGCGGGTAAACAGAGCCAATAAAGCCTCGCAAGAGGCTATAGAGTCTCGCCATAAAAAATACAAAAAAATGGTAAGCTTATTACCCTTAATACAACAATCGGGAATGAAGATTATTGCGGGTACCGATGCAGGATTCTTAAATTCATATATCTATCCTGGATTTGCACTTCATGAAGAGCTTCAAATTTTTGTTGAGGGTGGTTTATCTCCTTTACAAGCATTACAAACATCGGTCATCAATGGCCCAAAGTACTTTGGACTTACAGCGTATTATGGAAATGTAGAAAAAGGTAAAGTAGCCAATTTACTCATATTGAACAGTAATCCGATAAACGACATTAAAGCGACCAAAGATATTTATATGCTCATCAAAAAATTGAAAGTTTATAATAGAACCATGTTAGATGAGTTACTTAAAAAACTAGCTAGTGAATATGAAAAGGAAATAAATTAGAAGTTACGTTGGGTAAAAACAAAAAAAAACCAACATGCCTATGTTGAGGTTTGTCTTTTGCACCCCTCTTGTTCTTCCCTCGACTATGCTCGGGACAGGCTTCTCTCAAAGGCTTCAAAACAAAAAAACGCCACCTTTTTCGGTGACGTTTCTCTTTCGACGCTCCCCCTCTTGGGCTCGAACCAAGGACCCTTTGATTAACAGTCAAATGCTCTAACCAACTGAGCTAAGGAGGAATATTAAAAACATTTTTAAGTCTTTTATTGACTTCACTACTCTTACAATACTGCCGGAACTTCATAAGCTCAGTTCTGAGCCCTGCCTGCCGGCAGGCAGGTAAGGAGGAATGTTTTTCGCTTTTGCGAGCGCAAATATATATTAATTTTTAATTACTACAAATTTAATAATTAAAAATTTTAATTAAAAATAGCTTTAAAGATATCATTACCGTTAGCAAACAGCACCAATGCTATTAAAATAAAGAACCCAACCATTTGTGCATACTCCATAAATTTGTCTCCTGGCTTTCTTCCAGACACCATTTCATAAAGCAAAAACATAACATGGCCACCATCTAATGCTGGTATAGGCAATAAGTTTAGGACGCCTAACATAATGGATAAAAATGCGGTAAGAGCCCAGAAATCTTGCCATATCCATTGCGGTGAAAATATATCAAAAATAGCCTTGAAACCACCAACTCCTTTATATGCTCCTGTTTCTGGCGAAAATATTTTGCCCAATTGATCCCAATAACTAACTATTTGTTCAGTAAATTTATCTAGACCTCCTTTAAAACTTTCCCCAAAAGTATACTCTTTACGTGTAACTTCTATATAACCCAGTTCGTCAAACCTTACAAGATTCCTAGCTGGAATAATTCCAAATTTGCCATCGGAATCTACTTTTAACTCTCTAGCGATCTTATCTTCACCCCTTAAAAAAACTGTTGAAACAGTTGTTCCATTATAACCTTCTAAAACAGAAGACAATTGATCAAAATATCTTACTTCCTTATTGTTAACCGACAACAAAATATCTCCCTCTTTCAGGTCTACACTTTTATTCTGTAATGTATCGACCACTTCCCCTACCATAAAAGGAATTCTAAGCTTAAATAAGCTTCCTTTTTCTTTTCTTGAAGATAACTGTCCTAAAAAATCTACAGGCATCTCAATTGTTTGAGAAACGCCATTTCTTTCAATCAAATATTTTTCACCACTGATTATTTTTTTTATAACATCAGAATGAGAATTAATGGTAACATCATCTATTGATATTATTTTATCACCTGTCTGAAATCCAATATCATTTAACACAGGGTTGTCAATCCAATACCCATCCTTTAAACTTTTGCTTGAAAAATCAGTATCTCCATAAACAAAAGAAATTAGAACATAAATTATATAAGCCAAAATAAAGTTAACCGTAACGCCACCCAACATAATAATTAAACGCTGCCATGCCGGTTTGGAACGGAATTCCCAAGGCTGTGCTGGTTGTGCCATTTGTTCGGTATCCATGCTTTCATCGATCATCCCCGATATTTTCACATAGCCCCCTAAAGGCAACCACCCTATTCCATATACAGTTTCGCCTATTTTCTTTTTAAATAGCGAAAACTTCACATCAAAAAACAAATAAAACTTTTCCACTCTCGTCTTAAACGCTTTTGCAGGGATAAAATGGCCCAATTCATGCAAAACAATTAACAGGGAAAGGCTCAATAAAAATTGAGATATTTTTATAACAAACTCCATATAACTTCGGTCAAATTTTTATAATCGCACAAAAGTAAGGTTTTAAACCAAGTATAAAAAGGTTTTTATATAATGCCACTGGTTTTAACATGAATTTAAAGGTCTATAAATTTTTAGAGACACGGCTTTCATTGTATTTTTGCCAAATCTATAATTTATCAAAACATTAAAATGTTATCGTTTTTTAAGGTTTACAGAAAATTTGCTGTTTTTTTTACGGTTCTTTCTATAATAATCATCGTCATTATATACAATACGCTTAATGTCTATCAACCGCTTCCTATATATCAGCCCGCTATGGTAAGTGCCGAATTGGTTGACAGCACTATGCAATACCAAAAAAAGTACCATAAAATAGCCGATTTTTCACTTACCAATCAAAATGGAAAGACCATCTCCCAAAACGATTATGAAGGGAAGATTTATGTGGCCGATTTCTTTTTCACGACCTGCCAGACCATTTGTCCCATTATGACAGACCATATGGTAGATATCCAAAACAAAATTATAAACGACGATGAGGTGATGTTATTATCACATTCTGTTACCCCAGAAATCGATACCGTGGCCCAACTAAAGCGTTATGCCAAGAAAAAAGGCGTGATTGATAGCAAATGGAACTTGGTAACTGGCGACAAAAAGCAAATTTACGACTTGGCCAGAAAAAGCTATTTAGCGGTAAAAGACAATCCATATGCTGGGGATTACGATATGATCCATACCGAAAATTTTATGCTTATTGATAAAAAGCGTCAAATTCGCGGATTTTACGACGGCACCAATCCAGAGGATATTGACAGGTTGCTCGAAGACATCAAACACTTAAAAAAAGAAAAGTAACCGTTCCATTACTCATGCAATGGGCACTCAACAAATATCTCTTTTGCAGAATATTTATGGCAAATGGCAAGCCACCGCGCTATCCGCTATAGTTTTTTAAAATATTCAAGGTTTTTCAACAACTATAATTGTTAGCCATCTTGGTTCTTGATTCTTTGCGTCTTGGCTCCCTTGCTAGATATTTTAAAAAAGCTGCCGCTCCTATCGCTTTTGCAGGAGATTAGGCATTAGTCGTTTGGCCATGCTCCTTTAACAACTCAATTTTAATATATCCAACCTGTTGTTTTCACTTTCAATCCCTTCAATCTTTTATCTTATGCAATCTCTTTAATTTGCTTACTCTCTATAGCAACTAAGTAATAAGCACACACATGATATTTAGGAGACAACTTCGACTGCGCTTAGTGTGACACCTTAGCCACCATATTTTTCCTTTTCCAAAACTTTAAACGCCTAAACTTTTATACTTCTAAACTTTTACCTTACTTTTGCTTCTTTAAAATCAATCTAAATAAGCTTTGCAGTACACTATAGCACATCTTAAACGTGGCGAACGTGGCATTATTACCGATGTTTCGTCAAAATTAATTCCGTTAAAACTTCTGGAAATGGGCTGCTTACCTGGTAATACCGTAGAGCTCGTTCAAGTGGCGCCTTTTCAAGACCCTATGTACCTCAATATCAATGGGTCGCATTTAGCTATTAGAAAAGAAACCGCCATCCATATTTTAATTGAAAAAATAAATGGGTAAACAAATAAATGTCGCTTTAATTGGGAACCCCAATACAGGAAAAACATCAGTTTTTAATGCACTTACCGGTTTAAACCAAAAGGTGGGCAACTATCCCGGCATAACGGTTGAAAAAAAGGAAGGCATCTGCAAATTGCCACGAGGTGTTAAAGCCCATATAATTGATTTACCTGGAACATACAGCTTAAATGCCTCATCACTTGACGAGAACGTCGTTATTGAGTTATTGCTCAATAAAAATGACAAGGATTTTCCCGATGTTGCGGTTGTAGTTAGCGATGTTGAAAATTTAAAACGCAACCTCTTACTTTTTACCCAAATTAAGGATTTGGAAATCCCTACCATTTTGGTCATTAACATGGCCGATAGAATGGACTACAAGGGCATTTCCCTAAACATTGGTTATCTAGAAGAACGCCTTAATACAAAAATAGCCTTAGTAAGCACCAGAAAAAAAGAAGGCATAGACAACCTAAAAGAACTCATTGCCAATTACAAGGATATTTCAATAACGCCTTGCTTAAATGCTTCAGAAATTGACAAAACATATTTTGACAATTTACGTAAAGCCTTCCCTAACCAATTACTCTATAAGTTATGGTTAGTGATAACACAAGATGTTAACTTTGGAAAAACCGACCGAAAGGAAATTGAGGATGTTACTTCTTTTAAAACCAAAAGTAAAGCCGATTTAAAACGACTCCAACAAAAAGAAACCATAAAACGTTACCAATTTATAAACGACGTTCTAAAAGTAGGCCAGACGATCGATTTAGAAAACGCTAAAGACCTACGCATTAAACTGGACAGGATCATTACCCATAAAGTTTGGGGCTATCTCATTTTTGGCATTATTCTACTGACCATTTTCCAAGCCATATACGATTGGTCCAGTGTACCCATGGATTTTATAGACAGTGCTTTTGCTTCATTAAGCGAATGGACCAAAAACCAATTGCCACAAGGGGCCTTTACCAACTTATTGGCAGAAGGTATAATACCAGGACTTGGTGGAATCGTTATATTTATTCCACAAATCGCTTTTCTATTTCTGTTCATTTCGGTTTTAGAAGAAAGTGGTTATATGAGCCGTGTGGTGTTTTTAATGGACCGCGTTATGCGTCGTTTTGGATTAAGCGGAAAAAGTGTCGTACCCCTAATTTCCGGTACTGCATGTGCCATTCCTGCTATAATGGCAACACGAAATATTGAAAGTTGGAAAGAACGCCTAATTACTATTTTGGTAACACCATTTACCACCTGTTCTGCAAGGCTTCCCGTTTACCTCATCATTATTGCGTTGGTCATTCCTGAAGGTCGTTTTTTTGGTTTGGGCTATCAAGCCTTAACATTAATGTTATTGTATTTAATAGGGTTTGGAACAGCGGTACTTTCGGCCTATATTCTTAATAAAATACTAAAAATTAAAAGCCGCAGCTTTTTTGTGGTAGAGATGCCCAATTACAAGCTCCCGCTTTTTAAAAATGTAGCCTTAGCTGTAGTTGAAAAAACCAAGTCCTTTGTGTTTGGTGCCGGTAAGATAATTCTAGCCATTTCTATAATTCTTTGGTTTTTGGCATCTTACGGACCTAATGAGAATTTCAACAATGCCGAAACTATTGTTAAAACTGAATTGGCCAACCAAAATTTAAACGAAGACGAATTACAGCAAAAAATAGCCTCCCATAAATTGGAACACTCTTTTATAGGGATTACCGGGCGTGCTATAGAACCCGTAATACGGCCTTTGGGTTACGACTGGAAAATTGGTATCGCCATCGTGAGCAGTTTTGCCGCGCGTGAAGTATTTGTAGGCACACTGGCCACCATTTATAGTGTGGGAAGCGATGAAGAAGAAACCATAAAAAATAGAATGGCAGGCGAGGTAAACCCCATTTTAGGAGGCCCCCTGTTTAATTTTGCATCGGGTATTTCCCTGTTGCTATTTTATGCCTTTGCCATGCAATGCATGAGCACCCTGGCTATAGTAAAACGGGAAACCAATAGCTGGAAATGGCCTGTATTGCAACTTACCATTATGAGTAGTTTTGCCTATATCGTGGCTTTAATTGCTTTTCAAGTATTGAAATAATTCTAAATAATATACGACCAAGGTAACATGAACCATATCATCCAAAATATACTCGTAATAACATGTATTGTTTTAGCCCTTTTATTTTTGGTTAAAAAATTCATTTGGAAATCATCTAAACCAAAAAAATCCTGTGGTAGCGGTGATGATTGTGGTTGTCATTAAATAGCTCATATTATATTCAAAATAATTAAAGCTTAAAACAAACCACAAGTCATTACTTCATATATTGAACCTATTTACTAGGATTGATTTTTAATAAAGACAATACATCGTTGTTTCGAGCAATTAAAATAGCTTTTTGCCCTCCAACTGCTATAAAAGCAGCATCTTTAACGTCTCCATTAGCCCATAAGTTAGCTTTGTCATTAGAAACAAATCCAAATTGCTTATTTCGATTGTTATGTCCTAGAAGTAAAAAACCATAATTGGCATCATTTCTTGGGGTTTCAACTTCAGAACCAAATAAATTACCCAATAATAAAATATCCTTATTTTGATCGTTATTATAATCTTCTATTAAAACTTTATTTACAGAAGACAGTTGCGCTCTATTTTCAAACGGTTCAAATTCAAATTTTCCACTTTCATTTTTTAGTATAGCAGATGCAAAATAAGTGGCTTTATAATTTATTCCTTCATTGAGCTTCTCTCCATAAATATCTTCTATTTTTGCCGAACCAAAATCATTATAAGTCTTGAATTTCTTTTTAATAAATGGCATTTGTTGTGAGGAACATTGTCGCCCTCTTACTGGATAAACCTGACTCTCTTGAGTGTATCCCAAAACAATATCGTCTGTATTATTCCCATCAAAATCGTTTAAGTACAAATAAAATGGTTTCTCAAAACTAGCCTTGTATTTATAATTTAGGCCTAGGTTCCCCGCTATGATATCCAAATCATTATCGTTGTCTATATCGTTTACTTCTATAGCACTCCACCAACCTACATGCTCGGATAAACCATATTCTGCAGATCTATCATTAAAGACCCCAGAATCATTAACAAATAATTCTATAGGTCCCCACTCATTGGCAATAAGCAAATCTTGGTCTCCATCTTGATCCATATCTGCCCAAGCAACAGAAGCAATCATGGTATGTTCTACCAAATCGGGTATCAATTTTTGGGTAACATCCTGAAACATTATTTTACCTTCTACCGAAACATTTTCCAGCAGGTAACTGTTAACTGGACGACCATAAAAACCAGGCTTTATTCTACCACCAACAAACAAATCTATATCCCCGTCATTATCAAAATCGGCAGTGGAAACCCGCAATCCACTTGAGGTAATATTAGGTATAGCCGAGTTATTTTTAATAAAACTACCATTGCCTTTATTTTCATAAAAACGATCTAAATAATAGTTATCATTTACACTTAATTCTGTACCTCCACTAATAACATATAAATCTTTGTCACCATCGTTATCGGCATCAAAAAAAACCGCTCCAACGTCCTCATGTTTTCTGTCTTTAACAAATACTTCCAAGTTTTTATTAAAAGTCCCCGATTGGGTTTGAATGTATAAAGCACTTTCTTGGTCTTTTGCTCCTCCAATAAAAAAGTCATCCAAGCCGTCATTATTAACATCGGCTACGGCTAGAGCTGGCCCTAATCGAGACATTCTATGAGGCAGGAGTACTTCCTTTTCAAAATCATCAAAACTATTTTCTTTATGCTTAAAACTTATTCCAGATTGATTGGTAATGTCTGTAAACAAACCTTCTGAAGTTTTTTGGGGCTTAATATTAATACTATGTTCGTCTTGATAAGAAATAGTAATGGTTTGATTTGGTTTAATATTTTTAACTAAATGGCTAGTGTCATCATTCCAAAACACTTTTAAACTGTCAATCTTATCATCTTGTTTTACACCAAAATGAACAGCCCCTGCCATAGCAGACTGAAACCCTCTAGTAAAATGATTTTCGATGATTTGATGCCCCGAACTAGAATACAATTCAACACGAGCGCCTAGAGCTCCAAGGTTTTGCTTAGACCCTTTTAGTTTTACTTTTAAATAGTTATTTGAAGTTGCATTGTTCTTATAAATAAAGGAATTACCGGATGAGTTGTTAACTACTATGTCGATAGCACCATCATTATCAAAATCGGCGTAAGCAGCACCGTTTGAGTTTGTAATATCCTGTTGGACATCAAGTTTTTTAAAGGTTAAATCTCCATTGTTCACATAAAAGTAATTCTCCTTTTTACGAGTTGGCATTTTAGATAAGATTTCGGTAATATAACTCTTTGAATCAACCTTTTGATTTTTAATAACCTCGGCTTGTTTCTTTTTTCTATAATTAACAAAATCATTATTTCTAAAATCCCCCTTTATACCATTTGAAATAAATAAATCTTTATATCCATCATTATTCATGTCAAAGAAAAGAGGAGCCCAACTCCAATCGGTACTTGAAACACCAGACATTTGGGCTATGTCTGAAAACATAGGGGTGTTCGTCTCTTTATTTACACCATTATTGAGTTGTAATGTATTATACATATATTGATGGTGCAAGCCTAAGTTTGTGTTTCTATAGAATCGCTCTGGGGCCATACCACTCATACTTGTTTTCTGGGAATAATTATCCTCTGCCATCATATCCACGGCCATGATATCTAACAGACCATCGTTATTTATATCTGCTATATCATTACCCATAGAAAAATTAGAAATATGCTTAAAGGCTTCCAATGAGGCTTCCCGAAAAGTACCATCTTGATTATTGATATATAAAAAGTCCTTTTCCGAAAAGTCATTCCCTATATAAACATCTGGCCAACTGTCGTTATTTAAATCGGCCACAGCCACTCCCAGCCCATAACCAATCATTGTATTAATTATTTGAGCTTGATCTGTAATATCTACAAATTTTCCATTGTTATTTTTATATAATCGATTTCCTCTGAACTCCGATTTTTGGGACATCAATTTTTTCAAATTGTTTTCATCGTATGTTTCGATACCATGATTTAACAGAAACATGTCCAGATCTCCATCTTTATCATAATCAAAAAAAGTAGCTTGCGTTGTAAAATCTGGAATATCCAAACCATAATCACTGGCCTTATTTTCAAAATGCGGGATACCACTTTGATTTGCTCCTTGATTAATCAGCAACTCATTTCTTCTATGGTCTTTATCATTTATCTTTCCAGACTTACAATAATAAATATCCATTAACCCATCATTATTTATGTCAACCAAAGTAACACCCGTTCCAAAACCGTATCCACCCCCAGCATTGGCCGTTCTCGTAACATTTCTAAATTTCATGTCACCCAAATTCAAATACAATGCGTTGGACTTAGTACTGTTTACAAAATAGATATCTATTAAATCATCATTATTAAAATCGGCCACAGCAACACCTCCTCCATTATAATAGTACTCGTAATACAGGCCATTATTACTTAGGTTTTCCTTAAGCTCATTTAAAAAGAAAATACCTGTTCTCTCAGGAGGGAGAACTGTAAACAAATCATTTTTGTCTTCAGCTACCAGCTGGTCTTGTGGTTTCTGAATAGCACTATCCTTTTTACAAGCATTTAGCACAAATAATAAAGCTATAATGTAAATTGTTACTGTTTTCATTTGTCGATTTTCTATTTGAAAAAGAGGCTGCCTAAAAAGTGATTTCTCTTATCATTCGGAATGACACTTTTTAGACCGCCTCTGTAAACTACAAAAATTACCTCAAAATAAACTCTATTCTGAAAAGGTAGTGATAATTAATACCCCGAATTTTGAGTTAAATTTGAATTCTTATCAATTTCACCTTGAGGGATTGGAAGTTTAACGTTTGCATTGTCCCAATTTCTGGTCTCCCAAATCTCTTTCCCGTCATCTATAAGATTTCCATCGGTATCCATATCTACCCTATAGATGGTCAGCACTTCTGGAGTTCCAGCAATTCCCCAACGTCTTATGTCCCAAAAGCGATGTTCTTCAAAAGCTAATTCTATTCTACGCTCATGTCTAACCTTTATTCGTAATTCAGATTGGCTTCCAACAGCTATAGGCGGCATACCTACCCTATCCCTTACTGTATTTATAGCATCTACGGCCAAATCCAAATTGGAACCAGATTCAATTAAAGCTTCTGCATAGTTAAGATATACTTCGGCCAATCTGATATGAATCCAATGTTGTGTACTGGCATCATTATGGTTTCTATCTTCCTGGATCATTTTTTTCATGGCATAACCTGTTCTGGTCCAATCACCACTTGTCTGTATTCCAGCATGACCACCAGGCCTAAATTCCCAGGTAACTTCTTTCCAGACAGAGCCTTCATAAAGAATTGAAGCTTCAAATCGAGGATCCCTACCATCATATGGGTTATTTGGGTCATAACCAGATCCTGCTTCAGTAGGCAATAATCCGGTATCCTTCATTTCATATTGATCTACAAGATTTTGAGTGGGACAGGTACCTCCCCAACCACTCACAGAGCTGGTCGACTTAGGTGTGTTAAACAGGTTTCCCCAATGTCCTTTATCTGGGTCACTAAACTGGGTATCAAAAATAACTTCTGATGCGCCATCGTTTACAAAAACACTTTGATAGTCGGCATCCAAATCACGAGAAGTATTATCTATAACTAATTTTGATGCCGCAGCAGATTCTGAAAATTTGCCCTCATATAAAAGTACACGCCCTTTCATGGCCATAGCAGCATCCCAAGATCCTCTTGTAGAAGTGGCAGACTCCGCATTTTCAAAAAAACTTGCAGCAGTATCATATTCAGAAACAATAAAATTTAAAGTCTCCTCGGCTGTGTCTCTTGAAACAAGCAAATCATCACTTAACTCTTGTGGAATGGCTATTAGAGGTACTCCTCCATAAGTTCTTAATAGTAATGTGTAATAATAACCTCTTAAAAAATGAGCCTCTCCTTTTAATCGATTCTTTACTTCCTCTTTACCTTCTAATTGATCATAATTTTGAATAAAGTTATTTAACCGTCTTATTTGAAAATAAGCGTTTCCCCATAATCCATTAAAAGGCGAATTATTTGCAGTTATATTGGCTGTATTAAATCGTGTATTTGAAGCTGGCCACGTATATGCGTTTTCGGCATCATCTGTAGCGGCATCAAGCATATACCATCCACCAGGAGCTCCCCATCCATGAGGCACACCATTATAAACCGCATTTAAATATGTTTCTGCAAAAGCAGGGTCTGTAAACACTACATCAGACGAAATAGCTCCTTGAGGTTCAATCTCAATAGAATCACTTGTACAAGAAAATTGTAATAAAGCAAATGACCCTATATAAAATAATAATTTTATATTTTTCATGATATTTTTTTTAGAATTGTAGATTAACGCCTAGATTATAAACCTTTTGTTGGGGGTAAAACCAACCTCTAGCCTGAGGATTCTCTGGATCTAAATGTTTAATTTTTGACCAAGTCGCTAAGTTCCTTCCATTAAGGTAAACACGTAATTTGTTTATGCCTAATTTATCCAATACACCTTGAGGGAAATTATAACCAATTTCAACATTCTTAAAACGAATATAGTCTCCCGGCACTAACCAGTACGATGAAAAACGTTCGTTTACAGCATTATTAATTAAAGTTAATCTTGGATAACTGGCATTGGAATTAATTACATTGCCATCGGTGCCAATTTGAGCACGATCTAAATGTCTTCCAAACACTTTTCCTCCATTAAAGAATGCCCAGGCAGATTCTTGGGATAAGTACATATCAAAATTAGCAGCACCTTGAAATAATGCAGAAAAGTCAAATTGTTTGTAATTAAAACCTAGATTTAAACCAAAAGTAATCTCAGGAACATCAATTTTTCCAATAAATGTTCTATCATCATTATCTACTTTACCGTCTCCATTAAGGTCGGCATATTTAATATCTCCTGGTTGCGGGTTTTGGGTTTGGTAAACTCCATCTGGAGCAGCAGCATTTAAATCGTCTATCTCTTGTTGGGTCAAAAACAAGCCTTCAGCTATGAACCCAATTCTAGATTGGGCTCTTATTTGCCTTCCTGTAAGCCTTCTTAAAGGGTCTACATCTTCGGCTTCGGCTATATCAACAACCTTATTTGTCGCATAACCAAAATTAAAGTTGGTAAAGTAGTCAAAATCTTTACCTTGCCCCGTATGGTTTATAATAATCTCAAACCCTTTATTATCTACAACGCCAATATTTTCATAAGGTAACGATGCTCCAAAAGTGCTGGGAACCTGTAAAGATCTCGTTGTTAAAATATCTGTGGTTCTTTTAGCATAAACATCAGCTTCTATAGATAGTGCATTATTCCATAGTCCCAATTCCAAACCTAAATTATAAGTCTTTGCTTTTTCCCAAGTGGTTCCAGGATCGGCCAACCCACTACTGCTAATGGTTTGAGCAACACTAGAATCATCGACGAAAGGTCCTCCAAATCCAAAAAACTCTAAATACCTAAAAGCACCTACACCTGAATCACTTCCAAGTTCCCCATAAGAGAATCTTAATTTTAAATTGCTAATGGTTTCAGAATCTTGTAGAAATTTTTCTTCAGATGCTCTCCATGCCAATGAATATGAAGGGAAGAACCCAAATCTAGAGGCTTTACTAAATTTATAGGAACCATCGTATCTTCCATTAAACTCCAATAAGTATTTATTATCATAACCGTAAGTAAAACGCCCTGCATAACCTAAAATAGCCGTTTTAAATGTACCATTAGAAATTGACCTGGTTTCGGCATCTCCTGCTACAAATAAAGGTGTTGACGTTCCCGTTAAATTACTAATCCCAGAAGACAAAATACTATATTCTGATTCTGTTCTTGAATAAACGAATTTTGCACCAAAATCATGCTTATTAATCGTTTTAGAATAATTCAATATAGCTTCTGTTGTTAACTGGTATCCTTTTGCTCTCGATTCGGACAAACTAGCGGTTTCCCCTCTGTCACCAGGCGTACTCAAAGAAAATTCCCCTGTACTAGGATTAAATACTGTATAAGTCTTCGGCACCGTAAATGAGGTAACACTGCCCGTGAAATTATCCCTATTATTATTATTTCCACCAGCCGAACGATCATAAGCCACTTGTGTTATAAGGCTTAACCCTTCTAAAAATGGAAATTTAATATTCAAGGCTATTTTTGATTGAAAATCAAAATCTTCTTCTTCTCGATAACCACCACTATTAATAGATGGTTCTAGTGCAAATATGGAATAGCCTCCATTTGAGTATCGATTAACTTCTGTTGGAGGGGTTCTCATAAGATTTGAAAATAATGTTCCGGCGCTTATTCCTGGGCGTTTTCTGTTTTCCACAGCTCCCGAAAAATTGGCCTGTAATAACATATTTTCATTAATATCTATATCAAGATTTGATCTGAAATTAAAACGATCGTAATTATTGTTATCATAAATGGCATCTTGATATAGGTAGCCTAAAGAGGTAAAATATTTTATAGTATTCTCTGTATTACTACCACTGGCAGAGATATCTATGGAATGCATAGAGGAAGATGAATCTAACACTTCATCAATCCAGTCTGTATTGGGGTGTGTGTCCGGGCTAGAGCCATCCCTGAATTTTTGCAAATCTTCATCGGTATATGCCGCAGCAACCCCATCATTAGCATTGGCCTCGTTTAAAAGTGTCGCATAATCATAGGAATCTAAAAAATTCGGCATTCTAGTAGGCTTTTGTACACCAGAATATATGTTTACATTAAAGCTGGTTTTTCCTTTCCCTCTTTTTGTTGTAATCAATATAACACCATTAGCTGCCCGCATACCATAGATAGCCGCTGCAGCTGCATCTTTAAGCACACTTATATTTTCAATATCATTGGAGTTAATATTATTTAAGGACCTGGGAATACCATCAACCAAAATCAATGGTGAATTTGAATTTAATGAACTAAGCCCCCTTACCCTAATGCTTGCTGCATCACTGCCTGGTTCCCCAGAACTTTGTATGGTTATAACACCTGCTAACCTTCCAGATAAAGCACTACTAATATTTGATGTGCTGTTTTTTACAATTTCATCGGACTTTATGGTCGCAACAGATCCTGTAAGGTTAACCTTTTTCTGAGTTCCATATCCTATAATTACAACCTCATCAAGTTCTGAAGTGCTCTCGGACATGGTTACATTTATTATAGCCCTATCATTTATAGAAACTTCTTGTGTGGCAAAACCCACGTATGAAAACACTAAAATATCATCTGGGCTATTGGCACTAATTGAATAGTTCCCATCAAAATCTGTGGTAGCTCCTTTTGATGTACCTTTAACCAATATGGTCACCCCTGGCAGGGGGTTCCCATTAGCATCAACAACTTGTCCACTAACACTGGTTTGCAGTACAGAATGAAGGTACTCTTTAACCTTTGTTGGAGATAGGGAAGATGTAATATTGGCTTCCCTTTCCTTAAATAGATTCTCTATTTTTAATTTTAATTCTGGCCTATCCTTAGGAAATAATATGATTTGATTTCTTAGAAAACTAAAATCTATGTTCGTATCTTCAAACAACTGCCTTAGGGCATCATTAATTTCTACGTCTTCAACTGCCAGAGACTTTTTTAAGCCAACGTTAACAATACTACTGTTGTAAAAGAAGCTAAACTCGCTTTTTTGTTCAATTTCTGCAAGAATTTTTTTAATTCTTGTGTTTTCTGCATTTAAGGTTATACTCTGTGAATAAGCTTCACTTGCAAAGATTTTTGTAAGTGTAACGCAAAGTAAGATTAAATAAATTTTCATAATCCGAAGAATAGGGATTCCTGAAAAAAAGTGTTGGTTTTTTTTCATACTTTTGTTTGGTTTTAATTGTTTAATACTTAATGTGCTAAATAATTAGCTTATAGGGTAAGTGGTGATGACACTTACCCTATTTATTTTCAATGTCTAGTCTTATAATATTATTTTGTATTTTATAGGTTATAGGTGATGATATTTCAAACAGTTCAAGTATTTGATTTATATTTAAATTATCGAACTCGCCCTTATATTTATAATCAAGAATTTTATCTGAAGCAACATCAAACTTCAAATCATACATGCGCTCTAAATCCTTAATAACTTCCCGCATTGGGGTTTCGTTATAAATCAATCTCCCCTCTTTCCACGAAGTAAAGTTGACGGTATTTACCTGTTCAACAATCATTTTGTCTTCTTTCTTAATATAAGTAGCCTTTTGAGATGGGGACAATTCTACAACGGTATTTCTTCGCTCTTCAATTACTTTTACTTTTCCCGACACCAAGGTGGTTTCCATTTTCCTGTCTTCAGGATAAGACTTTACATTAAATGAAGTTCCTAGCACTTTTATTTTCAAGCCTTCGTTGGTAGTTACAATAAAAGGTTTTTCTTTATTTTTAGTAACATCAAAAAAAGCTTCTCCTTTAATAGCTACTTCCCTAGTATTCCCTTTAAAGTGTTTGGGGTAAGATAATGCACTATTGGAATTCAAGACTATTCTTGTACTATCCTCCAAGGTAATCACTTTTGTCTCGGCCTTTTGTGTTGTTACCAAAACCAATGAAGCATCATTTATGTTAGCATCATCCAAATGGGTATTATTAAATAATACCTGCCATGTTACTATAGTAGATGCCAATGCTATTAGCAAAATAGCAGCATATTTTGAAAATCGGTTTAATTTTGTTTTAGTCGAAGCTGTTTTATTGGTCTTTCTTAAACTTAATGCCACTTCTTTAGCTTTAAGTATTTCATATTGCTTCCTTTTTTTAGGATTATTTAGCAACCAATCAACAACAAGCTTTTCTTCCTCTGGAGAAAGTTGTCCTTTAATTAGTTTTAAAATGTCTTTATTATTCATTTAGGTAACCTTACACTATTAATACGGAAAAAAGAAAGGGTATCCCCTAGTGCCTAGGTAAAAAAAAATCAGAAAAAAGGTAAATAATCTTTTAAAGATTGCTTTAAGTGCTTGATTGCCTTAGAAATATGATTCTCCACTGTTTTATTGGAAATATCCAACTCAGATGATATTTGCTTGTGCTTCATGCCTTCAAATCTACTCTTAATAAAAACCAAGCGGCACCTTTCTGGCAGAGATTCTATACTCTCGTTTATTAATGCTTCAAGCTCATTCTTAATTATTGTAGAAGCTGTATCATTAGTTAAAGCATGAAAGTTTAATAAGTTTTTTTGTTGAAGGGAATTTGTTTCTAGAGCCAAAGCATGCCGTTTACTTCTTAAAAAATCCAAGCAAGTATTTCTAGTTATTTTAAACAAATACCCTGTGACATTTTTATTCATGTCAATTTTGTCAAAATTATGCCATACCTTCATAAACACATCTTGAAGTACCTCTTCTGCATCTTCAATTGAAGGCACATACTGCCTAACAATTTGCAACAATAAATCGTAGTGCAAATTATACAACAAGTCAAATAAATCCTTTTTATTGGTTTTATCTAAAGGGACTGTCTTTTTTAATGGCTTTTTGATAAGATTAATTAATTTATCGGGCAATATAATTAAAATTAAGACATCTTACTAACAATCAGTAACTTCGCACAAACCTTTTATTGAAGCTAAAATGTGTAAAAATCATAACTGGAGATGGTTAATACCAGACTACTTAAAAAAATCATCCTTTCTCCTTCACAAACAAATTGTTAGCTACTGCTTGAGAAATACTCATGGTAACACCATCTATTTGAATAACCATAGAATCATCAAAATCTTCCCGAGACAAAACCTTTATTTCAGAGCCAAGGGCAATATTATGTTTATCCAAGTACTTTAAAAATGCTGAGGACGTGTCCTTAACCCCGACACAAACCCCTTTGGCATTTTCCGTTAGGCTAAAAAGAAGAATTTTGTCGGTTTTCTTAATATCGCCGTACTTATCCGGAATAGGATCGCCATGCGGATCATGGGTTGGATAATCTAGCAACTTATCCAATTCATTGATTAATTTTTCAGATTTAATATGCTCCAGTTGCTCGGCTATTTCGTGGACCTCATCCCATGAAAAGTTTAATTTTTCAACTAAAAACACTTCCCAAAGGCGATGCTTTCTAACCACATCGGCTGCAATTTTCTTCCCTTTAGGGGTTAAACTAGTGCCTTGATACGGTTTATAATTAAGATAATCCTTCTCAGCTAACTTTTTAACCATATCGGTAACCGAAGATGCTTTAGTATCCAAGGCATCAGCAATACTATTCGTACTTACCGTTACCGTTCCATATTTACCCAACTGATATATGGCCTTAATATAATTCTCTTCGGTTAATGTAATCATGCCTTTAAACTTAAAGCACAAATATAATTTAATTATTCTTTTAAATTAATTTTTAGATTAATCTAAATTTATATTTATATTTGCAAAAAATTAAAATAATGAGATACGTAATACTTTTTTTAACCTTATCTATTTTTCAAGCCGGTGCTCAACAATTATCTGGAAAAGTCCTTACCGAAGGCGATCCCATGCCCTACGCCAATGTTTACATTAAAGGAACTTCAATTGGCACAACTACAGACGAAAATGGCAATTACAATATAACGTCATTAAAAAAAGGAAACCATACCATTATAGCGTCCTTCATGGGTTACAAAAAACAAAGCAAAATAATTAACATAACAAACAACAATACCGTACTCAATTTCAACTTACAGGAATCAGAATCATTAGAACAAATTGTTGTTACTGGAACATTAAAAGCTGTTTCAAGGCTGGAAAGTCCCGTTCCCGTAGAGGTATATTCCCCAACGTTCTTCAAAAAGAATCCAACACCTAACATTTTTGAAGCATTACAAAATGTTAATGGCGTACGCCCCCAGCTTAATTGTAATGTCTGTAATACTGGAGATATACATATTAATGGCCTAGAAGGCCCTTATACCTTGGTTCTTATTGACGGTATGCCCATTGTAAGTGGTCTTTCCACAGTTTATGGGTTATCTGGAATTCCTAACTCCCTAATCGAGCAAGTTGAAGTTGTTAAAGGCCCTGCATCTTCACTTTATGGCAGTGAGGCTGTTGGAGGGCTCATTAACATTATTACGAAGCTTCCGGAAAATGCGCCCCTGTTCTTTGTGGATAATTTTGTAAGTGGCTGGGGCGAGGCAAACTTCGACTTAGGTTTTAAATCTTCTGTGGGCAAAATAGCCGATGTATTAGTTGGCGCCAATTACTTTAAATACTCCAATGCCATAGATAACAATAATGATAACTTTACCGATGTAACATTACAGGATCGGATTTCAATATTTCAAAAATGGAACTTTAAGCGCAAACAAAACCGCTTATTCTCTTTAGCTGGACGCTACTTCTATGAAGATCGTTGGGGAGGCGAAATGCAATGGGACAAAAAGTACCGGGGCGGTGATGCTGTTTATGGCGAAAGCATATATACTTCCCGCTACGAAATTATTGGAAATTACCAATTACCCATTTCTGAACTTGTCAATTTTCAATTTTCCTATTCAGACCATGACCAAAACTCATATTATGGCAACATGCCCTATATGGCACAACAACGCATTGGCTTTGGTCAATTGATATGGGATAAAAAATTAGATCATCACGATTTGCTATTTGGTCTGGCCGCCCGTTATAATTTTTACAACGACAACACCCCTGCCACATTAAAACCAGACGAAGTAACCATTCCGTCCATATTTGTACAGGATGAGATACAGCTTTCTGAAAAACACCATCTTTTACTAGGTGCTAGATATGATTATGATAGCCGACATGGCTCAATTTTCACGCCTCGTATAGCTTATAGATTCAAACCAACCAACAATGATATTATAAGACTAAATGCCGGAACAGGATTTAGAGTAGTAAATCTTTTTACTGAAGAACACGCCGCTTTAACCGGTTCCAGGGATGTTATTATAAAAGGCACCTTAGACCCAGAACAGTCTTATAACATAAACTTAAATTATTTAAAAAAGATCTATACCAAAGGTGGGCAAATTTTCACTGTAGATGCCTCTGCTTGGTACACTTATTTTACAAACGCCATCATCCCAGACTACGATACCAACCCCAACCAAATCATTTATGAAAATCTAGATGGAAGTTCAGTTACCAAAGGCTTAAGCCTTAATGTAGATGCCGTATTGGGAAGTGGCATAAAAGCCTCGGCAGGAGCTACCTTTCAAGATGTATCACAAAAAGAAAATGGTGTAAAAACCAGACAAATCCTAACCGAACGATTTACGGGAGTTTGGTCTGTTTCGTACAAACACTACCCTTCGAACTTAACATTAGACTATACAGGTAATCTTTATGGCCCCATGCGATTGCCTACGTTAGGCGAATTGGACCCAAGAAGCGAAGAATCTCCAACTTGGAGTATTCAAAATATTCAACTCACTTATGAAACCGATGCTAACTTGCAATTTTATGTCGGCGTTAAAAACATTTTGGACTGGACACCAAACAAAGGCAATCCGTTTATCATAGCCCGGTCACACGACCCATTTGATAAAAATGTAGAATTCGATACTGCAGGAAATGTACAAGCTACGCCAGACAATCCTTATGCCTTAACTTTCGATCCCTCCTATGTTTATGGTCCAAACCAAGGCAGACGAATTTTTATAGGGCTACGCTACACTTTAAAATGATGTTAATATGCTTATGTTTTTTATTCTTAATTTCGTAAAAATTTGAACGGGTGAAAAAACTAGTATTATTACTTACAATATTGATTCTTTATGGTTGTAAAAACGAAAAAAAAGACAACTCTAAATTAAACGTGGTCACCACAACTACCATGATTACCGACTTAGTCACCAACATAGGCGGTAATCTTATTAATGTACAGGGCCTTATGGGCAGTGGTGTTGACCCCCATTTATATAAGGCAAGCGAAGGCGATGTCACAAAGTTAGCCGATGCTGACATCATCTTTTATGGCGGATTGCATTTAGAAGGGAAACTTGTTGAAGTTTTTGAAAAAATGGAGCATCAAAATAAAACAACCGTAGCCCTTTCTGATGCTTTAGACCCTAAAACACTTATAGGATCTGAATTTTTTCAAGGTAATTTCGACCCCCATGTTTGGTTCGATATCAGTTATTGGAAAACCATCACCAATTATGTGGTAAAAATACTTTCTGAAGCAAACCCTAAACACAAACAAGCTTTTGAAGCAAACGGAAAACAATATCTGGAACAACTTACAGCATTAGAATCTGAAGTTAAAACCATTATTGAAACATTACCTGAAGACAAACGTATATTGGTCACCGCACATGATGCCTTTAATTATTTTGGCAGGGCATTTGGTTTTGATGTTGTTGGTCTTCAAGGTATATCGACGGCCACTGAAGCAGGTGTTCAAGATGTTCAAAAATTGGCTACTTTTATTATTGAAAACCAAGTGAAGGCCATTTTTGTGGAAAGCTCGGTACCTAAACGAACTATAGAGGCCTTACAAGCAGCTGTAAACTCTAAAGACCACCATGTGGATATTGGGGGCACTTTATACTCTGATGCTTTAGGAAGTGCAGGAACCATTGAAGGCACCTACATTGGCATGTTTAAGTATAATGTAAACACAATTGTTAATGCTCTTAAATAAGTCCTGTCATTACGAGGAGTGAAACGACGTGGTAATCTTTTAATGAATAAGATTCCTGCCTTCGCTTCGATAAGCTCAGTGTGACACGCGGGAATGACAAAAAAAATGAAACAAACTATTGCAGTACAAGTAGACGATTTAACCGTAGCCTACAACTACAAGCCTGTGCTTTGGGATATCGATCTGGAAATCCCTGAAGGCGTACTTATGGCTATTGTTGGCCCTAACGGCGCAGGCAAGTCCACTCTTATAAAGTCTATTTTGGGTATTTTAAAGCCCATTGCAGGCAGTGTTAGCATTTATGGAAAACCATACGACAAACAAAGGTCTCTTGTGGCTTATGTGCCCCAAAAAGGGAGTGTAGATTGGGATTTCCCAACCACGGCACTTGATGTAGTTATGATGGGGACTTATGGTAGCTTGGGATGGATAAAACGCCCAGGACAAAAAGAAAAGAAAGCTGCTTTGGAAGCATTGGAAAAAGTAGGCATGCTACCTTTTAAAAACAGACAGATAAGCCAGTTATCTGGCGGACAGCAACAACGTATATTTTTAGCACGTGCCTTGGTACAAAACGCTTCCATTTACTTTATGGACGAACCATTTCAAGGAGTTGATGCGACTACCGAAATAGCCATTATCAATATCCTAAAAGAACTCCGCAAAGCAGGAAAAACAGTAATTGTTGTGCATCATGATTTACAGACCGTCCCAGAATATTTCGATTGGGTCACTTTTTTAAATGTTAAAAAAATAGCTACTGGTCCCGTTAAGGATATTTTTAACGACGATAATTTAACCAAAACCTATGGCATCAATTATAAAGTAAGTATTCAAGAATAATGGATTTACAAGAATATTTTTCTTTAGTCTTTACAGATTACACCCTTAGGACAATAACCTTGGGGACAGCCATATTGGGAGCGGTTACCGGCATGTTAGGAAGTTTCGCCGTGCTGCGTAAACAAAGCCTATTGGGTGATGCCATTTCGCATGCAGCATTACCAGGTATAGCCATCGCTTTTTTAATCACGGGAGCTAAAGACAGTAATATTCTGCTATTGGGAGCTTTAGTTAGTGGACTAATAGGCACCTTTTGGATTAGGGGCATCATAAAAAAGACACATCTAAAATCTGATACAGCTTTAGGGCTTATCTTATCACTATTCTTTGGTTTTGGCATGTTGTTACTCACCTTTATCCAAAAACAACCCAATGCCAATCAAGCAGGACTGGACAAATATTTATTTGGGCAAGCGGCCACCCTAGTGGAAAGCGATGTTTGGATGATGACCATAGTAACAGGTTTTTGTTTATTTATATTACTATTGTTTTGGAAAGAATTTAAAATCCTACTATTTGATGCCGACTATACAAAAACTCTTGGCTTCAACACTAAATTTATAGATATTTTAATTACCACTTTTATTGTTTTGGCTATTGTTTTGGGCTTACAAACTGTTGGTGTGGTTTTAATGAGTGCCATGCTATTGGCTCCAGCAGCGGCAGCACGACAATGGACCAATAGCCTTGGGCGTATGGTTATTATAGCGGCTATATTTGGGGCCTTGTCCGGTGTATTTGGCACCGCTGTGAGTGCCAGTCAAAACAATTTATCTACGGGTCCTGTCATCGTTATTATTGCCAGTATTTTTGTGCTGGTCTCCTTTGTCTTTTCACCCAGTCGGGGCTTGTTATTTAAGCAAATCCGATTTATAAAAAACAGACGGGACCTCCAATTGCACAAGACTCTCTCGTTTATGTATAATATTGCCAAAACACATGAAAACATAGCACATCCCCATGCCATTAAAATTTTAAACAATTTTCAAGGTTACACTAGAGGGACACTTCAAAAATTAGTTCGAAAAAACTATGTGAGCCTAGATGGCAATCAATGGAGTTTAACCCAAGAAGGTTATAAAACAGCGGCCAATTTGTATAATCAGCAAACCCAAAATGATGAGTAACGCCCAAATAGAAATCCAACTCATCGCCAGTTTGGTGGCAATTGCCTGCGCCATCCCAGGCACGTTTTTGGTATTGCGAAAAATGGCCATGATAAGCGATGCCATTAGTCATTCCATACTCCCTGGCATTGTAATTGGTTTTTTTATCACGCAAGATTTAAATTCGCCCTTACTTATTCTTTTAGCCGCCCTTACTGGCATTGTAACAGTGGTTTTAGTGGAATACATTCAAAAAACAGGTTTGGTTAAGGAAGACACCGCCATAGGCTTGGTTTTTCCTGCACTATTTAGTATTGGAGTTATTTTAATTGCCAAGAACGCCAACGACGTCCATTTAGATGTCGATGCCGTTCTGCTGGGAGAATTGGCTTTTGCACCCTTTGACAGGCTTATAATTTCCGGTATTGATGTTGGCCCTAAATCCTTGTGGATTATTGGAGGTATCCTATTAGTAACCATTGGTTTGTTATTTGCCTTTTTTAAAGAGTTAAAGGTGAGTACTTTTGATGCTGGTTTAGCAGCTTCTCTGGGATTTTCACCAGCAATCATCCATTACGGACTTATGGCAGTATCATCGGTTACTACTGTTGGTGCTTTTGATGCCGTAGGAGCCATTCTGGTTGTTGCTTTAATGATCGCTCCCGCTGCTAGCGCTTACCTATTGACCAATAATTTAAAGCGCATGTTGGGCTACGCCATTTGTTTTGGAGTATTTGCCGCCATTTCTGGATATTGGGTCGCCCATTGGCTGGACGCTTCTATTGCAGGATCTATTACTTCTATGCTGGGCCTTTTGTTCTTAACGGTTTACCTCTTTGCCCCAAGCAAAGGTATTATTGCAGTATTGTACCGGGAAAAACAACAACGTACCGAAGTCTCGTTATTAACTTTTTTACTCCATTTAAAAAATCATACCGAAGAAAGCGAACGCCATGTCAATCACTTAAACGAGCATATAAACTGGCAGAAAGTACGGAGCAAAACGGTGTTGGACCTGGCCCTAAAAAACAATATGATTGCCATTGAAAACCACATTGTTTCCCTTACCAATAAAGGCAACGATTTTACCACCCAAGCTATCGACTATATTATCACCAACGAAGATGCCCAAATTGAACACATGAAAGACGATTTCTTTTTGTTTAGGGGGTAGTATCATTTAGGGATAAATAAAATGTAGTGAAGAAATCTATACTTTTTATTATTTTAACCATTCAGAATTAAAATATTTTCTAACTGTAATAGATTCTTCAGTCGACCTTTGGCCTTCTTCTGAATGACAAAACACAAAGTACAGCAATGGCACAACACAACCAACTTGGCAAAAAAGGCGAACAACTGGCAGTCGATTTGCTATTAAAAAAGGGATACGACATTCTAGAATGCAACTACCGCTTCGATAAAGCCGAGGTTGATATTATTGCTCAACATGGCGATACCCTTGCTGTTGTAGAGGTGAAAACGCGTTCGACTTCCGATTTTGGAAACCCGCAGGATTTTGTAAAACCCAAACAGATAAAAAATCTTGTAAAAGCTGTAGATGAATACATTACAGTAAACAAGCTAGACCTTGAAGTACGGTTTGATATCATAGCCATAATTAAAAATGGTAAATCTTTTAATGTTGAGCATTTAGAAAATGCATTTTACCATTTTTGACTCCCTGATATCTTTGTCATTGCGAAGAGTGAAGCAGGAAAGACGAAGCAATCTTATTTATTAAACCTTAAGGTTTGCTATGAACTCTTGCTTTTCTATATTAAGAAACCCGCTTTAACTACTCATTTCCAAAGAACGTCTTCAACTCATCAATATCTTCAGGTTTAGCAACAATTTTCTTGTCTTTATCCAGAATAAAATAAGTGGGGGTTTCTGTAACCCCATAGCTATTGCCTATCTCGTTGTCCCATTTGCCTTTACCATACACATGGATAAATTCTGGGTGTTTTAACTTTTCAATCTTCCACTTGGCATCTTCTTCTTCTAAAGCTATGGCAATAACCTTTGTAGGTTCGTTATCTGTAGTTTTGAAAAAGGCGCTCAACTGGGGAATTTGCTCCAAACAATGCGAACACGTAGTACTCCAAAACACTATAACGTAATTTTTATACCCTTTTAATTCACTTAGCTTTTTGGCTGTTTTCCCATCACCCTTATCTCCTTCAACTAAAAAATCTGGTGCGTCACTCCCTATCGAAGTATCTTTATACAGGATTAACCCATGTAGTAGACTTTGGTCGTTTAGCGTTACAGCAATGTCCATTAAATACGTTTCGGCTATATAGTTGGCCACTTGTTCTTTATTTAAATCAACCATTTGTTGCCATAAATCGACTAACAAAATGCGTTTGATTTCAAGAGCTGTAGGCTCCAAAACTTCACAAAATACATCTATATTATCTTTATAGTTAGCCGTTTCATCTTTCTCATTGGAAGTCAAACCAAAAACGTAATTCAACATTTTCTCTTCTAAAAAACTAGAGCTTTGAAGTATTTCATTATTAAAATCGACATAATCAAAATAATGGCTTTTCAATAGTTTAACATAAGTCTTAAAATCGATATCCCCTTCTGGGATGTATGGTCTATTCGCTTTAATAAATTCGAACACAATATGGTCCTTAGCTGCCTTCTCAAAGTTTTCCTGGGTTTCCTTCTGGGTTTTAAAAATGGCTTTCAACGCTGTAGTATCCTTAAGCTGTTGGTTATAATAATTCCCTAAGCTTTGTGTAACCATAGCCATACTATTGGTGTAAGATGCCAATAATTTATTCTCGAAAGATTTTTCAAATGTAACTCCTGTTTCAGAATTAAAGGTTAGTTCTATATCTTCCTTAGCATTATAAATCACATCAAAATTGTAATCTTCCTGCGGAATGGCATAAACAATTTTATACATACCCTTAGTGACCGTAGAATCTAATTCAAACTGAAAACCTCCATCTTCTTCTATCTCTGCACTGGAAATATACTCTGAAACCGTAGGTGTTGATTTATACAGAAGCACCACATTATAATCTTCAGCAGGCGAAAATATACCACTTATAGTATGCTGTGCCAAAAGCAAGCTTGGCAGTAAAAGTAAGATGACAGCTAAACGTCTCAATTTTAATAATTTATTTTGTTAGAACAATAATTACACCACAATGGGCTGTAAAGCTTTTAAAGCTTGTTTTACGGTATTTATGTTTTCAAAAGTTAACATTAAGCGTAACCCGCTTCTGGTTTGCTTTTCCTTCATTCTACATCTATTGGGGTTCGCTTGTACAAACTGCAATACTTTGGTAAATGCGGGGCTTTGGTAAAAACTACTTTGCTGGTCGTTTATAAAATACCCAATAAATTTACCCTGTTTCATCACCACTTTTTCGAACCCAATTTTTGTGGCCAACCACTTTATTTGGACACTATTTAACAAATCCGTCACTTGAGGTGGCAATTCTCCAAACCGATCTATTAATGCCAACTCAAAAGTATGCAATTCTTCTTCAGTTTTAATATTATTAAGCTGTGTGTATAGGTTTAATCGTTCAGCTATGTTATTAACGTAACTATCTGGGAATAGCAGCTCGAAATCGGAATCGATGGTTACATCTTTTACGTACACTTTATCTTCCTTGCTATCTTGATACAGGTCTTTAAATTCATTTTCCTTCAATTCCTCAATGGCTTCATTTAATATTTTCTGATAGGTATCGAAGCCTATTTCATTAATAAAACCACTTTGTTCACCACCCAACAAATCGCCTGCACCACGAATTTCCAAATCCTTCATCGCAATATTAAAACCACTGCCTAATTCGGTAAACTGTTCCAAAGCAGTGATACGCTTTCTGGCGTCTTCGGTCATTGCCGAATATTCTGGAGTAATGAAATAACAAAATGCTTTTTTATTGCTTCGTCCTACGCGACCACGCATTTGATGCAAATCACTCAATCCAAAATTATTGGCATTATTAATAAAAATAGTATTGGCATTGGGCACATCGAGTCCGCTTTCAACAATGGTAGTGCTAACCAACACATCGAAAGCACCATCCATAAAGGCCAACATAAGCTGTTCCAATTTTTTGCCCTCCATCTGGCCATGTCCTATACCTATTTTGGCATCGGGGACCAAACGTTGTAACATGCCCGCCACTTCCTTTATGTTTTCTATACGGTTATGGATGAAAAAAACTTGTCCGCCACGTTGTATTTCATAACTAATAGCATCCCTTATGGTTTCTTCATTAAATCGAATAACGTGGCTTTCAATAGGGTAACGGTTTGGTGGTGGCGTGGTTATAACCGATAAATCCCGTGCAGCCATTAAGCTAAACTGAAGTGTTCTAGGTATTGGTGTTGCAGTTAGCGTTAATACATCTACATTATCTTTTAGGGTCTTTAGTTTTTCTTTTACCGCCACACCAAATTTTTGTTCCTCATCTACAATAAGCAATCCCAAATCCCGAAAACTCACATTTTTATTAACCAATTGGTGGGTGCCAATAATAATATCGACACCTCCTTTTTCAAGGCTTTCCAAGGTTTGTCGTTTTTCTTTGGCCGTTCTAAACCTATTTAGATAATCTACGGTTACGGGAAAATCCTTTAGCCGTTTTGAAAACGTTCTGTAATGCTGGTAAGCCAAAATAGTTGTAGGTACTAAAACGGCAACCTGTTTTCCATTATCCACTGCTTTAAACGCCGCTCGAATAGCTACTTCGGTTTTACCAAAACCTACATCACCACACACCAGCCTATCCATAGGGCGCTCGCTTTCCATATCGGCCTTAATATCGGCTGTTGCCGTGCTTTGATCTGGTGTGTCCTCATAAATAAACGACGCTTCCAGCTCGTGTTGCATATAACTATCTGGATGGTATTGGTGCCCTTTTTCGGTTTTTCGCTTGGCATATAATTTTATCAAATTAAACGCCACGTGTTTTACTCGAGCTTTTGTTTTTTGCTTAAGTGTTTTCCAGGCATTGCTACCCAGCTTATAGATTTTAGGTGGTTTACCGTCCTTACCATTAAACTTGGTAATTTTATGCAACGAATGGATGCTTAAATATAAGATATCACGTTCGCCATATATAAGCTTAATGGCTTCCTGTTTTTTTCCTTCAACATCAATCTTTTGTAGTCCTCCAAAACGACCTATCCCATGGTCGATATGGGTCACGTAATCACCTATATCCAAATTAGTGAGTTCCTTTAGGGTAATGGCCTGCTTTTTGGCATAACCATTTTTAATATGGAACTTATGATAGCGTTCAAAAATTTGATGATCGGTATAACATACTATTTTATTGTCGTGGTCTATAAACCCTTGATGCAATGACAAAATAATAGTGGTGTATTGCTTGACATCTAAATGGGCATCATCAAAAATATCATGGAACCGCTTGGCCTGCTGTTCACTAATACAAGCAATATAATTGGTATAGCCTTTGTCGTGATTGTTATTTAAGTCTTCAATAAGCAAATTGAATTGTTTATTGAATGACGGCTGGGGGATTGTTTTGAATTCAATTTTGTCATTACGACGAGCTTGCGACGTGGTAATCTTTTCATTAACAACAGATTGCTTTGCTTCATTCGCAAAGGTCTCTTTGAAGTATGATGTAGTACCAAACTCAATCAATGAATAATCCAACAGTTGCTGCTTAAGCAATGTTGAATTACAGAACAATTCGTCTGGAGCTGCATGTTTTATATCTGTTGACAAGTTTTTAAACGCTTCCTCTGCTTTTTCATAAAAATCATCTATTCTTGAAAACAGTAAATCGGCATTTTTTAAACAGACTACTGTTTTTTGAGCGATATATTTTAAAAAACTCTGCCGCTTTTCTTCCAGAAATTTATTAGCAACATTGGGGATGATGTTAATTTTTTTAATTTGATTTAAAGAAAGCTGCGTTTCTACATCAAAGGTTCTAATACTATCTACCTCATCACCAAAAAACTCAATACGATAAGGCTCATCATGAGAAAACGAAAACACATCTACGATACCTCCCCTAACCGAAAACTCACCTGGTTCGGTTACAAAATCCACACGCTTAAATTGGTATTCAAAAAGGACTTCGTTAATAAAATCTATGGATAGATCATCACCAACAGTTACTTTTAAGGTATTACGCTCCAACTCTTTTCTCGTCACTACTTTTTCAAAAAGCGCATCGGGATAGGTGACGATTATGGCCGGTTTTTTTTGCGAGTTTATTCTATTTAAAACCTCAGCCCGCAGTAATACATTGGCATTATCGGTTTCTTCTATTTCATAAGGTCTACGGTAACTTCCTGGGTAGAACAATACATCCTTATCGCTAAGCAACTGCTCTAAATCGTTTAGGTAATGTGCTGCTTCTTCCTTATCATTAAAAATGAGTAAAAAAGGTTTTTCGGCATCCTTAAAAACACTTGAAATAACAAAAGAAAACGAGGAACCTACAAGGCCCTTTACATGTATTTTTGATGTAGCCTTGTCCTGAGGTTGGGCAATAGCAGTTCGCAGATTTTGCGTTTGCAAAACCTGTGCAAAAGTTTGCGAGAGGGTAATATGACTCACTAATATTGTTTTGGGATGGCAAAGATAAGATTTTGAACCGATTATGTTATGCTCTATTAAATCTTATATTTTCTAAGCTAAAAGGTAAAAATAAAGCGAACCTTTTAAGTTCGCTTTATTTATGCTACTTTTTTAAGAAAATCGAAACACGGGCATTTTTTACAACGCTTGGTTTCGCATTTTTTATATTTTTTGCAACAGCTGGTCTTTACTTTACTGGACGTAATGACTCCCAACTCCTGCAATTTTTTAATCTTCTTTTTTTGTTTCTTCTTGCCCAAATCTTAAACTACAGATTGAAGTGGCTTAAACCACATCGTTAAAATTTTCGGCAAAAATATGTTATTTTTATTAAATCTAAATAAGATTAAATGTTAAAACTGAGATCATTAAACGAATTTTTATTCAGGATTGTCCATGGAAGCTGAGTTAACAGTTAAATTAACGATATCCCTGTCAAATAAATACAAACCGCCTTTGTCATTACCTATAAGGTTTATCTTATCCAAAATGGTTCTGGCCATGGCTTCTTCTTCAATTTGTTCAGACACATACCACTGTAAGAAGTTATGGGTAGCATAATCTTTTTCTTGAAGCGAGATGTGCACCAAATTATTAATACTTTCTGAAACAAAAACCTCATGCTCAAAAAGCTTTTCAAACATCTCCTTAAAAGATTCAAAAGTAACGTTAGGTGCATTTAATGCCGATATGTGGGCATGACCTCCACGTTCATTTACAAATTTAATGAGCTTAAGCATGTGGTCTCGCTCTTCGTTAGACTGGCTGTACATAAATCCGGCAACACCTTCCAAACCCTTAACTTCTGCCCAACAGGCCATAGCTAAATATATTTGGGACGATTCTGCCTCGATTCTAATTTGATCGTTTAATGCCTTTTCTATAGATTTTGATAACATGATATTGCTTTTTTACAAAAGTACATGAATTTTTTCATTTGTAAATTCACGTAAAAAATGAAAAAAATACCTAGACTAACGAAGTGGTTACTGAAGTGAAGCTAAATTTTGTACCTTTTTTAAACAAAGTTTAGTTTCACAGAAGAAAGTTAATGAAATATTTAGCTTAATTGAAATCCTATAGGCATAAGCTTTACCTAAAATGTGTTAAAATTGCTATTCTTTTTTTCATCCTGTCCATTTTAAAAAATAAGGTAAAACCAAGCCTTTAAGCAACAACCAAAAAAATGAAATTTTCGACTTAGTTTATTAAAAAAATATGTAGGTTTGCAGCATTAATAAAGAATAAAAAACATGTCTATTTCGGATTTATTTGATAGTGGATTTAAAAAGCGTAATAAGGATCATTTTGCGGCAATCGTGCGCGTTGCCATGGATGACGGCGTTATTAGCAACGAAGAAAAAGCATTTTTAGATAGGCTAGCACAAAGCTTAGGTATTAATGAAACGGATTATAAGGCCATTTTAAAGGATTATCAAGCACACCCTATTAATCCTCCAGTATCTTACGACCAACGTTTGGAACGTTTGTTCGATTTGGCTCGTATGGTTTATGTAGACCATATTAAAGGTGATCACGAAGAAGTATTACTTAGAAAAATTGCAGTTGGACTTGGGTTTCATGCCATAAACGCAAAATACATAGTGGATAAGGCTTTAACATTAGTGAGTAATGGAGCAGACTTAGACACTTTTATGGACCAAATTAAAAACATGAATAGGTAAAAAAACAATCTACCACATAACTTAAAGCGTCCAAAAAATCTTGGGCGCTTTTTTTATGAAAAAAAATGAAAACAATTTGAAACAACTTTTTAAAAGATAAAATATAAGCATTGAAGAGTAAGCGTTTGAAAGACAATCATTTGCCACAACACTCATTATCTGCTAATAAGCGGACAGGATTTTTTTTGTCCAAAAACAGCATAACTATTTGATTTTCAGTAAAATAAATCAAATTTTTTATTTGGATTTTAAAAAATTGTTTTCATCTTTGCATCGCAGTTTTAAACGTCGAACTGCTTAAAAAACATTTATTAATAAACATTTAGAAGCCATGTTAAAGCATATAGTAATTATGACGGCATTTAATGATCCAGGATCATTGAGCAGGCTTCGGTCCTTTCTGTAGCACACTTTCCAGAAAAGATCCGAAGCAAAAGAAAACCACTGTTTCGGATTGATTTCCTAACAAGACTTTAAAGGGTAACCATATCCAAACGGAAAGCCACTTTCAGTTTTTCAGCTGGAAGCCTAACGATTTATTTATTTTTTAATTAAAAAAACAATGGAAACAAATACGAATAACCTGTATTTATTCAAGGCATTAGAAACCTATCCTTGGGAACTGGAAAAAGCAGTAGAAGCCTTAAACTATGCTTTATCATACAACCCAAATAGTGTAAAAGCCCTATGCTTAATGGCACGGGTACATTGGGAACAATTGGGAGATTATGAAACGGCTAAAAGCTACTACGAAAAAGCCTTGGCCATTAATATAGAAGCCACATTTATCTATCCAGATTACATTATGGTTTTAATTCATTCCCATGATTTTAAAGAAGCCCAAATGCTTATCGATTTTGCCTTAAGTATAAAAGGGATAGACAAAGCTCTAATTCAACTATACCAAGCCTATTTGTTTGAAGCTTTAGAAGATTATGATGCTGCCAAAAAAGCACTTAAAAATGCAAAGCAGTTGAGTATGAACAACGATTTTTCTTTTTATGTAGATGATGTTTTGGCTCGAGTGGACAAAAAAAGAAAGGAGAAAAACAATGCCGAACGGGCTATGAAAGATGAAGACAAGAATGAAGTTGATAAAAATGCTTCAAATAATTGGTTTAAAAATAGTCTGAATGGATTGCTATAATTCCCCTGTAAAATGCAGGGGAATTTTTGGATACATTAACAACTCTGTTCAATTAACGGATTAAAGTTATGCCTATACAGGTTTAAATGCCTTAAAAGCTCTCAATTTGATAGTTGTTGAATTATGAAAGCCCTAAAATCGCCAAGTGAGTTACTAATAGATTCTCTAGATTCAGTTCTAAGCAATGCTCCCAACCAACTATTGATTAAAAATGGTTCAACAACATTGATATCAAATCGATTATCAAGCTCATTATCTCCTGCTATTTCCAATACACATTCCTTAAAAATTATTTGAAAATCATTAAAGGTTTCTGAGTAATCCTGATTTGATTTAATCTTAAATACCATTTCAATTTGTTTAAAAAAACCTCGATATACGCAACCTAAAAAAGCTATCATCCCTAAAATTTGACAATATAAATTCGTTGGCCTCTATCCCGCTAAAAACCCTCGCTTCAACCTCGGCGACCCAGTTACTTCCAAAGCGTCTGGAAGCTTCAATACTGAAAATTTTACTGCTCGATTCCAAATCGGTAATCCCTCCTAATAAAATAGAAGTATCCTGGGTATCGTTAAAAGCTATTCTACTACCAAAAAACACATCATTCTGTAGAGCATTTAAGGCTAGGGCATCACGCTCATCATAGAGATATTCACTTAGAAGCCCAATATCCAAGCCATTGCCATCTATATTACTAAAAGTAAACTCCAATCCGGCCGTTAAGGCAAAAAAATCTTGTGCTTCGGCATTTCTATAAATAGACTCGAGTTTCCACAAAAAGGCATTGTGAGTTACCTGAAGGTCTAATCCAGTTTGGTTAATTACCGGATAAAAAGCATTGATATTTCCTGTATTATCAAACATAAATAGGGGCTCTCTACCCGTGCCATAGAAATGTGACAGCCCCACATCGAAAGCACCAAAGTAATGGAACCACCTAAAAGCAAAATCCTGGTGCCATTCCTGGGCCCTACTTTCATAGAGAATCTCGTCCCTATCAATTACAACGGGAAAACGAAATCGGCCTTTTTCACCAGGAAAATTCCGTTTGCGGTGATATGGCAAATAGAAAAAATTAAAGGTTCCCACAGTATTTGTTGTAACGACAAATTGTACCATGGGCTGTCCCAGTTTTTGTTCGCCGTCGAAAGACTCTACGACATCGGTTTGATTTATAATATCCACCAAATGATTGCTTTCGGTTACGCCCCAATACACTTTTTTAAGACCTACATTAAGCTCCCAATTATTTTTGGTCTTTTGAAAATATAGCTCCCTGATGTCCCAATGCGTTCTGGAATCATCTACATCCCATCTAAAAAAGGCGGTTGCGTTGATGCTCTCTGCTCCATCGTTCCAGTCTAACGCATATTTAGGTTGAAGGGAAAACGATGGAAAATGTTGTTTTTGCCCCATAAATTGGGCATGGTCTATAAAATATCGGTATTCCAATCCTAATTCTAATTCGAAATCATGCGTTACATTACTTTCTTGTGAAAAGGAGACTATCGCACTTAAGCCAAAAACAATATATAAAACTGTTGAAAATCTGTTCATTATTTAAAAATCAAAAAGGAAAACAGGGGCACTATCATCTGGCACCCTGTTTCCTAGCATTAATCAAACTACGTTAGTCACCAATAGTTTATTTTCCTGCCCTTTGCAGTGCAGCTTGGGTGAAATCGGCCTCTGTTAGGCTGGCATCGAAGTTATAATTGTTAAAATGAAGTATGGTTTCCTTATTACTTTGATGGTTTACCATATGAAAGGTACCGGCCCTCCAGAATTTGTTTTTATAAATTTTATAATCGCTATACGTCAAGGTTTTTAGCAAAGCGTTTTTTCTATCGTAGAATTCGGCCTTTTCAATTCTATATCCTTTATCCTTATTATAAGTAATCACACGTCTGGTATAACCCGATTTTGGGTCTACTGGATCCTGCTCCACGATTAATAAATCGCCTTTTTCCTCTAAAAACCTATAGGTGTATTTTTCAACCTCTTGGGACGATAAATCCTCATACGCAAACTCACTCCCCACAAATGGCCCCGATTTGTTGTTGGAAGAAATTCTTTTTACCCTTTTAATGGACGGCAAAAACAACCATTGGTCATCGGCTCCAAATTTATGGGTAAAGGTTAATGTGGCTGTTCCTTTTACATCTTTCGGGCTTTCGAATACGATTAGAGATTTATCGCCATCTTCTGTAAGTTCCAAGGTTTTGGTCGTTAAAGAACGCTCGCTAGTTTGCCCATTTTTGTTTTTAAGAATCATTTTTAGCTCCACTATGGAACTACCAAATCCCAAATCTGCTTTTTCGGCGGCTTTGGCTATTTCCAATCCGCGTACTTCTGCCGATTGGGCATTGACTATTACTGAACTTAACATTAAAACTGCTAATACTATTATTTTTTTCATTTTTAAAAGTTTGTTTTTTTGAATTATTTATCAAAAGCTACTTTAGGCTCTGGTGCCATAATGGGCTTTATCTCTTTTTTGGCCGTAAGGATCAATAATGATGGTAACAGAATGAAATCTATGATCAAGGCCGCAATGATTATGATTACCGTTATTCTGGCCATATAACTATTTAATGCGAACGACGAGGTTGATAGTACCGCAAACCCGGCTATTAATACAACCGTAGTAGTCACCAAGGCTTTTCCAACGGTTTCAAAAGCGTAAATAACGGCTTGTTTGGCATTGTACCCCAGTTCCCTTCGGGCCCTTAAGAACTTGCTCATAAAGTGCACGGTATCGTCGACTATGATCCCTAGGGTCATACCAAAAACAATAACCATTCCCGTATTAATTTGCCCTTTGTAAAGGAACCAGATACCAAACCCAACTAAAACAGGTGCTACATTTGGAATGATACTCAACAGCCCCAGTTTAAAACTTCTAAGAGCAATTATCAACACCAAAGAAATTAGTATCAGGGCTACGATGTTTCCATTGAACATACTATCGGCCTGTCTAAAGCCCAATTTTGAGAACATTAGTGTAGGGCTCACACCAATGGCATGCATGGGTTCTGGGGTGTTATCACGCAGCCATTGCTCTCCTCGTTTTGAAAATTCAATCATTTCGGCACTGGAAATGTTTTTTAAGGTTACCGTAACCCTTGTTTCCGATTTATCTACGTTTATCTGATTGTTAAGGTCCAAACCAAAGGGCAAGGATAATTCGTAAAGCAATAGATACTGTGCGGCTTCTTCGCGGTTATCGGGTACACGGTAAAAAGCCTCATCATCGCCGTGCATGGAACGGTTCACCCTTCGGGCTACCTCGCTAAACGCATTGACGTGAATAACTTCTGGTTGCTCTTTTAACCAATCTTCAAAAGCATTTAGTTTCTTTAGATACTCTGGATTATTGATACCCCCACTTTCTCCACTACCAATAGCATATTCAACATTATAAATACCCGTTAGATTTTCGCTTATATAGTCTGTGCTATTTCTAAATTCAACGGTTTTATCAAAGTAATTGATAAACTCATCATTAAATACATTCTGATTTGCCAAATAGGTTAACCCACCAATGGCTAATAGGGCTACAAATGCTAATCTTGCCGGTTGCTTCACCACAAAATTGCCCATACTAGTATACCAGCCTGTCTTTTTAACTTCCCTTTCCTTTTGTTTGGCAGTCGCTTTAACTGGTAGAATAGCCATTAAAGCTGGCAGAGTTGTTGTTGAGAACAGGAACGCCATCATCATTCCGAAAGCGGTAATATTCCCTAAATCCCAGAATGGCGGTACGTCGCCAAAGTTCATGGTTAAGAACCCTATAACGGTAGTTAAACTAGTAATAAAAACCGGCATAAAATTTAAGCGCATAGATTCTACCAAAGCATCAATTTTGCTTAGGCCATCTTTACGCATCTTTTGTAACATGGTTACCAAAATATGGATACTATCGGCCACCGCAAGCGTAAGTATCATGGTTGGGAATACAGCCGACGGTGGCGTTAACTTAATGCCCATAATGCCAACAAACCCCACCGCACTAACAATAGAAAACATCACCACAACAAGGGTAGCCAACATGCTATAGAAGTTTCTTGTTAGAATTAACGTAGTAATTATTACAATAACCAGCATTATCATGGTAAGCATCATATCTTTCATGGATGCTTCAAAAAATGCAGTATTCATAGGAATCAATCCTGAAGAGTGAATTTCAAAATTGGGGTATTTATCCTTAAAGTTGGAAATCATATTCCTTACAAAAGGTGTCACTTCACCAGGGATTTCATTAACGTTTTCCCCGGGTAATTTTACGGTAATATTGATTGCCGTTACGCTACCTTCCTTATTAATAATTCGATCTACCAACAAAGGCTCCTTAAGGGCTACTTCCTTTATTTTGGCAATCTCTTCATTGGTTTTTAAAGACGATTCATAAGAGAGGTCGTCTACATATAAATCGTCTCCTTCGGCACGCGTGTATTGAAAATTGGTAATAGCATCTACCCTAGATGAATAGGGGGTATTCCATGCTTCGGCCGTTAATTCTTCAATGGCCGTTAAGTTTTCTTTTGTAAATACGTTTTTGTTAGATGGTGTTAAAACCAAAATAACATTATCGTCTTTAGTAAACTTTTCCTGTAAAGCGTCAAAAGCTTCCAGTTCGGGGTTTGATTTACTAAAAAACACATGGTAATCGCCATCGAACTCCATGTTTCCCTTTGACCCTAGCCCCATAGCTAGTACCAATGTTGATATTAACATTGGCCATTTCCATTTAATTACAAATTTCGCCCAGTTTGTGGCAAACTTATTTGTAAAACTTTTTGCTTTCTTTAGTGCATTCATAATTTGATTTAGTGTTTGACTTGATTATATTTGACCGGTCGGTTATTTATATTAATTTTGTTTTTTTGATTTATACTATTGTACTGTTTCACATCATTATTGAGCTAATTAAAATTTAATAGTTGACCGGTCGGTTATTGATTAATGGTACTTAACTAAATAAGTAACACAAATTACGCTCGGAACAAATTTGTTAACTACTATAACAAAATATAAAGACCGGTCGATTATTATTTACTAAAAAACTATATGTGCCTATTTCAACAATATGTGCTCTATCATGTTCATCACATTGTCAATAGGATACGAACTTTTCATTTCCTTCATGCTAATCATGGCTCCCTTACCGGCATCTTCAATAAAAGATGCAATATCCTCAGCACTCATTGGATTTGTTATTTCCCCTAAATCCTTAGCTTCTTGAATAACTGCTGTGATGAGCGATAGTACATATTCATTCTTAACCAAAATGGCATTCCTAATTTGTTCACTATGCTCAGACATTTCACTACTCAAATTACAAGCCATGCACCCCATCTTACAGCCCATTTCATTCTTAAGGACATCGAGCCTAAACTCATTAAAAGTAATCAGTCTTTCTCTTGGGGACTTTGTCTTATCGTCCAGAATGGCCTTAGCAGGCGTGAACATAGCCGCAAAATACTTTTCTATGGCCTTTACCACAAAGTCTTCCTTAGAATCGAAATAAAAATAAAACGAGCCTTTGGGAACATCTGCAGCTTGAACGATATCGTTAACGCTTGTTGCATTGTATCCCTTACTCCATAAAATCTCCATGCCCCTTTCTAAAAGGAAATTAGCTTTAGTATCGTGTTTCGCCGTTTTCATTCTATCCGTTTTATCCTTGACAAAAATATGACCACTCGTCTAGTAAATCCAAATTTTAAATGTTAAAATTTACTAAATGTATCGAAACCCCGCATAAAAACTGTCGGTCTACTTATATAATTTTAGCTGGATACGTTTCCTCAGTACATCAACATCCAAAACTTTTACTATAATTTGTTGGTGCAAATGCACATGGTCGTTTACATCCTTAACAAAACTATCGGATAAATTGGACACATGAATCAACCCGCTTTCTTTGATACCAACATCCACAAAACAACCAAAATTGGTAATGTTATTTACGATCCCGGGAAGCAATTGCCCTTCATGCAAATCGGTAATGGTTTTTATATTTTGGTTAAAGGTAAACACCTTGGCTTGCTCTCGAATATCCAACCCAGGTTTTTCCAACTCTTTTACAATATCTTCCAAAGTAGGCAACCCAACGGTTTTTGTGCAATACGTCTTTAAATCGATTTTTTTGATCAATGCCGAATTCCCTATTAACGCTTTAACCGTTTCCCCTAAATCTTTGGCCATTTGCTCAACAATGGCATAACTTTCTGGATGCACTGCCGAATCGTCCAAAGGGTTATCGGCATCCTTTATTCTTAAAAATGCAGCACTTTGTTCAAAGGCCTTATCCCCTAAACGAGGCACTTTTTTTATGGCTTTCCTTGATGAAAACGGACCATTTTCTTTTCTAAAGTTAAATATGTTCTCTGCCAGTTTAGTACCTATTCCAGAAACATAAGCCAAGAGGCTTTTACTGGCTGTATTTACGTTTACACCAACGGCATTTACACAATGCTCAACAACCATGTCCAACGCTTTTTGAAGCTTGGTTTGATCTACATCGTGCTGGTATTGCCCTACCCCTATAGATTTAGGTTCTATTTTCACCAGCTCCGCCAAAGGGTCCTGTAAGCGTCGCCCAATGGATACCGCTCCACGAACCGTAACATCGTAGTTAGGAAACTCCTCCCTAGCGATTTTTGATGCCGAATAAATACTGGCCCCAGCTTCACTTACCACAAACACTTGAATATCGTTTTTAAACCTAATCTTTCTAATTAGCGCCTCCGTTTCCCTTGATGCCGTACCATTACCAATAGCTATCGCTTCTATTTTATAGGCATCGGTAAGTGAGCTTAGCTTTTTCATAGCACCAACACTATCGCTCTTTGGTGGATGCGGATAAATGGTTTCGTTATACATTAACCCGCCTTGGGCATCTAAACAGACTACTTTACAACCAGTACGATAGCCAGGGTCGATAGCCAACACGCGCTTTTCTCCTAATGGCGACCCCAACAATAACTGCTTTAAATTTTTAGCAAATACCGAAATAGCCGCCTCATCGGCCTTAGACTTGGCGTTTTGAAGTGCTTCATTGCTTAAAGAAGGGAGCAATAATCGTTTGTAAGCATCTATAATTGCCAATTGAATTTGCACGGTACAATCGTTATTGGAACGTATTAAACGGTTTTCCATTTTGTCCAGGGCCCGTTCGTCATCAATAGCTATTTTGGTTTTAATATAGCCCTCGGTTTCGGCTCGTAACATGGCCAACAGGCGATGTGAAGGGATACGACTTAAGGATTCGTTCCAATCGAAATAGTCCTTAAATTTTTGGGCACCTTCTTCGGTTTCTTTTGATTTCACCACTTTAGAGGAAATTGTTGCAAAACGTTCTAATTGATATCGAATTTGATTCCTAAAATCGGTACGCTCATTAATCCATTCGGCCATAATATGACGGGCACCTTCCAAAGCATCGTCAACTGAGTTTACCTCACCTTTTACATACTTGTAGGCTATTGACTCAATGTCGTTAGCATGTTGTGCCATGATGATTTTTGCCAAAGGCTCCAATCCGTTTTGTCTGGCTTTTTCAGCTTTGGTCTTTCGGCTTTTTTTATACGGAAGATAGAGGTCTTCCAAAACAGTTAAATCTACAGCTTCTTTAATCTTCTGCTCCAATTCCACCGTTAAGACCTCTTGCTCCTTTAAAGCTTTCAAAATGGTTTCTTTCCGCTTTTCCAAAGCTTCAAATTGTTCTTTAAATTTTACAATATCTCCAATTTGGACCTCATCCAGATTGCCTGTACGTTCTTTTCTATATCGTGATATAAAGGGAATCGTGCAATCTTCATTAAGCAATTCAATGGTATTCTTAACCGACTGTTCTGGAAGTTGGCTACTGGAAACAATATAGGAAACTAGAGCTGTCATAGGCTTAAACTAATGAAAAGCGAAAATAACAAAAACAAAAAAGGTTATCCTGTTCAAGATAACCTTTTTCTTCATCAATCTAGCTACTAATTATTCTACTATTAATCTATACTGTGGTGTTGGATTTAACGGACAGAAATACACATATTCTCCTTTTTTTAAGACCGTTGGCTTTGAATTTTCAACTTTGCCATCTTTAACCACTTGGGTTACATAAGCAGATGTAATATGGTTCTCTGGCTTACTGGCATCTTTTCCTTTTGGAACCAATACCAAGCCTACATCTCTACCTACATGATTATTGGACACTTTAAAGACATAAGTACCTTCGCTTACCTTTAATGATTTTTGGGTAAACTCTCCTTTGGTTTGTTCTAGTGCAATTGTTTTAACTTCTTGTTGGGCATTGGCATTTATAGCAAGTGCCAATACCAGTACTAAAATGGATATGATCTTTTTCATCTTTTAAACTTATTTATTGATGTTCATTATACTGTTACCGTCTCAAATGGCCTAACTTCAGGAAAGTCTACTGGCACTTGTGTTGTTCGATGTAAATAATTGGAAATGGTTTTATCGCCAACCATTGCAATGGCATCAACCAAGTTGCCTTTGGTATATCCTGCATTGAAGAAGTTTTCAAGAACAGCTTCATCGGTTCTACCCCTGTTTTCTGTAATGTTCTTTGCAAGTCTGGCCAAGGCATCTAATTTGTTATTGAAAGAGGCTTCACCAGCTCTTAACTCCAAAATTTGTTCGTCTGTAAAACCATTCATTTTAGCAATGGCCGTATGGGCAGATAAACAGTAAACGCATTGGTTTACTTCACTTACCGCTAAATTAATCACCTCCTTTTCTTTAACCGACAATGAGGTTTTGGCGTTAGAAAAATTTAAATAATTCTCCAATGCCGTATCGCTGTGGGCATATGTAGCATAAATGTTAGGCACAAAACCTAAAGCTTTATTAAGTTTGTCGAAAATAGCTTGATTATTCTCGCTTACTTCTTCTCGTGTTGGTACTTTAAATGTGTTCATTTTTTTAATTTTTTAATTTATTTGATACAAAGATGTTGTTTGTATTAAGGTTAGACCATGTATACTATTCCCTTAATCTTGTCAATTTTTCCTTTTAGACAGATGCTAGCGCTACATGAGGTTTTTCAGCATCACAATAGTAATCGTGAATCTGTTTTTGTTCACAATGGGTTTCGGAGCTAATGCTTTTGATTTGCTCTTTTCCTTTACCCTTAAATATTTCAATTAAATTGAAAATAGATTTATGCTTTACATTCATAACTTAATTGTTTTAATTATACAGTGCAAAGATGAATGATAAAACCTTCCCGATAAATGGTTAGAATTCCCTAAAGATTGTCAATTGTTCCCTATGAAGCCTTTTGGAGTTGTTTTTTGAAGTCTGAAGGTGAGATTTTGGTATGTTTCTTAAATAAACGGCTTAAATGTGAAGCGTCTTCGAAACCAATATCATACGCTATTTCCTTAGCCGATTTGTCGGTATAGATTAATTGCCGCTTTGCTTCCAGCACTATACGGTCATGTATAATTTGTAAAGGACTTGTATTTAGCTGGGCAAAACTATTAGATAAGGTTTTGGGTGACTTAAATAATTTTTCGGCATAAAAAGATACTTTATGCTCTGTTTTAAAATGGGTATCTACCAGCATATTAAATTCGCGCAACAAATCCACTTTAGCATTTTTAGATCTCTCTAAGTAGCCTTTCTTGGTTTTCAACAAACGCGTACAGATAATAATGAAACGTGCCATGAGCATACGCAACATTTCTGCCTGGATGGTATCCTTGGTTTCAATTTCATCAATAAAAACCTCATGTAGCATGTGCAGTTTTTTATTTTCATCTGTGCTTAGGCTTATATTCGGTACATGTATATTCCCAAAAAACAGCAGTCCAGCACAACTTACCTCATGGTCGTGGTCTTTTATACAATAAAACTCCCTGTTGAATTGGTAAACCACTAAGTCCTTACCTAAAACAAATTGAAGATATTGCGTTGAAGTTAAGGCCAATATGCTATTAGGCGCAATAGTATATGGCACATCGTCTATTACCAATTTTGCTTCAAACTCCTTGGTCCTAATAAAGGTAAATAATTCTGGGCGCTTAACCGTTTTATAAGCTTCTAAAAGAGACTCGTCTCCTATCTTTAAAATGGCATTGGTTGAAAACTCTGTAAATGTTTTTTGCATGTAGCCTTAGTCTATGCTATCGAAATAACATTACAATGCTGTATAAATCAATATCAAATAAAAAAGCTTGCCCTTTATAAAGGAACAAGCTTTTCATAAACTTTTAATTGAAGACTTACTGCCCGGCCTCTTTTTTTGCGTCTTCAATCATTTTTTCATTTGGAACAATGGCTATGTTTACACGTCTGTTTTTTGCACGCCCTTCTGCTGTAGCATTATCTGCAACGGGTTGCTCTTCACCATACCAATGGGTAGTAACGCGACTCATACTAACACTGTTTGCGGTTAAGTAATTGGTTACGGCATTCGCTCTGTTTTTAGATAGCGTCATATTATAATTAGCGTCTCCAACACTATCGGTATGGCCAACGACTAGAATATTGGTGTCTGGGAATTCTCTAAATACCCCTATAAGCTTATTTAAAGTTTCTTCTGATCCTGCATTAATATTGTACTTGTTTGTATCGAAATACACGCCACTACTTTCATCGAAGGTTACCACAATACCATTATCGACACGCTCTACTTGGGCTCCTGGTATTTCCTCTTCAATTTTCTGGGCTTGTTTGTCCATTTTGTTTCCAATAAGCACACCTGCTCCTCCTCCAATAACACCTCCTATAACAGCGCCTAGCTCGCCATGGCCGCCTTTTCCAACATTATTCCCAATAATGGCTCCTAAAATAGCACCTCCTGTAGCTCCTATAACAGCGCCTTTTTGCTTGTTATTGGCATTTTGAACCGCTTTGCAATTGGTAAAACCAATGGCTAAAACACCTACTAACATTAGTATTCCTATCTTTTCTATAAATGTTTTCATATCTTATTGTTTAACAAAATTCATATTAATAATAAATGGCTTTCCATCTACGTAAACTGTTTGCTGCCACTGCATAGTCGTTGCAGACAGGTTCGTTAGTTTTAATCGGAACCCTTGATTGGTATCCGATTTCTTTTTTTCATTGGTTGGCTTCAACAGAAAATTATAAAGTCCTGTTTGCTCGTCTACTTCTTGAATGGTAAAGTTGAAATAACGCATTCCTGTAGAACAATCGGATTTGCTAATGGCATAGGTTCCCGTATTATTATTAGGGACAAAACTCCAAACACTGCCTTCAAAGCATTCTTTTGAAGCATCATTTAACAAGGTCACATTAAAAGTTCCTAAAGCACTATATTTTATAGTGTTTAAAACCCATGTTCCTTTAATCTCTTTTTTAGACGCTCTTACCGTTTTTGATGTACCACAGGAAAACACGGTAATGGCAATAAGCAATAAAGTAATTCGTTTCATATGTTATATATTTAAAACTGAATAAATATACGAATTTACCTATGCTTTTAGATGTCTAACTAAAAAGATAACCACTCCTTTAAATAGAAAAAGAATACACCCTGCTGATAATGAAGGCCTTAATTTTTAACCATTAAATTATCTTAACAAGGAATTAACTTATTGGCAACCCATTGGCAACCTCATTACCACTGTCTGGATTTACAAAAACCAACTTACCTTCTGGCGTTTCGGTCATTAAGATCATACCCTGACTTTCCACGCCACGTAAAGCTCTTGGTGCAAGGTTTACCAAAACCGTTACGCGTTTGCCCACCACTTCTTCGGCGGTAAAACTTTCTGCAATACCAGAAACAATAGTACGCACATCAATACCTGTGTCCACTTTAAGTTTAAGCAGTTTTTTGGTCTTTGGCATTTTTTCGGCCTCTAAAATGGTGCCTACCCGAATATCCAGTTTTGTAAAGTCCTCAAAAGTGATAGTCTCTTTTTGTGGCTCTACCGTTTTATTGGCAGCCTCATTGGCCTTTTTACTAGCTTCAAGCTTATCCAACTGTTTTTGGATGGTTTCATCCTCTATTTTACTGAACAGTAATTCTGCCTTTCCTATTTGGTGTCCTGCTGGTAGCAACACTTCTTTTGTTGAAATGTCGTTCCAAGTGTTCTCGATACTATGCGCCTGTGTCACATCACTAGAACTGACATTAAGGATGTTCTTTAACTTTTCGGAAGTAAATGGTAAAAACGGTTCGCACAGGGTTGCCAACGCCGAAGCAATTTGAAGCGCAACATACATGATAGTTTGTGTGCGGGCTTCATCTACTTTAATTACCTTCCACGGCTCTTCATCGGCTAAATATTTATTTCCCAATCGGGCTAAATTCATCAATTCCTGCCCTGCTTCCCTAAATCGGTAACGCTCAATAGAGCTCGCTATAACATTAGGATAGGCTTTTACTGCAGCCAATGTCTCTTCATCTACTTGTGAAAACTCAGAAGGTTCTGGCACAATACCGTTATAGTATTTATTGGTCAATACGACCACTCGGTTTATAAAATTTCCAAAAATGGCCACTAATTCGTTATTGTTTCTGGCCTGGAAATCTTTCCACGTAAAATCGTTGTCCTTGGTTTCAGGCGCATTGGCGTTTAAGGCGTAACGCAACACATCTTGCTGCCCTGGAAACTCCTCTAAATATTCTGGTAACCAAACCGCCCAGTTTTTTGATGTGGATAGTTTATTGCCTTCCAGGTTTAAAAATTCATTGGCCGGTACATTATCGGGTAAAATATAAGAACCTTCAGCCTTTAACATTGCTGGGAAAATAATACAGTGAAATACAATATTATCCTTTCCTATAAAATGCACTAGCTTAGTCTCTTCATCTTTCCAATAAGGCTCCCAATTTTTTCCTTCACGTTCGGCCCATTCAATAGTTGATGAAATATAACCTATAGGAGCGTCGAACCATACGTAAAGCACTTTGCCTTCTCCGCCTTCAACTGGCACAGGAATACCCCAATCCAGATCGCGCGTTACGGCACGCGGACGCAATCCATCGTCAATCCACGATTTTACCTGTCCGTACACATTAGGTTTCCAATCTTTTTTATGCCCTTCTAAAATCCATTCTTTCAAAAAATCCTCATGCTTATCTAAAGGCAGAAACCAGTGTTTGGTTTGCTTTAAAGTTGGTGTATTACCTGTTAATGCCGACTTAGGATTAATTAAATCGGTAGCATTATGACTTGTTCCACAATTTTCACACTGATCGCCATAGCTCTCTTCGTTACCACATTTAGGGCAAGTACCAATTACAAACCTATCGGCTAAAAACTGGTTGGCCTGCTCGTCGTAAAGTTGCTCTGTAGTTTCTTCAATAAACTCGCCTTTATCATATAAGGTTTTAAAAAATTCTGATGCTGTTTTATGATGAATAGGCGCCGACGTACGAGAATAATTATCGTAAGTAATACCAAAATCCTCAAACGATTTTTTAATAATGGCATGGTATTTATCAACGATATCCTGTGGCGATACACCTTCTTTTTTAGCCTTAATGGTAATAGGCACACCGTGCTCGTCGCTACCCCCAATAAAGGCGACATCATGTCCTGTTAACCTTAAATAGCGTGCATAAATATCGGCTGGCACATATACCCCTGCTAAATGCCCAATATGAATAGGACCGTTAGTATATGGTAATGCGGTGGTAATGGTATACCTGCCTGACGGCGAGGCAGGTCGTTTTGGTTTATTCATTTTTTAATTTATTATGTCAGGTCTAGCGTACTCAAGGAAACAAAACACGTCTAACTTAATTTGTTTAAGGCCGTAAAAGTACACATTTTAACAGCGATTTAGAAACGAGTGTTTACAAATTTTAAATTCGAGAATGAAGTGTTTACATTCGTTTAAATTTCATAATTAACCTATGGTTTATAATTATTAAATTTAAACGTGTGAAAAAAAATGTACATTTACAGTATGTCTAAAAACCTACTGAGCATTAGTTTAATTTGTGCTGTTTTTTTCTTCGGAATAAAACCGATTGCAGCACAAAATACAGCATCAACAAAACACGTAACCACTTTGATACAACCACCATATTTAAAAGCAGGCGATACGGTTGCTATTGTAGCGCCTTCAGGGATCCTCAATAATAGAACCCAAGAAATCGATCAAGCTAAAGCATTACTAAAAAGTTGGGGGCTCCATGCCACAGTTGGGAAACACGTGTTCAACCAAGCCAACCATTTCGCTGGCACCGATGACGAACGTTGTGAAGACTTGCAAAAAGCCTTGGACGATCCTAAAATTAAAGCCATTTGGTGCGCTCGAGGTGGCTATGGTACCGTTAGGGTTTTAGATAAGCTCAATTGGACGAAGTTTAAAGCAAACCCTAAATGGGTTATTGGTTATTCCGATATCACTGCGCTCCATAATCAAATCCATAACGAAGGTATTGAAAGCATCCACGCCATGATGTGCACTAGCATACCGGACGATTTGAGTACAATTGAAGAAACTATCGCTACGTTTAAAGAAGCCCTTTTTGGAAATGCATTGCACTATACCTTAAAAGGATCGAAATACAACAGAACTGGGCAAGCTTCTGGCCAGTTGGTTGGTGGCAATCTAACCATGTTGCATACCATGCTGGGTTCTAAAACCAGTATAGATACTTCTGGAAAGATTCTATTTATTGAGGAAATAGGCGAATATAAATACCATATAGACCGTATGTTGCAAAGCTTAAAACGAGCGGGTTATTTTGATAATTGCAAAGGCCTAATTGTTGGTGACATGACCAAGCTTAGAAAAAACACAACCCTTTGGGGCACCTCTATTGAGCAACTTATCTTAGATGCTTTAGCCGATTACGATTTTCCCATAGCCTTTAACATGCCGGCAGGTCATGAAAAAGACAATCGGGCCTTAATTTTGGGAAAACCCATTAAGTTAACAGTAAACAAAGAGCAATCTACAGTAGTCTTTGAAGAATAAAAATCATTGATTTGGAATCTTACAACAGCATCTTTTTTTTGAAGCAAATCCTCTAAAAACCAACCATATACAACTTATTTTTTCGGGTTATTTCATCCGAAAAAATAAACACTTCACGGAGTAATCGTTGAATGAACGGTAAAAAACTGAAAATCAACCATTTTTTTTAGCAATTAAAATGGTATGCTATAATCTTGTATTGTAATAATTCACTAAAACCCAAATCGTTATGAAAAAGTTACAATTATTATTCGCTACAGTTTTGCTTTTATTGTCTTTTAATGTAAAAGCAGACGACATGACCCTAAACACCAAGTTAAACCTATTCAACCCAGATGTTCGTAAATGCTTAATAGAAACCTCTAAGGCTGAAGGTTGGGAGTTAAAATCTGTATATCTTAACACAAAACATGAAATCGTAATGATTTTTGATAAGGGAGAGGAAACAAGAATTTATATAAGTAAATAACCTTTCTTATACTTAAAAATACTAAAGCCCAACTAATCAGTTAAAGATTAGTTGGGCTTTATTTTTTTCTTCAAGTTAAAAATTCTAAAACCCTCGCTCCTTCTGCAATTGCTCGTAAGCCGCTTGTACTTGTCTAAATTTTTCTTCGGCCCCGTTGCGGTGTTCTTCCCCAAGGTGAATAACCTTATCGGGGTGGTATTTTTTGGCCATTTTACGATAGGCCTTTTTAATAGCGTCGTCAGTAGCCGTTTTTTCAACTTCCAAAATCTTATAGGCATTGTCGCTACTGTTATAAAACATGGCCTTAATACTTTCGTAATCTGCCGTGCTAATACCCAAATAACCTGCCATGATATGGATTTGTTGCTCTTCGTCTTGGGTAACCATACCATCGGCTTTGGCTATGCCAAATAAAAAATGAATAAGTTGTAATCGCGATGGGTGCTGCATCATCTGCCTAATTTGCAAACAGACTTGCCTGGTAGAAATATTTTTTTGCTTATTTATTTCCTTAAACAAACGAAATGCATGGTTGGCACGCTCTTTACCATACATGCCAACGAACTGTTGGCGCACAAAATCCAATTCGCGTTGGTCCTGTTTGCCATCGGCCTTAATGACTATGGAGGCTAAAATGAGTAAACTTACTTCGAAATCGCCTGGCTGTGTAACAGGTTGTCGTCGATAGGGTTGTTGTGGCTCATATTTATAGCTGGCATCCTTACCTATAGAATCTACCATACCACCAACGGCCAGCCCTATAATAGCCCCAATAGGGCCTCCAAAAGACCACCCCAAAGCTGCTCCTATCCATTTTGAAAAACTCATGTAATCATCAATTTTATTTATCGGTAAATATAATATTAGTTAGTTGATTACCTCGTGTTTTTGTTACACAATTGGTATCTTTGCAGTCCTAAAACGTTAATTATTAAAATTTAAAAATATGTACCCAGCAGAATTAGTGAAACCAATGCGCGAGGATTTAACCAGTGTTGGATTTGAAGAATTACAAACAGCAGATCAAGTAGATGCTGCTTTAGCAAAAACAGGTACCACATTAGTTGTCGTAAACTCGGTTTGTGGTTGTGCCGCTGCCAATGCACGCCCTGGCGCTAGATTAAGCTTGCAGAATGCCAAACGCCCAGACCATATTGTTACGGTTTTTGCCGGTGTTGATAGAGAAGCGGTTGAGAAAGCAAGGGAGTATATGATCCCCTTTCCTCCAAGCTCGCCAAGTATGGCCTTATTTAAAGATGGCGAATTGGTACATATGCTAGAGCGACATCACATTGAAGGGCGCCCAGCAGAGCTTATTGCCGAAAATTTAATGGATGCTTATAACGAACATTGTTAGAAGCCTCTTTCGCTATCCCATCTCCAAAGAGAAAGGGGATACCCAATTGATAAAATTAAACCACGTTTGTTCTTTATAAATAGAAGGAAATCGTGGTTTTTTATGTCCCCACGCAACCTTTTAATTATTTGAACATCTATTAGGTAAAAAAGCGCTATGAAAAAGTCTTTCTTTACCGCTATTTTACTCCTTATTTGTTTAAGTTTTACCGCTTTTCAATGCGATGATGACACACCATTAACCCAAGAACAGGAACTTGCCCAATTACAAGATTTTAAATCTGAAGTTGAAGCCCTAGCAAGCACCTCAATTTGTAACGAAACCTCCGAATGTAAATTTATCGCCTTTGGTAGTAAGCCTTGTGGCGGCCCTTGGAGCTACCTCATCTATTCCACCTCAATAGATGTGAATGCACTTGAATCAAAGGTTCAAGATTATAATGCTCAGGAACATAAGTATAACCAAAAATGGGGCATTGTTTCCGATTGCTCATTGGCTGCCAAACCAATAGACATTAAATGTGAAAATAACAGCTGTGTTGCTGTGTTCTAACTCCTAGTTTATTTATTTTTGGGGCATGCTAAAAGTCTTGTCATACCCATTAACCTGTATTTATTATCTGTTATTCGGATTAACGCTTGTTATTTTTCATCCCATACAATGGTTTTGTTTTAACGTCTTAGGTTATCAGGCCCATAAAGTAAGTGTTGACATTTTACAGTTTTGTCTGTTAAAATGCACCCATGTTTTAGGCACCCGATTCACCTTTAACAATCCGCACCATATAAGTACAGAGAAGCCCCTTATAATCGTAGCCAATCACCAGAGTTTATACGACATTTCTCCTATTATGTGGTATATGCGTAAACACCACGCCAAATTCATTAGTAAAATGGAGTTGGGCAAAGGCATCCCCAGTGTATCCTACAACTTGCGTCATGGAGGTTCGGTTTTAATCGACAGAAAAAATCCACGACAGTCCTTACCAGCTATTATGAAATTTGGAGAGTACATTGAAGCCAACAACCGAGCGGCCGTTATTTTTCCAGAAGGCACCCGAAGTAAAAACGGCGTCCCCAAACCCTTCCAAACCAAAGGCCTGGAAATGCTGTTTAAAAAAATCCCATCGGCCTTAATAGTTCCCATTTCAATAAACAACTCATGGAAAATGCTACAATACGGTAAATTCCCTATGGGACTTGGAACTCATATCACCTTTACCGTACATAAACCATTAGAATTGGCTACCTTTGCCAATAAAAAGGATCTCTTAGAAACTATAGAGACCACCATTAAAAAAGATATACACCCTTAAAATACTTATATGTCGTTAAAGAATGTGAGATTGGAAGTAATGCAGTTTTTGGAAAAAGACGTAGAAGCTTTAATAAAAAAGTACTTAATACCCATAGAACAAATATGGCAACCTACCGATTTTTTGCCTAATTCTGAAAGCGATTCTTTCTTTGAAGAAGTAAAAGAAATTAGAGAGCTCTCTAAAGAATTGCCCTATGACTTTTGGGTGGTTTTGGTTGGCGATATGATTACCGAAGAAGCCTTACCAACCTATGAGTCTTGGCTTATGGAAGTTGAAGGTGTTGACCAAGTAGATAGCAAAAATGCATGGTCTAAATGGGTAAAACATTGGACAGGGGAAGAAAACCGTCATGGCGATGTGCTCAATAAATACCTTTACCTATCGGGACGCGTTAATATGCGTGAAATAGAAAAAACCACGCAATACCTAATTTCTGATGGATTTGATATTGGCACCGATAGAGATCCCTATAAAAACTTTGTCTATACCAGTTTTCAAGAATTGGCCACTTATATTTCGCATAACCGTGTTGCTAAACTCGCCAAGAAAAATGGCAACAAACAGTTAGGGAAAATGTGCCAAATTATTTCTGGAGACGAAATGCGCCACCATAATGCCTATTCAGAGTTTGTAGAACGTATTTTTAAAGTAGATCCTAGCCAAATGATGATGGCATTTCATGATATGATGAAGCAGAAAATTACGATGCCTGCTCATTTTTTAAGGGAATCTGGAGGAAAAATAAGCACAGCCTTCGAAGAGTTTTCAAATACAGCTCAGCGTATTGGGGTTTACACCTCTAAAGATTATGTAGACATTTTGCAAAAGTTAATTAACCGTTGGGAAATTGATAAAATTACCAACCTAAACGACGAAGCCGAAAAAGCAAGAGACTACTTAATGGCGCTTCCTAACAGAATGTACCGTTTAGCAGATAGAATTAAAATTCCTGAAAACTCCTATCAGTTTAAATGGGTTGAACCTGCTATTGCAAAATAAGTTATATGTCTACGGAAGAAATTATAAATAACACCATTTCTTTTGTAAAACAAACCCTTGCCAATGCCGAAGGTGGGCACGACTGGTTTCATACACAACGCGTATACCGTAATGCCTTGCTTATTTCCAAAACCGAAAACGTAAATTTACTTGTGGTACAATTGGCCGCTTTATTGCATGACATTGCAGACAGTAAATTTCATAATGGTGATGATAGTATTGGTCCTAAAATTGCCCGGGAATTTCTGTTTAAATTGAATGTTGACTCGCAAATTATTGAACATGTCGTCCAGATTATTGAGAACATGTCGTTTAACAAATCGTTGGGCAACGAAACCCTTTTTACTTCAGAAGAATTGAAAGTTGTCCAAGATGCCGATAGACTTGATGCTATTGGCGCCATAGGTGTTGCCCGGGCCTTTAATTATGGTGGATTTAAAAACAGGCCACTTTTCAACCCTGCGATTAAACCCAATTTAAGCCTAAGCAAAACCGAGTATAAAACCTCAACCGCCCCGACCATTAATCATTTTTATGAAAAGCTTCTATTGCTTAAGGACAAAATGAATACCAAAACGGGGAAACAAATTGCTACAAAACGCCATGCCTTTATGGAAAAGTTTCTCGATCAGTTTTATGCCGAATGGGATGGAAACGCTTAAGATTATTGAATAATTTGCCTAATTTCCTTTCTGTATTGTGAGGCACTCTTCCCAGCAATCTCATTAAATTGTTTGTTAAAATGGGAAAAATTATTGAACCCGCACTCGAAGCAAACATCTGCAATACTCATTTTGCTTTCATTTAACAACTTGGTGGCATGAACAACTCTATATTCATTAACCAATTGCGTAAATGTTTTTCCCGTTGTTTTTTTAAAATACCTGCAAAATGCGGGTACCGTCATACTCACTTCATTAGCGATTTCATCTAAAGTGATATGCCTTTGAAAATTGGCATTCACATAATGATATATCACGTTGATTTTATCGCTGTCTTGCGGATTAATTTCTAACGCAATACCATCGGCATTCAATAAGGTATAATCATCTGTATTCGCCAAGTAATTGAGGATATCCAAAAACTTCAAAACACGCTCAAGCCCTTCATATTTAGTCAATTTATTAATTTTGGGACCTATTACAGCTTTAGTTTCAATCTTAAAACGAATCCCCTTTTTAGCCCTATCGAACAAGGCTACCACATTGGCCATTTCTGGAATCTCTATAAAATCTTTCCCTAGGAAATCCTGTTTAAACTGTACAGTGGTTTCAGAACCATTGGCCGTTAACCGGTCTGCAAAACCATTGTGGGGCAAATTGGCACCGATTAAAATAAGCTGACTATTATTAAAATACGATAAGTGATTGCCAATATGTGTTTTACCTTGTCCTTTATTAATATATACAAGCTCTAACTCTGGATGAAAATGCCAAAATGCATTTATCTTATCTACCTTTTCCAGATGCTGTTTTATTAATAAAGAACTTCCAAAGCTTGGGCTAAGCTTTTCTAAAGTAGGTTTTTTACTAATCATAACAGAATAATTTTTAAACAAATTTACAATTAAACACCACTTCAAATATATATTTAATTAACTAGATTATATGCTATTTTAACTCAACACATAATTAACATTAAAATAACAGATAATATAGCATACAAAATTGCAAAATTTGATGTTTTATTAAGTCTTGTTTCAATATAACTTTGCCCATGTTGAACGTTATTAAATTCCAAATCATGAAATGTCCATTAACAAAAGTTGCAAACTCAACCGGTATGATAATTCGGGCATCGCACCTGCCTGCCGGCAAGGCAGGTCTGACCATTAAAAAACAATAAATATTAACAGATGAAACATCTAATTAAAAACGTAAAAAAAGGAATCGTAATGGTAACATTATTAGTTACGGTTATTGGATTCGCCAGTACTATTGACAACCATGTTAGCACAGACATTAAAGCAACTGTGTTCACACTAGAAAATGTAAAAAAAGGAAACTTGCTTACTATTAAGGGCCAAAGTGGCATTACACTCTATAAAGAATTAATTGAAAAGAATGGCAATTATAAAAAAGGATTCGATTTAACCGCGCTTCCAGACGGTGACTACATTTTTGAACTTGAAAAAGACGTTGAGATTAAAACGGTACCTTTTACAGTAAGAACAAATACTGTTATTTTCGATAAAAATAAGGAGACCACCGTTTTTAAGCCTGTAACCAGAATTAAAGATAGCATCTTATACTTAACAAAACTGTCTTTAGATCGAGAACCTCTAGAAGTTAAAGTTTATTTTGAAGCAGGAGGCTATCATTTGATCCATTCTGAGAAAATAGAAGAGACTACCTCCATTGAAAGAGCTTATAAGTTATCCAATAAAGGTTCATATAAAATAGTCTGCCTAACTGAGGGTAGGCAGTTTACAACATTCATTAATAATTAGTTTAATTAATGTCTTATTTAGTTTAGTTTAGTTTAGTTTGAAAAGTGGGCTGTGGTGGCCCACTTTTCAATTTTCAAAATTTAAGCAGAAGATCAACCATTCAATAGCTTAACAACATCCTTGGCAAAATAAGATGCTATAATATCGGCCCCAGCACGTTTAATGGCAATAATCTGTTCCATCATAACGGCATCGTGGTCCAGCCATCCTTTTTCGGCAGCTGCTTTAAGCATCGCATATTCACCGGATACTTGATACACCGCTACAGGCACATCGACTTCATTTTTAATCTCGCGCACAATATCCAAATAGCAAAGCCCTGGCTTTACCATAACGATATCGGCACCTTCGTCGATATCCATTTCGCTTTCCCTAATGGCCTCAAACCTATTTGCCGGATCCATTTGGTACGTTTTCTTATCTTTTGGGATGTCCACCAAATCTACAGGAGCAGAATCTAAAGCATCCCGAAAGGGTCCATAAAAAGCTGAAGCATATTTAGCCGAATAGCTCATAATACCCGTATTGATATAACCTTCATCATCTAAAGCCTCACGGATGGTTAAAATGCGGCCGTCCATCATATCGCTTGGTGCAACAAAATTGGCTCCGGCTTGGGCATGGGACAGGCTCATTTCAGCTAAAAAATCGGTCGTCGCATCATTTACTACAAGGCCATTTTCAATAATACCATCATGGCCATACATGGAATAAGGATCCAAAGCCACATCGGTCATGACCAACATCTCAGGACAGGCATTTTTTACCGTTTTAATGGCACGTTGCATGAGTCCATTTGGATTCAACGCTTCCTTGCCCTCATTATCTTTTAAGTGATCTGGAACTTTTACAAAAAGCAATACCGACTTTAGGCCCAAATTCCAAAGCGATTTAACCTCTTGCTCCAACAAATCCAAACTATAACGGTAGTAGTTGGGCATAGAAGGAATTTCGTCCTTCACCCCTTTACCTTCAACCACAAAAAGTGGCACTAAAAAATCGTTTGGGGAAATTATGGTTTCACGAACCAGAGCGCGAATGGCCTCATTGGTTCTTAGTCTTCGGTTTCGTCTTAATGGGAACATAATCTTAATTAAAAACTTGCTTTTATTTCTCTAAAGAAATCATTGTTATTTATAAACCTGATATCGAAATCCAAACAAATATCAGGTATTTTAATAGCTCTCTTACTTTCTGGAGCACTTACTTCTAAAGTAACTATTGATACCTCAACATCTTCAACCCTTTTTTTATTTAATGCATAAGCAACTAAAAATGCATCTGCATTTTTAGAGTCAGCAAATTCAATCAAAGCTCGTTCGTTGTAATCTTTGTTTTGTGCCCAATTTTGTATCTCAGCATACTCAACCATACAATTGACAGATAAAGCCCAAAATGATTTTTGAGTATTTAATTTACACCAATTGGTCAACCCATCTTGATGCCTATAAATTTCATCCTTTACTTTATCTATTGAAATAACATTTTCAAACCTTAGTAAATCGGCCATTTTATCCCAATATGAAGGATAAATATCCATAGGATGACTAATTCTATCTGGATAAACTAATATGTTTGTATCTAAAATATAAAGCATTCACTAAGAGTTCTTTTTAAAGTTATCATAAGTGTTTGCTTTCATGTTTGTTAATTTGTAAGCACTAGACGGTAAAATTTTTCCTTGTTTTAAAGCAGAATCAACAAATGAGTAAAATTTTCTACTGACTTCATATGGTTTAGAATTCCAATAATCTCCACCTACTCCTTTTTTAAATGGAATATTTGTATAATAATTATAAAATGCCCAGAAATCAGATTGTTCTATAAAATTAGAATCTAAAGCTTTTTTGGCTATTACCAATTTACTAACATGATATTGATTAGCCAATCTTGATATTTTTTCAGAAAAAGTATCATTGGTCGAATTCCAACTCACTTTGAAAAAAGAAGTAGGGACTAAAATCTCGGAAGAAACACTATCACAGAATTTTTCTAAGGGTTGGGAAGATGGATGAATTGGTTCATACCCAATACCAATACTATTTCCAACAAAGACATGAACTAATTCGTGAATAAGTGTGAATATTCTACCTCCGCCAAGATTATTTGTATTTATATATATAAAAGGACAAAATTTATCTACTAAAGTGAATCCTTTACATACTTCTACATCAACACTTCTTCTATTATTTCCAACATAACCAGTAGAAATAATAAAAATTCTATTTTTTTCTATTTTGTCAATCCAATATCTAAAAACATTGCTCTTCTTGGTGTCTTCGTACCAAGTCTTATTTAGCTTCAAAGCTTTCCTAATTACTTCTGCAGCATCTATTGGATTGATTTTTTCAAAGTTTCTTAATGAACCTATAAAGCCTAATTCTTCATAATTAGTTTCAATCAAAAAATCTTTTAACCATTCTTGTTTGGTCTTTATTTGATTTACTAAATCTTTTATAACCAATGGAGGGTTTTTAATTACCACTCCATTACTTCTATAGAATGTTATTGGCAACTTTTCTTTTGGAGGTTTCTTTAAAAATAAAAAGCCAAAAGGAACATGAATTTTTTTTGCAAAATTTTCTAATTGCTTAACTGTTGGTTCCGACTCTTCTCTTATCCAATCAATAGCCTTTGGATAAACATCATGTAAACTATCAATATTCAGTCCACTTCTCTCAGTAGCCCAAATTAAAGTTTTAGGTGATATTTTTATTTTAGTCGTCATAATCCAAATTTAGCAAATAAAACTTACACCCAATCCCTAGGGTTCTGTAAAACTTCAATTAATTTTTCTTCTTCACTACCAGCTTCAGGATGGTGATCATAAACCCACTGTACGTGTGGAGGCAAACTCATTAAAATACTTTCTATTCGGCCATTGGTTTTTAATCCGAACAAAGTCCCTTTATCATGCACCAAATTGAACTCTACATAACGGCCTCGACGTATTTCCTGCCAATCTCTATGGGCTTTGGTATAAGGCAAATCCTTTCGCTTTTCAACAATGGGCACATAAGCTTCCAAAAAGCTATTTCCTACCTCGGTTACAAAGCTATACCAGTCTTCCATAGTCATGTTATTGGATGCCTTGCAATAATCGAAAAACAAACCGCCTATACCACGCGCTTCATTCCTGTGGGCATTGTAAAAATAGTCGTCGCAACGTTTTTTGTAATTGGGATAAAATTCAGTGTTATGCTTGTCGCAGGCTGTTTTACATACCTGATGAAAATGTTTGGCATCTTCTTCAAAGAGGTAATAAGGTGTTAAGTCCTGTCCGCCACCAAACCATTGGTCTACAATATGTCCGGTTTCATCATACATTTCAAAATAACGCCAATTGGCATGCACGGTTGGCACCATAGGGTTTTTAGGGTGGATAACTAAACTGAGGCCACAGGCAAAAAAATCGACATCTCCAACTTTAAAATAGGCTTGCATAGATTGTGGCAACTTACCGTGTACCGCCGAAATATTAACACCACCTTTTTCAAACACCTCTCCATTTTCAATAACACGGGTACGTCCGCCACCACCCTCTGGCCGTTGCCATAGGTCTTCACGAAATTTTGCTTTCCCATCGATACTTTCCAGTTTTGATGTAATAGTGTCCTGTAGTTCCTGTATGTATTGGTAGAATTTGTCTTTCATAGACAAACCTACAAGGTCTTTGAGACCTTGCAGGTTGGAAGCTTCATGATGTTCATGACCTACAATGTTTTCAAAACCTTGTAGGTCTATATTATCTACATCCATTTTATTGTGGCTATATTTAAAATTATCAGCACTATCGAATAAGTTAATTACATACGGCTTAGTATATGAAATGAGGCTGGTTTCTTCCTTGAAGTAATAATTATAAGACGAAAACTTATAGTCTTCAAAACACTTAACTACATTATGTGTTTTTGGGTTTCTGTGGATGTACAGGATTAGATTCTTTAAATAAGTTTCATCTTTAATTTGTTTTCTTTTAAAGTGCTTTTCAAACAAACTCCCTGTCCTATTTTGCTGCTTATTAAAGGCTTTAGCATAGGCTTTAAAAAGATTTGAAAAAGCTTGAATAACTGTATGCTCTTCCTCAATAACTTTTACCAGTAAATGAAAATGATTGTTCATTAGACAATATGCAACAATGTTCACTTTATGCTCTAAATGTTTTTTTAGAAGCTCTAAAAAATAAAGCATATTGCCATCATCTTGAAAAATGGAGCAACTATTTATTCCTCTATTATAGATATGATAAAAATGGTCTTTTTCAAGCTTCTCCATATAATGTTTTTTTTAATACATAGACCTATCAGGTTTTGCTTGTACTGAGCGCAGTCGAAGTAAAAACCTACCAGGTCTAATAAATTACACCATTGTTTTGTTGCAATAAGTTGCTTTTTCAAAATCCCTAATATTAATGGCAATAAATGGAATGTTTGGAAACAGTAGTTTAAGGCTCCGTACAATTTGTTTTGAGAGCTTTGCTTTTTGTTCTGTAGTTCTTCCCTCCATTATATTTGCAAACACATGTATGAAAGAGGATTCTTTTCCTCCAACCAAATAATTATCTGCAAAAGGGTTGAGACGCACTTTAATATCAGCTTCATCAAATAACCCAGAATTGGTTGCTTCGTTATGCACTTGAAGCAAAACATCCTTAGGGTCTTGCATTTCTAAAATATCGTTCGAGCAGTCTATTACAAAATGTGGCATATTATGTTTCTATTTTATTATATAATTCATAGAGTTCCATATCCAATGGTGGCTCTCCTGGAGGCGCATGCTCCTTCTTTAAGGTTTTTATCCAAGTAAAATTACACTTTTCAGCAACTTTTATACTGGCCAAATTCGATTTATGGACTATTATTTTAAGGGTATTTAAATTAAAGGTTTCAAACGCATAATCCGACAACAACCTTACGGCGTTTGTTGTAATGCCTTTGCCTTCAAACGGATACCCTATGCAGTAGGCTAATTCGCCATGCTTCTTGTTCCAGTCAAGTGCCTTTAAATAAATTAACCCCACTAATTGGGTCTCATTATTTTGTTTTATAGTGAATAAAAATTCTTCTTTTGAATGAAACTCTTTTACCTTTTTCTCTGTAAATATTTTTGAAAGATCGGGTGTTAAATTTTCCCTTAATGTCACAGGAAAATAACGTTTTAATCGGTCTTCGTTAGCAACTACAAAATTACAGATATGCCATGCATCTTTTGCTTGAATGGGTACTATATTATAGGGTTCAAAGTGAAGCTGCATGGGGTTTACGTTTTAATTCCAATGCTTCAACCGTTTTTAATGTGGCTGCTGTTACCGAAAGCGGCAATACTAAAATAACCCCAACGATAGGAATTAGCAAAAACAATAAAAAAACAATGCCATTACCTATAGCCAACCCGCGATGCTGCCTTACAAAATGAAGACTTTCCCGGTATTTAAAATGTCGTTCCAAAGTATAGTCCATATTACCAAAACCAGCATAATAGGCTTGCACTAAAAACAATAAAATGGCTGAAAATATATTGACTACGGGAATAAACTTTAATAGTAATATGGGAATGGTAAGCACTAATTCCATAAACAAATTCCTCCCATTAATACGTATGCCTCGCCAGAGCTGTTGCAAAAAGGAGGTGTTTCTATGGCTATGCGATGGATTTCCTGTTATATGGGTTTCAATTTTCTCGGACACCGGGCTCATAAATGGTGCTGAGAGCGCCATAATAATATGTTTAAAAAGAATTAAGCCAATAACGATAATGACGAGCCCTCCAATAACATTGCTAATGGTAGAAAAGGTTTGTTTGCCCCATTCCCATATCCAAGCTTTTGAAATATAAGTCCCTACATTGTCGGACAAACCATAAGCCATTACAGAAATGACTATGGCCGTTATAAGGCTTATTAACATAGGAACTACAAAATACTTCCAGAGCTTAAGTTTTGAAATTAACCCAAAAGCACCAAAATAAGCATTAATTCCTATGCCAATATTTTTAAACATGGTATTCTTTTACCGCATCAATAAAGGCTTTGGCATTTTCTAACGGAACGTTTGGCAAAATACCATGACCTAAATTTACGATGTATTTATCCTTTCCAAATTCATTAATCATTTGGTGTACCATCTTCTTTATTTCCGAAGGAGGAGACAACAAACGAGCTGGGTCGAAATTACCCTGTAAGGTAATATTACCACCAGTTAAATAACGCGCATTACGGGCAGAACAGGTCCAATCTATTCCTAAAGCCGATGCATTACTTTGTGCCATTTCGTTTAATGCAAACCAACAGCCTTTACCAAAGGCAATTACTGGTGCATCGTCTTTTAAAGCTTCAATAATTTGATTGATATACTGCCATGAAAACTCCTGATAATCGGTTGGGGATAGCATGCCGCCCCAAGAATCGAAAATCTGTACCGCATTACAACCGGCTTTAACTTTTTCTTTTAAATAAGCTATGGTGGTATCGGTTATTTTTTGAAGTAACTGATGCGCTGCTACAGGATTTGTAAAGCAAAATTCCTTGGCTTTATCAAAGGTTTTACTGCCTTGCCCCTGCACGCAATAACACAAGATAGTCCAAGGTGATCCCGCAAAACCTATAAGAGGCACCTCGTCGTTTAATAATGCTTTGGTTGCCTTTATAGCCTGATAAACATAATCCAATTCTACTGTAACATCGGGTACAATAACATTATCCACATCTTTTTGGGAACGCACGGGATTGGGTAAATACGGTCCAAAATTGGGTTTCATCTGAACCTCAATATTCATGGCCTGTGGAATCACCAAGATATCGCTAAATAAAATAGCGGCATCCATTCCGTATCTGCGAATAGGCTGTACTGTTATTTCACTGGCCAATTCTGGGGTACGGCATCGTGTAAAAAAATCGTATTTCTCTCGAATGGCCATAAACTCTGGCAGGTAACGCCCAGCTTGTCGCATCATCCAAACGGGTGGACGGTTTACAGTTTCCCCTTTAAGTGCTCTTAAAAATAAATCGTTTTTTATCATATTTTGTCATTCCTGCCTTTCGACTATCGCTTAAGATAAACTACAACAGGATTCTTTTTAATTGAAACTTAATTTTTTAAGTGGATTCCTGCCTTCGCAGGAATGACAATTATATATAATGTTCGTTCACTAATTCAATAACACTTTCCACTGTAGGAACTTTGGCAATCCTCACATCTTTAAAGTGTTTTTGGGCTTCTTTAGCTGTGGTTTCTCCTATACAAAAAGCAATAACCTCTTTATGGTTGTGCTGCACATAACTTTCTACAGTCGATGGGCTATAGAACATAATTCCTTCCACAGTATCATCGACTTTTACACCATCATACTTGGTTTGGTAAGCCTCTATTTCGTTAACCTTAATACCGTTTTGCTCTAATATATTGGGTAAATCATCCAACCTTAAGTCACTACAGAAATAAGTCACTTCAGTACCATCTATAAATTCAACCAAGTATTCTGCTAGCTTTTTAGCATTTTTTTCAGCATGCTTTACTGGGCCAATTTTCTTTTCGATTAAACGCTTTGTTCTACGGCCTACGCAATAGATATTTTTAAATTGCAGTTCTATGGCAGAATAATTGGTCAATAAAGCTTCAACCGCATTTTTGCTAGTAATGATAACATTCTGTATTTCATTTTTTAAGACATGCGGATGGATACGATTTAAGCTTATTTTAATAAAATCGCTACTTGCTGCAACTACATTTTCATTCAACAGTAAACGTTGATCTTCGGTTAACGATTTTGTGGAATAGACATTGGTTGTTTTATTGGATTTCCTTATGGTATCCATTAAACGCTTGCCACCTCGCTCAATAATATAATTGGCGCAAAAGGTTGCCATATCGTGATGTTTGCCCAATTTATCAACTCGGGTAACTTCTATTTTCTTAGATCCGTCTGTACTTAAAAGCACTCCTTTAAAAGAAACTTCATCATTTTTTATTTGTGCTAAAGCACCAATAGGTGCGGTACAACCTCCTTCTAATTTATTTAAAAACTCACGTTCAATAGCCGTACATATCTCAGTTTCTTCATGGTTTAGTTCTGCACAAGCGGCTTTTGCAAAATCGTTTTCATCTAAAGCGGTAATCATTATAGCACCTTGTGCCGGGGCAGGCACCATCCAGCTTAAATTTATGGCCTGATCTGGGCGAATGCCTATTCTACCAATACCTGCTGCCGCAAAAATAGCAGCATCCCAATGGGCATTATCTTTTAGCTTTTGTAACCTTGAATTGACGTTTCCCCTTAAGTTTTCTATAGTATGGGTGGGGTAGCGATTAAGCCATTGTGCTTTACGGCGTAGGCTCCCTGTAGCAACAACGGCATGTTCTGCACCCAAAAACTCCTCATTGTTCTTAAAAACAAGCGTATCATTAACATTCCCTCGCTTTAAAACAGCAGCTTGTACAATACCGTTTGGTAAAACAGTTGGCACATCTTTAAGTGAATGTACTGCAATATCGATATCGTGGTTTAGCATCGCGATATCTAAGGTACGTGTAAAAATACCTGTAATTCCTAATTCGTAAAGCGGCTTGTCAAGAACAATATCTCCTGTAGATTTAACAGGAACCAATTGGGTTTTATACCCTAAGCTCTCAAGTTGTTGCTGTACGGTTTTGGCTTGCCACAATGCTAGTTCGCTATCGCGCGTGCCAATTTTTATGGTTTTAGATTCTGAACTCATTTAAAATTTTTCAATTAGCTATAAAATTGCTCTTTTTTTACCCACTCTTTGTCTTTTTCTCCTTCCGTAGCCCAGCTATACAACTCAAAATAGCCTTCAGCTGAACAAAAAATATCTAATTTTGGCTTCAATCAAAAAAGTTTAAATGAGTTCATTAGTTTTTGGAAGTTCTTCTAACTGAAACACTTTTTTAATTAGTTCTAGACTTTCGTCTGTAGAAACGCCATCGTCTTTTAAATGATGGGCAAAGTGGTTTGTTATCTTTTGAATGATATTGTTACTGATCAATTCAGCTTGGGCTTCATTAAAGTCAGCTAATTTTTTACGTTGTGCATCTAGTTCAGCAGCGGCAAAATCGCTTAATTTATGCTTTAATGCTTTTATGGTTGGGGCAAACTTTCGGGTTTCCAACCAACTGTTGAACTCAACTTTAACCTCTTCGATAATAGATTCTGCCAATGGAATATGTTCTCGACGTTTTTCTAAGGTTTCATCGGTAATCTGTGATAAGTGATCAAGGTGAACCAAGGCCACATTTTCCAGTTCCACAACATTTTCATTAACATTCTTTGGAATGGACAAGTCTAAAATTAACAACGGTTTTTTAAGCTGAAGAATATGTTTGTCTATTGTTGGACGATGAGCACCTGTAGCTACAATTAATATATCGGCATGGCTTATCTCTTCCTGTAAATTAGCATAATCCTTTACTAACAAATTAAATTTGCCTGCTATCTTTTCGGCCTTATCCTTGGTTCTGTTAATAAGGGTTATATGTTCATTCTTGGTATGCTTTACCAGGTTTTCACAGGTGTTTCTACCTATTTTACCAGTACCAAATAACAGGATGTTTTTATTAGAAATATCATCAACATTATTAAAGATATATTGTACTGAAGCAAATGATACTGAAGTCGCACCAGATGAAATTTCGGTTTCTGTTTTTATACGTTTACTGGCCTGTATTACGGCATTCACCAATCGCTCGGAAAAATGGTTAAGCAATCCTAGCTTTTTTGAGATCCGGGCACTGGCCTTTAATTGGCTAATAATTTCAAAATCACCTAATATTTGACTGTCCAAACCTGACCCAACACGAAACATATGCGCAATGGCATCGCTATTTTTATGAATATAGGCCACTTTTTGGAACTCTTCAACAGTACCTTCAGTATTATCGCATAAGAGTTGTATAAGCTGGTAAGGGTGCTGTGCAAAGCCATAAATCTCGGTACGGTTGCATGTAGAGGTCACAATAAGGCTTTCAATACCATTTTCTTTTGCTTGACCAAGCAATTGTTGCTTAGACATTTCGTCTAAACTAAAGCGTCCCCTTACATGCGCATCGGCCTTTTTATAACTTAAGCCAATGGCATAAAAGTAATTACTACGTGAAATATTGTACTTCTGCATGCTAATACCTAAAAATCGGAAACAAATGTAGAATGATAGTTTGAAAAAAAATAACGCTAAAAGAACTTTTAGTATCGCTTTTCGTTTTTTAAACACTTTTTCGTAAATAATATGATAAATGTCATACTTTTGTAGTGAATTCAACGGTTTCAGAATCATTTATTTAGAACCAATCTAAATAAAATTTAAAAGCAGATAAAAAAATGGACTCAGAAAATATCGCTCAAAGTACTTTTGAGGAAACCAAAATTGATGATGGCTTTTTAATATTAACATTTAAGAACGAAAAAAATGTCGCTCAAAGTATTGCTAAAGAAATAGATAGCGATTTTATTCAGTTTCACTTTTGTGTTAAAGGCTCCACCAAGTTTGTTTTTAACCAAGGCCGATATGCTTTAGACATTTCTGAAGAAAGCTCCCTATTGCTTTACAATCCGCAACGGGAACTGCCAATAAACTTACAGTTAGAACCCAATTCATGGGTGCTTTCCATTTTAATAACCATTAAAAAATTTCATAGTCTATTTTCTCAGGAAGCCGACTATATTTCGTTTTTAAATGCCGATAATAGGGATAAAAAATATTATAAGGATGGTATTATTTCGCCATCAATGGCTATTGTATTAAACCAATTGATTAATTACAACCTTAATTCGTCTATAAAGAACCTATATTTTAAAGGTAAAGCCTATGAGTTGTTAAGCTTATATTTTAATAGAAGTGAGGAAGCAGATGTTGAACAATGTCCATTTTTGGTCGATGAAACCAATGTTATAAAGATTAGAAAAGCCAAGGATATTATGGTAGCCCGTATGGCAGAACCACCAACCTTACAGGAATTAGCAGACGAGATTGGCTTGAACTTAAAAAAACTAAAGGAAGGCTTTAAACAAATTTATGGCGACTCGGTATTTAGCTTTTTGTTCGACTATAAAATGGAAGTCGCCCGTAAATTATTGGAATCGGGCGAAAACAATGTAAACGAAGTAGGTCATAAAATTGGTTATAGTACAGCCAGTCATTTTATTGCTGCTTTTAAGAAAAAGTATGGCACCACGCCAAAAAAATATTTAATGTCTTTAACATAATAAACCAAAACTTAAGGCCTGTTAGGTTTTAAAAACCTAACAGGTCGCTCACAACACATAATTAATGAAAGGAATTTTACTTGTTAATTTAGGATCCCCAGATAGCCCAGAACCAAAAGATGTAAAAAAATACTTGGGTGAATTTTTAATGGACGAACGTGTTATTGACCTCCCTTACACGGCAAGGGCTTTGCTTGTAAGAGGTATCATTCTAAAAACAAGACCTAAGGCTTCTGCAGCTGCCTATAAAAAAATATGGTGGGATGAAGGCTCACCCCTTATTGTCCTTTCTGAACGGCTACAGCATAAAATACAAAAACAAGTAAACGTTCCTGTAGCCTTGGCCATGCGCTATGGCAGTATGACCATCGAAAAAGGGCTTCAAGAATTGGTAGACAAAGGGGTGAATGAAGTTTTGTTGTTTCCATTATACCCTCAATTTGCAATGGCTACAACTGAAACCATTTTGGTTCTAGCCGAAAAGATAAGACAAACCCATTTTCCTCAGTTGAAAATAGAATCGGTACCTGCATTTTATAACAAGCCCGATTATATTGACGTCCTTTCAAACGCTATAAAAAACCATTTAGAAGGGAAACCGTACGAGCATTTGTTGTTTTCCTACCATGGTGTTCCCGAGCGCCACATAAGAAAAAGTGACATCACCAAATCCCATTGCAAAATAGATGGCCAATGCTGTGTTACACCAAGCATGGCTCATGACTTTTGTTACCGTCACCAGTGTTTGGAAGTGACTAGATTAGTGGCTGAAAAATTACAGCTAAAAGAAGGCTCCTATTCCACATCATTCCAATCAAGATTGGGATTCGATCCCTGGTTACAACCTTATACCGACAGGACCATTGAGCGATTGGGCAAGCAGGGTATTAAACATATGGCTATTGTAACTCCTGCTTTTGTTAGCGATTGCCTAGAAACCCTTGAAGAAATTGCAATGGAAGGCCAAGAGATTTTCCATGAAATGGGAGGAGACACATTTACTACCATCCCTTGCTTAAATGATGATCAAGAGTTTGTAGATTTGTTAGCCAATTGGATAAACGAGTGGTCTATGTCTAACATTGAAACCGCATAAATTATGGCCTATTTCTACATAAAATCATTCCACCTTATTTTTGTGATTACCTGGTTTGCTGGTTTATTTTATATTCCAAGGTTGTTTGTCTATCAAATTGAAGCCTTCCATAAGCCTTCACCAGATAAAGAAATTCTAGGTAAACAATTAAAGCTAATGGCAAAGCGATTATGGTACATCATCACTTGGCCCTCGGCTATTCTAGCAACTATTTTTGCCATTTGGTTGCTTATCCTACAACCGTTTTGGTTAGAACAGCCTTGGATGCAGGTTAAACTAGCTTTTGTGGTATTGCTTTTTATATACCATTTAAAGACGCATCAATATTTTAAACAATTACAAAACGATGTGGTGAAGAAATCATCCAGCTTCATGCGTATTTGGAATGAAGGTGCCACCTTTATCTTGTTTGCGGTTGTGTTTTTGGTCATCCTAAAAAGCGCTATCGATTGGGTATGGGGCATTGTTGGCATTATTGTTTTAGGGGTTCTTATCATGCTAGGCTTCAAAATCTATAAAAACATTAGAGAAAAAAATCCTGAGGCCTAGAGCCTGTCCAAGATTCAATGTTCAAGGAAGTCGATCTTACATCAATTTTGTTCAATCTTACACAGTTCTTAAATCCTCATTCGTTTAGGGTCTTGCCTCTTGGCTCTAGAGCGCTTAATCGTTAACCATCAATCGTTAATGATTTCGTACACCCAAATCTAGGACAACACTACAAATAATTGGTGTGATTATTGCTATCTTTAGACCAATGAAATTAAAAAGCCTCTCTTTACGTACCCGTATTTTTATTGCCATGATCTTGCTCGTATTATTGGCATCGATCATCATAGCTATAGTTTCCATTTTACAATACAACGAAGAAACCAAAGACTATAATGAACAACGATTACAGCGTAAGGAACGGGCAATTCAAAGACACCTCAATAACGTTATAAAGGAAACCTCCTATCCCGTTATAACCGAAAAGGTCCCTTTAATTTTTAAAGACGAACTCAACAAAATAGCCGACATCCATTCGTTACAGATTAACCTTTACGATTTGGAGGGCACACTTTTAAAATCTTCTAAAGCTTTATTGTCCCAAGACACCTTACAAAGCTGTCTCAATGCCGAAATTTTAAATGCGGTTTCCAATAGGGCAGACCATAGATTTGTAGATAAACACAAAGAAAACGGCGAGACTTATCGGTCTTCTTATACCTATATAACCGATAAAAAATTTAAACCTTTGGCGATCCTAAACTTACCGTATTTAGAACGGGATGACTTTTTGGCCAAAGAGTTAGACGAGTTCTTGGCCCGATTAGGACTGGCCTATTTGTTTGTACTTATTGCCGCTATTATCATCGCCTTTTTATTATCAAAATACATTACCAAGTCCTTAAAGGCCATTAGCGATAAAATTAATGAGACACGATTGGAAAAGCGCAATGAAAAGATTGTAATTGATGATACCAGTGAAGAAATCTCCACATTAGTATCTTCCTATAACAGTATGATTGACGAATTGGAAGAGAGTGCCGTTAAATTAGCTACTAGTGAGCGAGAACAAGCCTGGCGGGAAATGGCAAAGCAAGTGGCGCACGAAATTAAAAATCCGTTAACACCCATGCGCTTAACGGTTCAAAACTTTCAACGAAAGTTTGACCCCCAAGACCCTGATATTGTCACTAAGGTTGACGAATATAGCAAAACATTGATCCAGCAAATCGATACGATGAGTTCTATCGCATCGGCATTTTCTACTTTTGCCAAAATGCCTGCCCAACAAAACGAAACCTTAAATGTGGTTAAAATTGTAAAATTGGCATTGGATATTTTTAATGAAGATTACATAATATTTACAAGTAATACCGAAGAAATCATAGCTAAGTTTGACCGAACTCAGCTTATTAGGGTCGTTACAAATTTGGTTAAGAATGCCACCCAGGCCATCTCAAAAGACGAAGCACCACAAATTATTGTCCATGTAAGTGAGTTAAACAACAATGTTATTATTACGGTTGCCGATAATGGCTCTGGGGTTTCAGAAGAAAATAAAGGCAAAGTATTTGAGCCCAAATTCACTACAAAGTCTAGTGGTATGGGATTAGGATTGGCTATGGTTAAAAACATTGTTGAGACCTATAACGGCACCGTTTCATTTGAGTCGGAAAAAGATAAAGGCACCGTATTTAAAGTAACATTTCCAAAAGCATAAAATTATGGCTTATCAAAATATCATTTCCAAAAAAGACAATGGCATCACTACCATTACTATTAACCGCCCTAACAAATTAAACGCCCTAAATAAGGACACCATTCAAGAACTTCATGAGGCTTTTGATGTAGCCAATAGGGACAAAGGCACAAAAGTTATTATTGTAACGGGTAGTGGCGACAAGGCCTTTGTAGCAGGTGCCGATATTAGCGAATTTGCTCATTTTAATGCCAAACAGGGTATGCAACTCGCAGCTAAAGGTCAAGAGTTGTTGTTCGATTTTATCGAAAATTTAAGCACCCCGGTCATTGCTGCTGTTAATGGATTTGCTTTGGGTGGCGGACTCGAATTGGCTATGGCCTGCCATTTTAGGGTTGCTAGCGATAATGCTAAAATGGGACTTCCCGAAGTGTCCTTAGGCGTTATACCTGGATATGGCGGCACACAACGTTTGCCACAATTAATTGGTAAAGGCCGGGCTATGGAACTTATTATGACAGCAGGCATGATCGATGCCAACCAAGCCTTGGCCTACGGATTGGTAAACCATGTAACTCCCCAAGAAAAACTGCTTGCGCTTTGTGAAAAAATAGCCTTAAAAATTTCCAGAAATTCTCCCGTAGCTATTACAGCAGCCATTAAAGCCATAAATGCTAATTATCAAGATGGTGTTGATGGTTTTAAAATTGAAATTGAAGCTTTTGGAAAAGCTTTTGCAACCCAAGATTTTAAAGAAGGTACAACTGCCTTTTTAGAAAAACGAAAAGCTGATTTTCAAGGTAAATAATACGTTGACTAACGTTAGGAAATCATTTTTTTAATTAATGATATCTGTCCTAAATGATAATAGCTGTGCTCAATAACGCCTTCAATATTACGCTGATATGTTCCATATTTTTCATCAACAAAAGGTTCGTCTAATTTACTGTCTGACATCTTTGAAACTTCAATCACAAATAGTTTAGCATTAAATAAAAATGCTTCAACTAAATTTGTCCAATCCTTTTCCGATACTATAGGCGACATATCAAAGCTATACTTATCCCTTATTTCAAGTTTGCCACCTTTAAAAACATGTAGTAATCCTTCTAAATAATAATTAATGTGATAAGTAAGGGCTGCGATTGAATTCAAAGACCCTATTTTTTGAGTGGCTTCCTTCAAATTTACATTTTCTATTTGAACTTTATAATTTGTGTTTGCAATCCACTGGCCATCCAATAAAACTTCTTTTAATCGATTTGCTAAAGCTTTGCCTCTTTCCATTGGCTTATTTACCTGAAATTAATTTGAATCATATTATCTCAAGGGGAACTGTCTAAAAAGTGTTCCATTTTGTTCATTCAAAGCAGAATAAAGCATCTTAAGGCATTAAAATTTTTATAAAAGATTCTTCATTCCGAACGAAGCATAAGGAAAAATCCTTTCCTAATGAGATGTCTCGTCGCTCATACTTCGCTTATTCTACATGACAAACACCTAAGCTATAGCTCAACATAAACCCTCGAATCCGTCTCCGCAGCAAAGACCTCCATTTTATCTTTTAACTCACTTACCCTTTCAGGGAATGCTTGTGCACGATTATATTGTTCGCTTGGGTCTTCGCTTAGATTAAAGAGCTGTATGCTATCGGCTTCGGTAATTCTTAATTTCCATTCATTTTCCCTTATGGCTTCAACAGTCTTGCCAGAGCAATACATAAAGGAATGGCGTGGCGATTTTTGGTTTTCGGTAATCACTCCCAAAAGGTTTTTCCCATCAATGGTGTATTTGCTGGGCAACTCCCCTTCTGCCAAGGCCACAAATGTTGGAAACAAATCCAGCCCCGTTACAATATCCCTGTTCACTTGATTCTTTGCAATGGTTTTGGGCCAATACATAATAGCAGGAACTCTAGAGCCGCCTTCATAAGTGGTCATCTTAGCCCCTCTAAACAGCCCTGTCGTTCCAGTATGCCAACGCTCTACTCCATCGGCAAGCATACGGTCTGGTAAATTATGCCAAGGGCCATTATCGCTCGTAAACACCACAAGGGTATTCTCCTCCAAGCCTTGTTCTTTTAAGGTTTTAAGAAGCTCGCCAATAGTCCAATCTATAGTTTCAATCACATCGCCATATAAGCCCGCCTCCGACGTGTTTTTAAATTCGTTTGGTGCACTAATAGGTAAATGAGGCATGGCATGAGCGAGATAAAGGAAAAAAGGTTCCTCTTTATGTTTCTTTACAAAAGCAATGGCCTTATTGGAGTAATCCAACATTAACCTGTCCTGCTGCTTTCCTATTTCCTTAATAGGCTTCTCATTTTCATACATATAGAGTTTGTCCTCGTCTGTAAGCCATGGGCACCAGGGCAGAATCATATCGTTACTATAGGGCAAGCCATAAAAATAATCGAAGCCACGGGAGGTTGGTAAATATTCTGGTAAATGTCCCAAATGCCATTTCCCTATAGCCCCAGTAACATAGCCCGCTTGTTTTAAAACATCGGCCATGGTCACTTCGGTTAACGGCAGCCCATCTTTAGATTCTGGCCCAAAATTATTTGGTGCATTTCTAACGGGATACCTTCCAGTAAGCAACCCTGCCCTAGACGGTGTACAGACTGAACTTGGCGCATAAAACGAAGTGAACTTAATCCCCTCTTGAGCCATTTTATTTAAATTAGGTGTTTTAATAATAGGGTTGCCATAACATTCCAAATCTCCATAACCCATATCGTCCATATACACCAATATAATGTTAGGACGCTTTGGTTTAGTAGGCTCATTGGAAACAGACTTATTACAAGACCAAACGGTAATCAATAAAAGGGACAAAAGGAAAGGTACTTTTTTGTTCATTGTTTCATTTTCTAATGTTGTGGAAAACTTGATATTATAAGTAGCTGACTAAGTTCGACATTTTTTATGGCAAAGCAAAACCGCTTTTGTTGATAACCCATTTTTGTTTTAACAATTTGCCATTCAAATTATAAGTAATTTTAAACTTGAGTTCGGCTATAAATTAAAAATCTGAAATTCAATAATTAAAAACGTCAGGTCGAGTGCAGTAGAGACCTCACTAGATTTTAAATTGATTTTCAATCCTTTTATAAAGCAATCTCAATTTTCATAGCGTTACCTATATAATATGTAACCGTTAATTTTTCTACAATGAACCCAAAATCAACCATAAAAGGGCGTGGCGCACAGCTTAACGTCTCCAACCGATTCTTCGAATTGAGCCATGAACTACGTGACGATTTTTTGGAATATTGTAGTAAGGAAGGTGAGCTGGCCGACAAAGACAAAACCCTTTACCTACCTGTTTTCCCTAAAACCATAGTAAATAAAGTAGACAGTCCCGATTTAGGATTAATGTACAGCATGAACCCTTACCAAGGTTGCGAGCACGGTTGCATTTATTGTTATGCCCGTAACAGCCATGAATATTGGGGCTATAGTGCGGGGTTGGATTTTGAACGACGTATTTTGGTTAAAAAAGATGCCCCAAAGCTATTGGAAGCACAACTAAAAAAGAAAAGCTGGAACGCCTACCCCATAGTTTTATCCGGCAACACCGATTGCTACCAACCCGCAGAACAACAATTTGAAATTACCCGACAATGCCTGGAAGTATATTTAAAATACAGACACCCCGTTGCTATCATTACCAAAAACGCTTTGGTTTTAAGGGATTTGGATATTTTAAAGGCCTTGGCGAAAGACCAATTAATTGCCGTTAATATATCCATCACTTCACTTTCTGAAGAGACCAGACGCATCTTAGAACCCAGAACGGCAACCATAAAAAAACGTCTGGAAACCGTTAAAACCCTTAGCGAAAATGGCATTCCCGTTAATGTCATGCTGGCCCCCATAATACCATCCATTAACAGTCATGAAATTTTACCTTTGGCCAAAGCCGCTTCAGAAAATGGTGCCTTGTCCATTGCCCACACCATAGTAAGGTTGAATGGTGCCATAGGTGAAATTTTTACCGATTGGGTAAAAAAGACCATGCCAGATCGCGCCGAAAAAATAGTGCGCCAAATTGAAAGTTGCCACGGCGGCACCTTAAACGATAGCCGTTACGGAAAACGCATGCGTGGTGAAGGCAAAATAGCCGAACAGATTAACAACCTTGTAAAATTGGCTAGGCAAAAATATTTTAAGGGTAAAGGAATGCCCAAACTAAACACATCGCTTCACGAAAGTTACAAACACGGTCAGTTAAAACTGTTTTAACCCCTCTTAATAACACATTACAAATAATTTTAGCAAATGGTTTTTAGGGCAAATGGCAAGCCACCGCAGCCACTCCTCCTTTAAAAGGAAAGGAGTTTAAATAAATCAACAACCACAACTCCTTCCCTTTAGAAGGGAAGGTGGCTTTAAACTCATTTAAGAGTTTAAAGTCGGAAGGGTCTTATTAAAACACAAAAGAAAAGACACAAGGATTTTTGTCATGTCCAAAAAATTATTAGTTAACTAAAATTTCTATGCTTCCAGCCTCTAGCCTCTGGCATCCAACATCCAATTTCCCTTTTCAATCCCTACAATTTCTTCACCCTTAAAGACCAAGTTTACTAGGCCTTCATAAGCGTACTAAAAAATACTTTTGTAACTTTCAAACCAATTAGTATCCCTAAAGCATATGCGAAACTTTACGCTACTCTTTTTACTCATTTTTAGCACAGTACAGGGCCAATTGCAATACGGCAGCCCAGAATTGGTTGGATTGGATTCACGGTACATTCAACATCGAGTCGATTCCATAATGCAACGGGCAATTAAGGAACAAGCTTTCCCAGGTGCTCAGGTATTGGTTGCCAAACAGGGTAAGATCATTTTTCATCAAGCATATGGTTTCCATACCTACGATAGCATCCAAAAAGTACAATTGAATGACATATACGACTTAGCTTCAGTTACCAAAATTGTTGGTCCCTTACCTGCTTTAATGAAACTTTACGAAGAAGGCAAATTAGACCTCGACAAACCTTTTAGCACTTATTGGCCTTCATGGAAACATAGAGCCGATAAAAAAGATATTACCCTTCGTGAATTGTTAGCGCACCAAGCGGGTATGAAACCTTACATTATATTTTTAAGTGACGTCCTTAGAAAAGGCAAACCTAAAAAACGATTTGTACAAACCGAAAAACGCAAAGGGTTTTCGAATCAAGCCTATCCAAACCTCTACATAAAAAATCGATTTAATCGCAAGGTCTTCAGAAAGATTAAACGCTCTAAAGTAAGTGACGATAAAGTTTATCTCTATTCGGGATTGGCCTCATTAATTTACCCGCAACTAATTGAAAACATAACAGGTGAGGACTACCAAAGCTATCTTCAAAACCATTTTTACAGACCCTTAGGTTGTGAAACACTAGGTTACTTACCATCAACAAAAGCGTTTAAAAATACTATAGTCCCCACAGAAAACGACTCCATCTTCCGAAACACTCTAACACAAGGTTGGGTACACGATGAGAACGCAGCACTTTTTGGTGGGGTTTCTGGCAATGCCGGATTGTTTGCAACAACCAAAGATTTAGCTATTTATATGCAAATGCTATTACAAAAAGGCACCTATGCCGGCAAACACTATTTTAAAACCTCAACGGTTGAGGAATTTACACGAATTCAATATCCAGAAAACGATAACCGGCGCGGATTAGGGTTCGACAAGCCTTTAATTGGAAATGATACTTTAAGCATAAAAGAAGCCTACCCAGCACCTCAGGTAAGTCCCAAAAGTTTTGGTCACTCTGGTTTTACGGGGACTTTTGTATGGGCAGACCCCGATAACGAGCTTGTGTTTATCTTTTTATCCAATCGTGTTTATCCCACAAGAACACATAGAAACATCTATGATCTTAATATAAGACCTGCTTTACAACAAGTGTTCTACACAGCCAATTTAACTACCATTAATTCCCAAAATAATTAGTACTTTAGACCTTTATAACAAGCTATGAGCACATTAATTTTTTGGGCAACCGTTTCCATTTTTTTTTCGTTTTTATGTTCTATACTAGAGGCCGTGTTACTTAGTGTTACACCAACCTTTATAAACATTAAAAAACAAGAAGGCAAAGACTATGCTTTAACCCTAGAATCCTTAAAAAAAGATGTAGACAAACCCTTAATTGCCATTCTCACCCTAAATACCATTGCCCATACTTTAGGGGCTATGATGGTAGGTATCGAAGCTGAAAAATTACCTTATAAAGTAGAGCTTTTCGGAATCAATACAGTGGGCATCGTTTCGGCCATAATGACCTTTTTAATTTTAGTGGCTTCAGAAATTATTCCAAAAACCATAGGGGCCACCTACTGGAAAAGCCTAGCCAATTTCGCATCAAAAACACTCATCATTTTAATCTTCCCTTTAAAATGGACTGGGCTTCTTTGGCTATTACAGCTTACCACAAAATTAATTGGAGGTAAGGGTCACCATGGTAGCGTGCTAAGCAGGGAAAGCTTTATGGCCATGACCGATATAGCCCATGAAGAAGGGGTTTTTCAAGAAAACGAAAGTATTATCATTAAAAACTTGCTCAACTTTAAGCAAGTTTTTGCAAAAGATGTGATGACCCCTAGAACAGTCATGAAAATTGAAGATGAAACCACCACCGTTGAAGACTTTTTTAATAAAAACATCAACCTAAGGTTTTCCAGAATTCCTATATACAGGGGCGACCCAGACAATATTGTCGGGCTTGTTTTAAAGGACGAAGTATTTAAGGAAATGGCTTTGGACAACGGCAATAAAAAACTAGCCGATATTAAACGGAACATTATTGTTGTTAATAGAAATCTGTCTATTCCTACCCTATTTGAAAAACTGGTAGAAAGCAGAAACCATATGGCTTTAGCCGTGGATGAATATGGTAGCGTTAATGGCTTGGTAACCATGGAAGACGTGATAGAAACCCTATTGGGCTTAGAGATTATGGATGAAAGCGATAATGTCTCGGATTTGCAACTCCTGGCTAGAAAAAGCTGGGAAACCCGCGCTAAAAAATTAGGCATCTTTATTGACGATAATACCAAAAAGTAATGGAAAGTTGCATCATCGAAACACCTTTAGGGTTTACCAAAATTGTTGGTGATGAAGATGGTATTACCGAAATTACAGTACTTAATAATTTAAATTCCCCCGAAGGAGGAACAAATAATTTGTCTTTCCCGCGTAAGTGGGAATCTGAAGAAAAAACCACAGATATTATTCCTGTTCTATTAGAAGATTGCGTCATTCAGCTTAACGAATATTTTGAAGGGACTAGGCAACAATTCAACTTAAAATTAAATCCACAGGGCACCGATTTCCAAAAACAAGTCTGGAAGGCTTTAGAACAAATCCCACATGGCAAAACCACCACTTATTTAGAACTTTCTAAACAACTGGGTGATGTAAAAGCCATTAGGGCGGTAGCCAACGCCAATGGCAAAAACCCCATTTGGATCGTTATTCCATGTCATCGTGTTATAGGTAGCGATGGCAGCCTAACGGGTTATGCCGGAGGACTCCACAGAAAACAATGGTTGCTGGACCATGAGAGTCCGTACAAACAGCAATCGCTTTTTTAACCATTGCACCTCAACTGCTTTTCAAAAAAAGATGAATTAATTTTCCTATATTTAATTCAAGTTAAAGCAAGCTCATGAAACACATCATAAAACTTCTAAAATGGTTGGTTATCCTATTTGGGGCACTCATCATAGTGCTCTATATAACCGATACCGATTACCTTATTAAAGCCGTTCGCACCATTTATTTAAACGGACATACCACAGCCTTTTTAGAAGACTATAAACACTTCGACAATAGAATTATTGAAAACAGCACACCCCAACCATGGCCAGACCATAAAAACTATAATAGCGCTAAAGAAACAGAACGATTAACCACAACCAACAACACCTATGGCACCATAGCTTTTGTTATCATAAAAAACGATAGCATTTGGTTTGAAAACTATTACGACGAGTTTAATGATAACTCAAAATCCAATTCCTTTTCCATGGCAAAAAGTTATGTGTCTGGACTTTTGGGCAAAGCCATTATGGAAGGCTATATAAAAAGTTTAGACCAACCCGTATGCGATTTTTTTCCTGAATACTGCAATGGGTTGGCTGCCAAACTAACGGTAGGCGATTTAGCCAGTATGGCATCGGGAAGCGATTGGGATGAAGCCTATTATTCGCCTTTTTCCATTACTACCCGAGCTTACTTTGATGATGATTTAAAAGCCATGATGCTTAACAAAGTAAAAGTAGTTGAAGCTCCTGGACAATCCTTTAAATACCAAAGTGGAAACACACAACTCCTAGCCATGGTTATAAAAAAAGCCACAGGCAAAACATTATATAACTATTTATCTGAAAGCTTTTGGAAGCCGCTTGGATGTGAAAACGAAGCCCTTTGGCAGTTGGACAGTGAGGCAAACCAAATGGTTAAGGCCTATTGCTGCATTGCCAGTAACGCCAAAGATTTTGCGCGTTTTGGCAAGCTTTATAAAGACCATGGCAAATGGAAAGGCAAACAGATTTTAGATTCCACATTTGTTGCCACATCGGTAACACCCCGATTTCCCGAAAGCCCACAATACGGTTATGGCTGGTGGTTGCACAACAAAGACGGCAAATCATTATTTATCATGCGGGGGCATTTAGGACAAATGGTTATTGTAGACAGAACAAACAATATTATTATTGTAAGGTTGGGTCATAAACGAACACCACAAACTGTTATGGATGAATTTGCCGAAGATGTTGATGTTTACATTGAAGAAGCTTATAAAATGTTAGGCAAGGAATCTTAATATTATGTTATTTAACATTTTCTTAGATTGTAAGAATTTTTTTTAAGTTTTATTTGATTGCATTAACATTAATCAATCATTATGAAAAGATCTTTTTTATTATTATTAATCTTATCGCATTCAATCTTTGCCCAAAAAAACCTCAATTTAGATTTCGAAATTTTAGAAGATGGAAAGGCCAAAAATTGGAGTGTTTTTGGAGATGGCGACTATTCAATTTCTTACGAACAATTAATATCTAAAAGCGGCAACATATGTGCATCAATAAAAAGCAATAGTCAAAATGTTGAATTTAATGCATTATCATACAAAATCCCAGCAGATTTTGGTGGTAAAAAAATTAAACTAACCGGATACATCAAAACGGAAAATGTTAGTAGTGGTTGGGCTGGCCTCTGGATGCGTATTGATCCATACATTGCCTTTGATAATATGAAATCGCGTGGTATCACTGGAACCACAGAATGGAAAAAATATGAAATTGAGCTTTCTTTAAATAACAATGCTAAAACAATTGTATTTGGGGGCATTCTTGCTGGAACTGGAAAAATATGGGTAGACAATTTAAAAATAACTGTAGACGGAAAATCACTTGAGAATACTCCTAAAAAAGTACTGACCAAACCACAGCTAGATACAGAATTCGATACAGGTTCAAAAATTACTTTTTTAACCTTAGATGAAAATCAAATTAACAACCTTGATTTACTGGGGCGTATTTGGGGCTTTTTAAAATACTATCATCCTGCTATTGGAGGAGGAAACTACAATTGGGATTATGAACTATTTAGGTTTCTACCTAATTATCAAAAAGTAAAACCCAATAAAGAACGAGATAGTTTACTAACAGATTGGATAAAGCGACTAGGAGAATTAAAACCGTGTAAATCGTGCAAAGAAACATCGAAAGAAGCGTTTTTAAAACCTGATTTAGCTTGGATTGACAATAAAGGGCTATCAAACATCTTAGTTTCAAAACTCAAATATATTCAAACCAACAGGCACCAAGGGGATCAATACTATATTAGTATGATTCCAAATGTGAACAATCCAAAGTTCACAAATGAAAATCCATATTATGACATGAAATATCCTGATGCTGGTTTTCGCCTCTTAGCATTATACCGATATTGGAACATGATTCAATATTTCTTTCCTTACAAACATTTAATTGATAAGGATTGGAACAGTTGTCTAATTGAATATATTCCTAAATTCATAAATGCAGATAGTGAATTAAAATATGAATTAGCGGCCCTTCAAATTATTGCAGACATAAAAGACACTCACGCCAACCTATGGGGAGGAAATAATAAAATTCAAGAACAACGCGGTAATTACTACCCTCCTTTTCACGTGTGCTTTGTAGAAAATAAATTGGTTATTGATGATTACTTTAACCCAGAATTAAAAACAGAAAGCGGTTTGGAAATTGGTGATGTTATAACACATGTTAATGGAAAAGCGGTTGAAACTTTTATAAAAGAAAATCATAATCTCTATCCTGCTTCCAATCAACCTACAAGACTCAGAAACATGTCTTTTGATATTTTAAGGGCAAATTCAAATACCATATCTATTACCTATACTCATAACAATAAAAGTTTAACCAAAGACTTAAAATTATATAATAAGGAAAATCTAAATTTTTATTTTGGCTACAAAAAAGAACCAAATGGTAAAAGCTATAAAATGCTTGACAATAATATAGGGTATATTACACTAAAATATATTAAGAAAAAGGACATAGATAGCATTAAGTCTAATTTCAAAAATGCTAGAGGAATTATAGTTGACATTCGCAATTACCCTTCTGCATTTGTCCCATTTTCATTAGGAAACTTTCTAAATTCCAATAGAACAAACTTTGTGAAATTTACACAAGGGAATAAAAATAACCCAGGAGAGTTTACTTTTAGAAATGGCCGCAAAGTTGGTATTGATAGGTCTTGGTCTTATAAGGGGAAAAAAGTGGTTGTATTAGTAAATGAGCATTCTCAAAGTCAATCAGAATATACAGCCATGGCTTTTAAAGCGGGCAATAAGACTATCGTTATGGGTAGCACCACAGCTGGAGCCGATGGCAATGTTTCGAAAATCAATCTTCCTGGTGGCCTGCAAACCATGATTTCTGGCATTGGTGTTTATTACCCCGATGGCACAGAAACCCAACGGGTGGGTATAATTCCAGATATTGAGGTTAAACCTACCATAAAGGGTATTAAGGAAGGACGTGATGAAGTTCTAGAAAAAGCTATTGAATATATAAATACCAATTAGTTTTATGATTAGTAAACTTAACCTAGAAAACATTCTATTTCTGGATATAGAAACCGTTCCGGAAACCCAACATTTTTCAGATTTGGACGCCACCAAACAAACCCTTTGGGAGCTCAAATCGCAATACCAACGTAAAGACGAGTTCACCGCAGAAGAATTTTACGAACGCGCAGGTATTTGGGCAGAGTTTGGAAAAATCGTTTGCATTTCGGTGGGCTATTTTAGCCTTCAAGGCGATACCAGAACCTTTAGAGTAACTTCGTTTCATGGTGACGAAATTAGTCTTTTAAAGGATTTTAAAAACCTATTGATTTCACATTTTAGCCAAACCAAACATTTACTGTGCGCCCATAACGGTAAGGAATTCGACTTTCCGTATATTGCACGTCGTATGATCATCCATAACATGGAACTACCCTATAAGTTGAATCTGTTTGGCAAGAAACCTTGGGAAGTCCCACATTTAGACACTTTGGAACTCTGGAAATTTGGGGATTACAAAACCTACACCTCCCTAAAACTATTGACCAACGTGTTGGGCATACCCTCCCCAAAAGACGATATTGATGGCAGCGAAGTGTTTAGGGTGTATTATGAAGAGAACGATATAGACCGTATCATTACTTATTGCGAAAAAGATACCATTGCAGTGGCACAAATATTTTTAAGGCTTCGCGGTGATGCACTTTTAAGTGAGGATGAAATTATTCATGTATAATCAAAGAAACTAGAGGTTAGAAGATAGAAAATAGAACATAACAACTACTTGTCAGGTCGAGCGCAGTCGAGACCTCACCAAATAAAACCTAAAAACAGACCTCTCGACTGCGCTCGAGGTGACATTCAAAATAAAATTGAATTTTAAAAACATTCGTGTATTCGTGGCAACAAAAAAACCTTTATTACAAATAGAAAACCTTTCCATTGCATTTGGAAACAATGAAGTGATTCATGGTATTTCATACCAACTCTATAGCAATGAAATATTGGGTATTGTTGGCGAATCGGGTTCGGGGAAATCGGTGTCCTCGTTAGCTATTTTAGGCTTATTGCCCAAAAAGACATCAGCCATAACCTCGGGTTCCATTATCTATAACGAACAGGATGTAACGCAACTTACCAATAAAGCATTTCAGCAAATACGCGGCCAAAAAATGGCGATGATTTTTCAGGAACCCATGAGTTCCCTAAATCCGTCTATGACCTGCGGCAAACAAGTTCAGGAAATCCTGTTACAGCATACCACCCTCTCTAAACAAGCGACCAGAGAAGAAACCATCGCGTTATTTGAAAAGGTAAAGCTTCCCAACCCGTCTCGTATTTACGACGCCTATCCCCATGAGATTTCCGGCGGACAAAAACAACGGGTTATGATAGCCATGGCCATTGCCTGCAAACCCGATATTTTAATAGCCGATGAGCCTACCACAGCACTTGATGTAACAGTTCAAAAGGAAATCATCACACTTTTAAAAACGCTTCAGGAAGAAACCAAAATGAGCATCATCTTTATTACACACGATTTGGCTTTAATTTCAGAAATTGCCAATCGCGTTTTAGTAATGTACCAAGGCAGTATTGTAGAACAGGGCGATGTGGCATCCATCTTTAAACATCCACAGCATAATTACACCAAGGCGCTTATTAATTCAAGGCCGTCGTTAGATACCCGATTAAAAACATTGCCCACCATTCAAGACTACCTAAACAATACGCTTTCAGACGAAATTATAACACCCCAACAACGCAAATCGTTGCACGAAACATTGTATAGTAAACCACCACTATTGGAAGTGGTAAATGTTGAAAAAGAATATATTTCAAAATCGGGGTGGTTTTCCAAGCCAGCTGCATTTAAAGCAGTAGACCAAGTTAGCTTTAAACTTTACGAAGGCGAAACCCTAGGCTTGGTAGGCGAATCTGGGTGTGGTAAATCTACTTTGGGCAATGCCATTCTACAACTCGATAAAGCAACAGCAGGCACCATTTTATATAACGGGATAGACATTACCAAACTTTCAAATCTTGAAATACGAAAACTTAGAAAGGAGATTCAAATTATCTTTCAAGACCCTTTTTCTTCCCTAAACCCTCGAATACCTGTTGGAGAAGCTATCATGGAGCCTATGGTGGTACATGGCATTGGCCATACCAACGAAGAGCGCAAGGCTAAGGTTTTGGATATTTTAAACCGGGTGGGGCTATCAGAAGACTATTTTAATCGTTATCCACACGAGTTTTCGGGTGGACAGCGTCAGCGTATAGGCATAGCCAGAACCATTGCACTGCAACCCAAACTCATTGTTTGTGATGAGTCGGTTTCTGCTTTGGACATATCGGTTCAAGCACAGGTTTTAAACTTATTAAATGAACTTAAGGAAGATTTTGGCTTTACCTATATTTTTATTTCACACGATTTAGCTGTAGTAAAATATATGAGCGATCAGCTACTGGTTATGAACAAGGGTAAAATTGAAGAATTAGACGATGCCGATGTGATCTACAACAATCCTAAAAAAGAGTACACTAAAAAGTTAATTCATGCTATTCCAAAAGGTTTATAGCATGAATACTTTTTTAGTTAAATACAGTAACCCTCTTACAAACTGCAAAAGCTCTTGAAGCGTTTCCTTCAATCTACTGTCTTTAAATTCTATTTGCTCAGGTAGATTTGGTTCCATTTTAAGTAGGTTAAAATTTATGGTAGACTTGAGGCAAATTTATAATTTGGCTTGGTTCATTTGGGATTGTAAAGATGAAACTTTTTTTCAAAATAATAGATAAAAAACATATTAAATCGATGAAATGCGTATTTTTTTAACATTTAGATTTATATTGCCTCATTTCAAAGCACAAGGTTATGCCACAATTATCTTTTTGCGATCATTTTTTGGGCAAATGGCAAGCCACCGCGCTTTACGCTATAGTTTTTTAAAATTTTTGGAATTTTAAAAAAGCTGTCGCTCCAATCGCTTTTGCGGGGCTTTAATTGTTAGTTCAGTACATCACAAAAAAATCTTGATTCCCAACAAGTAACTTCTAATCTCCAACCTCTAACATCCAGTTTGCCTTTTAAATCCCATCAATCTCTTCAATCCATTCAATCTTTATTAACCATTATCAATCCCGTAGCCTAAGTCTGAAATTTGTCGTACATCCCAGGTACTATTATAAGCCTTCATTCCTTGAATAATGCTTATCTTTAGGTCGCTTAAAACCATTAAAAATGTCCAATAAAAAAATATGGGAAGGATCGGTTTCCTTTAAAGAAAATAGTCATTTATTCAAATACAAAACCTGGCTGGCAAATAACCATGATTTGCATTTTAACACCTATGAAGATTTATGGCAATGGTCTGTAAATCATATCCAAGAGTTTTGGAAAAGTATTTGGGACTATTTTAAGGTGATTTCACACAAGCCCTACAGTTCAATTTTAACCAAAGGCACCATGCCCAATGTAACATGGTTTTCTGGGGCACAAGTAAATTATGCCGAACATGTATTTAGGCATACACACCTTAATGATGAAACCGCCATCATCTTTAACAACGAACAAGGCGATTATCTCGAACTATCTTGGAACGACTTAAGAACTAAAGTGGCATCTATGGCCACTTACCTAAAATCTATTGGCGTTACTAAAGGAGACTGTGTTGTGGCCTTTCTGCCCAATGTTCCAGAAGCAACCATTTCTTTTTTAGCGGTAAACTCAATAGGAGCCATCTGGTCCAGTACATCGCCCGATTTTGGAAGTGAAAGCGTCATAGATCGTTTTGTACAAATTAAACCCAAAGTCTTTATAACAGTAGATGGCTATTACTACAATGGAAAACCGTACGATAAAACTACGGTAGCTAAAGATATTGCCAAAGCACTACCTACCTTAGAGCAGGTTATTGTACTGCCTTATCTAAACAAAGTATCGACCGCTAATTTTCCAAAAGCATTTATAAACATAAACGATATCTTTAAAACTCAAGGCGATACGCTTGTTTTTGAACCTGTAGATTTTAATCATCCTATTTGGGTATTGTATTCTTCTGGTACAACAGGATTGCCCAAAGCTATTGTTCATTCTCACGGCGGTATTTTATTGGAACATTTAAAGTACATGGCTTTCCATAACGACGTACATGAAGGCGAACGTTATTTTTGGTTCACCACAACAGGCTGGATGATGTGGAATTTTCTACAATCCCCATTATTAATGGGAGCCACCATTGTACTTTATGATGGATCTCCAACTTACCCCGATTTTTATAAACTTTGGGAGTTTTCAGAAGAAACAAACATTAATCACTTTGGCACCAGTGCCCCGTTTTTAGTAGCCAGTATGAAACGCAATATATTACCAAAAAACCAATATAATTTAACAAGGTTACGATCCATAAGCTCTACAGGGGCTCCTTTACCTTATGAAGCCTTTGAATATGTATACGACAGCATAAAACAAGACGTATGGCTATGCTCTATGGCTGGTGGCACCGATGTCTGTACAGCCTTTGTTGGAGGCACACCATTTAACGCCGTTCATGCCAGTGAAATACAATGTCGTGCTTTAGGTGTTTCATTATATGCATACGACGATAACGGGCAACCTGTTGAGGATGATTTAGGTGAAATGGTTATAGACCAACCTATGCCCTCCATGCCCATCTATTTTTGGAACGACACTAATAATGAACGTTACAAGTCTAGCTATTTTGAACATTTCCCAGGAAAATGGCGTCATGGTGACTTTATAAAAATAAGTTCCCAAACCCATGGTATTGTTATTTATGGTCGATCGGACGCTACCTTAAACCGACATGGAATACGCATTGGCACCAGCGAAATTTACCGAAGCATTAATAAAATAGAAGCTATTGAAGATTCGCTTATTGTTAATTTAGAATTAGAAGGCGGCAACCATTTTATGCCCTTATTTGTAAAAATGAAACCGTCTTATGCCTTAACCGATGACGTTAAAACTCAAATTAATAGCCAACTTAAAAAAGAGTATTCCCCACGGCATGTACCCGATACTATCATTGAAGTTTTGGATATTCCCTATACCATAAGCGGCAAAAAAATGGAAGCTCCCGTAAAAAAGATCTTGTTGCAAATGCCTGTAGAAAAATCGATTAATATCGATTCCATGAAAAACCCAGAATCAATTAATTTCTTTATTGAATTTGCTAAAACGATTTAGAACCACAACAGCAGTGTCATTGCGATGAGTCTTGCGAAGAAGCAATCTGTTACTTTATATCTATATGGCTTTAATTTTAACAGATTACTTCGTCGTTCATACTTCTCTCCTCGTAATGACAGAAGGGTTTATATTTAAATAAAGAATATTTTTTCAACTAAAATTCCAAATCGTCCGGGACAGCTTCATCAATATCGCCTGGATTTTCCTTCTCTAGAACATTAGAGCAATCTACATTTATAGTAAGCTCCGCAGGTGCTTCAAACTCGTCTTTAGAAATATTTAAATCCTCATCGGCATAACAGCTTTTCATATATACTCCCCAAATTGGCAAAGCCATAGCAGCCCCTTGTCCATAAGAAATTGATGAAAAATGCGCCGCTCTATCTTCGGCACCTACCCAAACACCTGTTACTAAATTAGGCACCATACCCATAAACCAACCATCACTCTGGTTCTGTGTGGTTCCTGTTTTCCCTGCTATAGGGTTTGTAAATTGGTAAGGGTAACCTGTTCCAACATCTTTGATATATCGCCTATATGAATCGGCTCCTTTTGTCCGTAAATGTGCTCCGGAACCGTATTGCGTCACCCCTTCCAGGAGTTTTACGGTAACATAAGCAGCTTCTTCACTTAACACATCACGCGTTTCAGGCTTAAACTGGTATAAAACCGTACCGTTTTTATCTTCAATAGCGGTTACCAAAACAGGCTTTGTATAGACCCCTTTGTTGGCAAAGGTGGCATAGGCCCCTACCATTTCGTAAACACTTAAATCGGGAGTACCCAAAGCAATAGAAGGTACTGGTGGAATTGTAGATTTTATACCTAATTTCTTTGCCAAATCAATAACGGGTTGTGGGCCTACCTTATCCATCAATCTCGCCGTTACTGTGTTTACTGAATTTGCTAAAGCGTTTTTTAAAGTTCTTACCTTACCATAATCTGCATCACCACCTGAGTTTTTAGGGCACCACTCTTCTGGGTTGCCATACTTCCACTTTTCAATACAAAAAGGGGTGTCTGGAAATTCATCGCAAGGTGATAAATGCAATTGGTCTATAGCCGTTGCGTAGACAAAGGGTTTAAAGGTAGACCCTACCTGACGCTTCCCTTGCTTAACCATATCGTATTGAAAATGGCGGTAATTAATCCCTCCAACCCAAGCTTTAACATGTCCCGTTTGTGGATCCATGGACATCATACCCGTTCTTAAAAACGACTTGTAATACCGCATTGAATCTATAGGTTTCATAATGGTATCCCTTTCTGAAGGTTGTCCATCTTTCCATTCAAAAACCGTCATCGGTATTGGTTTATAGAATGATGCTTTTATTTCTTCAACATCTTTCTTTAAATCATATCTCATGTGCCTCCATCGCTCAGACTGACGCATCGAATTGCGCAAAAGCGTATCTATGGCTCCTGTAGTTAAATCTAAAAATGGTGCTGTTGGGTTACGCTTTGGTGTGTTCTGATGAAAAAACTCAGCCTGCAGTCTTGCCATATGCTGCTTTACAGCATCCTCGGCATACTGTTGCATGCGGGAATCTATCGTAGTATAAATTTTCAACCCATCGTTATATAAACTCCATTTGGTGCCATCGGGTTTTGGATTTTTTTGAATCCAATCTTTCATAAAGGTTTTTAAATACTCCCTAAAATAGGTAGCGATACCTTCTCTATGGGACTCTGGAGTATAATTTAAATCCAGTTCTGTTTTTTGTAAAGAGTCCTTGGCTTGTTCCGTAATGTATCCATACTTTTCCATTTGAGCTAACACCACGTTTCTCCTATTCTTTACACCAACAGGATTTACTCTAGGATTATAAAGTGCCGAATTTTTGAACATCCCTACCAACATGGCCGATTCTTTTAACTCTAAATCCCTCGGTTCTTTGCCAAAGTAAATACGGGCCGCACTACGAATACCATCGGCATTGTTCAAGAAGTCGTAGATATTAAAATATTGAGAAATAATTTCCTCCTTGGTATATTGGCGTTCTAAACGTATGGCAATTACCCATTCCCTTACTTTTTGGAAAGCTCGTTCAAGCTTACTTTTTGAGACTTGCTTGGTAAATAACTGTTTTGCCAACTGTTGAGATATAGTACTGGCTCCACCACCACTACCTAGCATGACAAAAGCACGCAATGTACCTCGGGCATCTATTCCAGAATGTTCATGGAAGCGTATATCTTCAGTTGCTATCAAGGCATCAACTAAATGTTTAGGTAACTCATCAAATCCTACAGGCGTTCTATTATCATCAAAATAAAACTTCCCAAGCGTAACACCATCAGAAGAAACAATTTCGGTCGCTAAATTGGTTTTAGGATTTTCAAGAACCGTATGGTCTGGTAGTTCTCCCAAAAATCCCCACGAAGCCACTAAGAACAAAAGGACTGCTGAAAGTATTCCAACAACAAACAACATCCAAAACCAACGGATGTATTTTGAAAAGTCTTGCGTTTTTTGCGTTTGTTTTTTTGTTTTTGCCATGTACTATTCATTAATGCATCTTGATACTGAGACTGTCAAAAAAGTGCCATGCTGAATGACAAAATAAATCACATATAGACAATCTCCACTTGATGCAATATTTATTTATTTTGAGGTTTTTCTATTCTAAAACCAACATCGGTGATACCTTCTAATTCTACAACACCGTTAACCTTGCCATTCTCTCGCATGGCATGTTGTATGCTCACGGTATATTCCCCACTTTCCTTAAATACCACGCCTTCTTTATACCACAATTTGTTTTCCTTAACATCGGTAAACCCTGTCCCCAACAGCTTACCACTGGGGTCTGCCATGCGATATTCCAAGGTGTCTGTTACCGTTTTCCCATGTGGAAACGCCATCTCTACAATTAAAAATAAGTTATTGTATTTGTAGGCATTGGTATTTCGTAAATTAACAAACAGGTTATACGGGTTTATAGAATCTGGCGGGTTTATTTTAAAACTTGTTATGGAATCTTTATGCCACGCATTGGGCACCGATTTATACACGTCGTAAACACGATTAGAATCACAAGAAACCATTATAAAAATAAGACTCAATAAACTAAGGCATATTCTATTTAGGTGCATTTTTACTGTTTTGGGATTTCTTTCTTCTATTCTTGTTTCTGTTATTGTTTCTATTCCTATTGTTTTTACGTTTTTTATGACGCTTTGGATTATCGAAACGTGTTAAACTGTCTTGACCTACAACGTTTTCAAACTCTGCTTTAGTATCTTCAATTAAATCTGAAACATACTCTTCTAAACTAGCTACCGTTTTTTTCTTCTTATTTAGTTCAATAATTTCATTGGCCTGAGCTGTAGTAATCTTATGCCAATTCATCCATTCCCCTTCATAGGCATACCACATATGCCCCTTAAAGATGTCTGTCTTCTGGCAAACCGCGGTGCCTTTTTCTGTTTGTAATTTAATATCTGTTTTAGGGAAATCTTTTAGGGCGTCTAAATAGGTATCCAATTCATAATTCAAACAGCATTTCAATTTACCACATTGCCCTGCTAATTTAAGCGGGTTTAACGATAACTGCTGATACCTTGCCGCCGATGTACTAACCGAACGGAAATCGGTTAACCAAGTAGAGCAACACAATTCGCGTCCACAAGACCCTATACCACCAAGCCTAGAGGCTTCTTGCCTAAATCCTACCTGTTTCATTTCAATACGGATTCTAAATTCGCGTGCAAACACTTTTATGAGTTCACGAAAATCCACACGTTCTTCGGCTGTATAATAAAATGTGGCCTTACTGGCATCGCCTTGAAATTCGATATCAGAAATTTTCATTTGCAATTTAAGATCTATTGCAAACTGCCTGGCCTTAACCTTCATAGACTCCTCCTTATCGCGGGCAGCAGACCAAATATCAATATCTTTTTGGCTCGCTTTTCTATAAATTTTTAGTGCGCCATCGTCACTGGTGCTTATGTTTTTACGTTTCATTTGAACGCGCACCAACTCTCCCGTTAAGGTTACCATCCCTACATCATGTCCAGATTGGGCTTGGGTTGCTACAATATCGCCTATACTTAAAGTTAAGTTTTCGGTGTTTTTGTAATATTCCTTTCTACCGTTTTTGTAACGTACCTCTACCCAATTAAATGGTTTTTCACCACTAGGAAGCGACATATTGGACAACCAATCGAATACCGTTAGTTTATTACAACTATCGGTACCACAAGTGCCATTGTTTTTACATCCTTTAGGTTGACCGTCTTTACCAGTTGAACAACTGTTACAAGCCATATATTGTTATATTGAATTCGATAATAATTAACTTATATCGAATTAAAGGTTTATAATTCATTTTCATGTGTTAACATTTATTTTTTCAAAGGCCACATGTAACCCCTGCCTGCCGACAAGTAAGTTTTATGATTAAAATAATCATTTCACTGTGTGTTTAAAGATTCTTTTAATCCTGTCGGTTTCTTTTGTAAAGATATGATTATTCCCAAGACTTAAAAAAAGAACATATCATATACTTAAACATGCTTTACAGAAATGATTTTTACCGGACATGCTTTTGAAGCATTCTCACAAGGTTCTAAAATCATGACATCATTAGACTTTAAGGTAAAAAACCCTTTTTTCTCCGCGGAACGCAACAGCACCGATTTCCCATCTTTTTTGGACATTTGAAACTGCTGCGGTGCCAATTCCACACAATAGTTACAGCCAATACATTTTTGACGTTGGAGCGTTACAACTACCATTAGGCTTCAACTTTGTTTTCAACCATTTTGTACAACTTGTCTGAAGGACGGATTCTAAAAGGCAATTTTATAGTAACCGAATCACCTTTGCTTGCTTTTTCCAAAGGCTGATCGTTCACCAACATTTCTTTAACCTCAACTTCTTTAGCTCCAGTGGTAGGCCCCGTAATTAAAATAGTATCGCCAAGAGCAACATCGTAAGCTTCTATTTTAAACTCGCCTATCTCTGGCTTGGGATAATAATGCATGCCCTTGCCTAAATACACCTTCTTTTGGGTGGCATGCGAACCCGATCCCTTGCTCCATTCACCCAGTTTTTGACCTAAATAATAACCACTCCAAAAACCTCGATTATATACTTTCTCCAGATCCTGCATCCAAGTAATTACTTTGGCTTTATCGTAAGTACCGTCGTATAAACTATCGATAGCTTCCCTGTAGCATTTAATAACTTTTGCAACATATTCTGGCGCTCTACCCCTACCTTCAATCTTTAAAACTTTAATACCTGCTTCGGCCACTTCGTTTAAAAAATCGATAGTACACAAATCCTTGGGCGACATGATATACTCATTATCCAGTTCCATTTCGAACCCGGTTTCCTGATCGACTACAGTATATTTTTTTCTACAATTTTGCTTGCAAGCACCACGGTTAGCCGACGAGTTTTGGGAATGTAAACTCATATAGCATTTACCCGACACGGCCATACATAATGCGCCATGACCAAATATTTCAATCTCGACCAATTTGCCAGACGGCCCTTTTATTTGGTCTTTTTCAATCTGCTCGGTTATCTTTTTCACTTGGCGCAAACTCAACTCACGACTCAACACCATAGTATCGGCAAATAGGGCATAAAACTTTACCGTTTCTATGTTTGTAATATTGATTTGGGTTGAAATATGCACTTCCATTCCCGCTTCCCTAGCCGCCATTATCACCGCTTGGTCCATCGCTATTACCGCTGTAATATTGGCTTCTTTAGCCTTGGTAATTAACGTCTTGATAATGGACAGATCATGATCGTAAATAATCGTATTTAAGGTTAAATACGTCCTAACGTTTTTCGCTTTACACCGGTCTGAAATTTCCTGAAGGTCATCCAAAGTAAAGTTAATGGAAGCCCTGGCACGCATGTTTAACTGTTCTACTCCAAAATACACCGAATCGGCACCATTATCCAAAGCCGCTTGCAGGGACTCAAAATTACCCGCCGGGGCCATTAATTCTATCTTCTGCATCAGCCTATTCCTTATTGGTTTTTAAAACTTCAAAAATATTTCTTAAGTCCTTTTTATAAGGCAAATGATCGGCGCGCCCTTTTTTGAAAATATCGTTACTATTGCCCTGTCCCTTGCGTAGTGCTTTTTGTTCTTCGTAAGGTAAAGCATGTATCTCTTTACAGGTAGTAGAACAGCAATTGTTCATTTCTTCCTTACACTCATCACATTGAATGAATAACAAGTGGCAGGCCTCATTGGCACAATTGGTATGCACATCGAATGGCTTACCGCATTGGTGACAATTGGCTATTACATCCTCACTAATACGCTCGGCTCGTCTATCGTCAAACACAAAATTTTGTCCTAAAAACTTGTTTTCCAACCCTTGCGCTTTTATCTGCCTGGTGTATTCAATAATACCGCCTTCCAATTGGTACACATTTTTAAACCCTTTGTGTTTAAAATAGGCACTGGCCTTTTCGCAACGTATACCTCCAGTACAGTACATCACGAGCTTTTTATCTTCCTTGTGTTCCTTTAAATCATCTTCAATAATATCTAAAGATTCCCTAAAAGTATCTACATCTGGTGTCACGGCATTTTTAAAATGGCCTATCTCACTTTCGTAATGGTTACGCATATCTACCAGTACGGTATTGTCGTCTTCAATAAGCGTATTAAACGTTTCGGCATCTACATGAACGCCTTTATTGGTAACATCGAAAGTATCATCATTCAGGCCATCGGCAACAATTTTGTGCCTTATCTTAACTTTAAGTTTCAAAAAAGATTTGTTGTCTTGCTCTACGGCAATATTCAAACGGACACCCTTTAAAAAATCTATTGAATCTAAATGTTTTTTGAATTCGTGAAACCGATCGGCCGGAAGCGATAATTGTGCGTTGATGCCTTCGTGTGCTACATAAATCCTACCCAAAACATCCAAGGCATCCCAAGTAATGAACAAATGATCCCTAAAAACCTGAGGGTTGCCAATTTTGGCATATTTATAAAAAGAAAGTGTTAATCGATCTTTTCCTGCTTTATCGATTAATTCCGCTCTTTCTTTTGCACTTAATGTATTGTACAGTTGCATGCTATACTAATTTTTAAGATTAAAGAAATTATTTTGAAGCGCAAAAGTACAATTTTAACTGGAAACCATAAAAAAAAGAGACTACCTGAAATGTGTCATCCAGATAGTCTCTTTATATTGGCTCATTCACAATTAAAGTCACCAATTATGGTTAGTCACCATTGGCTTCACAGCAAGTACAAACAAAACACTTGCCGAAACACCTAACGCATTCCATTAAAAAAGGGGCTTTTATTGTTCTTCTTCATAGCAAAATTTTCCCCACGTTAACCAGTAGATGCAATAGGTGTAAAAAGGTTGCGTCTTAAAACATTTTCTTTTTCTAAATTCTTAATAACAAAATTGGTTATGTATTGTATTCTGAAAAAACTTATAGTACTTTAGCGTGCATAACTAGAGAATAACAAAATAAATGAGTGAAAAAGAAGCAAAGTTAAAAGCCCTTAAACTTACTTTGGATAAGTTAGACAAGGCTTATGGAAAAGGAACTGTAATGAAAATGAGCGATGCTGCCGTTGTAGATGTCGAAGCCATCTCATCAGGTTCTTTAGGATTGGATATTGCATTGGGCGTAGGCGGCTATCCAAGAGGTCGGGTTATAGAAATTTACGGCCCGGAATCTTCGGGTAAAACAACCTTAACATTGCATGCTATTGCCGAAGCACAAAAAAGCGGTGGTATTGCAGCTTTTATTGATGCCGAACATGCCTTTGATAGATTTTATGCAGAAAAACTAGGAGTAGATATTGATAATTTAATTATCTCGCAACCCGACAATGGGGAACAGGCGCTCGAGATTGCCGATAACCTTATTCGTTCGGGAGCTATCGATATTGTTATTATAGACTCTGTTGCAGCATTAACCCCTAAAAGTGAAATTGAAGGCGAAATGGGAGACTCAAAAATGGGACTTCACGCACGTTTAATGTCACAAGCTTTAAGAAAATTAACAGCATCCATTAGTAAAACCAACTGTACCGTAATATTTATTAACCAGTTGCGTGAAAAAATTGGAGTTATGTTTGGTAACCCAGAAACTACCACTGGTGGTAACGCCTTAAAATTCTATGCTTCTGTTCGATTGGATATACGTCGTTCTACCCAAATTAAAGATAGCAACGGTGACGTTTTAGGAAACAAAACACGGGTTAAAGTAGTAAAGAACAAAGTAGCACCACCTTTTAAGGCTGCCGAATTCGATATTATGTACGGCGAAGGTATTTCTAAGGTAGGTGAAGTTTTGGATGTTGCCGTAGAACAGGAAATTGTCAAGAAAAGTGGTTCGTGGTTTAGTTATGGCGACACCAAACTAGGCCAGGGACGAGACGCTGTGAAAGCAATAATAAAAGATAATCCAGAACTTTTGGATGAGCTGGAAGACAAAATAAAAGAGCTCTTAAAAAAGGAATAGCATTAAAAAAATCTCGAACTTATCGAGATTTTTTTGTTTTTGGCGCAACCTTTTATTTCTATTAGCATCTAAAGGAAAAAGAGTCTTGAAAAAATAAGTAAATGAAAAAGTTTTTTATCCTTTGTTGTATAGTGACCCTGTTTGTGTCTTGTAGTACTGATGACGATTACACAAACTACGACTTAGAAATATTGCCTGTAGAAAGTGTCGATATTCCAGATGAGTTTGAATTGGGTGAAGTTTACCCCATAACCGTAAGATATTATAGGCCATCAACCTGTCACGCATTTAGAAATTTCTATTATGTGAAAGACAATAACATACGTACCGTTGCGCCTATAACTTATGTTTTCGAACATGATTCGGGAAACACAAGCTGTACCGACCTAGAAGACGAATTGGTTGAAGCTAGTTTCAATTTTATTGTAACAGGTAACGGATCGTACATCTTTAAATTTTGGCAAGGTGAAGACACTAATGGTGAAGACCAATATTTAACCATAGAAGTACCCGTTATAAATTAATAATAAAAGAACACTAACTGTTAATGCGTTTATAATTTGAGTTTAGAGCAACTCATAGCACATTGTAAAACCCATGATACTAAAGCACAGGAGGAATTATATAAGCTCTTTTCGAGCAAGTTGTTCTCAATTTGCTTAAAGTACTCAAACAGTTATGCCCAAGCCGAAGATAACCTGCAAGACGCCTTTTTAACCATTTTCAATAAAATTGAACAATACAAAGGCAAAGGTTCTTTTGAAGGCTGGCTCAAGCGCATTACTATTAACACCGCTTTACAGCGTTACCGCGCCGAAAAAGTGTTTAACATAGTTAATGAAAATGAAGTAGAAGATTATGAAATAGAGGTTAATGAAGATGATATTTCGTTAGATTATCTTTTAAAGGCCATACAAAATTTACCAGATCGATATCGCCTTGTTTTTAACCTTTATGTATTGGACGGCTATTCCCATAAAGATATAGCCAACATGTTAAAGATTAGTGTCGGCACTTCAAAATCTAACCTCTCGAGGGCCAGACAGATTTTGAAAGAGACCGTTGAAAATTACAATGTAAGTGAACATATTCAGTCATTATAATGAGTGATAAAAAACATATAGATAGATTATTCCAAGAGAAGTTCAAAGACTTCGAGGCAAGCCCTCGTGATGAAGTTTGGGATGCTATTGAAGCGCAACTCAACAAGAAAAAGAAAAAACGCCGCGTTATTCCCATTTGGTGGCGTTATGCCGGTGTGGCCGCCCTATTGGTGTTGTTGCTTACACTGGGCGGTTTATATTTTAATTCTGAAGGTATTAATGTTCCAACAAATCAAGTTGTAGATACCGAATCGGGCGATGAGGCAGAACATGTTGAACATAATGATGAAAATCCTTCTTCTGAAGCCATAAAGAATCAAAATGACAATACCATCATAGGGTCAAAAGATGTTATTGCCAATTCTGAAACAAATCAAACCGATGACAGTAATACTAAAACCAATGGAAGTTCAACACAAAATACCGATCCTGCAAAGTTAATCCAGTCCACATCTGCTCAAGGGCAAAATACTATAACTTCTGAAGCTATAGCAAAAGAGCGCATCACTTCAGAAGAAAATAATAGTATTAGCAATCCTATAATACAAAAACCAGATGTTTTAAAAGAGACTTCCCAAGACAACAACACAACAATTGCAAACAACAAGGCTTCGGAGAACGAGCCACAAAATATTGCAAACAACAATAAAAGTGTGCTTGATAAAGACAAAGCAAAGAATGCCATTTTAAATACCCAAAACGCTGATTCTTTGGCAGTGGCACAAACCAATACAACGGACACAAAAGAACAATCCATTGAAGATTTAATAGATAAAGACATTAAAGAGCTTATTGAAGAGGAGAAATTTAACAGGTGGAGTGTTGCCCCAAACGCTGCGCCTGTTTATTTTAATAGTTTGGGCGAAGGCTCTTCAATAGACCCACAATTTAATACCAATGCAAAATCTGGAGAATTAAACATGAGCTATGGCATTAAGGCCAGTTATGCCATTAATAAGAAGTTACGCATTCGTTCTGGTATCAATAAGGTACGTTTGGGCTATAACACCAACGATGTTGTGGTTTTTCAATCTATTAGCTCTAACGAAAATACCATTAGTGCTGCCCTACCCAATATAGATTCCAGTACAAAAGGCAATTTAAACACCATAAGCAGCTCCAATAACACATTGTTTGCTAGTGCAGATAATTTCAATTCCAAAAACGGCAGTAGCGGTTTATTAGCATCGGCAGAAAGCGCTTCTATTAATCAGGAATTTGGTTATATAGAAATTCCGTTGGAAATTCAATACACCCTTCTTGATAAAAAATTTGGCGTTAATCTAATTGGTGGGTTTAGCTCATTTTTCTTAAACGAAAATAAAGTTTTCTCCGAAACCAGTAGCTCAAGAACACTTGTTGGTGAAGCTAACAATATTAACAATGTAAGCTATAGTGCTAATTTAGGCCTTGGCCTTAACTATAAAATATCAAAGAAATTGGATTTGAATGTAGAGCCCCTCTTCAAATATCAAATAAACACATTTAGCAATACTTCTGGTAATTTTAAACCTTATTTTATAGGGGTTTATACTGGGTTTGCTATTAAATTTTAGGTTTTTGGTTAGATCTGGATGTTGGTTTTTCTAAAGCTTTAAAACCAACATCAAATAAACTGCTCTTTTAAAAAAGGGCAGTTTTTTTTGATTTCCTGTTACAGGAATTTCGATTTATAAATCAATATAAATCTTGTTAATGGTACAACCTCAAGCGCAATCGAGAGGTAATTAAACTATACTATTTAATAAGGCCTCGATTGCGCCCGACCTGACATACTGTTAATTTTTGGTAAGCTGATTCAAAATAATAGTTCTCGCTTGTTTATTTAAGGCTTTGGTATCCCCAACGGTTAAATTATCGGTAGGTAAAAACTTGTGGATTTTAACCCTCATAGCTCCAGGCCCTCCACTAAAAAAGACATAGGAAAACCGCTTTTTGTTATCTAAAAATGTTAATGGCACAACAGGAATGTTGTGGTTAATAGCCAACCTAAACGCTCCATCTTTAAAATTGTCGAGCATAATATGGGCCTCTGGCACGCCTCCTTCTGGAAATATGCAAATACTAAGTCCTTGTTTCAATCGGCGTTGTGCCCTTAAAAACACCGCTTTTCTACTTCGTTCAGAATTCCTATCTACCATAATACAGGTACGTTTGTAAAAAAAACCGAATAATGGAATTTTTGCCAACTCCTTTTTCCCCACAAATACAAACGGATTTTTAACCGAAACGAGCATCAGCATAATATCGGTCATCGAGGTATGGTTTGCAATAAACATATAGCTTTTACCTTTTTCCGGTATTTGTTCACTTTCTATCTTCACCCTAAACCCCATCCCAAACAAAATGACCTTTGCCCATATACGGGCCAGTTTAAAAAAGAACGGATACCACGATTCTTTAGAAATGGAAATTAACAATACCGGAAACAAAATAATTATAGGCAATGCCACCAAAACATAAAACCAAATGCGGTAAAGCACCCAAAACACATATTTAAATACAACCATAGACACCAAAAATACATAATTGTATTGAGCTATTTTTATTAAAAAAATTACCTTTGCTTCTTTCGTTTAACCTTTAAAGAGATACCTGCTTTTGCAGGTAATGTTATGGCAAGGATACTTACAGGCATACAAAGTACAGGAACACCTCATTTAGGCAATATATTAGGCGCTATTATACCAGCTATTAAAATGGCTGAAAACCCAGAAAACGACTCCTATCTATTTATTGCCAATCTGCATACCTTAACCCAAATTAAAGATGCCGAAACGCTTAGAATGAACACTTATTCTACTGCGGCCACATGGCTGGCTTTTGGATTGGATATTGAAAAAACTGTATTTTACAGACAAAGTGATATTCCTCAAGTAACTGAATTATCCTGGTACCTTAGCTGCTTTTTCCCCTACCAACGCTTAACACTTGCGCATAGTTTTAAAGATAAGGCCGACCGCTTGGAAGATGTGAATTCAGGGTTGTTTACCTACCCTATGCTAATGGCTGCCGATATTTTATTGTACGATGCCAATATCATACCTGTTGGAAAGGACCAATTGCAACATATAGAAATGACTCGCGATGTTGCCTCTCGCTTTCATGCTAAAATGGGTGGCGAGACTTTCGTGATGCCCGAAGGTAAAATTCAAGAAAACACAATGCTCATTCCTGGTACCGATGGCGAAAAGATGAGTAAGAGTAGGGACAATACCATCAATATCTTTTTGAATGATAAAAAATTGCGCAAGCAAATTATGTCTATTAAAACAGACAGCACCCCTCTTGAAGACCCAAAGGACTGGGCTACCTGTAATTGCTTTGCATTGTATCAATTATTGGCTTCCGAAGAAGAAATAGCCACCATGAAAGCTAATTACGAAAAAGGCGGTTATGGTTATGGTCACGCAAAGCAAGCCTTGTTTGAGCTTATCATTACACGTTTTGCAGAGCCACGTGAAAAATACCACTACTACATGAACAATCTTAACGAAATAGATAAAGCCTTAAACATTGGTGCCGAAAAAGCAAAGCGTGTGGCCGATAAGGTATTGCATAGGGTTCGAGAGAAGGTTGGGTATTGAAATGAAAAAGCTTATTTAGTTTACGGTACTTAATGCCACTGCCATGGCATTGATAGTAAATTCAAGACTAGTGTCGAGCAAAGTCTTTGACTGGTTAATCATTATAGGATTAGTTCTTTTTGTTATTACTATCGTTCGCTTTTTTATAGCGCGCAAAAAACTAAATAACCTCAAATAACTTCCCCGGCAAAGGCCTTATAACACCTTTTAATTCCATATTCAATAAGGTACTGCTTACTTTAAAAATAGGCATATTGCAGTCTAAAGCGATAACGTCCAGCTGTTGTTTGTTATTAGACTTTAAGTAGTTATAAATTACTTTTTCTTCAGTATTGAGCTCAACAAATAGTTGCTTTTGAATTACAGGTTTGGCTGTTGAGCCTGTAGAAACACCTTCCAACTTCCAATTTAACAAATATGGTATATCCATTGGGGTAGTGAGCATGTGCGCCTTTTGGTATTTAATCAAATTGTTACATCCAGCACTTAAACTATCGTTTATTCGCCCTGGAACGGCAAACACATCCCTATTATACGAATGGGCTATATCGGCAGTGACCAAGCTGCCCCCTTTTTCGGCAGATTCAATAACAATGGTTGCTTCACTTAATCCAGCTATAATGCGATTGCGCTTCAAAAAATTATTCCTATCAAAAGTATCAGAGCTCCAAAAATCGGAGTAAAAGCCTCCATTTTTTTCTACATCGGCAACATATTTTTTATGGGCTTTTGGATAAATTTGATTCAACCCATGCGCTAAACAGCCAATGGTTTGCAATCCATTTTTAAGGGCTGCTTTATGCGCCGTAATATCTGTACCATAGGCGAATCCCGAAACAATAACCGGATTGTATGGCTTTAAAGTTTCTATGAGGTTTTTACAAAATGCTATACCATTAGTGGTTATCTTTCGTGTGCCCACAATGCTTATAATAGGTCGAGCATCTAAATTTATGTTCCCCGTTTCAAATAATAAAATAGGAGCATCAATACAGTGCTTTAGCTTTGTGGGATACTGTTCGTCTTCAAAATAAGAGAACTTTATATTGTTGTTTTTTATAAAGTTTAATTCCTTTTCTGCTTCTTTTAGATGATTGGTCTTAAACAATTCCGACAACATAGTTTGCCCTACTCCAGATATTTTAAGCAGTTTTTGTTTGTTTTCCTTAAATACTGCTTCGGCAGAGCCGCAATGTGCAATAAGCCGTTTAGCGGTAATATCCCCTATATTGGAGACATGCTGTAATGCTAAAGTGTAAAGCAAGTTGTTTTCTGTCATACTGAAATTCATGTTGTTACAACCTGCAAGTAAAGAAATATTTTAAACTGTTAATAAATACTACATTCTAAATTTTATTCATATCCATAATTTTTTAACTTTGTTTTCATGCAACTCGAAACCTACATTAGCGACTTACTTTACAGATACGAATGTGTTACCATCCCAGGATTTGGTGCGTTTTTAACGCGCCGTGTATCTGCGACCATAGACGAATCGACCCATGCGTTTTTTCCGCCGAAGAAAGTATTATCCTTTAACGAGCAAATTCAAAAGAACGATGGCCTACTGGCACATTACATTGCCGAAGTAGAAAAAATACCCTTTGAGGTTGCCAATAAAAAAATAGCTAAGCGCGTAAAACTATTAAAGTCTTACTTAACACAAGGCGAAACACTTACCTTTAAAAATATTGGTGAGATTGTTTTTAACAATGAAGGTAAAATTTTGTTTGAGCCTACCTATCAGCTTAACTATTTAACCGATGCCTTCGGTTTGTCAAAGTTTGAATCTACTGCTGTAGTTCGGGAAGTCTATAAAGAAACCGCCGAAGCTGTAGAAAGTGTTATTCCTATAGGGGTTACTCCAGAAAAACGTAAGAGCAAACCTTACTTAAGGTATGCCGCTGTCGCATTAATTGCTTTAACTTTAGGAGGTTTTGGCGTTTCAAGCCGTTATAATAAAATTGAGACCCACAACCAATTAGCACAAGAAGAAGCTAACCAGCAACTTGAAACCAAGATACAGGAAGCCACTTTTAGCCTGAATACGCTTCCGGCCATTACCCTTAATGCTATTAAACAAACGGGCAATTACCATATTGTTGCTGGTGCATTTAGAGTAGAGGAAAACTCTATAAAAATGATTGATCAGCTTAAGGCCCTAGGGTATCCCGCAAGGTATGCTGGAGTGAATAAATATGGCCTTCATGAAGTTATTTATGCCAGTTACGAAAAAGGCTCAGATGCACTTCAAGCGGTTAGAGATATTCGAAAAGCCCATAATAAAGACGCTTGGATAAAAGTAGACCGAGACATTAGTGAACGCGTATCACACGACAATACTAATGCCTTAAATGAGCAAGATCTTGAAAAGTTAGAAGAAATTGCATTAAATTCTGAACTAAATACAGAGACTACTCCTGCAGATGATTTTGACTTTAGAAAAAGCCCAAATATCATTCCTATTGTAAAAGACATTAACGGTATTAATAACGGCTTTTATTTAGTTTTAGATGCTTTTAAAGATGCAGCGCAAAGGGATGCGTTCATAAAAACCCTAAAATCTAAAGGTTACCCTAGCATCCGGTTTTTCTTTGATGCGCAAAGCGACTACTATTTTGTTTATAATGAAACTTTTAATGATTTAAAAATGGCTTCTAAAGCCTTAAAGCTGAAAGCTGAAAGTCCATTTCATGACAAACCATTTATTGTAAAGGTTGAAAATTAAGGCACATTATTAACCAAAGGCATTTGCTGCTGCCATAAATTAAAATAATGCTCTTTTTTATGATATAGTTCCTTATGGGAACCTTGTTCCAAGACTATACCTTTGTCTAATACCACAATTTTATCGGCATTGACAACAGTACTTAACCTATGGGCAATAACGATAATTGTTTTTCCTTGCTCCCTCAAGCTACTTATGGTCTTTTGAATATAGTTTTCAGATTTACTGTCTAAGGAAGAAGTAGCCTCGTCTAATACTAATATTTCTGGATTTTTGTAGAGTGCCCTAGCAATGGCAATTCGCTGTTTTTGCCCTCCAGAAAGGGATGTTCCATTTTCTCCTAAGTAAGTGCCAAAGCCATTTGGCAAGTTTTCTATAAATTCCAGGATACCAATAGATTTACATATGTGTATAATGTGTTCCATTTGGGGAGCAAAATCACCTACAGCTATATTTTCGACAACGTTTCCTGCAAAAAGATCTATTTTTTGAGGTATAACACTAACCCATTCCCTTAAGCTTTCCTGATCTAGATGTTTTAAATCTAAATCCCCAATGCTAATTTGGCCATTTTGTATGGGATAAATATTTTGAAGTAAAGACATTAGTGTTGATTTTCCAGAGCCACTTTCTCCAACAATTGCTGTTATTTTTCCCTTAGGAATAGTTAAGTTAAAATCTTTGAAAACCTCTACACGTGTACCATATCTAAACTTCACATTTTTAAAGCAAATATCTCCTATCTTTTCTTTTGACAACATGATTTTATTTTCTGATTCCTCAACTTCCAAATCCATGATCTCAAACAACCTGTCTGCTGCGATAAGTGCATTTTGTATTTGCTTATTGGCTCCAATTAAACTTGCAACAGGCCCTGTAAAATAGCCTATAATGGCATAGAAAGACATGAGTTCCCCTACAGTAATCTCCCGCTTTATAACAAAACATGAACCGCTCCACAATAAAACAACAGTAAATAATTGAGCTATAAAATTAGAACTAGTGCTTGAAAAAATTGAGTTTAAAGCTGACTTATAACCTATTTTCAACAAGTTTATAAATCTAGTCTCTGTCTTAATATTTGCAAAACTTTCTAATCCAAAACGTTTTATAGTGCCAACCGAGTTTAACGATTCTACTAATTGGCTTTCTAGATCAGCACTACGTTCCATAATAGTGCGCTCTGTTTTCTTATTAAGTTTATTGATTATAAAATAGATAAGAGTATAAAGCGGAATAACCAATAACATTATTAGTGCCAGTTTCCAATAGTAGAAAAACATTAATCCAAATGAAAATAAAAGGATTAAAAAGTTTACGGTTAAACTTAACGACACCCCATTGATGAAGGTGCGTATTTTAACGGCATCATTTATACGGGAAATAATTTCTCCAACCCGCCTGGTATCAAAAAATTGTTGTGGCAATTTTAACAAGTGTTTATAATACCCTAAAATTAAACGCGCATCAATTTGTTGTCCTGTTTTTATTAGAAAAATATCTTTAAAAGCTCCTATTGTCACCTGTAATAGAAGTAAGGCAATCATAATGACCCCTAATAAATTGAGTAATCTTGTATTACCACCAACCAACACAAAATCTGTTAGCTTTTGTATATATATAGAGGTTGAAAAGCCTAATAAGGTATAAACTACGGCACCAACCAAAGCTTGTATTAAAACAAATTTGTGGGGTTTTAATAAAAACCAAAACCGTTTGTAAATGGATACTTTTTCATTGCCAACGGTAAAATTATCCTCTGGCATTAATAGCACTAAAACCCCTGTCCATTCTTTGGTGAATTCTTCATGTGTTCTTTTATGCAATTTCCCATTTCCAGGGTCCATAATGGCTATATGGGTTTTGCTAACCTCATAAATCACCACATAATGGTGCAATTGTTCTTTTACTATAATATGCGCTATTGCTGGTTTAGGTATTTTAAACAAACTATTAAACTCACCTCGAACCCCTTTAGCTTCAAAACCCAATTTTTGAGCCGCCTCTATTAGACCTAAAACGTTGGTGCCTTTTTTATCGGTGCCTGCATATTGTCGTATTCGAGCAATAGGTATGTGTAAGTTATGGTGTGCAGCAATGGATGCTAAACAAGCCGCGCCACAATCTGTAACATCATGTTGTTTTATTGTAATCTTTGCCATAAACAGAAGTTATACGGCAATATTAAGTGGGTTTACTGCAAAATGTTTGCAGTAAAAGATATTTAGATCTTAATTTTTTCTATATCATTAAAGTTAAAATTTCTATTTATTAACAACTGTAGTAATTCATCTTTGATAGGAGTTATACTTATCCCTGTTAGGTGTTTAAAATCCTCTTCTTGTTTAACTTTAAAGTTGATTGTCATGGTGAGACTTTTTTAAAACCGCATCTAATAATGTATTACTATAGGCTATAACTTTTATTTAGGATCATATTATTTCTTCTATATTCTTTTTTTAATTTTTGATATATAAAAACAAAAAACAAAACAATTGGTAAATAGAAAATCATAAAATCAACCACATAAATCCTATCAAAATATCTATAAGAAGATTTAGCTGGCTCAATACCTTTAACAAAAAAGTATACCCAGTAATTGTTTAATGACAAAATCATACTTATAGTTATATATAATTTTGGAATTATTGTTCCATACAAATAAAATGTTCTTTTTAATGAAAAAGAACAAAAATATTTGAAAACGTTATTCTTCTCTATTTTGTTAAAAAAAAACGTTTTCAAATAATCTAAAAAAGTATCAGATTTGATCTTGAAAACTCTACTTTTTTTAGTCGATACCAAATATATTCCTATCAGGAAAAAAGCAAATATTGTCTCCTCAACGAAAAATGCAGTTTTACTTAACCTAAAGTCCTTTACCAAAAAATTTTGCTCTTGATTTTTAAAATTAAATGGTGTTGCAATATGTGTTGTATATAAATCCAAAAGCCTAAAAACAAACACTAATATACTATTTCTAATATGCTTTAAACACATAATAAAATAAAGACAACGACAAATAATCATGTCATTTGCCGTTGTTTTATATTAACTTCCACACAAACTATCTTTCATAAACAGCTTTTGCTGCTGCACAACCAGGCGCACAACTTGAAGCTAATAATGCTATAGCGGCAACTGCAAGCAAGCCTAAAACTCCCCCGCTAACTTCATTCATCTCTTTGGGTTTCATTTCCAGAACCCCATAACTTTCTAAATTTTTCATGTTTTTAAATTTTAATTGTTAAACATTTGCCTTGTAGTATTTACGGTTTTCTAAAACAGATCACTTAGGCGGCGCCTTAATGCAATAACGTAAACATTACAACAACACTCACATCAAAACCAAAACGGTTACGTCTAACCTTACTGCGTCCAGTATCTTGTCTTGATTTAGCTAATATAAATGCGCCCACTGCACAAACCTTGCAGTAAAGCATAAAAACTAAACCTTTAGGCATCTATCTCATTGCTATAATTACAAAAGTCTTTTTACCACAATAACAAAAAACCAAAATTAAACTTTGCATTTTTGTCTAAACTTGCATATTCAGGAATAAACCCAGCTTCTTTATAACTTAATCCTGTATTTAAATAAATACTCTGTTTATTGTTTAAAGTATTGTATATCTTATAACCCAAATTAATATTTCCTCCGTAACCAAAATTTCCATTCTTCTCTATAAACGACAACTCTATTGGTTGGGACCAAAAATGCATTCCAAAGTTTAATAAAAGTTTCTCTCGATAAAAAGAATAGTTCAATACATTTAATCCTCCGCCTAAAAACCAATTGTCTTTATTATGGAATTGTCTTATATAAGAGTGAATTTTAATTTTATCTTTATAGATAAGCCACAAATTTTCATCTATAAAACCTCCAAAAGGAGCAAGTGTATACCCTAATCCAGCGTTTATTTTTAATGATTTATTAATTTCAAAATTATTTTTACCAAAGACCATTGGATTAGCTAAATTTAATAATGATAAAAAGGATACTTTGTTTACAAATTTTCTTTCCTCTTTTGTTAAATCATCATAATTGGTATACCTATAAAATTTCATTTCTGGTCTATGTAGATGTCTTATCGCTCCAAAAATGTCATGACCTACAATATCCCTTTCAAATTCATTATCTTCTTCTTTTAAATTAGGGGACAGCTTTGGAATAAGAGCCGTTAAAAAATAACCTATATGTGACAATTTATGAACAATATAATCTATTTTAAGATTATCATACTCTTCTACTTCAAGAGCAATTAAACTTTCTGTTTTATTAGTAATACTGTAATCTGCTTCTAAACCTCCCGTATGTAACCGAATATAATCTTGAAAACGATTTTGTCTTAAATTAATCAAAGTCTCATCTGTAACCCCTTTTACATAGGCTACCCCTTTGAAAAAAGAAAAAGGTTGATTTATGGATCCAATTTCTAAATTTGTTAATACTGATCTGTGCCCTTCTTCATGAGTAATTATAAGTCCTAAGAACGAAATACTAACTTTAAAAAGTTCGTCTATTTTTGATTCTTTATTATCTATTAGTCTATTTAAAATTCTATTTACCGACAAGTAATTTTCATTAGCCTGTTTCATTGTCATCATGTCAATTCCATCTATCAATAAAAAAGAATACACATGTTTTGACAGTGTCAAATCTTCATTCTTAGGCTGAGCTTTGACCTTAATAGAAACAACACAAATTATTAAAACGAGTATATATTTTATAATCATGCTTTTTAATAAATTATGGCGAGGCCTTAAAAAATAAGCCTCACCATTAGATTTTAAATGATGAATATCATCATCACTGTTAAAACTATTTCCAAAAGTGATGGATAACAGCCCCAATTTTTGAGTCGCCTCTATTAGATCTAAAACATTGGCGCCTTTTTTATCAATGCCTGCATATTGTCGTATTCGGGCAATTGGTATGTGTAAGTTTTGGTGTGCAGCAATAGATGCTAAACAAGCTGCACCACAGTCTGAAATATCATGTTGTTTTATTGTGATCTTTGCCATAAATAGAAGTTATACGGCAATATTAAGTGGATTTACTGCAAAATGTTTGCAGTGGTAAAATTTAAGTAACTAGAATTATTAAATATAATATTGATAAGAATTTTGAAACTAAAGCACCTATAGTCCTTTGAAGAAAAAGTAAGGACACGATACTTTAACTGTTCCAAAATATTTTTAAAGGCGTAATAAATACGGAATGTTTAGTTAATAAAGACTTGTTTTAGTCAATTCTAAACTCTTATGATTAAATTATAACAATCGATCAATACATATTTCTATAAGAAGTCAAATCTCTAATTTTTCTATATATCTCTATTTTAGACTTCAGAAATATTTGCAATTTTTTAAGAAAGCTTTTCTCGTTTATAATTGATTTAGAATACTGAGCCTTTATCCTTTCTTTTATGCTTAGAACATTTTCTTTGTATTCTGAAGTTTGTTTAAATAAATCTGGACTTTCCTCTATTATATTTTCCATGTTCTTATCGAAAAGGCATCCTTTATTTTATTAATTCCTAAAATAATAATTTAATTAAATAATCTAACAAATAGAATTCCTGAAATAAGTCCAATAATAATTAAAAAAGTAATTATAAAGAATACGATTTTTTTATTATTATTTATTGTTTTCATCTTGTCTGAAATGATATGAATTTTGTTATAAAGATATAAAAATGAGGCTAAAGAGCAGATTAGCCTCATTTATAAAATTAAAAGCTTTAGAGTGAGTTTGCCCATCTTACAAAAGCTCGCCCAGCATCCCAGCCATCCTTTGCAACATTAAATAAAAATAGTATACGATCTCTTATATAACCTCCAGTTATATTTACTAATTCTTCTTCAGACAGTACCTCTAAGTTATTTTTAAAGTTTTTCATAATAAATTTGATTTTAATCTATTTGTTCGTTCATAACTTATTATTGCCGCAATTCATAATATGCTCCTGCAAAAAAAGACACGGCAAATACATCAACAGCAAGAATTAACAAAGGAATTATCCCTCCTTCAGTTTCCTTAATCTCTCTAGCATTCATTTCCAGAACACCATAATTTTCTAAATCTTTCATGTTTTTAAATTTTAAATTAAACATTATTCTTTACCAAAAACATTGGTTACGTCTAACCTTACTGCGTCCAGTATCTTGTCTTGATTTAGCTAATATAAATGCGCCCACTGCACAAACCTTGCAGTAAGGTATTTTTCTTTAAAAAATAACTGCCACCAAAAACCTCTATGACTTCGTTGTTGCTCAGAGCTGTTACCGATATGCTTATTTGTAACTCAAAATCGTCACAATAATAATAGGTATTATTGGTACGGTTATAGCAAATAGGCGCCGAAAGGTCTTTTAACTGCTCTATAAGCTTATAAAGCGACCGCTCACTAATATTCATGTAGTTGGCAAATTCTTTTGGTGTTCCTGTGTTTTCCTGTGCGATACGCTGGTGCAGTTGTTGTAGGCGTTCTAATGTTTTTAGGCTCTTCATACATTCTAAATTTGAGGGGTTTTAATCTTTATTTACAATCTCTTTTTGGCTGGGATTAACCCAATCGTCTACCTTATCGTATAACAAATCAAAAAGGGAACGTTCTATTAGCTTAAATTGAGCATTAAAGGTCATTCCCTTCTTTAATTTACCATTGAACCCATTTTTAAGCTTAAGTTCTTTTTCATTAATACGGCACCTAACTTTAAATGTGGGCGTGTTTTCTACAAACTCTACATCTTGTCCTATCTCAATAATTTGTCCTGTTGCCAATCCCCATTGGTTATAATTATAAGCATCTATTTGAAAATTCACAGGGTTATTAAGCTTTAACAATCCTATATCTTTTGGAGCTATGTAGCACTCTGCCAATAGAGCTGTATTTGGCGATATTTCAGAAATAAAATGTCCTACATTAATATAACTCCCTACCTCTAAGCTTGGTGTATTTATTAAAATACCGCTTATAGGGGCGGTGATTACTAACTGTGACTTATTTTGCTCTAATTGGTTTTTATTACTTTCCAATTCAAGCAAGCGGTTTTTATATTCTGTAAGATTGGTTTGCCATGCACTATGGCGCTTTTGGTGTAATTGGTTTAAGTTACTTTTTGCCAGATTGTAGTCTAATGTTGTATTTTCAAACTCTAGCTTAGCTATAACGCCTTTATTAAATAATTGCTCGCTTCTTTTAAAATCTTGCTCCAGCTTTTTAAAGCGTATCTGTAACTCCATTAGATTTTGCTGGTGCAATAAGTATTCTTGTTTGTATTTATTCGATTTAAAATTTGAAACATTAATACGTTTACTTTTCAATAGATAGAACAAGTCCTCAATAAATAAATGCAACTCTTTTATTTGTTGTTTAGATAGTTCTAATTTTTCATCAACAATAGTGTTATCCAAAACCAGTAGGGTATCCCCTTTATGTACCAAAGCATTATTTTTTAGATTAACCTTAAGCACTCTTCCAGAGTTCAATGAAGTAATGGATAGACGCTCCTTTCCAGGTTTTATAATTCCTCTTGCCGAAGAATAAATATCTACTTTTATAAAAGGTAATAAAGCTATAGCAATGATTAGGGCCGCCAAAATAATACTATATATTACTTGGCTCTTCGTGCTATGTTTAAATCTATGCACCTCTACGGTACTGTCTATAATGCTCTTTGGGAAAATTTGTTTCATTAATTTGGGGCTAATGGTCAATTTCCTTTAAAAAAAATACATTGAAGTATTTCTCCTTCAAATATAACAATAAAAAATTTTTTTATATATTAATTTTCTGTCAAAATGTATAAATATTTCTTTCTTTTTTAAGTTTAACTAAAGTAAAGCCATAAATTCTCCAATGGAATTTTGGTTATTATATATTATTCTAACTATAAAAATACATTTACCTTTGCAGCATCAAAATAACAACGATAATGCAAGCAAAAACGCCCGAACAATCGAAAACCATACTTACCGATATGGTTTTGCCTGGAGAAACTAATCCGTTAAACAACCTATTTGGAGGCGAACTATTAGCACGTATGGACCGTGCTGCCAGTATTGCTGCCCGTCGCCATAGTAGGCGCATAGTAGTAACGGCCTCTGTAAACCATGTGGCTTTTAGCAAAGCCGTACCATTAGGAAGTGTTGTTACGGTTGAAGCCAAGGTATCCCGTGCTTTTAAAACCTCTATGGAAGTATTTATTGATGTTTGGATTGAAGATCGCGAATCGGGTGAACGTACTATAGCCAATGAAGCTATTTACACTTTTGTAGCAGTTGATGATACAGGACGCCCTGTTTCTGTACCAGAAGTTAAACCAGAAACAGCACTGGAAAAAGAGCGCTATGCTGCTGCCCTGCGCCGTAAACAACTAAGTCTTTTATTGGCTGGTAAAATAAAGCCCAATGACGCTACCGAATTAAAGGCACTTTTTGAGTGATGTTCTTTTTTTAGATGTTGAAATAAGTTCAACATGGTGTCATTAGGCATCACATCTTATAAACCCATGTCGATGGGTCTTGTGGTCTGCTTTCTTTTAATACCGAAAACCACAATAAGGTTTCTCCATTAAACTTATTGGTGGACACTTCCCCTATTACTTGTTTTGTAGAAACCTTATCACCGTCTTTTACATAAACTTTAGATAGGTTTTTATAAGTTGTAATATAGTTTCCGTGCCTAATCATAACAAACGGATTGGCATTTTTAATTCTTATAACACCAATAACTTCGCCATTAAATACCGCCCGTACTTTCGTTCCTTTTGAAGTTGCAATACGTACACCATTGCTATTAAGGGTAAGTGTTTTATTAATGGGGTGGGGTTGCTTACCGTAACGCACTTTTACAATACCACTTTCTACAGGCCAAGGCAATTTGCCTTTATTAGCAAGGAAGTTTGAAGCCAATATTTTTTCTTCAGGGGTTAAGGCAAAACTAGTTGATGATGTCGATTTACCCGCCCGCTTATTGGAACGTGCTATAGCAGCTTTAATTAATTTATCAATCTCACGGTCTATACGGGCCGCTTCTTTTTGTTTCGCATTTATTTGTGCAGTATACCTTTTAATATTTTTCTTAATGGTCCGCATTAAGGCCGTATGCTTCTGCCTTGTAGCCTCCAATGATTTTTGGGTAGCCCTATTGTCGGCAATAAGCTTTTCTTTTGCTGCCCTTTGCTTTAATAAATCTTGATTTATCTCTTGCAATTCTTGGGTCTTCTCCTTAATTGTTTCACCTTGTTGCTTTTGGTGGCTGGCGTATTGCTTAATGTATTGTATGCGCTTATAGGCTTGCTTAAAATTGTTTGAAGACAACAAAAACATTATCCTACTTTGCTTGTTTTTACTTTTATAGGATTTCACTATCATGGCAGCGTAATCCTCTTTTAATTGCTTTAATTCTTCCCGAAGCGATGATATTTTCTTTTGATTGGAATTAATTTCTCGGGACAGGTAATTGGCCTGCTGATTGGTGACCTTAATTAGGTTGTTAAGCACACTTATTTTATAATTGAAATCTTCTATAAGTGATAATTCCGATTTGGCCTTCGTTTTATTTTCGGCCTGTAATTTATTTATTTTTTGAATTTCCCTGCGTAGTTCTTGCCTTCGGGTTTCCAGCTCTTGCTTCCTGTTTTGTGAAAAAGCAAAGGTTGTTAGCAATAACGAAACAAATAATACAATCCTAAATATGTGATTATTTTTAGTCATTACAATTGTATTTCATCATATCCTGATGGAATTTTAAACGGAAACCTTAAATTTTCATTTAGTGACACACCTTTAAATTCCATTTCGACCATTAGCTCTTCGTTTGCTTCAACAGCAAAAACCTTTATACGCTCGGGAAGCGATTGCTTAGCTACTTCCTGATATTGTAGATAGTCTATTTGTAAGTGCCTTAGCAAGCTGGACTGTGATATTTGCTGTGACTCAATTTTAAAATGCGATGGGCTTAATAAATAAAAAATCTCTAATAATTCCGATTGCCGCTTGGGCTGTAAGGCATACTTTTTCTCGTGAATAAACGTCTTGTACGAATCGTCTTTTAAATTGTATAATGCTTCACCCAACAACAAGTTTTGAACCTTTTGAAAATCCAGTTCTGTGCCCAACAATTTACTTAAATACGTATAATCACCATCAAAATATGTGTTGTCCAACTTATTGTAAAAACTCACCTTATCTGGCGTAATTAAGGCTTTAACCAAAGAAATTGGCGAGGAAGTCAATAAAATTTTCTTGTCTTTTTCCATGCGCAAATTAACGGTATAGCCTTTAGAGGTTTTACCATCAACAATGTTTATTTTAACTCGGGAAGCCAAGGTTTTAAATTCTGGTGTTCGCTTAATATTCTCCCTTATAACTTGCTTTGCAGATAAATTGTAATTCGCTTCTCCTGTACCTAAACTTTTAGACGATTTACAATTTAACGCCATTAAGGACAGGAGTAAAAGTATAGTATAATAATGCGTTTTCAAGAATGCTATTTTAATTAGGGTTTTGTAATTGCTTTGCCTTATCACTAAACGTTTTTGCTTTGGCTAAATTGTTTAGTGTGCTATAGGCTTTACTCAGTTGGGTATAAAAATCGATTTCCATTTTTGTATCGTCTATAATATAGTCTAAACCTTCTTCCAAAACCCCAGAGGCTTTTTCCGGCTGGCTTAATGCATTTAAAGCTACGCCATTAATTAAATAAAATAAAGGCTGTGACGGGTACTTTAAAAGCGCCTCGGCACTTTGCTCCTGTGCTTGTTCAAACTGATTTAAATCTAATTTCAATAACAATACATTTTTTAAGACATTAAAGTTATTGTTATCTAACCGTAACACCGATTCAAAATAACTTAGTGCTTTCTGTTTGTTGCCCTTAGCCAAATAATATTGCCCCAGTTCTTCTAATGTCTTTCTATCGCTATGATTTTCGGCCAAGGTGGTTGCTTCAACTAAATCGGCTTCATATTCTGGATGTTTTTCAACAAACTTTACAAAATCTGAAAGTACTTTTAGTTTGGCATCGGGTTTTACCTGTGTACTTTTTAGCACCACCTTCATGGACTCTATTGCTTGTTCGGTATTATTATCATCTAAATAAAACTTATATAGCGCCAAATGGACCAATTGGGAGTTCGGATTAATTTTCAATAGCTCTTTTGCCGCTTCAAACGCCTTGTCTTTTTGGTTGTTTTCACTGTAACGAAAAATTAAGGCCAAGTAGTTAGATTCTTTGTTAGGGTTATCATCAACACGTTGCTCCAAATTCTTAATTTGGTCTTTTTTACGTCCTGTCGCTTTATACACTTTGTTTCTCAATACATCCCGACTTACTGAGATGCCTAGGGTTTTATCCAATTCATCTAAAAGTTCCAATGCATCATCATATTTTTTTGTCCTTACGTAAAGAGCCGCTAAATCCTCTTTGTAATCGGGATGGTATTTAACCAATTGCTTGATCGTTTTTATGGCCTTGCTATAATCGTTTTGAGCGGCATAAAACCCATAGAGCTCGTCTAAGAACCATTCGTTTTCTGGTGCCTTGCTAACCGCTTTTTTTAGAGCATCTTCTGCTGCTCCAAAATTTTTAAGCTTGTTATAGTTTTTTCCCAGTTCGAAATATAAAACGGCTGGTTCGTCGTTTAGTTCAATGCATTTTAAAAGGGCTTCAACCGACCGGTCGTAATTTTCTATACCCTTTTGCTTCAAGGCTTCATAAAAGTATTCCTGAAATTGGTCTTCTACATTGCCTAAGTCGTCATTGGGTGTTTTGTTAAAATCGACTTGGGCACAAATCCCTTGGGAAATAATAAATATTCCGAAAAATAAAACAAGTATGTATGTGTTCTGTTTCATTAATTATGTGATATCTCACTCCGTTCGATATGACAAATTGTTTTCAAATAGTATTCCAAACTAAAATTAATGGTATTCCGGCTTGCACAGGAATTTATTCCAAAACTGAATAATCACCAATACTAACCGAAACATAATCGCCATTATAGGTAACGTGATTACCAATCATAGCATTGTCTAAATTAGCATTTTTAATGGTTGTATGGTTTTGGATTAAGCTATTTTTAACGTTGGTATTTTCTATAACCGTATGTTCCCCCACCGATACATTGGGACCTATAGTGGTATTAATCAGCTTTACATGTTTACCAATAAAACAAGGTTCTATAATTTTCGCATTTTCCAATTGCACAGTGGGGTCTATCAATTGCTCTTCGCCGTCTTCTTGTAAAAACCCTAGCATTTTAGCATTGGTCTCTACTGTAATGGCTTTATTACCACAGTCCATCCACTCATCTACAGTACCTGTTTTAAATATAGAGCCATCGGCCATCATACGCTTTATACCGTCATTAATTTGGTACTCGCCACTATTGGTTATGTTTTCATCTAAAACTTCCTGTAGCTTATCTTTTAAGACGTCTACATTCTTAAAATAATATATGCCTATAACGGCTTGGTTGCTTACAAAGGTTTTTGGCTTTTCTACCAGCTCCATAATTTCGTTATTACCATTAAGTTTCACTACGCCATAGGCCTCTGGGTTTTCGACTTGTTTTGTCCAGATCACACTATCTGCTGTAGGATCCAGATCGAAATCTGCTCGAATTAGCGTATCGGCATAGGCAATTACCGCTGGTCCTGATAGTGACGGTTTTGCACACATTATGGCATGTCCGGTTCCTAAGGGTTTATCTTGACGGTAAATAGATGCTTTCGCACCTAAACTTTTGGCCAAATCTTCTAAACTGGAAACAACATCGTCACCAAACCAAGCAGGATCGCCTAAAACAAAGGCCACTTCTTCGATTGGTTGTTTTAAAACCTTGGCTATATCGGTCACCAATCGGTGTACGATAGGCTGACCAGCTACAGGAATTAAAGGTTTTGGTACGGTTAAACTATGTGGGCGCAATCGAGAACCTCGACCAGCCATGGGGACTATTATTTTCATATTCATTCCCTGCGAAAGCAGGGGTCTTTTTAATTAAACGTGACTTTCTTAATGTTCTAAAATTTAAATTCCAATTCATGCTCAAATCCATCCAACTTGGATTCATCTCTTCTATAAGCTGTATTTTCCAATCCCTTTTCCATTTTTTAAACTGCTTCTCTCTTTTTACAGCTTTATCTCCATTTTCAAACGCTTCAAAATAAACCAACTTATCACAATTGTATTTTGCTGTAAATGATTTTTGATAAATTTTTAACTTGTGTTCTTTTACTCGTTCATCTATGTTATCCGTTACACCAATATACAAAACTCCATTAGGTTTGTTTGTCATGATGTATACATACCAATATCCCATATTAGTAACCTAAAAAACTCCCAGCCGTCCACAAACAACTGGTTTCAGTTTATAATGCTCTTCTTTGTGATATCGTAGCCATTCTTATACACATTTCAATCGATTAAGAGATTCCTGCTTTCGCAGGAAACTATTTCACCCCTGTACTTCCAAACCCACCTGCACCTCTATCGGTATCAGAGAGTTCTTCAACCTCTATCCATTCGGCACGCTCGTGTTTGGCTATTACCAATTGCGCGATACGCTCGCCATTTTGTATGGCAAAATCTTCATTGGATAAATTCACTAAAATGACTCCTATTTCACCTCTGTAGTCGGCATCTATGGTTCCTGGAGCGTTTAAAACGGTAATCCCCTTTTTGGCTGCCAGACCACTGCGCGGACGTACTTGAGCCTCGTAACCAACAGGCAATTCTATAAACAAGCCCGTGCCTACGATACTGCGCTCTAAAGGTTTTAAGGTTCTTGGTTCTGATAAATTAGCCCGTAAATCCATACCTGCCGATGCAATGGTTTCGTAATTTGGTGTCTCGTGGCTGGATTTGTTTATGATCTTAATGTTCATACTATCGTTTTAACAATTGTTTAATTTGGTTTTTTTCTGAAAAAAATACGATTCCCAAAAATACAATTAACATCGAGATTCCAATAATATAATTCGCCCTAAATTGATAAAACGACAATACTGATAGTCCTATTGATAGACCTAAATACCCCAATATTTTCTTCATATTGTAAGGGATGGGATAGTATTTTCTTCCATAGAAATAGGACAACCCCATCATAGTTGCATAAGCACATAATGTGGCTATAGCTGATGCCTTATAACTATAGGTTTGAATAAATAGGATGTTCATAAAAAGCGTGATGATAGCTCCAATAATAGAAATGTATGCGCCAAATTTTGTCCTATCCGTAATTTTATACCAAACCGAAAGGTTATGATAAATACCCAGGCAAAAGTTAGCAATTAAAATAACGGGGACAACCCACATGGCTTCCCAATAGGCCTCATCTCTTACTATTATAGGTTTTAATACATCTACAAACACAATTACCGAAAGCAAGATTATAGACCCTAGAGCTACAAAAAACTCCAGTATGCGCGCATAATTTCTTTGTGGGTTTTCACTTTTAGCATGACTAAAAAAGAACGGTTCTATCCCAAGACGGTACGCTGTTGCAAACAGGGTCATAAAGAGTGCTATTTTATAACAGGCCGAGTACATGCCTATATGGGTTTCGGCGATATCCTCTGGCAATAATTCTTTTAGCAGTATTCTATCAAATGTTTCGTTTATGGAAAAGGCAATGCCAGCAACTAAAACGGGGAAAGCGTATTTAAACATTGTCTGCCATAAACTTTTATTGAAAGTATACTTAACCTTTAAGTAAAAAGATAGCATTAACAATAAGGTAACTGCACTTGCTACAAGGTTGGCTATAAAAATATAACTCACTTCAAAATTTGGAACATAAATGGTATTGAAAAGGTTATAGTCTGAAGCCAAGCCCTTAAGCCCTAACAAAAAGAAAATATTGAGTCCTAGGTTAATAACAACATTAGTAATTTTAATAACCGCATAACGCATAGGCTTTTCTGTAGCCCTTAACCATGCAAAAGGAATAATGACCAAGGCATCCAATAATAAAATCCAAATAACCAGTACAATGTATTTAACATCAATATCGATAAAATTCGCTATTTGGTTCTGAAAACATAAGGCTATAAGGAAAAAACCTAATGATGAAATTACCAACGAAATGGTTGAAGTACCAATAACACTGGCTTTGTCTTCCTCTTTATTAAAAAACCTAAAAAAAGCGGTTTCCATGCCATAAGCCAATACCACATTAAACAAAACAAAGTATGAGAAAATAACCGATACTTTTCCATATTCTGCTACCGAAGGCAAAACGCCTTTTGTAGTATAAAGCGGCACTAAGAGAAAACTTAACATGCGTGGCAGCACCGTTGCCAAGCCATAAATAAAAGTTTGTTTAAAAAGTGTTTTGAGTGCGCCCAAGGACATGCCGTTTATATGGCTAAAAATACATTTTTAGCTAATGCAAACCAAAGATAAGTTATTGCTTCTTTGGAGGTGCACTGGGATAAAAGATAGGTTCCTTTTTAATAATACCGGAAATTCTATAATATTTCTTCTTATTGTTCTCTACATAGCTTAAAATACATTCATTGTCTTTTAACTCAAAAGGGGTATGCTGTTTAAGCCTTGGGACTTTATTTCCATACTCTGCATAGGGGGCATTGCTCATTACAATATCCGGCTTATTTAAAGTATTAGAAAACCTAGCGATATAAAGCTTTGGGTTACTCTGCTCTAGTTTTGCCCTTTTCCCCTTAAAATAAACACTATCCATAACAATGTTATCTGGTTTACTTTTTATGGGAATGTATAGATTGATACCCGAACCAGCATCTTTCACCCCTGCAACCCAAGTTTGATAATACACTTCTCCAAACACTACTGCAATACTGTCTAGCATTTTATGTGTTGAAGCACATTGTGAAAAACTAACAGCTACCAGCGTTATGATACCAAAAAACATAATTTGCTTTACTAATTTCATCCTTTATTGTTTCTATAAAAGTAGTGAATCAAATAGTGTTCCATAAAAAAACCCGTCAGGTTTTAAAACCTGACGGGTTTGATATCTCTTTATGCTGGCTTCGAGAGCACTTCGACTGCGCTCAGTGTGACACCTCAACCACCATAACTATTTATTATTCGATGCTTCCGCTTTTTTTTTGAACATTTGGCTTTCGCCTAATTGTTCAATGCTTCCGCTTTTTTTTGAACATTTGGCTCTCGCCTAATTGTTCAACGCTTCCGCTCTTTTTGAACATTTGGCTCTCGTCTAATTGTTCAACGCTTCCGCTTTTTTTGAACATTTGGCTCTCGCCTAATTGTTCAACGCTTCCGCTTTTTTTGAACATTTGGCTCTCGCCTAATTGTTCAACGCTTCCGCTCTTTTTGAGCATTTGGCTCTCGCCTAATTGTTCAATGCTTCCGCTTTTTTTTGAACATTTGGCTCTCGCCTAATTGTTCAACGCTTCCGCTCTTTTTGAGCATTTGGCTCTCGCCTAATTGTTCAATGCTTCCGCTTTTTTTGAACATTTGGCTCTCGCCTAATTGTTCAACGCTTCCGCTCCACCAACAATTTCCAAAATTTCGTTGGTAATTGCTGCCTGACGTGCTTTGTTATAAGACAAGGTTAACTGATCTCTTAATTCTGTTGCATTATCTGTTGCTTTGTGCATCGCTGTCATACGTGCACCATGCTCACTGGCAAAAGAATCTCTTATGCCTTTATATAACTGTGTTTTTAAAGACTTAGGTATTAATTGCTCAACAATCTCTGCCTTTCCTGGCTCAAAAATGTAATCGGCGTTTGTATTGGCACTTCCTTCAACAGGAACAATTGGTAAAAATTGTTCGGTCATTACAATTTGAGTCGCTGCATTTTTGAATTTGTTATAGACAATTTCAATTTTATCAAACTCACCAGCAACAAACTTATCCATTAAAAGTTGAGCGATTTCAGCAACATTTTCAAACGTTAAATCATCGAAAACTTCACTTTTGTTAGCAATAACCTTATTGGTCTTTTTAAACGCATCGTTAGCTTTCTTACCTATTGCTAAATAAGACACATCTTTACCTGCATAGGTTTGAGAAGCTAATCTATTAACTTCTTTAATGATGTTGGAATTAAATGCTCCTGCTAACCCTCTGTTAGAGGTTATAGCTACAATTAAAACCTTGTTTACCTCGCGTTGTGTTGAAAATTTACTCCCAGAATCGGCATCAAGCGTTGCACTCAAACTTTGTAAAAGCTCGGTAAGCTTATCTGCATACGGACGCATTGCCGTAATAGCATCTTGTGCTTTCTTTAACTTCGCAGCCGATACCATTTTCATGGCACTGGTAATCTGCATCGTTGAAGATACCGATGATATTCTGTTACGTATTTCTTTTAAGTTTGCCATTGGCCCCACCTAACCTCCCCAAAGGGGAGGGATTTTTATTGGTTATACTTAATCTATTTAAATCCTCCTTTTAACTCCTCCCCTTTGGGGAGGTCGGGAGGGGCTATTAATATTTCGCAGCTAAATCTTTACAAACACTTGTTAAAGTATCAGTAACCTCATCGGTTAATTTTCCTGCTTTAAGCGTATCTAGAACGTCTCTATGCTTAGCATTTAAAAACTCGATAAAATCTCTTTCGAATTCTTTAACTTTTTCAACAGGAACATTTCTTAATAAATTTTTAGATCCTGCATATATAATTGCAATTTGATCTTCAACTGTATAAGGATCGTTCTGTGCTTGCTTTAAGATTTCAACGTTACGCTTACCTTTTTCAATTACATTTAAAGTTGAAGCATCTAAATCTGAACCAAACTTAGCAAACGCTTCTAATTCGCGATATTGTGCTTGGTCTAGTTTTAAGGTACCTGCTACTTTTTTCATGGATTTAATCTGTGCATTACCACCAACACGAGATACCGAAATACCTACGTTAATTGCTGGACGTACACCAGAGTTAAATAAATCTCCATCTAAGAATATCTGTCCGTCTGTAATAGAAATTACGTTCGTTGGAATATATGCCGATACGTCTCCTGCTTGTGTTTCAATAATTGGTAAAGCCGTTAAAGAACCTCCACCTTTTACGATAGGCTTTAAAGACTCTGGAAGGTCGTTCATGTTTTTAGCGATGGCATCATCGTTAATCACTTTTGCAGAACGCTCTAACAAACGAGAGTGTAAGTAGAAAACATCTCCAGGGTACGCTTCACGTCCTGGTGGACGACGTAATAATAAAGATACCTCACGGTAAGCTACCGCTTGTTTAGATAAATCATCATAAATAATTAATGCTGGACGACCTGTATCTCTAAAATACTCTCCAATTGCAGCACCGGCCATAGGCGCATATACTTGCATTGGCGCAGGGTCTGATGCATTTGCGGCAACAATAGTAGTATAAGCTAAAGCGCCTCTATCTTCTAATGTTTTTGCAATGTTTGCTACGGTAGATGCTTTTTGACCTACAGCAACATATATACAGTATACAGGGTTACCTGCATCGTAAAATTCTTTTTGATTTAAGATGGTATCGATACAAACTGTCGTTTTACCTGTTTGACGGTCTCCAATTACCAACTCACGTTGTCCACGTCCTACAGGGATCATGGCATCAATAGATTTAATACCCGTTTGTAATGGCTCGGTTACTGGCTCACGAAAGATAACACCAGGAGCTTTACGCTCTAAAGGCATTTGAAAAGTTTCTCCAGTGATTGGTCCTTTACCATCTATTGGATTCCCTAATGTACCAACAACACGACCTACAATCCCTTCACCTACGTTAATAGAAGCAATTTTACCGGTACGCTTTACAGTAGATCCTTCTTTAATGTTTTTTGAATGACCTAATAACACGATACCAACGTTGTCTTCTTCAAGGTTAAGTACAATACCTTCTAAGCCACCATCAAACTCTACTAACTCACCGTATTGTGCGTTAGATAATCCGTATGCACGTACAATACCATCACCTACAGTAAGTACTGTTCCTACTTCATTTAATGAAGCTGATGCTTCAAATCCTGCAAGTTGTTGTTTTAAGATTGCTGATACTTCAGCTGGTTTTACTTCTGCCATCTTTTTTTAGATATTAGACGTTAGACTATAGACTATAGAAATCTATGCTAACCATTTATTAATTTAATGTAAATTCTCTTTTTAATTTGTTTAGCTTGTTAGAGACACTAGCATCATACTGCTGGTCTCCAATTCTTAAAATGAAACCACCTAAAATGCTTTCATCTACTATATTTTCTAGCTCTACCGCTTTATTTGTTAACTCCTTGATTTTTGCCAATACTTTTAGCTCTAAATCACTAGTCATGGGAAAGGCTGTTGTTACTTGAGCTACTTCCTTACCTGTTAACTGGTCATATAATACGCTGTACTTTTTAGCAACATCATTTAAGATATCGATTCTTTTGTTCGAAATTAACACGTCGAACAATCCAGTTGTAACGGCATTAAGTTTTGGAAAAACTGCTAACAGTGCAGCCTTTTTCGTTTCAGACTTAGTAACCGCATTATTCAATAAGTCGCTAAGTTCTACACTTTGGTCAATGGTATTAGCAATCAACTTCATATCCTCGTTTACAACATCGGCGTTCTTTTGCTCTGTTGCCAATGCTAAAACTGCTTTTGCGTAACGTATTGCTGCTCTGCTTCCTGCCATATTTATGTCCCGCTAAGCGGGGTGTCTTTTAATTATACTTTTCTTTATAATGTCACTTCGAATGGGCTTCGATACTTCAATTGCACTCAGCACAGGTAAGCTCTGCCTATCACCTCAGTGACCAAAATAATTTTTAATTCAGCGTTGCTTCACCCAACATAGACTCTACCAATTTTACTTGTTTGTCTTTGTTAGATAATTCTTCGCGAACTACTTTTTCTGCTATTTCTATAGATAGATTGGCTACTTGCGCTTTTAAATCGGCTATAGCAGCTTTCTTTTCTGTTTCGATAGAAGCCTGGGCTTGGGCGATTAACTTAGCTGATGCTTCTTTAGCTTCATCTTTAGCATCCTCAATCATTTTATTTTTCATCTCCCTAGCTTCTTTTAACATGGCTTCACGCTCTGTTCTAGCTTCTTTTAACAACTTTTCATTATCAGCTTGAAGATTTTCCATCTCCAACTTCGCTTTTTCAGCAGCATCCAATGCATCTTTTATACCTTCTTCTCTATCGTTAACTGAATCTAATATTGGTTTCCAAGCAAATTTCTTTAACAATAATACTAAAGCAATAAATAATAGTGCTTGCCAAACAAATAACCCTAACGAAAAGTCTTCAAATAATTTTTCCATAATAATTATATTCTAAAATGCTTCTGTTTAATTAAAAAGAACAGCTATAACCAACCGTTATAGCTGTTGCTTAGCTTTTTTAGTTTACTGCAAATAATGCAGCAAATCCAATACCTTCAATTAACGCTGCTGCAATAAGCATAGCCGTTTGAATTTTTCCTGTAGCTTCAGGTTGACGAGCGATTGCCTCCATAGCAGAACCACCGATTCTACCAATACCAATACCTGCTCCAATTACTACTAAACCTGCACCTACGATAGCTGGAATTTCCATAAAATATATAATTAAAAATTAAACATTCAATATTAATGATGGTCGTGTTCTTCAACTGCCATCCCAAAATACAATGCCGACAGCACTGTAAAAATATACGCCTGTAACGCTGCTACTAACAACTCTAATATAGACAGCACAAATGCCAATACTAACGACAATGGTGTTCCTATAAAGTTTTTGGCTAAAAATCCTAATCCAATAATACTCATTAGCACGACGTGTCCTGCTGTGATATTCGCATACAAACGAATCATTAATGCAAAAGGCTTAATAAACGTTCCCAATAATTCTATTGGTGCTAAAATAATTTTCATAGGCACTGGCACCCCAGGCATCCAGAAAATATGTTTCCAATAGTCTTTATTACCAGAAAACGTAGTTATAACGTAAGTAATAAGTGCCAAACATAGCGTAACTGCTATATTATTGGTAACATTCATCCCTATAGGCACTAAACCAAACAAGTTAACTATCCACACAAAGAAAAACACGGTTAACAAATAACTCATGTACTTCTTATATTTTTTCTCTCCAATGTTTGGTATCGCTATTTCATCACGAACATACAGTACAATAGGCTCCAAGAAACGCCCCATACCTTTTGGCATACCATTGTTCTTTTTATAGGACTTGGCCATTTTGCTAAACATAAAGAACATGATAGCAAAAACCATAATAATTAAAGCGACGTTTTTGGTAATAGAAAAATCCAAAGGCTTTTCGTTTACAGCATGATGGTGTTCATCTTCAACAATTTCACCATTTGGCCCATCAACCTTATAGATTTTTGAATGATGTAATTTGTAATAACTTCCACCAACCTCGGCAACTTCTTCTCCATGGTGGAACTTCGAAGACGAAAACACTTTTAACCCATTGTCCCACAAGATCACTGGCAATGGAAAACCAAAATGTTTTTCCACACCCTCTTCTGTTGTCCAAGAGAACAAATTAAAATCATAAGAGTCTTTTAAGTGGTGAGCTATAAACGCATCAACTTCAGATTTCTTATCGGTTTTGGCTTCACCGTGACCATGTTGTTCTTTTCCGTAAGAAACAAAGGTTAGTAAAAGTAGTAATAGGGTTATTGGCTTTAAAGCTATTTTTCTTCGCATATCACTTTATATAATAGTGGCTTAAAAATCGCTGCAAAGGTAGTTTTTTATCTCAAAAACAAAAACAATTTTTTCTTTTATTTCGTATTGTTAAATCTATTGGGATTTTCAATAAAAAACACAGCTTAATGAGAGTCGACTTTTGAAGTTATAAATCTAATTATCAACATAATTAAAATCTATACACCAACTATTACTCATCTATTTTATTAAGCCATTTGCCTAGGCTTAAGGTTTCTAAAATTAACCCCACTACATAAGGCACAAAAAACGAAGCAAATTCCAACTTAGTAATTACATTATCTTGCTTGTAAAAAGGATAGAACACGATAAAGAAGACTGCAAATTTCAACACACTTCCTGCCAGAAACAGAAAGCCAAGTTGACTTTTGTATTTATCCCTAAGCATATACAACAAACCAAAAACACCAATCACCAATAGAAGGTTTACGGTGTAAGATAGTATAATTTTGTTTTCAAATAATGGAAAGCCTAAAAAGTGTAATAGGGCTAAATGTATTCCAAAGACGATCGTTAAAAGGCCTGTTGCTTTTATAACAAAGCCATAAAAAGGATGCTGCATCAATTATTGTTAATTCTGTTAATTTGCTTAAGAACGGCATAAAGCGATATGCCTACGCCAAGAAGCGTCATTATAATTATAAATAGTTTGTCACCATTATTATATTTGGTGTCCAGCCATTTACCCAAAAGCACAAATAGGTATATGGTAACCCCCATTTGAATGGCTATGCCCGAAAGCTGGGCGGCATTTTTAAGCTGTTTTTTCGGACCCTGATCCTTGTTGTTTTTGTTGCTGGCCATTATTCATTTCTTTTACTGCTCCCTTCATCATACAGGTTACGTTAAATGTAGCTCCTGGCTCTACAGCTAATTTACCCACAACTACCTCACCTTGTATATGTGCAGCGGCTTTTAGGGTTAAGGTTCCTGTTAGTGCCAGTTTACCATCAAACTTACCTTCAAAATACGCATCTGTACCTTGTAGTGTTCCTTTAATATAACCTTTTTTACCAACAACCACCTTGCCTGTGGTTTTTAAATTACCTTCTACTGCACCGTCAATTCTTAAGTCGCCTTCACTATTTAAATCTCCAACTATTTTGGTGCCTTGGGCAATAATATTTTGACTTGATGTTCCTTCTACCATGTTTTTGTTTTTGTCTTTTTTATTATCAGTGAACATAATATGTAACTTAATTATTATTTAAACTTAAATACGCTTCCAAGTTCTTATGGATTTGAACTATTTGATAATTCGCCGATGAGATTGCAAAATAGGATTTGTTTATTTTACGCTTATTTTCTTCGGTTAATAATTGATCAAATGTTTGCGCTATTTGTCTGTTGTTAAATCCATGAACTACTACAAAAGCCAATTTGGGATCATAAACATCTACAGACGATTTTAAATCGTAATACTTCATATTCTTTAGTATCGTATCCAACTCTTGTTTGAACCCTAACATGCTTTCGTTTTCTGTTTTATCAAACCTAAAAACAACTTTATAGTGGTTTGGAATACTATCGGTAGCCTCAACAAAATCGCTATTGGATAATTGTGGCAATACTTTCGACTGAATTTCCTGTGCTTTAATGCCTTCGGAAGTATTAGCATACGTGACCGCTACAAAATTAATGGCTTCGCCATAAGGCTTATAACCATACAAACGCCCTGTTGCTGTAGCCTTTAACAGTTCAAACTTAGAAACTATAGCGTCGCCATCAAAGGCTTTGATGTATTCTTCACTCTTGTCTATTACGGTTTCATACTCTTGATTTAAATGCTGCGCATAAAGTGCTTCATATACACTTTCTGGGCTATTTTCATCGGCCAAACTAGCCAATTCTGGATTGGTTAAAATAGTTGCATAACGCGATTCTGGATAGTTTGTAACAATATCGTTCTTGGCTATTTCTGCCTCTCCTGTTTGTCCCAACAGTTCATAAATTTTATACAAATTATATTTTGAAGGCAACACCAAGCGTTCTTCTGGATTACTGTTCAACAAATTTTGAAATTTACTCTTTGCCAATTGGTACTCCTTAAACTTCTCCTTGTAGATCAAACCCAACTGATAATAGGCGTAATTGCGTTCTTTCCATATACTGTCTATTTCTTTTTCTTTGGAAGGAATTTTAGAAATATAAAATTGCGGATCGTAGCGCTCCTCTTCGGTTGCTGTAGCCAACAAGTTACCGCCTGATACAACTCCCGAACTATTAGAACCTACTTTACTGGACCAACGCCAATTATCTTCGAGTGTTCTATTACCCCAAATTTTAACAAACTCATTTTTGCCATAAGCTAATGTTGAAGCATTATAGAAATAAAAAGTGCTTGTTTGTCCTGGTAACCTACCAGAACTTGGGTTGGTGCTTTGACCCGGAAGCTTATTGTTCACCGTAATCACACCACTTTTATTACGCTCGGTAGCTTCGCGAAGCTCTTTTTCTTTTTTTGCCTTTTGCTCTAAACTATCGGTAAAAGCTTCAAAATATGCCAATCGGTCTGCTTCGGGTAGGTTTATTAAACGCAGCAGACTATCATTTGTTTGTGCAACTGCTTCGTAATAAATGACATCATCTAAATTATCACGCTTCTTTTTAATAACCCGGTATGGTTTCGAATCTTCAACCAAATTGGCCATCGTACTATCGTAATACTGTCCCGCATCACTATACAAAGACACATCAAAATTCATATCACCAAGAATTCGATAATTTCTGGCTTTTAAAAACTTGTCTGGAGAATTGGTTCGCAACGATTTATTATAATACACTTTGGCTAACGAATCTGAACCATTAATAGCATGGTACGCTGCTATTTGATGATAAATTTTATCTAAATAAGGCCTGTTCTCGCGGTTTTCTTCAAGCTCAGTAAGCAATTCCCTTAATGCCACTTTATCGCCATTTGCATAATCGAAATTCTTAATTTTTTCGATATAGGCACTAATCATATAGATTCTTGGTGTTTTTCTGTTGAGCTCAATCACCTTATCGAAAGCTATATTGGCACTGTCCTTATAACCTAATTTATTATAAAGTTGTCCTTGAATAAAACGATAGCGCCCACGTTCATCATTGCTTTTGGTTGCCGCTGAAGCGATTTCCAATTGCACAATGGCGGTATCTATTATTTTTTCATTTAAATAGGCTTGGGCCAACGTAGAAGTAGCATCGGCTAAATCTTGGCCTTCAACATGTTCTTGTCTTAGTAATCGCTTTAGGTTTTTTATTGCCAATTCGTTGTTTTCCAAACGCATATTGGTTTTCTCGCGCCATATTTTGGCCTGATTGATCTTGTCGCTTGCGGGATATTTGTATAGAATATAATTGAAGGCTTCAATGGCTGGCACGAAACGCTGATCGAAATAACGGGCTTTTCCCAAAAGCAGGTAGGCTTGATCCATTTGCGGGTTTTTTTCCCTGCCATCAATATTCATACTGTGCTTTTGGATGGTCTTTACCGCTTTTTCTTCGGCCCTAGAAAAATTTTCGCTTTTAGATTGCCCAGGAAGCATGACCTCATCCAGCACCTCCATGCGCTCTATTGGTAGAATTTCCCAATAATTGTCTTGATAGCTTTCGTTAAGGTTAATACGTCCTTCTTCTAAAGCTAAATAACCATTATAAAGCGGGTTGAACTCTGCCGTAACGGCATGGTAGTTTCTACTCACAAAATTATCCTTCTTTCTCGAACAGCTTGCCAGTAAAACAATGGAAATAACTATTGCCAGTATGCCCTTGGAAAATGCTTTCAATACCTTGATTGTTTAGTATTATAATAACTGTAATCGCTTACATATATTATGCAAGTAGGTAAAAATAAGCATCTTTTTTGATTAACCTAAAAAATAGAATGACTTTTGGATTAACTGCTATCCCGCAAAATGGGCTTCCAACTCCTTTAAGGTTGCTGCATTAGTTGCCAAATCTTTTATAATTTCACCTTTATCCAAAACCACGATACGCTCGCATACATCAGTAACATGCATTAAATCGTGGCTGGAAATCAACACCGTTACTCCTCCTTTTTCGGCAAGATTTTTAATAATGGCTTTAAGGCGTATTTGGGTAGTAGGATCTAAATTGGCAAAAGGTTCATCTAAAACAACAACTTCCGGATTTCCTATGAGAGCCGCCACAATACCTACTTTTTTTTGATTACCCTTACTTAAATCGCGCAAATATTTTTTCTGTTTCAAGATTTCACCATGGAAAAAATCTTCAAACTGACCAGTTAATTTATCGACATCGGCTTTGTTTTGCCCACGTAACTCGCCTATGAAATAGAAATACTCTTCTGGAGTTAAATACCCAATTAAAAAGCTTTCATCAATAAAAGCTGAAGTATATGGTTTCCATGCTTCACTTTTATCGACTTGTATGCTATTTGAAGTAATATGCCCTGTTGTTGGTTTAATTAAATCCAGCAATAAACTAAAATACGTGGTTTTACCAGCCCCGTTATTGCCTACCAAACCAAAACTTTGACCTTTGGGAATATCAAGATTTTCAATATGCAAAACCTGATTGCCTTTATATGCCTTTGATAAATTTGATGTTGTTATCATAATCCTGTACGTTTAGCTTTCTTGATTGAAAGCATTAATCATTTTATATTTTGATGTGAGGTATTTTTGGGTGATGGCTTTCATTAACTTTTCATGGAAAACAATCCCTACAATTCCAAAAACAGTTAAAACCAAGCAGGCAAGTTCAAACTCCACTAAAAAATAGAGCAGTGCAAAAAGCCCCATAGGCACCAATAATAATGGAATCCCTATTAACCATTGTACGGCTCCTGTCCCTTGATAGTTAAATGCCGCCTTCTGATTTAAATCTATCTTTTTCCTATTAAAAGACCCTCCTAACAGAATCACATGGGTATTAACTCCAATATTATAAATGGCCGCCACAAAATGGGCCAACAAGATTTTCCACCCAAAGTAGACATATGGAATTCCCAACACAAAAAGGATAACCACACTAAGTGCCATTAAAGTGAATTTAGATTTTAAATATTGCTCGTATTTAATGTTTTGACTCATAAGTAATTTGTAATAGCCGCTGTCCCAAGCCGGAATAAATTGCCCGAAATTGATTAAAAAAATACCCGTTGAAAACACGCCTACAAACACAAAAAGCCAAGGCATATTTTGATAAGCAGGTTGTGGATAAAAAAACAACCCATACAATAACCCTATGAGCACAATCCAAACCGATGATTTGGTACGTTTATTACGCCAAATCAATTTTAAATCCAATTGCAAGAATGGCGCAATATCTCCAAAACTCTTCGTCCATTCCATGCTCGAGGCCTTTACCTCCTTTACTTTGGTTTTTAAACCACTGTCCAGATACAGGACTTGCTTTAACATCTTAAAATTGTACAGGTACAGTGCCAGCAACAACAAAACAGGAACGACCAAGAATACTGGATTTGCTATAATAGCCATAACTCCTTTTGAAAGGCCGGCTGCAATGTTTATGATCTGAAAATGGTTTAATGCAAAAAGCGCGCCCACAAAAAGGATAATGGGCAAAAAAGAAAGTTCTGTTTTAGCCGATGCATTTTCGATGATAAAATTCAGGAAACTATTTATTAGTGTAATGAGCACAATAATTAGCATCCATATCAATACGGTTGTTACTTCGTGATGCTTTGTCATTAATTTAATTCCAAACGGGACAATAGCGAACAGGGGTAAAAAATTAATGAACGACAATATCGATTTTCCTAAAACGTAATTCACAATTTCACTTCGCTTTACTGGCAAGGCCAATAAGGGCTTTACTTGCATTACAGGTAGTTTTTGAAAGAAAAACCGAAGAAGCAGGTCGGCTATAATCCAATAAAACAACAGGCCATTAAACGCTACCAACGGATCCAGGTCTGGATAGACTTCTTTGAGGATTTTGTCCATAAAAAATCCCATTGCAAAGAACATGACCATAAAATACATGGCCAAAAAGCCCATGAGTATTTTAATAGCGACACTCTTCCCAAAGCTTGCCGAGCGTATAAAGGATTTCCATTCTAATACTATGAAGTGTTTAAACATATTCTTGGGAGCATTTGTTCATTAGTAATACAATCTCTCTATTTGTTACAACCAAATTTAAAATATCCTAAAGGACTTCACTATTTATCTTCTATAAAAAACTGAGTTTTATTTACATGGTTTTAGCTTATCAACAGTATAACATTTGTATAACATATTGTTATTTTGTAATTTTGTATGTAATGCCCATTTAAATTAATAACTATGAAAATACAGACTGCATTTAGGCTTGAAAAGGATTTGTTAGAAATCCTTAAAGAAAAAGCTTCCTCCCAAAAGAGAAGCCTCAATAATTATGTTGAGTACATCTTGTTTAAAAGTGTTGGAGATATTCCAAATGCGGATACAATAGAGGCCATTAATGAGGCCCATGACAACAAAAATTTAAAGCCTATTAAAGATTTAGATTCGTTTCTTGAAAGTCTGTGAACATGTATGAATTAATACCAACAACAAGGTTTAAAAAGGATTTAAAAAAGATCAAGACAAAAGGAACAGATTTTAATTTGACACGTGAAGTTTTGCAAAAGTTGCAAGCTAATGGCGTAAAAGAAATTCCCGCAAGTATGAGACCCCATAAATTAAAGGGAAAGTATAGTGATAATTGGGAATGCCATATTAAACCTGACTTGTTGATTATTTGGTTTCAAATTGAAGAGGGCATGACAATTAAACTCATAAGGATAGGAACCCATTCAGAGCTATTTAAATAGTAAAAAAAGACATAATGAGTAATATACCAAGATGATTAGTGATGAGAAATTGTGTTTCTAAAAAGTATAACATTTAACTTCTTTTCGGTAACCAAACTTCAACCTAAGTTTATCATGAGCATGGCCGAAGGACACAGTAATCTCTTCGTTAGTCCATGTAATTTTTTCATTTGATCTTTTTGAATATTCTAATAAAAAAATTCATGTACTTTTGTCAAAAATTATCAAATGTCATCATTTCACAAACTTTCTGTAAAGGCCATAAAAAGAGAAACCGATAAAGCCGTAAGCATTGCTTTTAATGTTCCCGAAAACTTAAAAGATATTTTTGCTTTTAAAGCAGGACAATACATTACCCTTAAAACGGAAATCGAAGGCAAAGAGGTACGCCGTGATTATTCGTTATGTGTTTCCCCAAAAAGTGGCGATTTAAAAGTGGCCGTAAAAGAAGTTACAGATGGCACCTTTTCTGCTTATGCGAACAAGCAATTAAAAGTTGGAGATACTCTAGAAGTAGCACCTCCTAAGGGGCGGTTCACTTTTCAGCCTAACGATTCTAAAACCAAAAACATTGCAGCCTTTGCCGCCGGTAGTGGTATTACACCTGTATTGAGCATTATAAAATGTGCTTTGGAAGAGGAGGTGTACAGTAAAGTCATTTTGGTGTATGGCAATAAAACTACCGAAGATACCATGTTCTTAAATGAGCTTTTGGATCTTCAGCATCAATACAAAGACCGTTTTTCCATTCAGTTTGTGTTTAGCCAAGAAGATAGCGACGATTCCATTTTTGGCCGTATTGAAAAAAGCACGGTCAATTATGTCATGAAAAACAAACATAAACATGTTGAGGTGGATGCTTATTACCTATGCGGTCCCGAAGCCATGATACATACGGTTAAAGATGTACTTACCGAACATGATATTGATGAAAACCGCATTCATTTTGAACTGTTTAAAGCCGCCAAAGTTGATGAAGTAGAAGATACTACTGCAGCGCCTTCTGGCAAAACCAAAATCACGGTTATTGTTGATGATGAAGAAACCACGTTTGAAATGTCTGCCAAACAAACCATACTGGAAGCGGCCCTTGATGAAGATCTAGACGCTCCTTACTCTTGCCAAGGTGGTATTTGTAGTAGTTGTTTGGCACGTATTAAAGACGGTGAAGCTACCATGCGACAAAACAATATTTTAACCGATAGTGAAGTTGCTGAAGGTTTAATTTTAACTTGTCAAGCACACCCTACTACACCAACTGTGGTGGTGGATTATGATGATGTGTAGACCCTTTTTGCGGAAAAGAAACTCTTTTTTACATCCCTAACCTTTGTTTAGTGGATTCCTGCCTTCCCTTCGACAAGCTCAGGGTAACACGCAGGAATGACAAAATTCTAAATGACGGACTTGATTTTTTCCACAACAGTTTCAGGTGAAATACTTCCTGCTGCATTTTCATAGCCTTCAGGGTATTTGTTACCATATACTGAAGTTGGGATTTTTGGGTATTTATCTCTATCGGAAAGCAAAGCATAATCTGAAGGTTGGTTAAAGGGTGCAAAACCGGCATACGGATGTGTGACACCCCAAATAGTTATCACTTTCACGCCCAACATGGCTGCCATGTGGGCATTGCCAGAATCCATGGACAGCATAATTTCTACATTTGAAATGACATCCATCTCCTCTTCTAAGGACAGTTTACCCGCAATATTAACAACCCCTGTATTGGCAGATGCAATTGCATTTAATATAGCTGTCTCTTCATCTCCCCCGCCAAACAAAACAACCTTATACTCCTTTGAAAGCGATTCTATAACTGCTTTCATTAGATTTAAGGGGTATTGCTTCCCTTTATGGGCCGCAAATGGCGCAATACCAATCATGGTTTTAGAATCTTTTCCAACAACAGCTTCTATATTTTCGTTTAAATCTGCTTTTTTTGGAAATGATGGGTTGGATAAGTCTAACGGATATCCTAAAGTTGCAAAAACATTGGCATAGCGCTGGCGGGTAGTTGTTAGCTGTTTAAAAAGCCGCCCTTTTGTTAATGCTCTTTTGTCTTTCCGTCCTTTATCGATGGAAACAAAGCGCTTACATCTTATAAACTGTTTTAAGATTTTACTTCTTAACACATTGTGCAAATCGGCTATCGCATAAAACCGGTTTTCTTTATTAAGTTGCCGTGCCAATTTGTAAAGTCCGAAAACACCTTTATGCTCTCCTTTTAGATCTGCTGGAAAAACCGTTACATTATTGATATCCCGAAAAAAAGGCGTGAAAAAAGTACGGGTTAGCACCGTAATCTTAAGTTCTGGATATTGTTCGGTCAATGCTCGCAACACGGGAATGGTCATAGCCACATCACCCATGGCAGATAGGCGGATTACCAAAATGTGTTTGGGCTTAATTTGCATAACCTTTCCGTCTTTCAATTTTGAAACGCCTGCACTTCTAGCGAATTTGTACTTCGGCTTTACCCATCAGGACTATTGAGAAATTTTTTTCACTATAGGTTCTCGATACATGCCGACAGTAAACGTCGGCACACTCGAACTGACATACCGCGTTTTAATTCAAAATGGGCACACGACGTATTAATTATTTCTGCGAACGCAATACAGGGTTAAGCTCGTCGTCGTTGTACATCTTCATTTGTTTGTATACTTTCATATACTTATCCCCATTTTCAATATCATTTAAAAGGGTATCAATAGCGGTTGATAAATCCACACGTTGTTCCAACAACACATCTAATTTTTTCTGGCAAGCTGCTCTATGCTCTGAAGAGGCATCCTCACGAGTAGCTTCTTCATTCATATGATAAATTTTCAATGCCAAAATAGATAATCGGTCTATCCCCCAAGCTGGACTTTCTGTATTAATGGTCGCATTGGCCTTAGCTGAAATATCTTTATATTTTTCTAAAAAATAGCTATCTATATACTCTACCATATCTGTCCTGTCCTGATTGGAAGCATCTATTTGGCGCTTTAATTTTAAAGCCGCAACAGGGTCTATTTGTGGATCGCGGATAATATCTTCGTAATGCCATTGTACCGTGTCAATCCAACATTTTCTATACAACAAATGCTCTATTAAATCGCTTTTGGGATAGGCATTTTCAAAGGGTTGGTCTACAGTGTTAATCACGTGGTATTTTTCAATAACGTCTTGAAATATTTTATTCGCTTTATTGGTAAACATGGTGTATTTTATTTTGTTGAACAAAAGTACATGATTTTTTTCATGTGTTAATATTTATTTTTTATTTAATGGTCATCCTTCGACAAGCTCAGGACATCGCATGTAACACCCAAATCATCATCCCTATTGTATGTCTAAAATTTAGGCATAGGTGTTTCATTTGAAAGTTGTCAAAACCAAATAAAAAAAATTATTTGGGCTGGTAAAGCGGTTCCTAAAGTGAAACTAAATTTTGTGATTTTTAGACACAACATTTAGCTTTTTACTGAAGAAATATACTTTATATTTAACCGTTGTGCATTTTGATAAAATTCTGTCAGTTCGAGTGAATTTTACGATTGAAATGAGTAAAATTTTTATCGAGAACCTACCGGCAGGCAGGCAAGAATTTTAGTCTTTAAAATAGTTCTCGATACGTCCTGCCTTTGGCGGACACTCGAACTGACATTCTAAGAATTAGTTTGACCCAAAATGCACAACGGGTATTTAAATTTAGTTAATTTTAATCATCATAAACCTTTTGTGTCCTATGCATATCCACAACCTCTCCGAGCAAAATTCTATTCTAAACACCTTTATTTCTGAAATTAGACATACGGGAATCCAAACCGACCGTATGCGTTTTAGGAAAAACATTGAGCGTATTGGCGAAATTTTAGGGTACGAAATGAGCAAGACCCTAAATTACAAGACAACGCCCGTTAAAACGCCTTTGGGAACATCGGATATTCTTTTGCCCCAAAACGACATCGTGTTATGCTCTGTATTAAGGGCTGGCGTACCGCTACACAATGGGTTATTGAACTATTTTGATATGGCCGACAATGCTTTTATTTCTGCTTACAGGCAACATAAAAAGCATCCTGAAAGTTTTGATATAGTGGTTGAATATTTAGCTTGTCCTTCAATAGAAGGTAAAACACTTATCCTAGCCGACCCCATGTTGGCCACGGGGCAATCTTTACAAGCTACTTTTGAAGCTCTTAAACCTTTTGGTGCGCCCAAAGACATTCATTTGGTTTGTGTAATAGGATCACAAACTGGTGTTGATTTTATTGGCAAACACTTCCCTAATGATACGCATTTATGGATTGCAACAATTGATGAAACATTAAATAACAAAGGCTATATCGTTCCTGGTTTAGGCGATGCAGGCGATTTAGCGTTTGGCAAAAAACTACAACATTAAAGCAACCAATGGCAATAAAACAAACAAGAACAAAAAGACTTCCCTAAGCCATTTTTTCTTAATGATTTCAATATAATTTGTAATGATAATGGCTAGCGGAGCGAACAGAAACAAAAATTCACTGCCATTTTTTATTGGCGCTAAGACTATTGCTGCCAAAGCTATTAAAAAGGCTACTAAAATAAGTGTAAATGAAGGTCTATGGGCTTTCTTTTTTTGCTTCATCTGTTTTATATAAAATAAGGATGACCATAATCCAAACAACAACAGCACACTTACTACAACAATAAAAACAGGTGTGTTATAACTAGTATAATCGTAGTTTATTTGTGGCAAACTTTTAAAAGCCCCAAAATAATCACCAAAATAAATTATGGAGAAACAAACCGTAAAAACAAACACGGTCAATACGCCTATAAAAGGAATAATCCAGTGATTCAATTTATTATCGGTATATAGTAGCAATGCTATAATAATGAGCAAGAAAAACAAGATAGCCCAAAAGTAAAATAATGCAGCAATGGCAATCCAAAATGCGGCATCGAATAACTTTTTACTCAAGCTTATTTGCGACCGAATGCTTAAAATACGCCTTAATCCGAGTAAAACAAAAAAATTGGCACATAGTATGTTTGTATGCTGTGTGGTTTCCAATAAAGACAGAAGAAACAGGCTGTATAATAATATTTCGTAATTGTTATTTCTTGTCAGTCCGTTTTTACTAACAATAAAATTAAGGAGCAAGATGGTGCTATAACAAACAAAAAATAAACCGAATTGCTTTATAACTAAAGTTAGGGTTACCAATGTTGCCCCAACTTTAATATTAGCTATTAAAAATGCCAAGGCAGTAATAAAAAATACCAGTATGAAATTAATTGGTTTAGATTTACTAAAAATGCTTGTAATCATTAACTGTTTTTGTATTTTTGCCTTGTAAATATACTAACTAATTGCGGTTAGAAAACAATAAATAAACTGATGAAAGATTTCTTTTACGCTATTGAAGATTTGTTTGTTAATGTTCTTTTTGCTCCTTATGATGCGTTAAGAGCATTAGAACTTGACAACTGGTTTGCAGCTAACACCATTTCTTGGTTGTTCCTAGCCATAGGATTTATTGCCATGTTATACTGGTTAAAGCAACTTAAATTATTTAATGACAACAACGAAGAAGACAAAACTGTTTCTTCGCATTCATTTTTATAAATCGAATCCAATATCTTTACGATAATACATCTTATCAAAATGTAGTTTTTCTATATTTTGGTAAGATTTTTTTATGGCCTCTTGATAAGTATCTCCGTAAGAAGTAATTGCCATAACACGCCCACCAGATGTTACTATTTTTCCATCTTCAAGCTGCGCTCCAGCATGAAAAGGAATGGAGTCCTCGACAGCTTCAAGCCCTGTTATTTCCTTGCCTTTTTCATAAGCTTCCGGATACCCTCCAGACACTAACATGATGGTTGTTGCTGCTCGCTCATCAATTTCAATATCAATGGTATTTAATGTACCATTGGCCATAGCCAAAAGAATGTCGACCAAATCGTTCTTTAAACGCGGGAAAACCACTTCGGTTTCAGGATCGCCCATACGCACGTTATATTCTATAACCTTAGGGTCGTCGCCTACTTTAATGAGACCGATAAACACAAATCCCACATAAGGTAAGTTATCTTTTCTAAAACCTTCTACAGTAGGCTTAACGATACGTTCTTCTATTTTATTTAAAAACTCCGGGGTCGCAAATGGTACTGGAGACACTGCACCCATACCTCCTGTGTTCAATCCTGTATCGCCTTCTCCTATACGCTTATAGTCTTTGGCTGTTGGTAGTATTTTATAGTTTTTGCCATCGGTTAACACAAAACAACTTAATTCAATACCATCCAAAAACTCTTCAATAACTACTTTGGTACTGGCTTCACCAAATTTGGCATCGACCAGCATTTGCTTTAATTCGGCTTTAGCTTCTTCTAAATCATTTAAAATCACCACACCTTTACCAGCGGCCAAACCATCTGCTTTTAATACATATGGAGGGGTTAAGGATTCCAAAAAGGCATAGCCCTGCTCTACAGTGTCTTTTGTAAAGCTCTCGTAAGCTGCTGTTGGAATGTTATGACGGTATAAAAACTGTTTGGCAAATTCCTTACTGCCTTCCAATTCGGCAGCTTCTTTTTGAGGGCCAATCACCTTTACGTGTTTAATAGCCTCGTCGTTTAAGAAATAATCATGAACACCATTAACCAAAGGGTCTTCTGGCCCCACCACAACCATATCGATAGCTTTGTCCAAAACAATTGCTTTAATCGACTCAAAATCGTTTACCCCAATATTTATATTGGTTGCTATTTTGGCCGTTCCAGAATTACCTGGAGCTACAAATAGGTTTTTACATTTTGGGCTTTGGGCTATTTTCCAAGCAAAGGTGTGTTCTCTTCCGCCAGATCCTAAAATTAAGATGTTCATTGTCTTGTGTTTTTCTTAGATTCCCATCTACATGGGAATGACAAGTTAAAGTTTTTCAATGCGATACATTAAAAGTTGTTTTTCCGAGTGCAAAAATAAAACTAATGCGACTAATACACGACTATTTTTTATTTACTTTACAAAAAATCTTCATTTTGAATTTGTTCAATCTTGCTTTAAAACTTAAAGGCTTTCCCATACGGGAAGCACAACGCACGCTAAAAAGCATTCAAAATATAAATGAAACTGAATTTAAAGCTTACGTTGAGTCCAAAAAGCATGATATTGTAGCCTTTCACCTAAAGCATAATCCTTTCTATCAATCCTTTGCCACAAGTGCTAATCCGTTAGATTGGAACAGCATCCCCATTATGACCAAATCGGATTTACAGCATCCTTTAGAAACCCTTTGGTCTGAAGGTTTTTCAAAACAAAATATCTACATCGATAAAACATCTGGGGCTTCGGGACAGCCTTTCCTATTTTCGAAAGACAAATTTTGCCATGCTTTAACTTGGGCAGTTATCCAAAATCGGTTTGGGTGGTATAATATCGATTTTAACCACTCTAAACAAGGACGCTTTTATGGTATCCCCTTAGACAAAAAAGGGTATTATATAGAAAAACTCAAGGATTTTATAAGCTGCAGAACCCGATTTAATGTTTTCGATTTAAGCGATGCGGGTTTTGAAAACTGGTTAAAGGTTTTTAAAACAAAGCCACTGGAATACCTAAACGGCTACACCAGCCCCATGGTACAGTTTGCTAAATATTTACAAGGTAAAAACATAGTTCTTAAAACGGTATGTCCATCTTTACAGGTTTGCATGACGACTTCCGAAATGCTTTTTGAAGATGACAGAACACTCTTGGAGCAACAATTTGGTATTCCTGTTGCTAATGAATATGGCGCCTCGGAACTCGATTTAATAGCTTTTGAAAACCCAAAAGGCCAATGGCAAGTCAATAGTGAGACTTTGTTTGTGGAAGTGCTTGACGAACACAATAATGTTTTACCACACGGTGAAGAAGGTCGATTGGTGATTACCTCGCTATACAACAAGGCCCAGCCTTTTATTCGTTACGATATTGGTGATATTGGTATGCTTTCAGAACATAGTACCCTAAAAACTCCCATTCTTAAAAAACTGATTGGAAGAACCAATGATATGGTTATTTTACCTAGTGGTAAAAAAGCAGCAGGATTAACCTTTTATTATGTCACCAAAAGCATTATTGAAAAGGACAGCAAGGTTAAAGCATTTGTTATTGAGCAATTAAAGCCAGATACTTTTAAGGTCATTTATGTAAGTTCTGAAGTGCTTTCAGAAGAAAACATAAAACACATCATTACCGAAATGGAAGTCTATCTGGAAAAAGGCCTTCAAATTACTTTTGAAAGACGGGATAAATTAGTTCGATCGAAAAGTGGTAAATTGAAGCAGTTTACATCCCTTTTAAACCAAAACACATGACCATTACTATAGTTGCCGGTGCCAGGCCAAACTTTGTGAAAATTGCGTCTATAATAGAAGCCATAGAAAATAAAAAAGCACAGGGTATCAGCATAAATTACAGACTTGTGCATACTGGACAGCACTACGATAAAAACTTAAGTGGCTCTTTTTTTCAAGAGTTAAATATTCCGCATCCAAATGTAAACTTAAACGTAAAAAGTGGCTCCCAAGCCGAGCAAACGGCAGCCATTATGATTGGTTTTGAAAAGGAACTACAACAAAACCCATGCGATTTAGTTATGGTGGTGGGCGATGTTACCTCTACTATGGCCTGTGCTATTGTGGCCAAAAAAGCCCATATAAAAGTAGCCCATGTTGAAGCGGGCATCCGATCTGGAGACCTAACCATGCCAGAAGAAATCAATCGTATTGTAACCGATAGCCTAACCGATTATTTTTTTACGACCTCAACTTATGCCAATGCCAATTTAAAACGTTTGGGGGTTTCGGAATCCAATATTTTTTATGTGGGGAATGTAATGATAGACACACTGCTTAAACATGAAAATCAATTAAAGAAACCTAGTCTATGGAATAATTTAAAGTTGAGCGAGAAAAACTATTTGGTCATGACGCTCCATAGACCCAATAATGTTGATGAAGAACAGCAGCTTAAGCAACTAATCACTCAAATGGTTAGCCACAGCAAAGGTCTCCCCATTATTTTTCCAGTACATCCAAGAACACAAAAACTGTTGCATAGGTTAAGTTTGAATTTTGAAAACCTTCATGTTGTAGCCCCCTTAGGGTATTTGGAATTTAATTATTTGGTTAAACACGCTTTGGGCGTTATTACTGATTCTGGTGGCATTACTGAAGAAACTACTGTTTTAAATGTGCCTTGCATAACACTAAGAGATACTACCGAACGCCCAGAAACCTGTGATTTGGGCACTAATATTTTAGTTGGTAATGATATTGAAAAAATTAAAAGCGCTTTTAAAACACTATTTGCAGGCACATGGAAACAAGGCACCGTTCCTAAATTGTGGGACGGTCATACAGCTGAAAGAATTGTTAATCATTTAACAACTATTTTTAAGTGATCATGAAGGAAGTCCTCATTATAACCAATTATTTTCCCCCGGAAATGGGTGCGGCTTCCAATCGTATCTTTCAATTGGCTGAAGGCTTACAAACACATCATTTTAAGGTTTCGGTAGTTACGCCCTTACCCAATTACCCTAACGGAAAAATTTTTGACAGCTATCGTGGTACTTTTAAGCATACCTCAACAGAGCAGCAAATTACCATTCATAGATTATGGCTCTTTGCCAGCAACTCCAAAAATAAGGTGCTACGTCTTATTGCTATGCTATCCTATAGCTTTAGCCTGATGTGGTTTTTGCTTTGGTACAAAATCCCCAAAACGGTCATTGTGCAATCCCCTCCGTTACTAGTGGCTTTCACTTCTGTTTTCTTTTTACGTTCGAAAAAAAGAAAACTCATTCTAAATGTAAGCGACTTATGGCCTTTAGCCGGTCTAGAACTTGGGGCTTTACAAAAAGGCTTAGGTTACTCCCTTTTAAAAAAAATGGAACGCTTTAATTATAAGCATGCCGACTTGATATTGGGACAAAGCCTTGAAATTTTAAACCACATCCTCTCTATTTATCCTGAAAAAGAGACGTTCTTATATCGTAATTATCCAAATTCTAAACCTCCCAAAATTATTGAAACTCAATCTACTTCAAAATTATTAAAATTGGTTTATGCTGGTTTATTGGGTGTAGCGCAAGGGATTTATAAATTATGCCAAGAATTGAACTATTCAACCCTTAGCTTTCATATTTATGGCTCTGGTGCTGAAAAGCATACTATCGAAGCATTTATTTCGAAACATCCTGAGTTGGATATCGTATATCATGGTGAAGTTTCAAGACCCGAATTGCACAAAGCATTAATGACATATGATATTGCCGTTATTCCATTGGTCGATAGAATCTATGGATCGGTGCCTTCAAAAATCTTTGAATACGCTCGTTTGGGCTTACCTATACTCTATTTTGGTGGTGGTGAAGGCGAACATATTGTAAAAGACAATAAGCTAGGCTGGGTTGCTAAAGCTGGAGATTACAATAACTTAAACCATGTGATTTCAACCATTGATCCCTCTGAACCTCGAAATAGCACCTTCAAAAATCAAATTCAACAAACAGCTCTAGAATCTTTTGATTACCATTTGCAATTAAACCAATTTGTCAAAATGATTTAATAGGCTTTTTCTTCGCCCTTTAACGCGTTGGTAAAGGTTTGAAAAATAATTTTTAAATCTAATAACAAGGACCAGTTCTCGATATAAAAGATATCATATTTCACCCTATTGATAATATCCTTTTCCCTTTCTATTTCTCCCCTAAAACCACTCACTTGAGCTAATCCTGTAATGCCCGGTTTTACAAAATGTCTTACCATAAACTTATCTACGCGTTGTGCATATAAATTAGTATGGCTAACCATATGCGGTCTTGGCCCCACCACACTCATATCTCCAAACAATACATTAAAAAACTGTGGTAATTCATCTATACTGGTTTTCCTAATAAAAGCCCCTACTTTTGTGATACGATGGTCCCCTTTAGTAGCTTGGTGTAGGTGGGCATCTTTATTAGGGGTCATCGACCTAAACTTATAACAATCGAACTCTTCGTAGTTAAATCCGTTTCTGGATTGTTTAAAAAACACAGGACCCTTAGATTCTAATTTTATAATAATAGCCAAAATTGGCGTTAACCATGATAGTACAAACACTATTATAAATACTGAAAACAGAATATCGAACAAACGTTTTACGAATTTATTAACCGGCTCCTGTAAAGGAATGGTTCGAATGGACAAAACCGGAATATAATCGTAATATTCATATTTCAATTTTTTAGAGAATATATCTTTATTATCGGGTATAAACTTTAATTCTCTAAGGTTATTATCGGCAAAATCAACCAAACTATTTATTTGCCTGTTGGATAACTCAGCAACCGAAAAATAGATTTCATCAATATCGTTTTCGATAATGTAATCAAAACATGTCCTTAAAGCATGGTTATCATTAATTTTAAATTGCTGTTTAAAATTATAACCATAATCCAATCGCGTTCTAATGGTCTTTATGAGTTGTCTGGTTTTTTCATTATCCCCAATAACAATAACATTTCTTGTATTCCCTTTTAATACTGCCCTATACTTTCTTAATAAAAAAAGCGTAAACAGTTTAAAAGCTAAAATTAACAAAAACACAAACAATAAATACTTTGCCAAAGCCAGCCTACTAATGTTTGGCTGCTTAAAAACACCTATATAAGCATATAATATTAGCCCAAAAAACAAAAACTGCCGAAAGAGCAACGGAACGACTTGAATAAACCTAGTATGTCTTTGCACCTCATAAAAATGGTTTTTTACCGCTATAACAATCCACAATAAGGCTATATAAACAATAAAGACACTCGTGGATATTAAATTAATTTCAAAAAGAAATATACACCCAATAATAATACTGAGGTCTATTAAACCAAATATAGGTTTTATGAAATTAGAATATCTGCTTCTTTTATAACTCAAATTATAACTTTATATGATTCTTAAAATTTTTATGCTCCGTTTTATACAGCTCCTCCTTAGGAAGACTTTTAAAATATTGATATGTTATTCGCAAGCCTTCTGCACGATCTATTTTAGGCTCCCAATGTAACAGTTTTTTTGCTAATGTTATATCGGGTTGCCGCTGCAAAGGATCGTCTTGAGGCAGCTCTTTGTATATAATTTTCTGTTGGGTTCCTGTTAACTTAATAATTTCTTCAGCAAACTCTTTAATTGTGATTTCGTGTGGATTACCAATATTGACTGGGTAAACATAATCGCTCAACAACAATCTATAAATACCCTCTATTTGATCATCCACATAGCAGAATGAGCGTGTTTGTGAGCCATCTCCAAAAACCGTTAAATCTTCTCCCCTTAAAGCTTGCCCTATAAAGGCAGGAATTACTCGACCATCATTAAGACGCATACGAGGCCCATAAGTATTGAAAATGCGAACAATACGTGTTTCTAACCCATGTACTCGATGATAGGCCATGGTAATGGACTCCTGAAACCGTTTTGCCTCATCGTAAACTCCACGAGGTCCTATGGTGTTGACATTGCCATAATAATCTTCCGATTGAGGGTGTACTAATGGGTCTCCATACACTTCGGAGGTTGAAGCAATAAGTATTCGGGCCTTTTTCGCCTTAGCCAAACCTAATAGGTTGTGGGTTCCTAATGAGCCTACTTTTAGGGTTTGAATGGGAATTTTTAAATAGTCGATAGGGCTCGCTGGTGAGGCAAAATGCAAAATATAATCTAAATCCCCTTCAACTGAAACGAATTCGGTAACATCGTGTTCAACAAACTCAAAATTGGGGTGCTCAGTTAAATGGGCTAAATTTTTTGGATCCCCAGTGATGAAGTTATCCATACCAATAACATGATAGCCTTCATTTATAAATCGGTCACATAAATGTGATCCTAAAAACCCTGCTGCTCCTGTTATTAAAACGCGTTTCAATAGACTTTATTTAGTTATTGATCTTTTCAGCTAACAAATTTAAAGGAATAACTTCAAAACCATTGCTTCTTTTTTGATAATCTTCTCCCCCATAAATGACTTTGCCTCCTGTGAACCCCGTTAAATTATTCCAATAGTTTAATCCCTTAAAATAGTTTTTTGTTATCGTTTTTCCGGATTTTATTTCAAGGGGCACTAATTTATCAAAATTATCTATTACAATGTCTATCTCATTTCCCCTGCTATTTCTCCAAAAATATAAATTGTTTGGCTTTCCTTTATTTAATCTTTCTTTTAAGAGTTCAACGATAACCATGTTTTCAAACAACATCCCTTTAAAAGGATGTAACTCTAATTGACTTGCCTCTTGGATTCCTAAAAAGGCACTTGCCAGACCAACATCGTAAAAATATAATTTGGGCATTCTTACAATACGCTTATTAAAATTGCTATGGTGCGGCCTTAATCTAAACACTATAAAACTAGCCTCTAATACACTTAACCAAGATTCAATGGTTTTACTATCAACACCAACTTCAACAGCCAGTGCATTTTTGTTTAATAATTGTCCTATTCTGCCTGCACACAACTTGATGAATCGCTCAAAGACCAATAAATTATCTATTCCCCGCAATTGCCTCACATCTCTTTCTATGTAAGTTCGTATATAATTTGAAAACCATTTTTGAATTTCAAAAGGTTTATCGTATAGTGGTGGGTAAAACCCCTTAAATAATTTTTCATGAATGGTTTTTGGCGCTATTTCTTTTATTTCTGATAGAGAAAAGGGCAATAAATTGAGGTAGCCAACCCGGCCTGCAAGACTCTGCGAAATTTTTTGTTGCAACAAAAAATTATTGGATCCCGTAAGTATAAACTGAGCTGTATCCCTTTTTTCATCTAATATTTGTTGTAAATAAGAAAACAGCTCTGGGGCACGTTGTACTTCATCCAATATAGCGCCATTTGGAAATTGGCCTAAAAACCCCTTTGGGTCTTCTAATGCAAAAGCTCTTATATCTGGGGTTTCCAAACTTTCATATGGTTTATCTGGAAATACACTTTTTACCAATGTGGTTTTTCCCGACTGCCTTGGCCCAACAACAGCTATGGCTTTATATTGTTGAGACAAATTTAGAAGTTCATTTTGTGCAATCCTTAAAATCATATGCAAATATATTAAAAATTGCACAATTTCGGAATTGAATTCCGAAATTGTGCATTCTTATATTCTAGTCTTCGATTATTTATAACGAAGCATGGCCTGTCAATTACGACGGAGCACAGTAACCGAAGTAATCTCATGGTTATGTCCACAAAACTTACAGATTGCTTCGTCATGCTCGCAATGACCTTGAGTGAGACTAAAGTCCAAAGAAACCTTCATCACCTGAAACACTTAGCCTCCTTCTACATCAACATTAAGATCCTTTCCCAATGGTATAGCAAGTAAAGCCAATGTTTATAAGAGCTTCCGTATCTAAAATACCTCGGCCGTCAAACACAAAAGCGGGTTTATGCATGCTATTGTATATTTGCTGCCAGTCGTAGGTTGTAAATTCTTCCCATTCGGTTAAGACCACAATAGCGTGAGCGTCTTTACAAGCTTCATAAGGATTGGTCTCTACGTTTAACAAATCCCTGTTGTCCTGTTCGGTACGCGTATTTAAATAGTCTAAATCGGCGTACATACGCTCTTCGGTGACTTTAGGATCGTAAACTGCTAAATGGGCTTGCTCATTTAACAAGTTATCTGCCACTTGTATGGCCGCAGATTCTCGTGTATCGTTGGTATCCTTTTTAAAGGCCCAGCCCAAAAAAGCGATTTTCTTTCCGGCTACTGTATTGTATAGTGTACTCACAATATTATCGGAGAATCGGTTTTTTTGGTAATCGTTTATGAGGATGACCTGTTCCCAATAGTTTGCAACCTCTTTTAGTCCATATGTTTTAGCAATGTATACCAGATTTAAAATATCTTTTTGAAAGCAAGACCCTCCAAACCCCACAGATGCTTTTAGAAATTTAGGTCCTATACGACTATCCATACCAATTGCTTTAGCAACTTCATTAACATCGGCTCCCGATTTTTCACAAATGGCCGACATGGCATTAATAGACGATACACGTTGTGCTAAAAACGCATTGGCTGTTAGCTTGGACAACTCAGACGACCATATGTTAGTGGTTAAAATACGTTCTTGTGGCACCCAATTGGCATAAATATCCACTAGAGTTTGGATGGCTTGTTGACCTTCTTTAGTGGTATCACCACCTATTAATACGCGATCTGGGTTTAATAAATCGGCAACAGCAGTCCCTTCGGCCAAAAACTCAGGATTGGATAAAATTTGAAACTGCACTCCATTACCTGTGTTTTCTAAAATGTTTTTAATGGCTGAGGCTGTACGCACTGGCAAAGTGGATTTTTCGACTACAATCTTATCTTGCTTGGCCACTTTAGCGATTTGGCGTGCACAGAGTTCGATATATTTTAAATCGGCTGCCATGCCTTTGCCTTTACCATAGGTTTTAGTGGGGGTGTTTACGGAGATAAAAATCATGTCGGCTTCATCAATAGCCTGGTCAATATTGGTTGAAAAAAACAGGTTTCTACCACGTGCATCTGAAACAATCTTATCCAGACCTGGCTCAAACACCGGCAATTGGCTTAAATCACTAGCATTCCAAGCTGCAATGCGCTTTTCGTTAATATCTACTACCGTTACGGTTATATGTGGGCACTGTTGGGCAATGACAGCCATAGTAGGCCCGCCAACATATCCAGCACCGATACAGCAAATGGTTTTTATCATTTAAATATTTTCGTAATTCAAAAATAGAGTTTTTTACTAGGATTAGAAAATACCATCTCTATTAATAAATCTGATTCAAAAAACATCAAGGTAGACAACTATTTCTAGGCTATGCCATTATTAATCAAATGTCTGTTTTCCAATTCGTTAAAAAAATCACTCCAATAGAAAACATAAAACAATTAAATGGAAAATATAAAAAATTACCAGCCACCGCAACTATTATCATGGTTATAATAAAATAACTAACGACTAATTTATTATTTATAAAAGTTTTAAATATTGAGACAAATAACAGAGTATATAATACAATCCCAAAAAAACCTAAAAAAAGAAAAATATCAACAATTCCAAATTCTGACCTATATGAGCTTAAAGAAATTGATCCTATAAAAAAATTAAAATTTTGATTGTCCAACTCATTCAAAATAGTTTTTAAATTGAGATTTCTTTCAGAGGTCAAAGCTGTAATTATTCCATGGGTTTCTCTCAAATATGAAAAAATTTTTGTCTGAAGAAAAAGATACATCCAAAAAACAAAAATTGTCACAACCACTCCAATTGATATTACCTGCTTTTTATAACTTATTTTATTCTTATTAATATATCCTATTTTAAATATTAAAAACAGAAATAAACCTAGATATGCGGCTTTAATACCTGATAAAATGGATAAAAAGGCTACCATTATTAATAACAAACTATTCTTCTTCTTTTGAAAAACGAATAATAATGTTAAATAAAAATATGGTGTTTGCATTTGGTTTAAAAGAATGCCATTATAACCAAATCTAGTACCATTGTAGGTTTTAGTATAATTAAATCCCAGCATAATATCAACTATTATTATAATAATATTAAATAATATTAAACTTCTAAAGATAAAGTACACCTTATCTTTGAAAAAGATTGAATATTCCTTTTTTAGATAAATATCATAGAATAAGGGAAGCACTCCTAACCAAAAAAAGTATCTTATAAAAGTTTCTAAATTTTTATAGTCATTCACTTTAAAAATGTAAAACGCAAATATTAAAGGAAATAACAAAAAAATGTTTTTATGTTTATGATTAACAAAATTATAGATAGAATAACATAAAGAAAAACAAAGAAAAACTCCCTTCAAAATCCTATTCATAGGAGGAAATTCTATATCAGAATAATAATCTAGTTTACAAAGAAAATCTGCAAAGAAGTGTAATAGTATAAATAAAAGTAATATTTTTATTAGCAAATACTTTTTATTACTCTTAAGCTCTATTATTTGATTTAAGTTCATTCGCTTAATAATCCTATTAAATATTTTTCGTAGTGAGCATTAATTTTTTCCCAACTATATTTATCCTTGATTTTATTAGTGTTATTCAAACAAAAAACTTCCTTATACTTAATATATTGATCTTTTACAAAGATTTCCTGAATATCAAGATGTGATTTAAAATATTCAGCATTTTCAGCCAAAATACTTTTATTAAATATATTATCATGAGCTATTATTAGTGCTTTAGATGCCATAGCCTCTAATAATGATGGGTTTGTTCCTCCTACTGAATGACCATGAAAATAATACCTTGAGTAATATCTCAAGTTATTTAAATCTTCTTGATTATAAATGGCTCCTAAAAATTTTATTCTAGAATCTTCTTTATATTTTTCTTTTAGATAAATTCCATACTTATTTAATTTACCTATAACCAAGAAGGGGAATTTACTATTAGATTTATGAAATCCTTGTAAAATAGTCTCTATATTATTCTCTGGTTCCATTCTGGCGATCAACATAGAATATTTTCTTTTTATAACGCCATAATCCGATAGAATATTTTCACTTGCATCAATAAAGATACTTGCCCCATATGGAATAAATTCAGAAGTTTTATTGTACTTATTTTGTAAGTAATCCTGTATTCCAACAGAGTCTGCAATTAAAAAATCACTATACATAGCTCCCCACTTTTCAGCTCGCTTTAGAAAATACCGGGTATTCTTACTATACTTCGATCTCTTCCATTCTAAGCCATCCATATTGGTAACGATTACGCTTTTTTTTGGAAATAAAAAACTCCAGATAGAACTGCTTGTATACCCTAATTGTAGGATAATGTCGAACTTCATTTTCCTGCACCTTAAAATACAATTTAAATCATAAATAAATTGCCCCGCAGTACCTATTTTATATTCGGGATCATATTCATGTAAAATATGAACTCCTTCCCACATTTTTTCTTGATATGGGTGGTTATGTGAATTAAAAACATATACCTCATGCTCATTTTCGGCCAAGTATTTTGAAAAATACTCAGCGAACTGTTCAAAACCTCCGTGGTTATTTGGCACACCTCTAGTACCTAAAATCGCTATCCTCAAACTATAAATCTAACTTAATTAAAACTAAAACCTTGCTCATTCCTTTTAATCAAAAAAAGCAACAATGTGGCAAATAAAATGATCCCTCTTTGTAGCTCCAAATACATTTCTGTTAAAAAAATTAGAGCAAAAAAAACTGAAAGCACAAACATTAATTTATCATTTGTTCTAAATGCCAATGAAATAATACTAATCAAAAAGGCAATCAAAAAATAAGATCCAAATAAACCAATTGACAGGAAGGTACAAACATATTGATTATGAAAATCAAGACCTTTAACTCCTTTAAAATCATCATCTACATTATATATATTATATTTTTCATATTTCTCATTTAACTTAACTTTATGAGCCTTTAAGCCAAAACCAAAAAAAGCTCTTATTGGATTTTCTTGAATAATTTCGAAAAGAGCTCGATATTGAAATACTCTTATTGAAATACCATCAACCCCCAATTGACTTAAATCATTATTTACCCACGCCATTTCAAAATTAGCATTGATTAATTCTAAAACCCTACCTTTCAAAACTTTTGTGTTCGATCCAATACCAGCCACCAACACTATTAGTACAACAAACATTATAACATTCCGCCTTTTTTTTGAGTGGCGGAAAACACTATTAACTAAAACACTAGTAATAAGGCTAAAAACAACCATTTTAGAAGCTGTTAAAAAAACAAATAAAAACAACAAAATAAGAATAGACCATTTAAGTACTTCGTTTTTATATACTTTTCCAACTACAATAAATAAAATTGAAGAAGCATTAAATGCACATAAATAAATAGCATTTAAATTTGCGTTTTCTGATAGTTTATGATAAAAAAACACTGAATTATCATGATAAATAGAGTAATGTAAATAACTATTTATCAAACAATAAAAATCAACCACTAACACACTTAGTATAAAAAGACCAAACACTAACTTAGTGTCATTTTTTTTTACCTTAGGTGATATAGCAAATACAAAAGGAAATATAATTAAAGGGATTTTTACGCTTAAAGATTTAATTGTAGCTTCTGAATGAATGGACCATATAATCGATAATAAATAAGTCACTCCTAACAATACAAGAAATATGTATTTTTTATGTCCCAAAAAACGAATCTGTTTTAATTGTGATGGATTATTGAATACATTAATGATGCTGCAAATTATCATTAAAATTATTGCTACACTGTTATAACCATAATTAAAAGGAAGTGTCATTAAAACTAAACCAACACTTATATAAAATACATTAAAGTTTGATTTAAACAGGTTAATTAGATACCTCATTATAATTAATTTAAAATTTGAGAATACTGGATTGCAATAGTATTCCAACTATATTTAGTTTTCATCAAATCAAAGGCATTAAGGGAGAATTTATTCATTACTTCCCTATTGTTCAGAGCATATTCAATCTTAATAGCCAAATCACAATAATCATTACTTTTAAATAATAATCCATTTTTAGATTTTATAACTTCTCGAAAAGGTTCTAAATCTGAAGCTATTACAGGAATCCTATTACTCATTGTCATAAGTAATACACCACTTTGATAAATCTCATAATATGGTAAAACAATAAAGTCTGATAGAGAAAAAAGAAGATCTCTTTTTTCTCTATCTATATATTCAATATATGGAATTACCCGACCCTTTATTCCCAATTCTAATATTAATGTTTGATATTCATCAAAAGAATCTTCCCAAGGTTTTCCTGCTATGATTAATTTTACATCTTCAATTTCAGTTTTAGCAAACGCTCTTAATAGTAAGTCTAATCCTTTAGCCTTTTTAATTTGACCAAAAAAAAGAATATACCTGTAAGATTTATCCAACCCCATTATTCTTATTGCGTCATATTTCGAATATTTTTTAAAAGTGTTTTCTGTAAAACTACCGTGCTTAATAATTACCGTTTTATCCTTAATTCTTTTATTCGCATAATTAAACAAAACATCCCTAGAAAACTTATTATGAACAACTATTTTATTCGCTAAAAATTCTAAAATTAATTTCCTTATCACTTTTATATCCTTTCCTGCAAAGCCTGAAACATCATGAAGCACCAAAATTACTTTTAACTTGAATAATTTTGCCAAAATAAAAATGTACAAATCCTTTAACTGAAAAGAAAATGAATGTAATAAAGCCGTTTTATATTTCTTCCTTCTAATTATCCTAAACGCATTAATGTGACCAAAAAAAATATTATTTAACTTGTTAATAACTCCTTCCGGATTATCTTTAAAAACTTTTTCTGAATCTATATCCTTATGCTCAAAATTAGATAGTAAAACCACTTCAATACCTTTATTTTGCAATGATTTACATAAATTAACATCATACAAATCCATCCCAGCTTTAATTCCTACAAAATCTACAACCGCAATACTCTTAATAGAATTTAAATTCTTCTTCATACTTTCTATCCAAAACAAATATTAATGGCAATAAAAACCAAAACAACTGAAAATATGGAAAAATATTATGGAAACACAAGAGAATAATAAATTCTACATACATAATTTTCCCTATTCGAGTTTTTAATCTTTTTTTTAATTTATAAATAAAATACACTAAAACAAATACGCCGATAATACCAGCATCATTAAGCATTTGAATAAAAATTACATTATGCGAATCGGTATAATTTCTCCAAGGATAAATCTCAACTAACCTATCTAATGACCCTAACCCATTACCGAACCAAATATTACCTGAATTAACGAATTCAGAATAAATTGTGACAGCATCATAAAACCTTGGGTTTGCCCTCAATTTAACAATATCATAATACAAATTTTCAGGTATTTTCAATAATCCAAAATAAATTCCAACTATTAATAAAGCTCCTGCCAAAACACCTATAAGTATTAGTAAAACCTTTTTCGAAATCTTTTTATGTAAAACAAGCAAGTAAAAATTTAATCCTATAAAAAAAATACCCACTCTAGATTGAGATATTACAAGACCGAATAAAATACAAATTAAAAATAAGCTAAAATTAAACGTACTAATTATTCCTATTCTTCGATTTTCAAATACGATTAAGCTAAATATTATAAGCCAATATGCTAACCAACCGGGATCTCCAAAAAATGCTGCAGGTCGACCTAACATAAAAAATCCATTTTTCCCAAACATATGAGGTTCATAAAAGCCTAAAACGCTTAATACAAACTGAAAAACAACAATTAACGATATAATACTAACGCTAAGGTAAGACAGGTTATTAAAAAATGAAATATTTATCTTTTGCTCTAAAAGCACCCCGTAAAAAACCAAGCCCAAAATACTATTAATAAATAGTGTCATCCATAATTTAAAACCAGAAACAGTCTCAGGACTAATAATTAAAGTCGTATACAGTAAAATCAATAATAAAACTAAATAAACTTTAAATAACTTAAGTCTCTTAATTTTATTAAAAGCCTTTATAAGCCACCTAAACCTTACAATAAGCAACCCAAAAAAAATCAATGGTAATAATACATGTATCACCCTTACATTAACCCCTATGTTAATTAAGGTAATTCCGCTCATCGTTAAACCCAATGCTATAGCGGAAATTATAAATTTCGAGATATTAATATTATAATTATCTAGTTCCAAATTTATTTAAAAACACATTAAACGATTCAGAGACTACTTTTATATTGTCTTGATCATGCCAGTCAACCGAATTAACAGGAGCATCAACAATTCCATTATAACTTCTTTGATATAAATATTCAGAATACTCAGGAATCGATAATTTTTCTTCATTCCTTTCTTTCAAAATATCAAAAAGTTCATTTATACTTCCAATATTCCTAAAATCATCTAATGTTATTTTTAAACAATTTTTAAGCTTGTTAAAAAATATATTCGCAAAAGTGAAAGAATACTTACCCTTTAAAGCTGCTTCATAAGCAATAGTTCCAGAAACGCTAAAAATAGCTTCAGCCTTATCTATAATTAAATGAGAATCGACCTTTTCATTCAATAGAATGCTATTTCTTAATTTTAAAAACTCTTTGAAAAAAGAATAAGATCGGTTTCCAATTGCATTAGAATGTTCTTTTATGACTATATACCACTCATCTGGTAAAATGCGCCATATATTTTTTATATTCCGTAACTGATCATCATAATATACACCAACAACATCAACTGAGGCCTCTGGTTGCATATGCAATGTGTAAACTACAAACTTTTTGTTGTTTAATATGGATTCATCAGCTGTTTTAACAAATCGATATGTTAATTTATTAAACTCTTCTTTTAGCGCTATTTTAGACCTTTTCTTTCGGTTTTCTATAACACTAGGCAAGTCTTTAGATATATTTTCTTGTGTAAAGAACCTTTTTAACCTATCGAATTTTCCACTTACCGACAGTTCTTTCTTAACATCGCTGTCCACTTGAGCAACTCTTCTAGGTCTAACTGCGACAATTGTTTCTAGCTCTACCTCCCAATTGTCATTATGAATTTTATCATCATTAAAAATTTCAGCTTGAAACTCATCTTCTAAAAAAAAGAATCTCTTATTTGGTATTCTAACAGATTGAGGATGCAAATATTTACAATTTAACTCTTTGAACCGATTTACTAGCCTATGAATTAATATTTCATGAGCGTGTGTTACCTCTCCAAAAATAAAATTGATCTTCTTCTCCTTAATGAAATTTAAAACAGGTTGTTGTATCCTTATTAAATATTGGTACGCCCAATCAGTTTGATGCCTTAAAAACCTATCGCCATTTACTAATTCATTTAATTTAAAATCTGCAATCTTTTTAGGTTTATTTTCAATACTATTTCTAGACAATAGTAATATGTTTTCGCTGGGAAACTTCTTTTCTAAATGAATAAGCATTTTCCTTTCAAAACATAACCAAAATATATTATAGTCTTTATTTTTTAATTCGAGTGCTACTTCTTCAAAAAAATAGGTTTTATGGAAATTGGATACAAAACAAATATTGGTCATTTTTTTCTTATTACGCTTTTAAAAAATCTTCTCTCTTCTAAAGTAAAAAAATTAATTTTCCAAATTAAAATCAGGTTAGCCAAAACCAAAATAATCTTTGTCAAAATTCCAGAATATAAAATTTCATTATAAAAAACTAAAATTGAATTTCCTGCTAAAAAAAAAAGTGCAGTATAAACTTTTCTGAAATTTAATTTAAAATGATAAAATTTTAAACCAACCAACAAGGTTGTCGTAAATATCCCAATAAATCCAAAGCACTTTATTATACTTAGGCCAAGTAACCCAAAATCAGGCAAAATAACATATTCCAAAGTAATTATTAAAGTCATGAAAACTCCTAAAATAATTGGAATTAAAATTGTTCTTTTTGAATAAAATAATAATTGTTGAACCATATAATATCCAGATTGAAAGATAGCTCCCAATATTAAATAGGGTAAAAATAAGTTAATCTTTAAATAATCCTCTGCTTGCAGTAAAATTAGTCCATCAGAAGTAAATAATATAGCTATCAACCCTAAAAAAGATAAAAACATTAAAAAATTTCCAACGAGGTTCCCATATAATCTTTTGGTGTCTTCTTTTTCTGCTATGGAAAAAAAATGAGGTGTCCAAGCTAAAGAAAAAGAAATCCCTAAAGTAATTAATAGGTAAGATACTTGAAAGCCGACATTAAATAATCCCACACCTTCGTTTCCAAGTTCTCTGTTAATTAAAAAATAATCTAACTTATATAAGGCCCACCATAAAATAGCTTGAAACATCAAAGGAATGCCATATTTCAATCCTTCTTTAATGTAGGACAATCTAACGGCTGAAAAATTTATATACTTCTTAAACAAATAAAAACCAATAATGAATAATGGTACTCGTGCCCAAAACTCCCCTTTAATTTTCCCAAATGCTCCACCATCTAACACAGCAACCATATAATAAATACACACAAAAGAAATAACAAATTGTGCAATACTGAAAAGCAAGAACTTTATTGGTTTAGACTCTACTCTAAAGAGACTTAAATTAAGAATAGGAAAAGCAAAAAAGAAAGAATAAAAAATAATGTAATAGATATATGTTGATATTTCTATATCTGGCAGTAAAAAGGAAAAAATGTTCTCATAAACAAAAATTATCAACACAGTCAAAATAATATTCGCAAGAAAATTAAACACCAAAATGGATGTAAAAAAGCCTTTAAACTCTGTTGAATTTTTACCAAACTCATAATAATATCGCATTACTGTAGGACCTGATCCGTATTGCATCAAAGCGTTAAAAAAAGTTGCCACGGACATTAATGAGGCTACAATACCATAATCTTCGAGGGTAAGCTTTTTTAAATATAAAGGCAATAATGCGATTGACAACAACTGAGTAAGCAACTGACCTAATGTATACAAAGAAAAACTCGCTAGTAATTTCTGACTCATTTAAACTTGAACATTAAAATTTAATTCTCCATAGGCCTTATTTATTTCACCCTTCAATAAAATGTTTTTATCATTTATTTGTTTAACTATTTTTGCATTATGTTTAAAAATATAATTGATATCATCTAAAATTTTATCAACCTTAAAATTATTAACATCATAATTAAACGCTTCTAATTCGTAATTTTTCATCAACTCATCCATCTTTTGTTGCACACTTAATGACACAACAGGCGTTTCTGATAAAAGTGCAGTAATTTGACCATGATAACGCATGGTAACTAATAAATCTAGGGATGTAACCTGTCTCAAAAATTTATTTAATTCAGCCTTAGGTTCGGAGTTAAAATTTAATTCTCGATACACCATTGTATCACTAAAATGAAAAGTTAAAAATTCTAGTTCATACTTATATTTTAAACTTTCAATTAATTCATTAATCTTATTTAAAAATAGTTTGTGCTGGTCAAGCTTATCAGAACTGATATTTTCAGAATTTTCATAAAAATGAGGCCATAAAAAATATGGCCATAATATAAACCCAATTTTCTTTTTTCCACTATTCAATTTAGTCTGGGGTAAATCCAAGCTCAAAACTGGGTCGTAAGAACATATTATCTCCGTTTCAACTCCATTTTCTATTAATCCTTCTTTTGACTTATTATCCCTTGTCACAATAAGTTTAGACTCTGACAAAACCTGATTATAAATAAATCTAATTAATCCATTTTCAATTCTTCCCTTGTTCACCCCTATTCCTAAAACAAATGCAGGTTTGCCAAATATTCTCGCAATCATTAATGGGCACAAATAAATCATTATCATACGATAAGCTTGCTTGCTAGGATAATAATACTCTAAAAGCCCTCCTCCTCCTAAAAAAACACCATCAGAATTCTTTATCCTATTTATGAACTTAAAAAAATGATAAAACTGCTCACCTTTAATAAAAATTGGAACCCCATAATTTTTAGCTTTATTTAAATCCCTTACTGAAAGATTAATGTTAAACTTGTTTTTCTTTAATAACCTTTTTAAGGAATAAAAAATTAAATCATCTCCTAAATTACCATTACCATATGCTCCAAACCAAGTAATATTTTTAATTTCTTTTTTGCTCTTATTTATAAGTAATTTTGAAATAAAAAAAATTACAATCAATAAGACAAAAGAAAATAAATTCAACACAAAGTTAAGAAGTCTAATTAAAAATACTTTCATTAAAAAATCTTAGTGCTTATTATCTTTTCAACAAACTCACGAACCACGCCTTCTCCTCCTTTTTTTGATAAAACATGAATATTAGGGATAGACTTTACCGTATCTAAAGCGTCATTTGGACAAGCGGCACATCCAACACTTTTGAGCAATTCATAACAATTGACGTCATCCCCAATATAAGCGACCTCATTTAAACTAATATTTAATTCATCACAAATAATCTTTGCCGCTTCTAATTTTCCCCCGTGTTCTTTTCCTTGAAACAAATAATCTACTTTAAGTTTATTCGCCCTTCTCTCAACAATAGCGGTATTTTCTGAGGTAATAATCCCCGTTTTAATACTTGCATTCCTCAGCAATTCAAACCCTTTACCGTCATGTGTGTTAAATTTTTTAAGCTCATCTCCATTTTCAGAATAATACATACCAGCATCAGTTAATACGCCATCAACATCACTCAAAAAAAGTTTTATAGTTTTTTTAGAACTATTTAGCACATGCTTTTTCATCAAATATTCAGCATGAAACCAATCATCAGGTTCATCAATTTCAACCATGCTGTATTCTGGCATTTCATAGACCTCAATGTTACCACTTAATCTGTTTTCAAATTGTTTGATGTTTGCTACCTTATTGATATAGAAGGCTCCATTTTCTATTAATGAACCTTCAAAATCCTGCCTTCTAGGTCTGTTATTATAATTATAATTTATAGATCGCCCCTCTTTACTCCAAAAAAAACGTTTAATCTTAGCACAACTTAACAAGGAATCTTTTTTTGATTCTTCTAACTGCTTAATACCTTTAGACAAGTCATTGGACAATAAAAAAGGTGATGTTACTTGAATTAATATAAAGGTATACTCATCTTTAATATCCTCTCTATCTATATACTCTAACATAACACTTTCGGTGCTTGAAACATCATTAGCATTTTCGTACAACCTATTATAGATTTTTACTTTACTAAAATTAAAATTTAGGGCAACATCTTTAATATCTTGTGAATCTGTAGCAATAATTACTTCATCTATTTCAGGTGTATTTTGTGCTGCTTTAGCAGCCCAATAAAGCAAGGGTTCTCCACAAAAACTTTTGATATTCTTTAATGGTATGGACTTACTTCCTCCTCTAACAGGCAAAAAAGCTATAACTTTCAACGGTTTATACTTTTTTTAAATTTTAACTTATCTCTCTGAACTTTTTCTATATCCAAAATTTCTTCCTGCTTATAACTCAAAGCCTCATATGTAGCTTTTAAATCCCGACACAACTTCCTCATTCCTGAAGGCTCTAATGAGGCTGCATGATCTGTACCTTTCCAAGTTCTGTCTTTAGTAAAATGCCTTTCTATCCAATTAGCACCAAGTGCGTAAGCGGCATTATCAATGGCTATGCCTAAATGATGACCGGAGAAGCCGACATACTTTACTCTATTCCCATATTCCTTAATTAATCTGGAAATCTCTAACAAACATACATCTTTAAAAGGTACAGGATAGCCCGAAGTACATGAATAAACCACCAACCTATCCTTGGCCTGGCTTTTTTCTTCGAAAAAATTAACTATTTCCCTTTCTTCACATTGATTAGTCATTCCAAATGACAGGTGAACTTCTCCTTTAAAATCATCTCTTAAGACCTCAAGCATTTCAAAATTATTATTACAAGCTGAAGGCACTTTTAATAAAGATGGATTAAAAGTTATCATTTCTTGTGCCGAAGTTACATCCCATACTGAGGTTGAGTATTCAAGACCAATAATATCGCAATGTTGTTTTAACAACTTATGTTGGTCTACAGAAAATTCTAAATACTCTCTATGCGCACCATATGTGTCTCCATAAGAATTTGCTGGGTTAGGATGAGGCGCATAATATTGCTCTTCAGTCAATAATTCAATATTATTCCTCTTTTGGAATTTAGCAACATCCGCTCCACACTGTTTTGCTAAATCTAATAGCTCAATAGCTATATCAAATTCTCCTTTATGATTGCATCCTATCTCTGCAATAATTTTTGGGGGTAAATAATTCATCTATAAATATAATTTTGTTTCTAGTTTATTAATAAAGTAATCTGTTGTAATAATCAAAGGATTATATTTGTTATTTATTTCTTGAAATCTTAAATCAGCCATATTCCCTTCAACATATTTAGCATATATATTTGGGGTAAAGTATTTTTCAATCAAATGTTCTTCAACAATAACTTCCTTGCCTTCAAATTGAAAAGTCATCTTATATAAATCAATACTTTTTTGCTCCTCGTTAAACCCTAGATCAATTCTAAATTTGGTTGGAAAAACACCTTGGGGAAATTTAAACTGTATCTTTTGTGCTACCTCATCTCCCTTAACCTTTGTTTTAATCAACCCTTTAGAACTCCAAGATGTAATATTATCACTAAGGTACATAAGGTGAAACGTATCATCCTTTGTAACAATTGCATCAATAGTAACGATCAAACTATTGTGAATCTCATTTTCTGCTTTTTTATTAAATTTACTTGAAGAATCTAGGTTAATCTCGTCCTTAGAACTTTGCATTTCACTCTTTTTATCACTTTTACATGAGGTAAAACCAGCAATCAAAAGCATTAAAATTAATTTCTTTTTCATTTTTTAACTCCTTATTTTATTTGTCAAATATATATTTTAAATTTCTATAACTACCATTCTCAACCACAAAATCAAAAGGATTATACACATTGACAATTTTTAAATTTTGACTAAACTATCTCTCCAATACGGAACGCCTATTCCTAAAGTTTTTTTTACTTTAGATTTTTCTAAAACACTGTATACAGGTCGTCTTGCTAGCACAGGATAGTCTTTTGATTTAATAGGCTTTATGATTATCTTTACTTTTGACAAATCGAAAATGGCCTTAGCAAACTCAAACCAGGAAACAGCACCTTCATTACTGTAATGGTAAAGCCCAAAATCTTTTGATTTGATCCTAATAATTTTGATGATCACTGCTGCCAAATCACCAGCGTAGGTAGGTGTACCTATTTGATCTGAAACTACAGAAATTTCATCACGAGTTTCAGATAATTTTAACATGGTTCTCATAAAATTATTCCCATATTCTGAATACAACCAAGAGGTTCTAATAATAAAATGCTCTTTTAAAACCTTTTGTATCTCAACTTCGCCTTGCAATTTGGAAGCGCCATAAACACTTATTGGATTTGGCTTATCTTTTTCTGTGTAGGGTTCTGTTTTATTTCCATCAAACACAAAATCTGTAGAAATATGTATTAAAATCGCTTCATATTCCTTACATACCATAGCCAAATTTTTAGCACCATTGGCATTAATATTGTATGCCTTTTCTATTTCATTTTCAGCTTGATCAACAGCCGTATAAGCAGCGCAGTTGACACAATAGTCAATTTTGTTATCACTAAAAAAAGACTGTACCTGATCTAAATCGCAAATATCCAGATCTTGATAGTCAGTATAAATAAAGTTTAAATCATCATACTTAGCTTCAATATCTTTAATACAAGACGCTAGCTGACCATTACCTCCAGTAACTAAAACGTTTATCATAATTTAGAATTCTTTAATTGGGGTAATACTAAATCCTTTTCTGAAATAACAAGTTCCTTTTCCGGTAATTTCCAATCAATATTTAGTTCTTTATCATTAAAAATAATACCGCCTTCAGACCCTTTATGATAAAAATTATCACATTTATAAGAGAAAATAGCGGTGTCACTTAAAACGACAAATCCATGAGCAAATCCCCTTGGGATAAATAATTGGTTCTTATTCTCCCCTGACAACTCTACAGTAACATATTCTCCGAATGTTTGAGAGCTCTTTCTTAAATCAACTGCAACATCAAGAACACGTCCTTTAACCACTCTTACCAATTTTGCCTGAGCATATTCACCAGTTTGATAATGAAGTCCTCTCAACACCCCTTTTGAAGAAAACGACTCATTGTCCTGAACAAAGCTAATGTTTTGACCGATTAATTCATTAAATGTATTTTGATTAAAACTTTCAAAAAAATACCCTCGACTATCATTAAAAATTTTAGGTTCTATTATAAAACAGCCTTTCAACTTTGTCTCCCTTACAATCATTGTTTTTTATTCAGTAACCCCAATAAATTTTTACCATAACCACTTTTTAAAAGCGGTTCTGCTAAAGCTTTAAATTGTTCTTCGTTAATATAGCCCATCTCATAGGCTGCTCCCTCAATCGCACCTATTTTTAAACCTTGACGTTCCTCAATCACCTCGACAAACTGTGACGCCTGCATTAACGATTGAAAAGTGCCCGTATCTAACCAGGCTGTCCCACGATCTAAAATACTTACATTTAGTTTTCTCTGTTTAAGATACTCTCGGTTTACATCGGTAATTTCTAACTCGCCCCTGTGACTTGGTTTAATATTTTTAGCAATCTCCACTACCGCATTGTCATAAAAATAAATCCCAGGGACGGCATAATTTGACTTTGGGTTTTCTGGTTTCTCTTCAATAGAAATCACCTGACCCACACTATCAAACTCCACAACCCCATAACGTTCCGGGTCATGAACGCGATAGGCATAAATAATACCTCCATCAGGATCATTATTCGCTTGTAATAGCTTAGCTAAACCTGTTCCGTAGAAAATATTATCCCCTAATATCAGTGCAACCTTATCATCTCCTATGAATTCTTCACCAATAATAAAGGCTTCCGCTAACCCATTTGGCTCGTCTTGGACCGCATATTCAAAACGGCAACCATACTTCTCTCCATCACCAAGAAGATCCTTAAAAAGAGGTAAATCCTTCGGTGTAGAAATAATCAACACCTCTCGAATTCCCGCATACATCAAAGTTGAAAGCGGATAATATATCATGGGCTTATCGTAAATAGGCATCAACTGCTTACTTACAGATAAAGTTAGCGGATGCAATCTTGTTCCTGATCCTCCTGCAAGAATAATACCTTTCATGAGCTAATTTTTATTGTTCTTTATGGTCTCATGCAACATCCTAATTATCACCCCTCTGTATGATTGAATATTGACCAATGGATGTTTCATTTAACTATATTGTTTTTGATAGTAACTTTTATACTCACCGCTCGTTATATGATTAAGCCAATTTTCATTATTTAAATACCAATCTATTGTAATTTCCAGTCCTTGTTCAAAGGTTACCGAAGGCTTCCACCCTAATTCTTTATTGATCTTAGAAGCATCTATGGCATACCTCAGGTCATGGCCTGGACGATCTTTAACATAAGTAATTAGTTTTTCTGAAGCTCCATTTGGTCTTCCCAATTTTTTATCCATTTGAGCACACAAAAGCTTAACTAAATCGATGTTTTTCCATTCATTGAAACCGCCTATATTGTAAGTTTCTTCAGTTTCACCTTTATGAAACACCAAATCTATTGCTAAAGCATGATCTTTTACATATAACCAATCGCGCGTATAGTTTCCATCTCCATAAACAGGCAACGGTTTATTATTTATTATATTGTTTATGAATAAAGGGATTAGCTTTTCTGGAAATTGATTTTGCCCATAATTATTGGAACAATTTGATATCACATATGGCAGTCCATAAGTTTCTCCATAGGCTCTTACAAAATGATCTGAACTCGCTTTTGATGCAGAATATGGCGAATTAGGGTCATATGCAGTGGTTTCAGTAAAAAGTCCAGTTTGACCTAACGTTCCATAAACTTCATCCGTACTAACATGATAAAACAACTTATTGTCAAAATCGTTCTTCCAAGTTTCTTTAGCCGCATTTAGCAAATTAACCGTTCCAATTATATTGGTTTTTACAAAAGCTAATGGATCGGTTATAGAACGATCTACGTGCGATTCGGCCGCCAAATGTATAATACCTTCAAACTTATGTGTATTAAACAATTCATTTATAAAACCTTTATCGGTAATATCCCCTTTAACAAAAGAGTAATTTGGTTTATCTTCAATATCTTTTAGGTTTTCTAAGTTACCCGCATACGTCAGTGCATCCAAATTAAAAATATGATAGCTCGGATATTTTTCTACAAATAATCTTACTACATGCGACCCAATAAAGCCAGCCCCGCCTGTTATAAGTATTTTTTTTATTCCTTTAATTAACATATGTACTTCTAAATTTGTGGCAAAAATACTATAATTCTCTTGTTAATAAATTTATTTAATCGATAAAATTGTTAAAACCTCAATTCAGTCAATGACATCCTTACCTATTAAGCCCTTTAAATTTTCTATAGATTCCCATTCCGTATTTTCTTCCGAGTTATAACTAAAACCAAAGGGTACTTTTTTAGCCTTATGCACTTTTATGAATTCATTTATATTCCATCTAACATTTGAAGGTAATATAACATAATACATACCCAAATCGTAGGTATAAAACGCATCGGACTCCGAAATCATTTCTTCATGTATTTTTTCACCTGGTCGTATTCCTATAATGGGTTTTTCACACTCTGGTCCGATGGCATTGACCACATCCATTATTCTATAAGAAGGCAATTTAGGCACAAAAATTTCACCTCCCCAAGTATTTTCTAAGGCCAATAACACCATTTTTGCTCCTGCTTCTAGTGATATATTAAACCGTGTCATATTAGGGTCGGTTATTGGTAAAACACCATCTTCTTTTTTCTTCTTTAAAAAAAATGGCACAACAGAACCACTGGACCCCATTATATTACCGCAACGTACTACTGTAAATTTCGTGTATTCTCTATCTTTTTTAGAATTTGCAGCAATAAACAACTTATCCGACACCAATTTTGTGGCTCCGTACAAACTGTTAGGAGCACATGCTTTATCTGTTGAAAGCGACACTACTCTTTTGACATTCGACTTTATGCTAGCGTCAATGACATTTTGGGCTCCGCCAATATTGGTCTTAATGCATTCTTCAGGATTAATTTCTGCTGTATGAACATCTTTCATGGCTGCAGTGTGAATAACATAATCTACCCCATAAAACACACTAATTAAACGCTCCTTATCCCTAACATCTCCTATTACATAATCTATTTGAGGATACTTTTCTAAAGGAAACTCCTGTATCATTAGGGCATGTTTGCGCTCATCCCTTGAATATACACATATCCGTTTTAATTCTGGATGTTCCTTTAACAGTAAGCTCGTAATGGCCTTTCCTAAAGACCCCGTGCCTCCCGTGATTAATATGGTTTTTCCTTTGTAGTCAATCATGTTAAGTTTTCAGGTTTTTTCTTAGACCATAACGATTTGGCTAATTTAAGGTAATTAAAGTTTTCTTGAGATTGATTTTTGAAATTCAATTATTAAAAGATAATAAAATACGTCATTGCGAAGGAGGCACGACTGAAGCAATCTGTTGATTGTTATCCCTATAGCCAAGAGACTGCTTCACTTTAGCCTGTCTTGACCGATAGCCGAAAGATTCGCATTGTCGTTGTATGTTGATTCTTTAGGCAAACCATATCCTCACCTATCTTATAGCATTCATCCCCGCCTAAATCTGAAATACAACCAAAAAAATGCGCTTCGTCATTACTAAGGAGCTCAGCGCACGAAGTAATCCCATAGTTAACGCCTACCTAACTTAAAGATTGCTTCACTGCGTTCGCAATGACGGATAAAACTATGCTCTAAAAACTAAGAAGTTTACTCTCGAAATCTTAGCACTTTGATAGGCTCAACTCTGCAATACAACAACCTATCATTTTGCCTTGTGTCATTCAGAAGGAGGGAGGATACGACCAACTGAAGAATCTATTCTTTTTTTCTAGAGATTCTTCGTTCCATTTTGTTTCACTCTAAATGACAAGCATCTAAATACTCCAATACAACTTCTGCAATGAATGCTTTATCAGTTTCAGTTAAATTTGACCCAGAAGGCAAACATAATCCTTTTTTAAAAATGTCTTCAGCGACTCCTTTACCATAAAACAAACAATTCTTAAATATGGGCTGTAAATGTAAAGGCTTCCAAAGGGGTTTAGATTCAATATGGTTCTCCTCTAAATGCTTCAACAATCCCAAAGACGTTTTATTATTCTTATTTGACTCCATCTGAATACAGGTTAACCAATAATTGGAGCAAAAATTTGATGAGGGTTCTGAAAGTACCTGAACAAAATCATAAGGTTGAAACAACGTTTTATAAAACAGGTTTGTTTGTCTTCGTCTTTCAATATAATCATCCAGCACTTGCATTTGCCCTCGACCAATACCAGCTGAAATATTACTCAAACGATAGTTAAATCCTATTTCACTATGCTCATACCATATGGCATCGTCTTTAGCTTGTGTGGCTAAAAAAATGGCTTTTTGCTTTAGTTTTTCATCCTTACAAATTAATGCCCCTCCACCTGAAGTTGTTATCATTTTGTTACCATTAAACGACAAAATACCAAAATCACCAAAGGTGCCACATTTTTGCCCTTTATATGTGCTACCCAATGCTTCAGCGGCATCTTCAATAAGCGGAATGTCATACTTTTTTGAAACTTGAAGCAGTTCATCCATTTTTGCGGGCATGCCGAATATATGAATCACAATAATAGCCTTAGGTTTTTTGCCTTTTGCTATTCGGTCTTGAATCGCTTCCTCTAAGAGCACAGGATCCATATTCCATGTGTCCTTTTCGCTATCCACAAATACAGCAATGGCTTTTTGATACAGAATGGGAAATGCTGATGCCGCAAAAGTTAAGCTTTGACAAATAACGGCATCACCTTCCTTAACCCCAGCCATAACCAAAGCCAAGTGTATGGCCGCCGTACCAGACGATAATGCTGTTACATGACTGTTTTCCCCTAAATAGGCTTCTAAATCCCGTTCAAAACAAATTATATTATTCCCAACTGGAGCTACCCAATTACTGTCTAAAGCGTCTTGTATATACTTTAACTCATCGCCACTCATATGGGGTGATGACAATTTTATTTTAAAATCCATGGATGAATTTTGTTTGTATTGTCTAAAGATAGGAAAAGGAACTTTCTGACTAACATTTAATTTGATTGAACTGTTCTCGATACAATTTTCTCATTCTTCGAAAATCACTCGAACTGACAATTCATCAAAAACAGGTTAAAATAACTGTCAAGGTGTTCTAGGTATTAAAACCTAGATTCTTCAGTCTCCCTGACTATAATCGTCAGGGCTCCTTCTGAATGACAAGCAAATAGTTTTTATAATTATAGTTATATCCTTAGAAAAACTATATTCAGCAATATAGGCCTTGTTCAATTCTACCTTTTTAGGCCAAATTACCTTATCATTATAAGCTTTAGGATCATTCTGTTTGGAGAGCAATTCTTCTTCATCTTTAAAACATATAGTTGCTAATCCAGTAATACCCGGCTTTACTGATAATATTATTCTATCTTCACCTTTTAATTGATCAGCGTAACCCACAACATCTGGTCGTGGCCCTACAAAACTCATATCTCCCTTAAGCACATTCCATAATTGAGGCAACTCATCCCACTTCATTTTTCGCAAAAACTGACCAAACGCTGTTATCATTTTATCATTACTCGGAAGGTCCTTCATCGTTCTCAATTTATAGATACTGAATAACCTTCCGTTTTGGCCTACTCGCTTTTGTTTAAAAATGCCTTGTTGTCCTGTGTTTATGACCGCACAAAAAATCAACAGTAAAATAAACCACCCCAAAACCAGCAACCCTAATAGTGCTAATGCAATATCGAAAATTCTTTTTATGATTATTTCTTTTGGTTTCACTCACTTAATATTCAAACGCCTTTCAGTTAATTTCTTTGAAAATTGAAAATTCTACTTTTTAATAAAAAAATCACTGTCTGCTGTCTGGTTCGCTTTGACTCCAACTACTCTTTGCAAGTACCTCAGCAACCATTCTCAGTCTGACAGCTCTGATGTGTCATTCAAAAGGAGGGATGGTACGACCGACTGAAGAATCTTGTTTTTTTTGAGATTCTTCACTTCGCTACGCTTGTTCTGAATGACAAGGTAAATTATTCTTTGAACAGCTTTCCTTGTTGAAATGACACTACTATCTTTAGAGCCTATCAGTAACCAAATCTTTAGGCAACACACTTTTTACATCATAAACCACACAGTCTTTATTGGTTCTGAACTTGGTGTAATCTATAGATTTAAACTCATTATGCCCTACAGCCAATACTACGGCATCATAATTATAGTGCAACTCATGGGTTAAAGTAATATCGTAAGCTTTACTCACCTCATTTGGCAACGCATAGGGATCGTAAACATCTATCGAGGCACCAAAGCCTTCCAATTCCCGTATCACATCAATAACCCTAGAGTTTCGTATATCGGGACAATTTTCTTTAAACGTTATACCCAGCACCAAAATCTTAGCCCCTTTTATAATACTCCCTTTTTCAACCAGCAACTTAATGACCTTATTGGCAACATGAATCCCCATATTATCGTTAACACGCCTTCCTGAGAGAATAACATCGGGGTAATAGCCCAAACTTTCCGCTTTATGGGTCAAATAATAGGGGTCTACCCCTATACAGTGGCCTCCAACCAATCCTGGTCGGAACGGTAAAAAATTCCATTTGGTCCCAGCAGCTTCCAAAACTTCAAGCGTATCTATTCCCAGTTTGTCAAATATTAAAGCCAGCTCGTTGATAAGCGATATATTAACATCCCTTTGAATATTTTCTATAATCTTTCCTGCTTCAGCCACTTTTATGCTAGAAGCTTTATGGGTGCCAACCGTTACAATTTGGTTATACAACGCATCTATTAGGTTAGCGGTTTCCGGTGTACTTCCAGAAGTGATCTTTACGATGTTATGGACTTTTCGGACGGCATCCCCCGGGTTAATCCGTTCTGGGGAGTAGCCACAATAAAAGTCTTCGTTAAATTGGAATCCACTAGCCTTTTCCAGTTCTGGCACACAAACTTCTTCAGTACAGCCCGGATACACCGTCGATTCATAAATCACAATATTCCCTTTGGATAACTGCCTACCTACCAATTGACTTGCCTTAACAAGATAGGTTAAATCTGGCCTGTTAAACGCATCTATAGGTGTGGGCACGGTTATAATATAAATATCGGCATCTGAAATTTGGTTTTCTTGCGATGTAAAATGGATGTTTTTAGCCTCTAAAAAGTCTGATTGTTCAACTTCCTTAGTATGGTCAATGCCTTGTTTGAGGTCTGAAACGCGGTCTTCATCAATATCAAACCCCACCACTTGAAATCCCTTTTTAGAGAATTCAATGGCCAACGGAAGGCCTACGTAACCCAATCCTATTACTGCTATTTTATTTGCTTTGATGTCCATGGGGTCTAAAATAAGAAAATTAAAGGTTTAAAAACTTTTAGCCCGATATGATGCAGTTTAGTTTAATGCAATTCGCTATTTATAATTAAAATCCTTCTTACGTTCCCTAATTCAATTTAATTGTAAATAAGAGTTCACAAATAACCTAACCACATGGGAACCTATAAAACCTGCACCTCCTGTTATTAGAATATTCTTCATCTTTTTACTATTAACCAATTATGTGTTTTTTTATAAAATTTGTACTTGGACCCTGCTCAGCAGAACTATCGAGAACCTGCCTACCGGGAGGCAGGTAAAATTTAGGCCTTTGAAATAGTTCTCGATACGTCCCGACAGTAAACGTCGGAACACTCGAACTGACACATCATGACCTTTTTGATTCAAACCGCACAACGGATACTACTTTATATTATCTATCTAAATCTTGTCTTTAAATCGCTCTAGGTATCTTACAAATTCAAGACCAAGAAGCATTAGAAATAATACAGCCGAAAATAGGATCCCAAGCACCAATTTACTTTCGGTTTTTAATGCCAATAAATCGTAGGTGTTGTCTATGGTTCCTTCGCTTTGTTGCATGGAGACAATCTCAATGATATGTGATTTATCTTCAATTTCCCTTTGAATCTCAACCAGTTCCCGCCTAAGTTCTATATCGTTATTATAAAGCTCATATTCCTTAGTCACACTTTTGTCTTCCGTGTTTTTAATACTGATACTGGTTTGGGCATCGGATGTTTTTTGGGTAGATTCTTGTAAAACTTTTTGATACACCTTCTGTAAAGTATCCGATTTTTTTAAGGATTCTATTAAAACCTTTTCTTTGTTCTCTAATTCCGCTATATCTTTTTTGTGTTCATTTAAAAAGAACTCCGAAGAATCTATATTTTTTACGATAGCTTTAAAGACTTCATTAAAGTTCTCTTGAGATGTTGCATAAAGGGTAATGCGTTGGTACTTATGGTCAAAATCATCAGAATTTTTTAAGAAGTCCTCATACTTTATGGTAGAAGCTAAAACCGAATCTAACTCTTTTTTATAATCATCAAAAAGCTTTAGTTTTTGGTTTTCATCTAAAATGGATTCTATTCCAATGCCCGCTATTGCTGAAGCTTTAGAGACATCTGTTTTAAGCTTATCACTTAAAGAGACTGAATCTCCCTGATACACGAGTTCATTTAAGTAGTCTATTAAAGTATACAAGCTTTCCCCTGTTGGATAATTTTGTTTCACTACGGCCATTGACTTATATACTGGAGCGGATATCTTTTTTTGGGTAAATCCATAAACTATACCTATAATCCCTGCGATTGCAAGCTTTATAAAATGACGTTTAACAAAAAACACCAACCAAACGAAGGCCAAAAACAATTTGTTTAGAAGGCTTCCTATAAATTTAAAAAAGCGCTCAAAAGCATTACCTATTAATTTAAATAACTGTCCTAAATCCACTTCTTCCGATTGCTGTGGTTGTGGCAAATCTTTACTCATATCTGTTTTTAATTAAATAGTTGTTCTAAAATTTTTCTTGTTATTACATAGGTAGGCCTAACCCCAGAAGTGCCAAGCCCTCCCGAAGCCAATGTGCTTCCCGTTTCCAAAGGGTTATCACTAGCGTAATAGGCATACCTCACTTTTACATTGGGGTTTATATTGTGCCTTATTTTTGAAGCCGCCTGAATTGCCTTTTGGTAATGGGCACCTTCCATCTCCAAGCCTATAACATTCCACGTGGAGTTATAAAAAAACTTTAAGATGTCCTTATTCTGCAAAGAAGTCCCTAAAACGGTAATCATGGAGCCTTCGTATACATTGACCCCTTGACTTTCTAAATCTTCCTTCTTTAACTCATTTTTAAAGGGATAATTGTCTGCAGTACCCTCAAAAATATGTGCCGAAGGTATCATAATATCACCTTTCCCTCCTTCAAGGATACCCGCTTTACCCATAATAGAAATTGATTTCACGTTAAGATGCGCCTTTTCTCCTTTCACTTTGTAAGGTTTTAAAAGTTCATCTATTGTTTCGTAGGCTTGCTCTCCAAACGCATAATCCATAACCAATATAATTGGCTTTTTTGATTTTATATACGCTTCATCCATATTAATATCTACTTCGGAAGGGTTGATTCGCGTTGAATCAAAAATTTGAACATCTATATTGGTCCCCGAAGTGTCCTTAATATAAGTCATGCCGTTCTTAACTGCCTCTTTATTGACTTTTTGACGATAGGTTTCACTATCCGTTTTACTTAGCAATTCATAAACATCAAATATATCGTTTTTAGCAGTCATAGAGCTTAATGCCTTTGGCGCAAAAAGCGTATTCATAACACTATGCATATTAGCACTTATAATATGAACCTCCCTATCTAGCATGTTATTTTTATGCAGAACTTCCTTAATGTTGTTTGCCCAAATCTCCCCATGTATATGATGGCCAATACGCTCCCGTAAAACAGGACTAAAGGTTATGGTTCGTTTATTGTGGTTTACCTGTTCTTCAATAGCCAACTTGCCTAACCAATACACAATACGTAATAAGCGTTCGGGCTGTTGTGGTGTTGCGAAAGCTTTATAAATATTGGTTAGCTCCTTAAAGGTGCGCCCTAATATATAAGCCGTATGGGTAATGGCGACTTCACGTTCTTCTTGAGTAAGTTTCTTTTTGGACAAGACTGCTTTTTCAAGCTTTTTCCAATCTCTAGTCGTAGCGCCATCACCATTTATAACGACCCGTTTGCTTATTTTATGCGATTCTATAAAGAGAAACGTAAGGTGGGTTAAAATATCATAAATTTCTGAACGTCCCCTGGTAATCTCAATATTCATTTGCTCTGCATCTATTCTGTAGCAATTACGTCGGCGTTTTTCTGGAATAATGGGTTTAAAGTGCGAATTAGCATAACCTTCATCACTGGTTAGGTTAATATAGGTGCATTCTTCAATACCTATAGGCAACCTGTCCATAACATAAAGCAAGCCCTCTAACTCGGCTTTTTCATCACCTACAGAACCATAGATTTCGGGCTTGAGCAACAGTAACGATTCCCGCAAAGTTTCGCCCGAAATCCCCATAGGCTTATAAAACCCCCTATTGAACAAATGCCGCATGGTTACGTACATACGCTCAATAGCATTAGAGCTCTCCTGGGCCCTGGTTCTCTCGTGTAGTTTTTTGTTACTCATTGTCTGTTTTGCTAGGGCAAAGATACTTTATTTCACCAAATGTAAGGCTTTTATGGCTTCAACTATTTTCCTGTCGTTAGATAGCCTAGGTATTTTATTTTGACCCCCTAATTTACCAACCGACTTCATATACTCTTGAAATCCATCTTTCACCACCCTAGTAATTTTTAAAGGCTGCAACACTTTACCTTGAATTAAATCGAAATAATAGGTATTTTGATTTTGAAGCGATTGGTCTATCTGTTTAGCAAAAGCTGAAAAATCTTCTGGTTCATTTTCAAATTCGATATACCATTCGTGGTAAGGCAATCCCTCTTCTGGATTAATTTCAGGAGCTACAGTAAATTCTGAAATACGGATCTCAGTATTTTTTACAGCTTCTTCCATGGCTTGCTCTACTTCCTTGCCTATAACATGCTCGCCAAAAGCCGATATGAAATGCTTGATACGTCCAGAAACAATAACACGATAGGGATTAGTTGAGGTAAACTCGACCGTGTCGCCAATATTATAGGCCCAGAGCCCTGCATTGCTTGAAATAATCATCACGTAATTGACCCCTATTTCAACATCTTTTATGGTAATACGCTTGGGATTGTCATTGAAAAATTCATCGGCCCTAACAAATTCATAAAATATCCCCGAGTTAAGCTGAAGCAACATGCCTTTTTCGTGCTGCTTGTCCTGAAAGGCAAAAAAGCCTTCACTCGCTGGATACAGCTCAATGCTATCGACTGAGCGCCCAATAAGACTCTCAAATTTAGCGCGATAAGGTTCGTAGTTAACCCCTCCAAAAATAAAAAGGTTAAAATTTTTAAAAATGTCACCAACCTTCTTTCCTGTCTTTTGCTGCAGTTTTTCAAAATACATCTGTACCCAGGACGGTATACCTGAAATAACCGTCATATTCTCTGGTAAGGTCTCTTCAACTATAGCATCTACCTTGGTTTCCCAATCTTCAATGCAATTGGTTTCCCAAGACGGCAACCTATTTTTCTGAAGATATTTAGGCACATAATGCGCCACAATACCCGAAAGCCTTCCTATTTGAATGCCATTTTGTTCTTTTAGTATGGGGCTGCCTTGTAGAAAGATCATTTTTCCATTAACAAAACGACTATTCCCTGTTTCATGGATGTACATTAAAATGGCATTTCTCGCCGCTTCAACGTGGCTAGGCATACTTTCCTTGGTTATTGGAATGTATTTAGCTCCAGAGGTAGTACCAGATGTTTTGGCAAAATATATGGGCTTTTCTGGCCAAAGCACGTTCTCTTCTCCCTCTACAACAGATTCTACATAAGGTTTTAAACCTTCATAGTCTCGAATGGGAACGCGTTTTACAAAATCGTCATGGTTGTTTATACTCACAAAATCATGATCCTTTCCAAACCTAGTCGATACCGCTTTAGCTATTAATTCCTGAAAGACCTTTTCCTGTGTTTCAATAGGGTTATTGGCCCACTTTTGAATGCGCTTATATATTCGCTTTGCAAATGGTTTGGCTAAAGCCGATTTTAATGATAACATCAATTTTTTCTTAACTAGGTTAATTTTCCGGAGACTTCAAATTGTTCTCTAGAAAACTCATAACGTCTTACAAACTGTATTAATTGGTTTAGTATAAAGACAACTATTAAAACAATAAAAACCAAAACAGGAAATACCAAACAATACCTGTTCCAAATATCTTTATCTACCGATCCTATTTCCTGAAAACTCGAAACAGCATCAAAATAGGCGTCTTCTTCTATTTGCTGTGCCGTTAATTTGGTCAACTCGTTTCTTAGCTCCAATTCTTTGGACAGTAATTCATACTCTCGTGTATTTACCCGCTCCTGAACCATAGACATACCATCCTTTAATGTAATGGAACCTGTGTTGGATTTAGACTCCGTTTGCATCACTTCAACATACACCTTCTTTAAAGCTTCGATTTGGCTTAACGATTCTTTAATTCGGGCTTCTTCCACAACTATTAACGAATCCCTCTTTTGCATTTTTTTCTTGGAGTATTCATTCGTAAAGTTTGAATTTAACCCTGGCTCCAAAGCCCTAAAAATGTCGTTTTTTAAAGACCTGACCTTAATCTCAAATAATGTACCAGAATAAACACTTCTGTTCTCAATAAAATCCTCAAAACGGATATCTTGCTGTCTAGCGCTATCAATTTGCTTTATAAAATTTTCATATTGAAGCAATTGGTCGTTATGGGTTTCTGGTCCAGGCTTAATTTCAAATTCCAACAGCGCCTCTGCCTTGTTTTGATCGATCTGGAATATTTCAGCTAAACGTTTGTGGTTTTTGTCTTGAATTAACGCATTATAATAATCTACATTAGTTACCAACTGGTATTTAGAATCAAAATAAGGCTTGACCAGCATCTTTGAAGCATAGACCTTACTGGACGTTTTTTCCAGTCCAAAACCTAAAACAGCAGCAATACCTACTGATATTGCGATGAGTTTATAGTTGTCTAAAATTTTTTTTAAAATAAAAACGATAACGTTTAGAATGGATTTAAAAATAGACCTAATAAAATTTAATAATCGATCAAAAGCTTTTCCTATAAGCTTAAATAATTGTCCTAAATCAACTTCTTCCGAAGGAGATTGCTGGGGTAATTCTCTATTCATTTTTTGGGTTAAATTGGTTAGTATAATTGGTTTTAAGGTTAATTTTTGGTATATCGAGTCATAACTTTTAGCTATATTTTACATTATAAAACATCAAAAATAATTAAAACTGGGTTTGCAGTGTAAGGTGTTAGGTTCAAACAAAAGCATATGTCCAGGTCTAGTCTTAATGCTTAAAATTATTCAAAATCTATAAAATTTGAAGGGTTAATAGGGTAACCATCGTTCCAAAGTTCGAAATGCAGATGAGGTCCTGTAGATAACTCTCCAGAATTTCCTGCTGTTGCAATAACTTCACCTGCCTTTACCAAATCGCCCTGCGATTTTATTAATGCCCCATTGTGTTTGTACACCGAAATTAAGCCATGGCTGTGCTCAATAATAACAACATTACCTGTTGCGGCAGTCCATTCTGCAAAAATCACGGTACCGTCTGCCACGGCTTTAACCGGAGTATCCTTTGCAACTACGACATCTATAGCATAATGCTTTTCTTTTAGGTTATATGGCTCGCTTACTGTTCCACTAACTGGTGGAAATAGCACAAAGCTGGTAGCCGATGTAGCCGATTCGAACAAATTGTACTTATCTTCTTTATCTACTTTTTCACGTAATAGGGAATCTTCGGCAATAGGTTTTAAATCGACCTCACTGGCTTCTAATTTTACCGCTTGGATAATGGAATCTTTCTTTAAGTCTTCTGCGCTAATGTCGCCTTTCAATACATTTTTAATGGAATTATAATAGCTTTCGTTTAAAGCAATAACCCTTTGTAGCGAATCTGTTTTAAAACTTAACTCAGTCGCTTGCTTTTTTAAGGCTGTTGATGAATATCCTGGGATGTACTCCCTCAAGGATGTATGCGCTATTAAAAAATAGGTAGACAGCATTAAAATGATTACAGCCACAGATACAAATACAAACACATTAAGCCGCGTAAGCTTAAAGGCTAAACGCTCTTCAAAAGTATCTTCGTTAAGGATAACCAAACGATATTTATCGAGTAGTTTTTTTCTAATTTTTTTGGCTCCTTTTTTATTCTTGCCCATATTGAAAACAAAATTAAATAAAATTATCCCACAACCTATTTTTAGAAATGCTAAAGTTATGCTATAAACGGGATTATTAAACTTTAATTATTAACTTTGCTCTAAATTATTTAATTATGAGTTTATATATATTAGCAATAGGGCCCATGCAAATAGCATTAATTGTAATAGTTGTGCTATTGTTGTTTGGAGGAAAAAAAATACCAGAATTAATGCGTGGATTAGGCAGCGGTATTAAAGAATTTAAAGACGCTAGCAAAGAAGACGATAAACCAAAAGATAACAAAACAGAATAAGATGTTTCTGTTTAACAAAAAAGGCCAACGCAATGCGTTGGCCTTTTTTGTTAAATAAACTTCTAAAACTCAAACTTCTTCGTTACGCTTCAAAATTAAAACACTCATTTACAGCAGGTAAACTCCGTTTTTAATTTTTCGAAAGCCTTGAATTTTAAATTTTAGAAGTCTCTTTAATACAAAGAGGTTATTTGATTTTTATGGATTTTATAATAGCCTCTAGCTCGAACATGTAATCGCGTTTTTCTACCGACGGCGCAAATGCAAAACCTTCAGCCACTATCCATCTGTTGTTTATTTTATCTTCAATAGCATAGTTTATATAAGGCCCGGCCATAAACGCCTTTTTTACCTCCCACATCCCTTTGGTTTCCAAAGCAGGTTTATTGTCTAAAATCGTTTCTGTTTGAAATGGCGTATAAGCATTTTCGGTACTCATATATGTGCCTTCGGTAGGACCTGCAATATGTGCCTTGCCTATAGAATCCCTGATAGCTATAATTTGATTAATGATACTATCGTTACGCTTAATTTTATCATGTGATAACTCATAGACCATTAAGTTTAACGTACCTGTATTGATGTCTTTTCGAATCCAAAAAAAGGAGCTAGTGTCTTTTGCAACACGATAGGCCGTTGGAAATTGAATATCCACGCCTATCTTTTCCTTTATAAAACTGGAATTGTACAGAGCCTTTCTTATTAAACGTTGTTTTTCGTTAACCTCCATTTTTTTGAATACATCAACTATTCGATCGCCATTTTCTTTAAGCTGATGAATGATTTCATCCTTTGTTTTTCCTGAAACTACAACAACTTTTTGAGGTTTTGCATAAACATTGTTTAAAAATTTAGTTTCAGCCTCCTTACCCATTTCTATTTTTAGAATGGTTCTGTTATTGGTAACAAAGCCACTAAATACACTAGTGGGAATTTGGTTAATGGTAAATAACGGCTCGTCTTGAGGCAAACCATATACTGGTGCTGCCAGCACATCACGAATCGCCTCACCTACCCGACCTTTCCATGATGTGTTATCCAATACTACCGAAACTTCATTTATAATCCCCGAAGAATCCGTTAAAAATCTTTCTTCTTTTTTATCATCTTTACAAGATACTATAGACAAAACAGATACGATTACTAAAAGAATTTTTTGCATAATTAAAGCTAGTTTTTTGCAGAATTTAGCCTTTGGCTATTTTAAGCTTCATTCCTGGTTTTAACTTTGTACCACTAATACCGTTCCAATCTTTAATATTTTGTACAGAAACTCCAGAAAATTTTTGGGAAATACTCCATAAAGAGTCTCCGCTTTTTACGGTGTAGGTTGTAATATTTCCTGAAAGTGGCTTAGAAGCTGTTGCTTTAGTGGTTGTTGAAGCGGACGCCACATATGGCTTTCTAGGGTATATGGTTAAGCGCTGGCCAATTCTTAAATTATTGCTCCGTAAACCATTCCATCGTTTTATCTGGCTAACCCTAACACCATATCGTCTTGCAATTTTTCCTAAATAATCCCCAGACCTTACTTTATAACGTACCCTATCACTCGTATTAAAAAATTGGGGTAATGGTTTTTCCCTTTTAGCAAACTCTTCCTTTACATAAGCATATATCTGTTCTTCATTATTTACAAAAGCACCAGAGACATTCCTTGGCAAGCGCAACACATAATTTTTTCCTTTTATAAATGGAATGATATCCAACTTATATGATGGATTTAAAAATTGAAGTGCTTCTATAGGTGTTCCTGTTACTTCTGAAACTTGATCTAAGGTAATCATGTGTTTTACCCTAATAGTATCGGTCTCTACTAAAGTATGTTCTGGTTTTATTTTTTTAAAACCATGTTCCTCGGCATATTCAAAAATGTACATATTAGCTAAAAAAGCAGGTAGATAGCCAGCCGTTTCCCGAGGTAGATTATGCCTAATGTTCCAATAGTTTTTATAGCCTCCAGATCGCCTTATGGCTTTGGTAACATTACCGGGTCCCGAATTATACGCCGCTAAAGCTAAATCCCAATCTCCAAAAATCTCATACAGTTTAGACAAGTATTTGGCTGCTGCCTCGGTAGATTTTATAGGGTCACAGCGTTCATCGACATAACTACTTACATCCAAACCATACATCTTACCTGTGGCAAACATAAACTGCCATAAGCCCGTTGCCCCTACCCTTGACTTTGCACGTGGTTTTAACGCCGATTCCACTATAGCTAAATATTTGATTTCTAATGGCAAATCATACTTATCCAATTCGTATTCGAACATAGGGAAGTAAAACGCACTAAGGCTAATTAGCTTTTGGAGTAACTCCCTTCTGCTTTTCAGGTAGTATTTAATAACACTTTCTAATGAAGGGTTATACTCAACATTAAAAGGTGTTTTGGCATCTAATGCTTTTAAGCGCGCCTTGAGTGTATCTGTATGAAGTTCTGGGTAATCAACGTCTTCGAAGGTTAAATCGGTAATCGATTTGTAAATGGAATCAAATAGTTGATTGCTGTATAGTTCCTCTTGCCATTTACCATCAAACTGGGCTGCAAGATCGTGATCTTCAATATGCTTTATTGAAATACTATCTTGGTTTGCCAAAACTGGCTTTAAGCCTAACTTATTACTATCGACTAATGAGTCTTTTACCAAGAATTTCTTTACCTGGAGGGTGTCTTGGGTTTGTGAAAAACAAAACCCAAGATTAAAAAGGAGGACGCATATAAAAAAACGAAAAGCCATATAATCTATTCTTTTAATTATAGTTTGAACGATTATACGGCTAAATTCGTATTTTTTAAGGTATTTATAAAAAATAATTTTAATTATTCTAAAATAGCGGCTATTCCTGGAAGCGTTTTTCCTTCTAAACTTTCTAGCATAGCGCCACCACCAGTACTTACATAACTCACCTTATCTTCAAAACCAAATTGCTTAACAGCTGCCACCGAATCGCCTCCTCCTACTAATGAAAAGGCTCCATTTTTAGTGGCTTCGGCAATAGAATTTCCTAAAGCAATGGTTCCTTTGGCAAAACTTTCCATTTCAAAAACACCCAATGGTCCGTTCCATAGTATGGTTTTAGACTGGTTTACTACATCATGGAATTGTTCTAAAGATTGTGGGCCTGCATCTACACCTTCCCAGCCATCTGGTATTTTATTTATATCCACTATCTGGGTATTGGCATCGTTACTAAAGGCATCGGCTGCAACCACATCAACTGGAATATGAACCTGTACATTTTTTGCTTTGGCCTGCTTTAAAATATCTAGGGCCAAATCCATTTTATCATCCTCACAAATAGAGTTCCCTATGCTCCCGCCTTGGGCTTTAACAAAAGTAAAAGACATTCCTCCACCTATAATAAGATGGTCTACCTTATCTAAAATATTTTCAATAATGGTAATTTTTGAAGACACCTTAGCACCTCCCAGTATGGCTAAAACAGGTTTTTCACCAGTTTTCATAACCTTTTCGATACTTTCAATTTCTTGAGCCAATAAATTTCCAAAACACTTATGCTCAGGGAAAAATTGAGCGACTATAGTTGTAGAAGCATGGGCCCTATGGGCAGTTCCAAAAGCATCGTTTACATAAACATCGCCTAAATTTGATAGTTGTTTTGCAAAATCTACATCGCCTGCCGTTTCTTCTTTATGGAACCTTAGGTTTTCTAACAACAAAACTTCACCTGGCTTTAAGTTTGCCGCGGCTGTTTCTGCTGTTTCACCAACACATTGGTCAACAAACTTAACCTCTACGCCTAACACATCTTCAACTTTAGGAACAATATGGCGTAAAGAAAACTCATCTTGAACTCCTTTTGGACGCCCCAAATGCGACATTAAAATACAGCTTCCGCCATCCTCTAAAATTTTTATAATAGTTGGTTTTGCAGACACAATTCTAGTTGCATCTGTAACTTGGAAGCTTTCATTTAACGGTACATTAAAATCGACTCGTATTAAGGCTTTTTTATTTTCGAAATTAAAATCGTTGAGCGTTTTCATTGATATCCTTTTTTTAGGTTTTAAGTAATTGATTCACAAATGTAACTAATTAAAAAGTGCCAAAAAATGTGTTTTTTAACGAAAACGTTTGAAGCTGAATAAATTTTCAAAAAATATTCATTGCCTTAACTATTTTCTATTAAACACTGATCTTTTGACATAAAAAAACCCGAAAAAACCATGGCTTGGACTTTTCGGATTTAAAGCGAAAATTATAATTATCTTTTGCTATTTTTTAATAAGCTTTAAGGTTTGGGCAATCTCTCCCGATTTTATTTGTGCTAAATAAATACCACTTGGCACGTGGCTTAAATCGACTGACATAGATTTAAGATTACCTTTTTTCCTTATTATTTCCTTTCCAAGAACATTATACACCAAAACCTCTTCTAAAACGGTATTGGCTTTAAAAGTCACAACATCAAAAGTTGGGTTGGGACCAAAAGCAAAGCCCTCTATTAAGTTGTATTTATTGGATAAGGTTGCGGTTTTAAGCTCAAAATCATCAAACCCTAAATATTCATTTCCGTTTTGATACACCACCAATCGCATTCTAACATGGCTATGCCCCGAAGGAACTTCATAATTGATTTTCTCCCAACCTGTAGAACTAAAATTTCCCGATTTGGTTGTTTTAAAAATATTTTCTTTATAATCTGAATAGTTCCAATCTGAATCATTATCGTATCTCAGCTCATAATAAATATAATCCGTATCATTAAGACCAACATAATGCACTCTAAATGAGACCTCTGCAGATAATCCGTTTACAACAATTGGCGTGAAGGTAAGAATATGTTCAGGTGATGCTAAACCTGTATACTGTTCAGTGTAAGGATTATCTAAATCCCTGCCTGCCAAATAACTGGATCCTGCAAAAGGCCCAGGAATACGTCCATTAGAACCAGGTTGGTTCAACCAAACATCTGTTTTATTATTCTTGGAATAAAAAGGAATGTTTGAAGTGTAAGCCCAGTTATCTTCTGTTTTATTTTCAAAGCCTTGTTTTGCTACCTGTGCGTTTATTAAAAACATGCCAACAAGCAAAACAAGAAGTGTAGTTTTAGTAGTATTATTCATGATTTTAACTTTATGCAATTAAAAACGAATAGATTAACGAGCACTTCAAATCTAATACAAAAAGTGTACCGCCCCCACAAAACTCGACGATTCGCCTTTTATTTAGTCTTATTGCACTTAAATTTACCTTTTCTACTATATTTGTTCCATGTTATTTAGCGACGTATTAGGCCAAGACCACATTAAAAAGCACTTGACACAAAGTGTTGACAATCAAAGAATTCCACACGCCCAGTTGTTTGTTGGCAATGAGGGCAGTGGCACCCTGCCCATGGCAATAGCCTATGCCCAATACCTACTTTGTAAAAATATAAACGGAGAAAACAATACAGGGAATGAAGCTTGTAATATTAAGTTTAAAACCTTTTCGCACCCCGATTTACATTTTGCATTTCCCGTGGTTACTAGCGATAAAGCAAAAAGCCACCCTGTTTCTGCCAATTATTTAGAAGAATGGCGACAATTATTAAACGACCAGCCATACGGTAACTTGTTTGATTGGTACAAACTCCTTGGGGTTGATAATAAGCAAGGGCAAATTGGTGTTGATGAAGCACAGGATATTGTAAAATCGTTATCTCTAAAATCCTATGAAGGAGGCTATAAAGTCATGATCATATGGATGGCCGAGAAAATGAACCTTGCCTGTGCCAATAAACTTTTAAAACTTATTGAAGAACCGCCAAACAAAACTATTTTTATTCTTATTGCTGAAGATGAAGAGCAAATAATAAACACGATTAGATCGCGTTGCCAAATATTACATTTTCCCCCTCTTGCCGAAAATGTGATTACCCAGGCCTTAGTAAGTAGTTACGATTTGGATACTGCTGTTGCCACTAAAATTGCACACCAGGCTAATGGCAATTATAATAAAGCCTGCGATTTAGTGTATCAGGACTCTGAAGATTTGCAATTTGAAACTTGGTTTATTTTCTGGATTCGCAGTGCCTTTAAAGCCAAAGGAAACAAAGCGGCCATTCACGATCTTATTTCTTGGAGCGAGGATATTGCAAAAACCGGTCGTGAAACCCAAAAGCAATTTTTACATTTTTGCCTTAATTTTATTAGGCAAGCCCTACTGTTAAATTACAATGCCCAAGAGTTGGTGTTTTTAGAGCCTAAGTCTAAAAACTTTAAACTGGAAAATTTCGCGCCTTTCATTCACAACAACAATATCCTTGAAATTAGTGATGAAATTCAAGATGCTATATATCATATTGAGCGCAATGGTAATTCTAAAATTATTTTAACCGATTTATCTATTAAACTTACGCGATTGCTACACAAAAAATCGGCTTGATTGGTATTAAAATTCAACCCTAAAAACCATATTTGGCGTTAAACCCAAAGATGTCTTATTTATTTCCCTAAGCTCGTCTTCACTATTTTGGGTGCTTTGCCTTATTTCGTAAGTTCTGCTTAACATATTTTCTCTATTGTATATGTTTAGTAACGACAATCCTAACTTCCCTTTCCAATTACTTTTTTTTGAAATATTGAACGTGTAAGTGGTAGAAACATCCAACCTATGGTAATTTGGTAAACGCGAACTATTCGTGCTTTCAAATACAATTTCTGCACCATCGGGTGTGTCCTGGATCCCTGTCGCTTTTGTAAACGGTATTCCAGTCCTTATGTTCCAGCCCAATGACACATTAAAATGATTCCATTCATAAGTATGCGACCAAACAAAATTATGTGTAATGTCCGTATTGCCCGGAAATTTTTTTCCATCGTTAATGGCTTCAAATTCAAAATCATTATTAATCAAAGAATAGCTAAGCCATGTTCTGTAGTTTTGAATTTTCTTTTTAACTAAAAAATCTATTCCAAACACATTACTTTTTCCTTTAAAGAAAAAATCTTCTATCCTATCGAACCCTAATGTTGTTAAGCCATTTGCCTTTTTATAATACATTTCATAATCTATACCCCATCCATTTTTGCTAAACACGAAACCTGTGGTTAACTGGGTACTTTTTAATATGGGGATTTCTTCACCATCTGACAATACCCAAACTTGATTTTCCAGTCCAAATTCTCGGGTATTGAACTCTAAAACCTCACTTACCGATTGGTGTAACCTTTCCCCAGAAACCTTAAATTTTAAAAACGGGTTTAAATTAGTGCTAAGCTGCAACCTAGGTTCAATATAAAACTTGTTTATAACTGAAAAATAGTTAGCTCTTAAGCCTGTATTAACAAACCATTTTTTATCCAATTTATATTGATGGTCAAAATAGAGTGCGTGTGTTATATTATTGGTTTCTATACTAGACTTAACAAAGTTATCCTCTGGGCTATCCGGTGCTTCATAAATTAATTTGTATTTTACTTGATTTGAAGAAAACTGATAGCCCAAGCCAATCGACGATGTTTCACTAAGATTCCAATCTAAATTATAAGCCATTCCAAAATCTTTAATGCTATTATGTTTATCTAATTGGTTATCAAGTTCGCCTGAAATGCTATTCGTTCCAACGTATTCTAAGTCGAAATTGGAGTAGTAGGCATTAAAGTTATGTGAAAAGGACGCATTAAAATCATGTTTCCAATTTAAACTTATGCCTTGATTTACAATGTCTAATTTATCTTGTGATGCTTCTTCAAAAGCTTCAATCAAAAAACCATAATCTAATTTGTTCTTAGTATACAAACTGCTTACCTCCAGCGCATTTTTTTCATTTGGATTTACAATTACTTTTGCCGTGAAATCTGTAAAATAGAATAGGTCGTTGGTTGTTGTAACTTCGTCGTCACCAAACACCTTATTACCATTTGAGATTTTAGTTTCCTGAAACACCCTTTTTGACAAGTTTCTAAATGTTTCAGTATCAAAAACATCTGTAATAGAGCGTCTTGCAGAAAACAAAACAGCTGTTTTTTTATTTAAGGGCGCCTTAATAAAGGCATCGGTATGGGTCATGTTAAATCCAAAGCCGCCCTCCGTTGATTTTGGAATGGTTTTATCGGACTCAATATCTATAACGCCAGCAATACGACCTCCATATTTCGCTTTAGTACCACTTTTATAAAGTTTTATCTGATCTGTGATATAAGGATTAAACGCAGAAATTGTTCCAAAAAAATGCCCTGTATGGTACATTTTGATACCATCCCAAAGAATTAAATTCTGATCTGGTGTGCCTCCCCTTATAAACAAATCTGAAGCAGTTTCTGAAGGGCTTTGTACCCCAGGAATCAATTGTATACTCTGTAAAACATCGGGTTCGGTCAACCCTGGAAGAATGCCTAATTTTTCTGGTGAAATCGATACCGAAGCATCATCTTTATCATTACTAATCCCAGATGTAATGTATTCTTCAATCAACACCTCATCTAGCTCTTGGGTATCGGTTAACTGTTTCTTTACAAGCTTAACCGTATAATAACGGTTTGATTCTTTTTTGAACTTAAGGAATAATTGTTCTTCAATATTAATTAGAATCTCATCTAATGTGGCCTCGCTTAAATTAAAGGTTATGGCCCTATTATTGACTATTTCTGAATTAAAGGAAAACTTTACATTAAAGGTTTTTTCTAAATCTGCAAAAGCTTCGCTTAAAGGAGTGTTTAGATAATTAACCGTAGTGGTTTGCTGGGCAATTATACTTACAGTAACAAAGAAAAAGAGAGCCGATAAGCGATACTTCATTTACTATTCTTATTAATCCAGGGATATCCAAATTTAGGATAAAATAACCGAATTAGTGGCTATTATTATATGAATTAAGCAGAATTACACCATTTTCCTTGTCTACAGTAAAAGAAATACCCATTGGAGCCGATACGGTTTTTAATGCCAAGCTTAAATCTTTATGGGTAAATGCTCCCGTGAAGCGTTTATTCAAATCGATGTTAGATTTATCAAACGTAATATTAAACTGATTTTCCAAAGCCAGTAAAACTTGTGATATAGGGGTATTGAAAAACGTTGATTCTCCCAGTGTCCAATTAGCTTCATCTAAATCGAATGCCCATTCTTCAAGTGCATTGTTAGCAACCCTTACTGCTTTTCCTGGCAATAAAATCACCTCTTTACTTAATACATTACTGGTTACTTTTACTTTCCCTTCCCTACATTGGACTTCAAAATAAGTACCTCGTGATATCATATTAAACTCGGTTCCCAAAACTTCAACCATACCCAAACTGGTCAATACTTTAAACGACTCACCCTTTTCTACATCAAAAAAAGCTTCGCCTTCCAATTCTAGTATTCTGTTAGACTTCCAATTTAGAGTTTTGTGTTCTAACTGGGAATTCGCATTAAGCTTTACTGAAGAATCATCGGGAAGCAACACAGCTAATTGCTCGCCATAACCTGTTTGGTAATGTGAACTCATGGTCATGACATATAGTAAACCTAGAGCCACTACCAAAACTGCTGCCGCAGCATAAGCCCATTTGGGCATAAGCCTTCTAACCTTATCCTTTGGCTGTGTTTTATTTAGTTCTTTTAATTTTGTTAATAGTGCTTGATCGTTAAAAGTAGGTGCTTTTAGATTTTGGGACGCATCATTAATTTTTTTAAGAACTGGATAATCTTTAGAATTTTCAAACTCTTTAAGCGCTTCGGGGCTAAGCTTTCCAGCTATCCAGCGCGCTAAAAAAGTTTCATCTTTATTAAAATTTTCCATGCTATGTTATCCTTCTTATAATTATAAAACAGTTGTTTTTGGTTTTACCCTACTTCAAATGTTGCCTAATTTATCTCTTAAGGCCATTAAAGCCAAACTCATACGTTTTTCTACCGCTTTAACCGATATACCCACCAGTTCTGATATTTCGGCATAAGTCTTTTTATCTATCCTACTTAACAAAAACACTTCGCGTTGCTTTTCTGGCAAATTGGCAATAGCATTTTTAAGTTTTAGCATAAATTCCTGCTCCTCTAAAAGGAACTCTGGGGTTTCGTTGGTAGAACTTTTAGTAGGTGCAGCTTCATGTTGAAGCACAATTTTTTTATGTGCTACCTCATTTAAAAAAAGGTTTCTAGCTACTGTAAATAAAAACGATTTTGCCTTTTGAAAGTGCACTTTAGCACAATTGCGCCAAAGCTTCACAAACGCATCTTGAACAATATCCTCAGCCTGTTGGGTATCACCACATTTATAGTATATAAAGTTGAATAAGGTTTTGGAATGGGCATTAAAGAGCTGTTCGTAGTTTTTTTGTTCGCAAACAGATTTGGTGTCCCTATTCATAAGTATACTAATAACGAGGCTTATTCACCAAAAGTAAAAAATTTAAATAAAAAAGTAGGGTAATATGTTTTTTAACTGTTTTACATATAAACAATAGTGTTGACGCCCCAATTAATACTATTGTTTTTTAGCCCCAAGCCCCATATTTACCATTTTGCCTACAACTGTTTTGAAATACTTTACGGTGTTTATATGTTATTTAGGATTTGGTTTAAAATAGGATATAATACGTATTGCGTTCAGAATTTAATTATGTGAAAATGTTGAGTTAGCTAATTTGCGTCAAAGCATGTCCCCAATCAGTAAGTCTTTGTCGCAAGTTTGCAACTTGAATTAATGTAGAATAGAACAAAGCTTACTATGACCTTATTGACCTCTTATTTTGCGAGCAAGCAACCGTTAAACAAAAACACGCATGATGCTTTCTTAAGTTTATTTAAAGGGAAGAGCTCAAACAATGGCCCTGTGTACGATTTGTGGATTTTTGATGACGGAAATATTATATATAAAGGCATATCAAATGTTGAAAAAATTGGTGTACACAAAACAGAAATATCGTTAGATGTTATTAATAGAATTAAAAGCTTTGCAAGAAACCTAACACCTAACGAAGTTGGCAAGGCCAAAGGACGGGAGAACCCATTAACCATATTAAAATTTAATAATAGGAAGGTTGTTTATCAATCTTCAAGAGCTAAGGGTAACTTATTGGAATTACATAATTTATTAGAATATATAGTCATTAACATAAACAAAGAACTATAGATAGCTAAAAGAACAAATAAAAGAGAATGAGGGTTCAAACTTTATTTGTGTGCCTCCGTCAACCTAATGTCGGAGGTTTTTTTTGTAATGGACAAATAAAAAGCCCTGTGGCAAAACTGTCACAGGGCTTTTTAATATGATTCTTAAAATATTATTCTGTTTTATATTCAGCATTTAAGGCATCCAAAATAGTTTGGGTCAAATTATTTTCTTCGGTTCCGTACAAAACCGATGCCGCTGCATCACTAGTCCCTAAAATGTATGTGTAATTGTTTTTCTTACCATAGTCTTTTACAAAATCTTTAACCTTTACAATCAAAGAATCCATTTCGGTTTGAAAGGCTTGGGTCAACTGTTGTTGTTCAAATTGCATTTGTTGTTGTAGAACTTGTTGTTTTTGTTGTAAACCTTGCATAAGTTCTTGTGCCTTTTTTTGTGAAGACTTTCTAGCGTCAATTTGTGTTTGCTGTACTTCTAACTGAAATGCTTTACCAATACTATCTGCTTTTTTATTAAAAGTTTCTTCCTTTGCTTGGTATTTTGTTTCAATATCCTTTTTCTCTTGATATCCATTAATTACAGTGCCATTTTCTACATAGCCAATCTTTTTCTCTTTTTGACAGGCAGTAAATGCAAAAGCTACTGCTAAAACATAAATTATATTTTTCATTATTACCCTAATTTTAGAATTCGAACAAAAGTAGTAAAGTAGCACGTAATTTAGTGCTGAAAAGTTTTCATTTTTAATTATAAAAATAAATTATAGATTCTTTTTAAAACAATAGTTTAATTCTATTAAAAAAGAATCGATTTAAGGCATTTTAAGCACAAAATTAAAATCAGCCAACAAATCACAAGCAAAAAGCGCAAAAAGCCTTTAAAAAGCCCGTAATTGCGTTTTACTTGTTTTTAATGACATAAATTAAAGACGAAGCCTCTTTTGTTATAATGGCTTTTAAATTTGAACGTAAGCCAAACCAAAACCCTCTAACAAAATTCATTTTTCCTGTTTTATATTTTTCAGAGAGTAGACTCACATAAAAGGCATCGAACCACATCGGTTTTATTTTTACAACTTCCATAGATTGCTTAGTAAACAATTTACGTATAGAATCCTTATTAAAATGCCAAAGGTGGCGAGGCACATCGTAGGCAGCCCAAAAGTTTTTATAATACGTTGCATCAAAACTTTTATAATTTGGTACAGCAACTATTAAAGTTCCTTTTGGCTTTAATAGCTTTTTTAATAATGTTATTTGATCTTTAAGATTTGGCAAATGTTCTAGAACGTGCCACAATGTAATGACATCAAAACTGTTGCTTTCAAATTTATAAAGTTGTTCTGTATCGTAAACAGAATTATTGTTTTTTTTATTTGCTATACCCCTAGCCTGTTCGTTAGGTTCAATTCCAGAAACCATCCATTGGTTTTGTTGTGCCACTTTCAAAAAATCTCCAGTACCACATCCAACATCCAACAACGTTTTACTCTTGCCAGTATAACTATTGATTAAATTTAGTTTCTTCTTTAGGGCAATTGTTCTTATAAAATGATATGCCTTTTCAAACAAATTTCTTTTGGCATCGGTATGTGAAATATAATCTTCACTTTTATAGTATTTAGGTAATTGTTCTGCCGAAGGTGAAGGTGTGGTTTCCAAAAAACCGTATTCGGTGTTTTCCATTAATTGAAATGTTTCTCCGGATACCGAATGGTCTTTTACCTTTAAATAGTTCTGATTTGATTTTTCTTCTACCACTAATTTACGAATAGTTTCTAAAGATTTATGAAGACATTTTTCTGCTGTCTTTTAAAACGTATGCTCCCTGTAAACGCTTTAGTTTTTAATTTATACTGAAAACTCGACCAATGACCTTGACTCAAAACGCGACAACGGAACATTATTTTTTTTTTAAAAAAACACATGTTCCACGTGGAACACAATAAAATCACCTACCCATATAAACCAACAAAACGGAAATATCGTTTGGTGAAACACCACTTATTCTGGAGGCCTGCGACACCGTTGTTGGCTGAATCCTTTTAAGCTTTTCCCGAGCCTCAAAACTCATGGATTTGATTTTAGAGTAATCGAAATTCTCTGGGATTTTGACATACTCCAATCGGCTTAACTTATCAGCATTATTCTTTTCCTTAGCTATGTAACCAGAATACTTAACTTGAATTTCTGCTTGCTCAACAACCTCCCTATCCAAATTATTTTCTTGTATATAAGCCTCTACGCTTTCAACTTTTCTAATGTCATCCATTTGAACATTAGGACGTGCAAAAATCTTAAACAACTTACCTGACTGATTAACTGGTGCCGAATTTTTGCTTTCTAAAATAGGATTTATCTCTTCAGGCTTCACGCTGGTGGTTTCAAAAAACGACACAAATTCCTTAGCAGCATTATGCTTTTCTTCCATGCGTCTTAAACGCTTTTCTGAAGCCAAACCAATTTCAAAACCTTTGGGCGTTAATCTTAAATCTGCATTATCTTGACGCAACAAGGTCCTGTATTCTGCCCTTGACGTAAACATCCTATATGGCTCTTCGGTTCCCTTGGTAATCAAATCATCAATCAAAACACCTATATAAGCTTCATCTCTTTTTAAAGTAAAAGGTTCTTTCTCCTTAACTTTTAAGCTCGCATTAATACCCGCCATTAAACCTTGGGACGCCGCTTCTTCATAGCCTGTAGTCCCATTAATTTGTCCTGCAAAATACAAACCAGAAACTAACTTAGTTTCTAAAGTATGTTTAAGCTGTGTAGGCGGAAAATAATCATATTCTATAGCATAACCTGGTCTAAAAAATTTAACGCCTTCAAACCCAACCACAGACCGCAATGCCTTAAACTGAACATCTTCTGGCAAGGATGTAGAAAATCCGTTAACGTAAACCTCAACCGTATTCCACCCTTCTGGTTCAATAAATAATTGATGCCTGTCTTTATCTGCAAAGCGGTTGATCTTGTCTTCTATCGAAGGACAATAACGTGGCCCCAAACTTTTAATCCTACCATTAAACATTGGCGACCTGTTAAACCCTTCTCGAAGTAAATCATGAACCAATTCACTTGTATAAGTCATATAACACGATCGCTGCTTCTCTAATGGTTTAGTTATATCTAAATAGGAAAACTTTTCAGGATCATCATCACCTGGTTGCTCCAACATTTTGGAATAATCTAAAGATCGTCCGTCAACTCTTGGTGGTGTTCCAGTTTTCATCCTTCCTGAATCGAAACCCAAATCGACCAACTGTTCGGTGATTCCGGTAGCAGCTTTTTCACCAGCTCTACCACCCCCAAAGTTTTTATCACCAATATGGATCAATCCATTTAAAAAAGTCCCATTAGTAAGTACAACGGTTTTGGATTTTATTTCAACACCCAACGATGTCTTAACCCCAACAACGCAATCATTTTCAATAAGCAAACCAGACACCATTTCTTGGTAGAAATCAAGATTGGGTGTTTGCTCCAAAAGTAACCTCCAATCTTCAGCAAATCGCATACGATCACTCTGCACCCTAGGGCTCCACATAGCAGGTCCTTTAGATTTATTTAGCATCTTAAACTGTATAGCCGAAGTATCTGAAACAATACCACTATATCCACCAAGCGCATCAATCTCACGAACAATTTGCCCCTTAGCGATACCTCCCATAGCAGGATTACAGGACATCTGGGCGATGTTCTGCAGATTCATGGTAACCAATAAGGTTTTGCTTCCCATATTAGCCGCCGCGGCTGCCGCCTCACTTCCTGCATGACCCGCTCCAACAACTATAACATCATAAACCTCGTTAAACATAATTAACCGTTTTGATTTTTACAACGTTCCACGTGGAACACTTATAAATTTTTAGCTTGCAAATATACGCCTAATTCTTGACTTTTAGGTTAAGCACTGTAGATAGTAGTCTTCTTTACTTCGCATCAACTTAGCATCGTCGGGAGTCTTATCCTTATAACCACAATAATGCAACACACCATGGATAATGACTCGACACAGTTCGTTATAAAACGGTACGTTAAAGTCTTTGGCATTATCTTCAACGCGTTCAACAGAAATAAAAATATCACCATGTACTGTTTTGCCTAGCGTATAATCGAAACTAATAATGTCTGTTAACGTATCGTGATTAAGGAACTCAACATTTAACTTATACAAATAATCATCATCACAAAACACATAATTAATGTCTCCTAGAGTGAAGCCCTCCAAAACAATAGCGTTGGCTATCCAATCGCTAATAAGCGATTCATCTTTTAAATTGAAATCGGTTTCGTAATTAAACTCAATCATTGATAATAGCTTTTTTTGAAACCCTAAACGAATCGTAGTTCTTATCAAAATAGAAGTATACAAATTCATCTTTTAAGAAAACAGAAGAAACAAAATCTATGCTTTCATCTTCATCAACTTCTTTTGTATACTTTTTCTTTTCAATGGTAGGGACTAATGGTTTTATGGTTTCCCCATTATTAGTAATGATATTACACTCCTTATCAAGAACAATCTCAAAGTAATGGTCTTTTGCATAATAATCAAAGCTTTTAAAAGCATTAAACCAATTGCTGTTAGGTCCAAACTTTGGAATATTATTCATCATCATTTGCTGATGATGCCAAATAAACTGTTGATGATGCCACCACCAATTATAATTATATCCATAGACCGTTGGATTAACATAATCACATCTAATAATAAGCCTTCCGTCTGTAGACTCATTTACAGTAATCGTGCTTTTATACTTACCTTTAGATGCTTGGTCTAAAAAGTTGTTTAAATCATCAAATCCTTCACCTTTAGAATATAATAATTCCTCTTTCAACAATAGACTTTTATACTCATGAGTTTTAAAATCGGTAATTTTAATCAACCCCAATTTTTTATCAAGGACAAATTGAAAAACCTTACCATTATGAAGAAAAGAAGAGGCTTCTTTAGGTGATTTAAACCTTTCATAGCTAAACTCTACAGAACCAATATTGGTATTCGTGTCTGTAGTATCAATCATCACACTAATAACAGATGTGTGCTTTTTTGAAAAATTGTCTTTTGTGATATACATAACATCGTCATCATAACAATAAACCTTGTAAGGTTGTACAGGGCCATTTTTAACAAATTCATCTGTGTCAACCGCGCTAAAACTAGAATTGGATATTTTTTTAAAAAAAAGGGCGTTATTCTCTCCTTTAACAATTTTAACCGAAACTAGTTGATCTGAACTCTTTATCTTTGTAAGGTATAACCTACCTTCATCACCAGTTATTATATAACTTTTATCTTCTTTTCTAACTATGGCTTTTAACTTGTTTACGGTAATAGATTTCGATAATTTATACTCACCAGTCACAAAATTAACATCCAAAATCTTCTTTTGAATTGGATAAGAATTTCCTATAGCAACTATGAGACTAACAACATTATTATTAGAATGAAAGGATTTAATAGAAGGTTGCTTTTTAAATGAAATTGATGGTAATCTTATTAAATTCATTTCAAAATAAGATACCGGAATAATTTCATACATTTTACTCTCTTTATTTTTTGCTATAACAATATGAAATGAATTAGACTTTTCAATATCACCTGAAAAAGTACCTATAACTTTATAATGATCTTCCAATTGAATCTTATTATCAGCAAATGTGTAGAAGCTAAAAACCAAAAAGGTAATTAGGGTAAAAAAGTTCCTCATAATATTCATATGATTTAATCCTGTTGAATTTTAAAATAATTCTGAACTTTACGCTTATATTCAAGTTGCAAAGGTAAGGCTTGTCTATTCAATATTTCAGTAGAATTAAAATATTGTTTGGCCTTGGGGATTTGATTATTTGTATTGTTATCAAATCTATCCTTATTAGTTTCAGACTCACGTTTATCGTCTTCTCCTTGCTGAAAGGTTGCGTTTTCCAATTTCAACAATTGATGTTGCAGTTGCATCATTTTTTGTAAGGTTCTATTGGTAAATCCTCTGTTTAATAACTCAAGCTCTACATCCTCCATTTGCCTTAAAATATGATCTCCAATACCACCTTTACCTTCTTTATCCAAACGCTCTTCTAAAGCTTTTCTTAATTGTTGTTGTTGCTGGTAAATTTCAAACAATTTACCGTTTAAAAACTCATCAGAATTATTTTCTCCTTCACCTCCAGTCTGCTTTCCATCTTTACCTTGCTGTTGGTCTTCCCCTTCTTGATCACTTTCACCATTATTCTTTGGTTGCTTACCCTTATCTTTTTGCTGACCATTTTCACTTTCTTTCATGCCCTCCTGCATCATTTTATTCAACTCTTCCTGACTCATAATAATATCTGGCAACTGCATATCTCCTCCTCCCTGACCTGGGGACATACTTAAGCTTTCTTGCATATTGTCCAAAATATTACTCAAAAAATCAGCTAAATTATTGGTTGCTGTAATAGCAAATTGTTGTTTGGAAACACCTTGAGCTACTTGACTCTCTGCCAACATATCCAACGCCTTATCTATATTGAAAAAAACCTCTGTGATCTCTTTGTTAACTTGTTCTGAAATCTTTGGTTGGCGCAACGACAAAGCAAATAAACTATCATCAATATGCTCGAAGTGTTCTTTAAGATCATGCTGTTTTCGCAAGAATGAGGCATATTTATTATGGTTGTCATCTATGTCCTTAAAATTGTTCATTAAGGCTTCTTCATCGAAAGAAAACAACACCAAATTATCTAAAATTTGTCTTAGCATTTCCATATCTTCTTGCATTTGGTCTCCTCCACCAGCCTGCATAGAACCCTGCATCATCTCACTCATTTTTTTCATCTTCTTAGAAGCCTTCTTTTGACTTTGCTGTGCCTTATTTAATTGTTCTTTGGATTTGTCCTGCTGTTCTTGATTGTTGTTTTCCGAAGCGTTTTGTTCTTTCTTTTCCAATGCATCCGAAGCCTTTTGTTGCTCCTTGTCTACTTCTTGCTCATCTAATATATCTCGCGGTATTTCAATTGGCTTTTTTAGTTCCTTACTATCCTTTTCCAATTGTTCCATACTTTTTTTAAACTCTTCAAACTGTTTGTTTAAATCGTCTTGCTTGTTTTTGGTGTTTTTTTCTTCAGGGGCATTGGATAACTGTTCTTGATCATCAGCTAATTTGTTTAGGTTATCTCTAAGCTTCTCTAATTTCTTTTCAACATAAAACCGCTTGGTTAACTCTAAAAGTTGCTCTAAACTGCGTTTTTTGTTCTTGTTTTGCTTAGCCAACTCTTCTAGTTTGTTTACCAACTCTTCTTGGTTAATTTTTTCTTGGAGCTCCTTAAGTTCTTCTAATAACTTTTCATCTTGTTTTAACTGTTCTTCCTGTTCTTCCAAACGCCTTTTTAAATCATCCTTAAAAGTATCTTGTTCGGGGTTTTCCTTTTGAAACTCTTCTAAATTATCCTTGAGCTTTTTGTTGAAATTTTTCATCATCTCGTCCTGCTGTTCCTGACGCTTTAAAAATGATTCTAACTTCTTTTTGTCATTAAAGTTTAAAGTTGTCTTTTCCTTTTGGGTCTTTGTAAGTTCCTTAAGCTCTACTTCCTGCTGCTTATAGTTCTTTAATGATTTATTTAAATCTTTAATCGTTTCGCTTTGTTGCTCAAGTTGTCTTTTGGTCTCTTCTTCTTGGGTCCGCTTTCTATAGGTAAAAACGCTACTTTTAACACGCTTTAAACCATTAACCCTGTCATTATCAAATACTTGAAAATACATTTCATAAGGCACCCCTGGCTGAATACCTAAATCGTTAGGAAAAGCATCTATAAATTGTGCCACATTAGAATTTGGAATAGCTATAGCCTTATATATCTTATCATTCTCATTATCAATAGAATAATACACCAATTCCAGCTTGGTCAACCCATAGTCATCACTTGCCTGCCCATAAAAATAAAGCGTTTGTTGGTCTAAGCTATCAATTTCCACCTTGATGTCTAACTCAGGAAACTCATCTTTAACAACAGTAATTTTAAAGGCCAAATTCTCATAATTACGGATGTTTTTATTACTCGTACTAATAGTATAAGCATAATTATTAAAAAGCTGCTTAGAGGCCTCGAAATGGCTATTCTCCTCCGATTCGAAAAGAAGTGTGTCCTTAGCAAAAAGATGTACTGCATCTGTAGACTTGGTATTTAAATTCCACGTTACTTTAGTCCCTTCTGGAACCACAGCATTGCCCGTGCTTTTTAAAACTTCGTTATGCTTCTTTGTATGGTTTGGATAGTCCAATACCATCTCAAAATTCACCAACTCAGGCACTTCTATAACACCCAAGGTATACGGTTTCGACTCCACTTCATTGGCAATTAGTTGAAATTCTATATTGCTTTTAGGTTTTGTAAACACAAACTCGAATGCCCCTGTCCCTGCTTTCTGTAAAAAATAAGATTCGTTATTGTATTGTATTTGAACATGCTCTGGAACAACTTCCCCAACTGTTTTCACAATAAGTTTAAAATCATTGCCCTCCAGCGTATTTAACTCCTCATTCACTACAAAAAATTGAAAGGGTGCCGGCGGTTCAAAAGGCGTTTTATAATGTACCACCCGTTTGTAGCTATCGCTAAACCAACTCATATTACCCGTTACGGAACTTAAAAGTATTATCAACAGAGGTATCGCAGCATACTTTAAATACTTGGTGTTCTTTTTGAAATTTATAGCCAGCTTAAACGGAATGGGCTTAAGTTCAATAGACTTTTGCTCGATACTGGCCAATAGTAATTCTGATTTCGAAGGATTTTGATTCAGTTGAAGGACATTAAGTAACTTATCGTTAACTTCTGGAAAATGCCTGCCAATAATTTTTGAAGCCACTTGATAATCTATCCCTTTTTGAAGTTTGAACAACCGGCCTAAAGGCATTACTATAAACTTAACCATTAAGAGTGCCTCTACAATCACAAACAACCAAAACAAAACAGTCCTTGCCGTGGGATTTAACCACAATACATATTCAATAAACAGGGTGAATAAAAAATACAAGAGCCCTATGGCAAAGAAAAGGATTGCCCCCTTAAGCAACTCATTAAGGTAATACTTCCTTATAAATTGCTCCAGCTTGTTTAATATGGTATTGAAATTGGTCATCGTTTAGATAGATTTCCGCAACTGCGGAATAAAAAACTGTTCTAATAGACTAAACTACAATTTTATTTAGTACAGCGCTTATAATAATGTGTTAATTGTATCTTACTTCGGCAATGCCAAATGTTGTGATTTTTAGGAAACAAAAATTAGTATTCCCTCAGTAACCACTCTGTTAGTCCATATAATTTTTCTCATTTGAATCTATAAAATTTAAAATGAAAAAAATTCATGTACTTTTGCACAAAATAACAAAAAATGACCAACACTGTACGTGTGCGCTTTGCGCCAAGCCCAACAGGACCTTTACATATTGGTGGTGTAAGAACTGCTTTATTTAACTATTTATTTGCAAAAAAACATAACGGAACTTTTGTTTTAAGAATTGAAGATACCGATCAAAACCGTTATGTTAAAGGTGCAGAAAACTATATTGTTGAGGCATTAAATTGGTGTGGCATTCCTTTTGACGAAGGTCCAGGGAAAAACGAAAAGTTTGGTCCTTACAGACAAAGTGAACGCAAAACACTTTACAAACAGTACGCCGATACGTTAATTGCATCTGGTAATGCCTATTATGCTTTTGATACTGCCGAAACCTTAGATTTTCATAGAAAAGATCATGAGGCCAAAGGCAAGACCTTTATTTACAATTGGCATAATCGTTTAAAATTAACCAATTCTTTATCGCTTAGTAAAGAAGAAACCCAAGCTAAATTGGATGCCGGTGAAGATTATGTAATTCGGTTTAAATCGCCCCAAGACGAAACACTACATTTAAAAGATATGATTCGGGGAGATATTAAGATTGACACTAATATCCTAGACGATAAAATCCTGTTTAAAAGTGATGGTATGCCTACCTATCACTTGGCGAATATTGTAGACGACCACCTTATGCAAATTACCCATGTAATTCGCGGTGAAGAATGGTTGCCATCTTTAGCATTACATTATTTATTATATAAAGCCTTTGGTTGGGAAGCTCCAGAATTTGCTCATTTGCCATTAATTTTAAAGCCTACCGGAAAAGGTAAATTAAGCAAACGCGATGGCGATAAACTAGGTTTTCCTGTGTTCCCATTAGAATGGGAAGACCCAAAGACACACGACATTTCGAGAGGGTATAAGGAAGACGGTTACTTTCCAGATGCGGTTGTTAACTTCTTAGCTTTTTTAGGCTGGAACCCAGGTACCGAACAAGAAATATTTAGTTTGGATGAACTTATCAATGCTTTTGATATTGCTCGTGTAAACAAGGCTGGAGCGCGTTTTGATCCTGATAAAATAACGTGGTTTAACCACCATTACATGCAAACACAAAGCAATGACGCTTTAGCCGAAGCGTTTAAATCACAACACGATACCTTAGGTAATATTGATGTGAATTATATTGCTTTAGTTATTGGGTTGGTAAAGGAACGTGCTACTTTTATTAGCGATTTTTGGGATTTAACCTATTACTTTTTTAAGGCTCCTAAGCAATATGACGAAAAAGCAGCCAAAAAAGCCTTTAAGGATGATACCTCCGAAATCATGGGACAAATCGTGGCTCTTATAAATGCTATTGATGAATTTTCAGCAGAAAACCTTCAAACAACCATAAAGAGTTGGATAACCAGCAACGAGATAGGGTTTGGGAAAGTTATGATGCCACTGCGCTTAGCTTTGGTTGGTGCGCTACAAGGCCCCGATGTATTCGATATCATGTTTATGATTGGCAAAACTGAAACGGTTAGCCGCATTAAGGCTATGGTTAGCAAATTGCAGTAAAAAGTTAATTAAAGATCATTACTATAATTAACCCGTTTTAAAAAGAAACCATTGCTCCAAAAACCAACATAGACTGGTTGCCTTTAAAACGGGCATCACCACCAGTTGTGTCTAAATTTTTGTTTTCAAGTTTCTTTAAAATATTGGTAAACCCATAAATATATTGGGCCTTAAACCTAAAGAAGCTATACCCTACCGATGCGCCTATTAAGCCGTTAAAATTGAATTGGGAAATGGAGCTAATATCGGTTGCTTTTAAGTTTGTATAGTTATTAATGTAGTAGCCCTCTTTATTTTTATCTTTCAGTTCAAGTTCTCCATTATACTGTAGCATAGGACCAACATCAATGGTTATATGGCTGCCTATTAATTTAATATGTCCCAATAAAGCCAGTTGGGCTGCAAACAATTTGTACTCTATTAGCTCTTGCCCAGATCCTAAGGATGTAGGTCTTCCTTCTATAGTTATATAGTTTTCAGAAAGCTGCATGCCATAACTCATGTTATACCACCTGTGGGGAATGTCTACCGTTGCAGAAGCTCCGAATAAAAATCCATTGCCTTGTTTGGTGATAAAATTATCGGTTTTAATATCTAATTTGGTAAGTCCTCCAAAGATACCAATGCCATTGGTAATTTTATAGGTTTTATGTTGTGCAAAATTTTTTGTAACAAAAGTAAGTAATAGTACTACTAATAGTGTACGAAGGTTTTGTATCATTTGTTGGTTAATTAGTTACATGTAACCATCAAATATAGTACAATTTTTGTATCTTAATTTTTTAAACCTAATTAAACATTTATCATGAACTATCTTTTCTTACCCATTGCCCTTTTTTTTGGGCTAATTATCCTAATTTCAGCTTTCTTCATCGTAAAACAACAGACAGCGGCTATTGTTGAGCGGTTTGGTCGTTTTGAAGCCATACGACATTCTGGACTAAGAATAAAAATCCCATTGGTTGATAGAATCGCTGGACGATTAAGCCTTAAAATCCAGCAACTGGATGTTATTGTTGAAACCAAAACCTTAGATGACGTTTTTGTACGCTTAAAAGTATCGGTGCAATACAAGGTGATAAGGGATAAAGTATATGATGCGTTTTATAAATTGGATTATCCCCACGACCAAATTACCAGTTATGTATTTGATGTGGTTCGCGCAGAAGTGCCCAAAATGAAACTGGACGATGTGTTTGTAAAAAAAGATGATATTGCTATTGCTGTAAAAACTGAATTAAACGATGCCATGATAGATTATGGTTACGATATCATAAAAACCTTAGTTACAGATATCGATCCCGATGCCCAGGTAAAAGCTGCCATGAACCGTATTAATGCCTCCGAACGCGAAAAAATAGCGGCTCAATATGAAGGTGATGCTGCCCGTATTTTAATTGTGGAAAAAGCCAAGGCTGAAGCCGAAAGCAAGCGTTTACAAGGACAGGGTATAGCGGACCAACGTCGTGAAATTGCACGCGGTTTGGAAGAATCGGTTGAAGTATTGAATCGTGTTGGTATTAATAGCCAAGAAGCTTCGGCGCTAATTGTTGTAACACAGCATTACGACACCCTACAATCTTTAGGAGAGGAAACCAATAGTAACCTCATTTTATTACCCAATGCCCCTCAAGCGGGTAGTAATATGCTTAACGACATGGTAGCCAGTTTTGCTGCCAGTAACCAAATTGGTGAGGCCATGAAAGAAGCTAAAAAGAAAGGTAAATAACTTTAACCTACAAAAGAGAGGCTGTTTGAAACTTATGCTTTTAGACAGTCTCTTTAATTTAATGCATATGATTTTCCTTGTAATGGTCTATCAGCTCTTTTAAACCATCCCTATAGCTTTGCAACGCATCTAAGTCTAAAGTGCTGCCAATTAAATCATCGTGTGGGAGGGTGCTTCTTTGTTCATCTAGATACTTTTGCAACTCTGGATAATCCTCTTGAATTTTAAGCGTCAAAACCGAAATGTCTTTCAATATTTTATTGGTTTCTAAGTCCATGCCGAAAGCTTTTACAATTAAAAATAATAAAATTCATCTATATAAGCTATTCGTTTTCAGTAATTTATTTAAATGGATGCCGTTCTACCCAGTTCTGTTTTGGGTTCATTAGTGCGAAAATTGGTTTTAAAATGGCGTTCATGATTGTGTTAGTATGCTTCATATATAAAACCATTGGTACAGCCTTCGCTCCTACCGAGCTCTTTATGGCCATTGCGGTTCTTGCATAAACTATGGATGAAAACCTATTTTCAATACCAAATTCCAGCATATCATACAGCATATTTAGGTAGAGTTGATTAGGGTATTGGTGCTCTGCATCGTAACCCAAAAAGTAAGTCTCTAAATGTTGTTCATTTAAAATAAGGGTGTAAAAACCAACTAATTCATCCTCTAAAAAATACCCAAATACTTTAAAGTTTTCTTTCAATTTTAGCTTTAAGCTATAAAAATGGTTTTTAGGTAAAATGAAGGTATTAAACTTAGCATTGTTAGAGACGTTTAAATACAGTTGGTGTAGGGTTTTTGACTTGGCTTCAATGAAGTGCAAATCCAATTCCTTACTTTGTATTGCCCCAAATTTCTTTATAGCCCGTCTATACCGGTGTCTATATTTCTTATGCAAGGCCTTTATATAATCATCTATTGAAGACCAATGTTCGGGGACTGGTAAAATCATATTGGGCTGAACAGCAACTTCATATAATCCATGGGTTTTTAAAATCCTTTTATCCTTAAGTATAGTATCTCCCACAAAAAAGTCTTTCATAATAAGTGCCCTTATTTTTTTACCGTGGGTTTCTTTTATTTGCTTTATCAAAACATCCAACCCTTGAAAAATAGCGTTGAAAAAGTAGGTTTGGTTAATTTGGTTTTCATTAAAGTAAATAGCATGTTGGCCGGTATGCATTAAATTACCAACAACCAAAACATTACCTTTTAAAACCCTTGACACAAGATCTTTAAAGAACTCCTTGATACAAGATACCGTAGTCTTTCTAAACATGTCTTTAAGATAAAGCTGTACCCGTTGTATAATAGCGGCTCCTACAAGTGTATCGTTATTAAAAACACCTATATAAAAAAGATGTATATTGCTTGGGGTAGCTTGCTCTAAGGCTTCAAGATAAGTCGTTTGTAAAAAAACATCGTGGCTTACCAAATCATCCCAAGACGAAGGAAGTTCCTTATATGATTTATAAATATGAAATGTTTTCAATATCCAAGAAAAAAGACTGAAGTTAAAACGCTTCAGTCTTTATTTATTTTAAAACTTTACAAAATAGTTATTGCCATCCGCATATAATTGCTCCCATAATACCCATGGTAACTATCCAATACCCACTATTAATTAATATATATTTAGCACTTTTACGCTCAAATAATGCATTGGTACCTAAAATAGGCAATGCAATAAAAAGTCCTCCAATAACACCATGCAGAGCACCGTGCTTGAACGTTCTAAATTCATTAGCGTAATCTGCCATAAACGTGTCATAAGAAGGTAACATCCCTAATTCTCCTTGGGCTAAACTAAAAGCTCCCATTTGGTGAATAGTCATTGGCAACAAAGCTAATGCTAATAAAAAAGCAAAAATAAAAGCCAGAATAAAAATCTTAGCCATATTGGCGCCTTTCATCTTTTCTTCGGTCATGTCTGCGGCTTGCATCCATGCATTTCCAAATACTTTAGGATTGTACCAAATAAACCCAACAACAAGGGCAGAAACTGCAGCAACAAGAACTGCTAAAAAATTAATTTCCATAATGATATAAAGATTAGTTAGTAGTTAAATATAGTTAAAATAAGAATAACCTTATTTTATTTTAACATTTTGTAAACTAATCCAACACCATTAAAGAGACTTTACCTCGGCAACAAGTAACTCATTTTTATCTTCAAGAGCCTTAGTTACAAAACCTGAAATTTCTTCGTTTTTAGACAATCCATTATCTAACAGCACCCCTAAAGTAATTGCCACAGCTATGCGGGTTCCTACTTTCTTTACTGCCGTATTGAATAAAGGAGCCAATTCTTCATAGCTAACGTTCTTCGCCAACTCTTGAATCTCGGCCTTAACCTTTTGCTGCTTGGCTTCGGGTAAATTGGTGTACTTTTTGCCCAACTGCTGTATCACATCAATTGCCTTTCGTTTTGGCGGCTCTTGCTTTTGCTTTTGTGTTGTATTATTTTGATTTGGCTTAGCCTTTTGTTTGGCCCAAGTATCTCTTAATCCAACTGTTTTGTTAAACACCAATTGGTCTGAAGCAGTATCATTATCAACATTAAAATACCCCAAACGTTGAAACTGGAACCTATCTCCTTTCTTAGCTTCTTTAAGGCTTGGTTCTACATAAGCTTCAACAGTTTTTAAAGAATTCGGATTTAAAAATTCCATAAAATCCTTGTCTTGGTGACTGTCTGGAGCTTCATCCATAAACAATCTATCGTATTCCCTAACTTCTGCCTTAATTGCATGTTCTATAGACACCCAATGCAAGGTTCCCTTAACTTTACGGGAGGTATCTTCGGAATAGGTGCAATGTATTTCTGTTACATCTCCCTCATTGTCTTTTACTACGCTTTCAGCTTTGATGATGTAAGCATTTTTAAGGCGTACCTCTCCGCCCAGCTTCAACCTAAAAAACTTGTTTCCTGCTTCTTCCTTAAAGTCTTCCTTTTCAATATACAATTCGCGGGAGAAGGGCACTTTTCTATACCCAGCATTTTGATCTTCTGGATTGTTTTCTGCTTCTAGCCATTCTACTTTATCTTCAGGGTAATTAGTAATTACTAATTTAACCGGATTTAAAACGGCCATCACCCGAGGTGCTACTTTATTGAGGTCTTCACGCACACAAAATTCCAACAACGATACATCAATAACATTATCACGCTTGGCCACACCAACGGTCTCCACAAACTTTTTAATGGCATTTGGTGTATAGCCTCTTCGACGTAATCCTGAAATGGTAGGCATTCTAGGGTCGTCCCAACCATTAACAATACCATCTTCCACCAATTTAAGTAGCTTACGTTTACTCATAATGGTATAACTTAGGTTTAAACGTGCAAATTCACGTTGCTTAGGCCTTAATTTGTCTGGATCGACTACTTGGTCCAAGAACCAATCGTAAAGCTCTCTATGAGGCTTAAACTCCAACGAACATAACGAATGTGAGATTTGCTCAATATAATCGCTCTCGCCATGGGTCCAGTCGTACATAGGGTAAATACACCAATCGCTCCCTGTTCTATGATGATCTTTTTTTAAGATACGGTACATAATGGGGTCACGCATAAGCATATTAGGGTGTTGCATGTCTATTTTAGCACGCAATATATGCTCGCCTTCTTCGAACTCGCCATTTTTCATGCGCTCAAACAAGTCTAAATTTTCTGCAGCACTCCTATTTCTAAATGGGCCATCTACTCCGGGTTGTGTAGGGGTTCCTTTTTGCTCGGCCATGGCTTCACTTGATTGTGAATCGACATAAGCTTTACCTTCTTTTATTAATTGAATGGCCCAATCGTAAAGGGTTTGAAAATAATCTGAAGAATATAGTTCTTTGTCCCATTGATACCCTAACCAAGCAATATCCTGCTTTATTGCATCTACATACTCCTGCTCTTCCTTAGCTGGATTGGTATCATCGAAACGTAAATTAACTGGAGCATTGTACTTTTCCCCCATTCCAAAGCTTATCCCTATGGCCTTGGTGTGTCCTATATGTAAATATCCATTGGGTTCTGGTGGAAACCTAAAACGCAATTTGTTTTTTGGCATACCATTCGCCAAATCGTCTTCTATAATTTGCTCTATGAAATTAAGGGATTTTCTTTCTTCAGACATATAAACTAAACATCCAAACTTAATGCTTGGAAACTCTTATGATTAAACAATTTATTTTCTTCAGTAAAAGCTAAATTTTGTGATTAATTAAATACAAAATTCAGCTTCACTTCAGTAACCATTTCATTAGTACATGTAATTTTTTAATTTGTTTTTTTTTGAATTATCAAATTAAAAAACTCAAGTACTTTTGAGCAAAATTAGGTAATTTTGCCGACGAACTCATTTAAACTTTTTCAATTGGCTATAAAATTACCCTTTTTTGTTCATTTTTTGTCTTTTTCTCCTTCTGTAGCCCAGCTATGCAACTCAAAAAAGCCTTCAAATGAACAAAAAAGGGTAATTTTCGCTTCAACCTAAAAAGTCTAAATGAGTTCGACTTAAATAAGATTAGATGGGAATTATAAAAGTTGAAAATATTCGTGTATTTGCCCACCATGGCTGTTTAAAAGAAGAAACTAAAATTGGGAGTGATTATCGCGTAGATTTGGAGGTAAAAGCCAATTTGCAACCATCGGCTAAAAGTGATCATTTAAAGGACACTGTAGATTATGTGTTTTTAAACCGCATTATACGAGAAGAAATGAATAAACCTTCACAATTACTTGAAACCGTATGCAGGCGTATTTTAGATCGTATTTTTAACGAGGATAAGTTGGTAACAAAAGCTTCTGTTAGTGTAAGTAAGCTTAATCCGCCAATAGGTGGTGATGTAGAACAAGTAACCGTAAAAATGACTCAAAAACGTAAAAAGTAATTTTAAGTATTGTAAACTCTTATTTTTTTTTACATTTGCAGCAGATTCCTGTCGTCACAGGAATGACAAATAAATAAGGATACATCTAAGCAAACTTTGATGTGTTTTTTTTCGAATGGCGTCATGGCCGAGTGGCTAGGCAGAGGTCTGCAAAACCTTCTACAGCGGTTCGAATCCGCTTGACGCCTCAAAAGCTTTCAGTTAATTCTGGAGGCTTTTTTTATTTTATAGGATTGATCTTTATCTGTTCCAGTTTTTCCTTGATAAGTTCTTTTTCCTTTGGAAAAAACCCTTGGACCAATAATAATACCCCAAAGCCTAGGATCACCAATGCTATTATTTTTTTTGTTTTAAAAATGAGTCTCGGAGTTAATCTGTTCCTTAGTTTTTTGGCAACTACAATCTTAACCATATCCACTAAAAAATAAACTAAAAGTATGGTGCTTAAGAATGTTATTACGCCTTCTGTAGAATCTGTTATGGTATTCGCTATTACGATAAAAGCAACCCAACCCAGTAGTACTCCTATATTAATAAAATTAAGCAGAAAGCCTTTTAAAAACAGTTTGCCGTACTTTTTTTGGATATCAATTTTATGGTATTCCTTAACAATTTCCCGAAAAGATTTAGAAGTTCTTATGAAAGAGGTAAACCCATAAACAACCAGCAAAACACCCCCAAATATTAAAAAATTAGGGTCGTCTTTTATCTTTTCAAGTAATTTATTGGTACTGAAAAAAGCCACTAAAATAAAAAGAATATCGGCGAGTATTACACCACAATCAAATATTAAAGCACTTCTAAATCCCTTGGTAGCACTCGTTTCCAATAGGACGAAAAAAACTGGGCCAATTGTAAAAGCCAATATAATTCCAAAAGGGATCGCTGCTAAAACATCGTCTAACATGTGTAAAAACATCTTTACACAAAGAAAAGAAATATTTTAAACTCTAGTACCACATTACTTTTCGGATTTTTATTGAATATCCGTAATCGGTTTATTTTAATTCGAAACCGGATTCCAAGACGGTATCTGAGCTTCCGCCAACAAATACTTTAAATGCTCCTGGTTCCGTAACAAATACGCCTTCATTATTATAAAATCCTAATTCTTTGTTTGTTAACACAAAGGTGACCGTTTTAGACTCATTGGCGTCTAACGCAACCATTTCAAAACCCTTCAGCTCTTTAACGGGTCTGGTAATACTTGCTACCAAATCACCAATATACAATTGTACAACTTCCTTGCCTTCTACAGGTCCAACATTTTTTACATCTACAGAAACCTTAATTTCATTTTGGGACAGTGTTTCAGTCCTTAAATTACTATAAGAAAACGATGTATAACTTAACCCGTGTCCGAATGGATATAAAGGGGTATTGCTTTCATCGATATAGTGGGACCAAAATACTTGGTTAGGCGCTGGAATTACAGGTCTTCCCGTGTTCTTATAATTATAATAAATAGGCACTTGCCCTACATCTCTTGGAAATGTCATAGGCAACTTACCACTCGGATTGTAATCGCCATACAACACCTGTGCAATGGCATTACCACTTTGCGTTCCCAACTGCCAAGCTTCTACAATAGCAGGAATATGTTTGTCTGCCCAGGTAATGGCCAAGGGCCTTCCATTGTTCAACACCAAAACAATATTTTTATTCACCTTGTATACTGCCTCTAATAACGCTTGTTGTACCCCTGGTAAATCCAATGATGTTCTACTTCTACCTTCTCCACTCTGGAAACCATGCTCACCCAAGACCATTACAACGACGTCTGCATTTTTAGCGATGCCAATCGCACGTTTAAATTCGCTTTTATCTGTAGTGTTTATTTTAACTTCAAATGGAAAACTTGTTTCACCTAAGGCAACATCGGCTCCTTTTGCATACTCTAAGTTGTTTTCCTTGTACTGTAACATCCCTTCCATAACTGAAACGGCCGTACTGTCATCGGCTGCCAAGCGCCAGCTTCCAAGGGGGCTGGTTTTATCGCTTGCTAAGGCTCCTATTAAAGCTATTCTCAGTCCTTGTTTTTTAAGTGGCAGTATGTTGTTTTCATTTTTTAGAAGTACTATGGATTTTTTTGCCATATCCAAAACCGTTTCCTGAATTTCTTCGCTCCCAATTATTGTTTCTTCTCGCTCCTTATCGCAATACCTATACGGCTCATCAAATAAACCCAATTCAAATTTAACTTTTAAAATACGTGTAACGGCATCATCTATAAGTGATTCTGAAACCGTCCCTTCTCTAACCAAATTAGCCAATTCATCTACATAGGCATAAGACTCCATATCCATATCCGATCCTGCTTTAGCCGCTAATTCTGCTGCTTGTTTTTTATCTCTGGCATAACCATGGGCTATCATTTCGTTTATTGATCCCCAATCGGAAACTACAAAACCATCAAACTTCCATTTATCCTTTAAAATATTACGCTGCAAATAGGCATTACCTGTAGCGGGTATGCCGTTCAATTCGTTGAATGAATTCATAAATGTTTTTACACCAACTTCACTACAAGCCTTAAACGGCGGGAATACAATATTGTTTAATGTTGATGTGCCAATATCGACGGTATTGTAATCTCTTCCTGATTCAGCAAAACCATATCCTGCCCAGTGTTTAGCACAGGCTGCAATGGTTGATGGCAACGACAAATCTTCGCCTTGAAACCCTTTAACCCTTGCTACACCAATTTTTGATCCTAGAAAAGGGTCTTCGCCAGCACCTTCCATAACTCGCCCCCAACGGGCATCTCTTGAAATGTCCACCATAGGCGCAAAGGTCCAGTTAATGCCTGCTGCCGCAGCTTCTTTAGCTGCAACCTCCGCCGATTTTTTTATAGCTTCTAAATCCCAACTGGCTGCTTCTGCAAGTGGAATTGGACTAATGGTTTTATATCCATGAATAACATCGAACCCTATAATTAATGGTATGCCCAAACGGGTTTCTTCGACTGCTATTTTTTGTACGGCCCTAACCTCATCGACACCAGTAACATTTAACATGGAGCCCACATAGCCCTTTTTTAAATGTTCATACTTCTTAGCTGCATCTCCAGCTTCTGGCGTAGGCCCAGTGACATCCCAAAAACCATTGTATTGGTTCATCTGGCCTATTTTTTCTTCAAGGGTCATCCTATCCAATAAATCTGCAACTTTATTATCTATTGATTCGGAAACTTCTGCAATATTCTTATCTGAATCTTCACCTTCCTGATTATTGTTACAAGAAAACAGTATTAGGAGGGTAAAAAGGGCTATGTATAAACTTTCTAAATCTGTTTTCATTGGTATACTTTTATATAATCTATTTCCATGGTCGATTCTGTAAAATTTTCATCTATATCAAACCAACTGCCTCCCATAGCTATATTTAGGATAAAGAACTGTGGCTTGTTATAAGGCCAGTTGCTACTATCTTTAACGTCTGGTTTATAAGCATACAAAAAGCTTCCATCCAATGAAAAACGCAAGGTATCTTCAGTCCATTCTAAAGTATATACATGGAATGCTGTTGCATAATCTGAAACCGTCGTTTCTCCAACTTTGGTACTACCGCAGCCCCCATGGCATGCTGGTGTATGGGTAGCACTAGAAACCAATGTTGGATTATGCCCCCAATGTTCCATGATATCAATTTCACCACAAGCAGGCCAACCCGCCTCATCTATATTGGCTCCCAACATCCATATAGCAGGCCAAGTACCTGAACCACTTGGTAGTTTTGCCCTAATCTCCACCTTACCATAAGTGAACTCATATTTGTCTTTTGATATTAATCTGGCCGATGTATATGATGCTCCCTGATAACTTTCCTTCTTGGCTGTTATTTTTAATACACCATCTTCTACTTTGGCATTATCTAAACGGTTGGTATAATATTGCGATTCGCCGTTGCCCCAACCACAACCTGCTGGTTTATCACAACCGTTTCCTATTTCAAAACTCCATTTTGAGGGATCCGGAGTGCCATCGGTATTGAAGTCATCACTCCAAACCAATGTTTCTTCTAATTCGGGCACTGTTGACTCCTCGTTACCTCCGGAACAAGACAAAAGAAGCAATAACCCTATATAAATGGTATATAGCATTTTAAACATTTTATTTCTAAGGATTTTAAAGAGAGAAGGCAAAAGAAGGCGTTGTATCACACCTCCTTTTACCAATAAACTGTGTGTTATCAGCTTCTAATAAAATAACCCCTCTCAATTAATAATAGCAACACACATTATTATTATTATTATTATTATTATTTACTGTCGTGCCAATTTGAAAGACCAATGACCTCCGCCAGCTATTTCAATATCTAACTCCAATACGTCTCCAGTAAGTTTAGCCAAATATGTAACAGAATCTGGTGCATCGGCTGGGTTTGCAAGCTCACCCCCATTTATGGCTTTTGCCAATCCTAAAAAGGCTCCCTTACCACTTATTGCTATGGTACCGGCACCTTCATCGTGTACAAAGGTTGCTGTTGCGCTTCCGTCATGTGGGAATACTGGTGCAGCACAACCCTCTGGGTCGTTTCCTTGCCAGGCTTCAACCCATGTTTCCGATCCCAAAATATTTTGGAATGATCCATCTGCATTAAAGACATACTCATCGTCAAATAAACAAGCTCTTGTGGTGACATCTTCTGATGAATTAGACCACCATGAAATATCGTTCAATGCAGGTCCTACACCTATAGCTCCTGCTTCTGGAGCAAGTTTCCAAGTACCAATAACAGTAGGAGGCGCATCTTTTACAAGTTTGAAAGACCAATAACCTCCACCCGCTATTTCTATATCGAGTTCCATTACATCTCCAGTTAATTTAGCTATGTAGGTTATAGAGTCTACTGCATCTCCTGGGTTGGCTAGTTCTCCTCCATTAATTACTTTAGCTAAGCCCAAGAATGCACCCTTACCATTTATTGTAACGGTGCCTGCAGAAGCATTATAATCATAAGTTGCGGTTGCTGTTCCATCATGTGGAAATACTGGTGCAGCACACCCCTCTGGATCGTTACCTTGCCAGGCCTCTACCCATGTTTCTGATCCCAATACATTTTGGAATGATCCGTCTTCATTAAAGACATAGGTATCGTCAAACAAACAGGCTCTTGTGGTGACATCTTCAGATGAATTAGACCACCATGAAACATCATTAAGCCCTGGGCCTACACCTATAGCTCCTGCTTCTGGTGCCAAACGCCAAGTTCCTGCTATTGCTGGGGGTGCATCTTTTTTCAATTTGAAAGACCAGTAACCGCCACCTGCTATTTCTATATCAAGTTCTAAAATGTCCCCGCTTAATTTAGCTATGTAGGTTATAGAATCTACTGCATCTCCTGGATTAGCAAGCTCCCCGCCATTAATTACTTTAGCTAAACCTAAAAAAGCACCTTTGCCATTTATGGTTACTGTACCAGCACCTTCATTATAATCGTAAGTTGCTGTTGCTGTGCCATCGTGAGGGAACACTGGTGAACCACATGCTTCTGGATCTGTTCCTTGCCATGCCTCTACCCATGTTTCTGTTCCCAATACATTTTGGAATGATCCATCTTCACCGAAGACATAGGCATCATCAAACAAACAGGCTCTTGTAGTGACATCTTCTACACTATTAGACCACCAAGAAACATCATCTAGAGCAGGGCCTACACCTATAGCTCCTGCTTCTGGTGCCAAACGCCAAGTACCTACTATGGTATTACCTGGTCCAGTTGATGGCGGTATGTATTCTTTAATCTCAATAACTTTTGAAACAGAAACGTCTTGAGTATTTACTAAAGAAGCAGTAACTGTAATAGTATACGTTGCGTCTTCATTAGGATAAGTATAGGTTAACATAGGGCCACTGGTTTGCATCACATCTGTGTCGTCTGAAGTGGCACCAAAATCTACGGTATAAATAATTCTATTATCTGCATTTGCTGTAGTTGGAAGCACGCCTATTTTAGTGCCTTCAACATTAAGAGTAGCAACAACAAAGTCTAACACTTGTATATCATGAACTTCAAAATCGTCATCATTACAAGAAACTGGAGCAATACTCAACACAAGTGCTGCTACCATGTATAATCCTTTTTTAATTAAATTCATTTTTAATATTTTTTAAGTTTAGTAGTTTAGTTTTAATTCGTATAGCCTGGGTTTTGTCCCCAGCGCTCTTCTGCTTGAGCAAGTTCTAGTTCTATTCTAGGTATCGGGAAAACTTCATTTTTGTTTTCCGTGAAATTAACCGCTACAAAATCTTCTGGTTTTGAAGCATTATAAGCATCAAATGCTGCTTTAGCCCTTCCTGTTCTTACGAGATCAAAAAACCGATGTCCTTCACCAGCCAACTCTTTTCGGCGCTCTTCATATATCGCATCTAAAAGAGGGCCTTCGCTAGCCGCATAGTCCATACTATTATCTCCATACGCCCTTGCTCTTACCATATTTAAATAGGTCTCTGCATTAGCTCCGCCACTTTGCGCCTCGGCTTCGGCTGCCATAAGTAGCACATCGGCATAACGGATAGATCTGTAATTGTTCTTATGTACAAGTTCTGCAACACTTTGGTTTCCTCCTTTATCATCTTTTCTTGGTACATATTTATGATTATAAAAACCTGTATCTTCCCTAGGTGCAGAATATTTAGAATTATCTCCTGCATCGCTTAGCGCCCTAAGGTCCAGAATGGTTACATCCCTTCTTATGTCGTTATTATCGTAAATGTCGTACAGTGCTTGTGAAGGCAACAAGAATCCCCATCCAGTAGCATATACCGAATCATCAAAAGGCGATCTTGGTCCATTAAACTGAACAAAGTAAGACCCTTCACTACAAACTAAACAATCCCAACCAGCGCCTTCAACATTGGTATACTGGATCTCGAAAACAGATTCTGGCCCATTTTCTCCAATTGTCAAAAACAGATTGAGATAATCGTTTCCTGTTGTTAAACTGTATTGACCGCTTGTTATAACTTGATTTAAAACCGTAGCGGCATCACCAAACTTTCCATCATACAAATAAGCCTTTCCTAAAAGTGCCTGAGCAGCGCCTTTTGTGGCTTTATAAGGCATATCTTGGGTAACTGGTAGATTAGGAATGGCTTCTTTTAAATCTTCTTGTATTAAACCATATGCTGCAGATTTACTAGCTGTTCTTTCCATTGTTAATTGGTCTCCTGCTAAAACCTGTGCGTCTACTATTCTATTTACGCCATTGCGCTCTTCTACTTTTAAAGGAACATTGCCATAAAATTTTACCAATTCAAACGTGTAATAAGCTCTTAAAAAATAAGCTTGGGCTATCATGTTTTCCTTTCCGGAAAAATCTAATTTGTCTTTATTCTCCAACAAATAGTTTACACGATTGATTCCCGCATACATATATTGCCAAACAAACCGTAATTGTTCTCCATCGTCTGGCGTTTGTATCATGTAGTTTACATTCTGTACTACAGGTTGATCGTAATTAAACGCATCTCCTCCAGAACCAAAATCATCCGATGCAGAAACTGCTAATAAATTATTCCAGAACGTGGCCTGTAATAAATCGTAGGCTCCAATTAAAGCATCTTCATACTCTTCTTCAGTATTGAAAAAATTAGCAGCATCTGGTCCTATAGGATCTACCTCTACAAAGTCATCACAAGATGTGAAGATTACCAGTGCAGTTAATATTAAATACTTTAAGTTTATAATCTTTTTCATCTTTTTTTAAAAATTTAAATTAACTCCTAATAAATAAGTAGCAGCAATAGGATAAAATCCTTTGTCTATGCCCCCTCCAAGAGGTGCTCCGTTCGTAGCAGATGGGTCATAACCCTTGTAATCTGTTATAGTAAAGACGTTGTTTCCCGACAGGTAAATTCTAAGCTTATCTACCCCAGTATTCTTCAATGCTTTAGGGCCAAGTGTATACCCTAATTGTATGTTTTGTAAACGGACAAAGGAAGCGTCCTCAACAACAAAATCTGAAAATAAGTCGGTATTAATAGAGGCTCCAGATACCGCACGAGGTATTGTATTGCTTGTACCAGAACCTTGCCATCTTTCCAGCATGTATGTTCCTCTGTTGGCAAATAAATCCTTACGTTCATAATCCCTTACCATATCATTTCCAACGGAAGCAAATGCATTGGCACTAAAATCTATGTTTTTATAGGAGAACCCAATATTAAAGCCCATTGTAAAATCTGGAATGGGGTCTCCAATATTTGTTCTATCGCCATCATCTATATAGCCGTTGCCGTTAGTGTCTACAAATTTTAAGTCACCTGGAGCAGCACCTGCATGGTATATATTATCATTTGCTGTGGCATTGGTATTTAATTCATCTATTTCATCTTGGGTTTGATAAATCCCATCGGTTTTATAGCCATGAAAATAACCTAATGGTAAACCAACAACCATACGTGATATATCATTTTGACTAATACCAACTCCAAATTCTCCTAATGCTGGTGCTTGGTTGCCATTTAATGAAGTCACTTCATTTTCAAGATATGTAAAGTTGAAACTGGCATTAAACTTAAAATCTTCAGAAAAATTATCTTCATAACTAATCATAAATTCAAGACCTTTATTCTCTACCGTACCGGCATTGATAAAAGGAGCTGATGCACCAGGAGCGGCTGTACCGAGTAATCCAGAAGCCTGTGGTGCAATTAACAAATCCTTAGTTTGCTTTCTAAAAGCATCGGCTGTTATACTTATTTTATTATTAAATAGTCTGACATCCAAACCTATATTGGCTGTTTCCTGTTCCTCCCATTTTAGCTTTATATTTCCCAGTCTACCTGCTCCAACACCATTTAGCAAATCGTCTTCTGCTGTGGTATTACCAGAATCTATGGTAGCTTCTCCATTTAAAAGTGTTACATAGGCAAAATCACCTATTCTATCATTACCAATAATACCGTAACTTGCCCTTAATTTTAAAGAGCTTATCCATCCATCGGTATTGAAAAAATCTTCATCTGAGACATTCCATCCAATCGACCCTGATGGAAAGTAGCCTACATTATTGTTGTTAATAGTAGAAAATCTAGAGGACACGTCCCTACGTAATACACCTGATAACAGGTATTTACCTTTATAACTATATTGTACTCTTGCAAAAGTTGATGATAATCGTGAATCGAATTGATCTCCTCCTACCGCTTTTGAAGCATCGGTAATTCTGTCTGTAATAACACCTTCAACTCGTTCTGCTAGAGGAATATTGGCAAAAGCATCTGAAACTGAATTACTGCCATTGCGTAACATCATGCCCTGCATTCCATAAAAGTGCCCTCTGGTTCTAAATACTGAGGTACCCAATAACACTGTTAAATCATGATCATCTCCAAAAGTGTTATTATAATTTATATAGTTATCCCAGGTATAATCGGTATATAAGTCCCTAAAATCCTGCACTTCATTATCGGCTCTGTTAGAAGACTTACCATTACCATAATTTACTATTGGATTGAACACATCGTTTAAAACTGTTGAATAATTTATTTGGATTTTAGAACTTACGGTAAAGTGTTCCAAAAATGTATAATCCAACCCCAGTGTTCCGCTGTATTTATCAACCCTTGTCATATTATAGGTATTGGCTATTTGTGCCAATGGGTTAATAATTTCAATCTGTGAAATATCATTAGCCTGTGAAAATTCCCCATTTTCATCTCTTACGGGCAAATCGGGATTAATGTTCACTGCACTATACAGCACAGAACCTATACCGCCTTCGGGTAAGTTATTTTTTGTAGAGTTAGTATATAAGGCTGTTGCCGATAATTTAAGGTTATCTAAAATATCGTACTGGTACCCTAAACGGCCCGTAAACCTATTGTAGTTCGACTTACCTCCGCCAACAATTCCATCTTGATCTAAATAGGATACACCAAAAGTATAGGCCGATTTTTCGGTACCACCACTACCACTAAAATTTACATTTGAAATGGCTGCAGTTCGAAACACCTCATCCTGCCAATCGGTACCTTCCTGTGGATAGACAAAATACCTTGTATTATCTGCGGCATCGTTAACATAGATGGCAAAGTTTAACGGATCTAAAAGATCAATTTCTTTACTGGTTGTTTGAAATCCAGTATAAGCATCGAACTGGAATTTTAATTCTGAATTCTTACGGCCTGTTTTGGTAGTAATTAAAACAACCCCGTTGGCACCACGTACACCATAAATACCAGCTGTGGCATCCTTAAGCACGTTTATGCTTTTAATATCATTAGGGTTAATAACCGACAGGTCCTCAATAACGTTACCATCTACCAAAATTAATGGTCTGTTATCTCCATTGGTAGTAATACCACGAATCCTAATATTGGATCCGCTTCCAGGAGCACCAGACGAGGCCGTTACGTTTACCCCAGCAATTTGGCCTTGTAAAGCTTGTTCCACCCTTTGGGGGTTTAGCTTTTCAATGGCTTCGGAATCTACCACCGAAACAGCACCAGTAACTTCTTTTTTTCGTTGTGTACCGTATCCAACTACTACTACCTCATCTAACTTAGCAATATCTTCCTCCAATACTACTGTTAGTTCGGTGTTGTCGTTTACGGTTACTTCTTTGGTTATATACCCTATATAACTAAATGAAAGAATTGTTCCAGAGGCTACATCGGTCATTGTAAAGCCACCATCGAAATCTGTAACAGTTCCTTTGGTTGTATTCTTTATAAGGATGTTGACTCCAGGAATAGGTATTCCACCTTCGTCCAGAACCTTTCCTTTAATTTCCAGATTCTGGGCACTGGAATATGTTATAAAGAATAACATTAAAATTTTAAAGAGCTTATGTCTCATAAGTTTAGTTTTTGAGTTTATGTAAACCTATATATTAATATTGTTGTATCTTAATTTTATACCTCAACAAAAAATATACATCGTAAAAAAACCTCTGTTTTATTTGTAAAACAGCAATAACAGTGGGTTTTTAACCATATTCATAACATAACTTCAAAAACCACAAAAGACATCAATGTTGTGGTGTTGTATAGGTAAAATTCACATTTGTAGCGAATCTAAATTTCTAAAATGTAATCAGTAAGGCTTGATTCATGCGATAATTCCATTTTTTTACGCAATCTATACCGTTTTACCTCCACACTTCTGGCCGATATATTTAACAACGGAGCTATTTCTTTTGATGATAAATTTAACCTGAGGTATGCACAAAGCCGTAAATCATTGGTGGTTAATGATGGGTGTTGTGTCTTTACCTTTTTTAAGAAATCTTTATCGGCATTATTAAAGGCTTCTTCAAATACATGCCAATCGTCTGTATTGTTAAGATTTTTATCAATAATCTTAATGACATGTTTCAAGCTTTTATTGTTGTTACCAACTTCCTTTAGTTCCTTTTTTATACTGTTTAAAAATTCATTCTTTTTAATCAAGCTCATGGTAGATATAGCTAATTCCCTATTCTTATTTTCAACATCTTGCTTTAAGTTTTCATTATTTAAGCGCATGAGTTGTTGCTTGTTTTCAAGCTCTTTTAACTCCATTTCCCTTTTGTTTTTTTGGAGGAGCTTTTCTCTTTGTCTTTTATAATACCGCCTATATATATTGTGCATTAACAAAGAAAATAGTATAAAAAGAACAACATATAGCGCTATCATTGTTCTGGTAAGATACCAGGGTGCTTGGATATTGAAACTATAGCTTTCGGTATTTGTTGAAATTTCATTTCCCAAACGAGCTCTTACATGAAAAGTGTAATCGCCATGTGGTAAATTTTCAAATAACTCACTGGACCTAGTAGACCAAGGGCTCCATTCGTTATATATGCCCTCTAATTTATATTGATATTCTGGTACTAAGTATTTATTATACACCGGAACACTATAGTTAAATTCGATATTATTCTCTCTGTTTCTAAATTGTCCATCTTTGGATTTATCTATATAATTGGATCTAAATGTATTTTTGAAAGTGCTATTGGTAATCTGGTTGATATTTACATCAAAAGGTTTGTTATATAGTTTATTCAGATCAATTATGACATACCCCATAGAGGTGCCATACAAATATTTATTATCACCAATATGGCTAATGTTCTCGTAACCCGAAACATCATTTCTTACATTACTCGGAAATGATATGCGGTTTATTTTAGGGATATGACTTAATTCTCTAGGAGATAAATAATTTAATCCATTCAAAGAAAAGCTCCAAAGCCAATTATTAACATTATCATTTACCAATTTTCCAGAGGTATATTCTTTTTCTTTAAACAGTGCACTAAAAACCGAGTCTCTTATAAATTTACGCGCTTTTAAATTAAATTTAAAAATGCCTTTTTTATGGCCATATAATATATGGTCTTGATATTTAGATAAACTGGTTTTCAATCCTTTTTCAACCGAAGTCTCAATGGTAACCAAAGTAGCTCTTGTTAGTGTTTCATCCAACTCTATTCTAAAAACACCTTTATACTCGTGGCTAACAAACACTTCTGTTGGGTTAAGCATTTCAAAGTATCGACTTGATATATCAAAACCTTCAATCTTATTTCTTAGCTGCCATTCTCCTTCCTTATTTTCAAGAATATATAAACCACTGTAGTTTCCTTGAAGCAATACATCCTCCTTGTTTTCTATTGCCCTGAGGTTCCAGGTACCTAACACATCTGCTATTAGTCTTGCTTTATCTTTATTTATTATAAAAGTTCCTGAATTATGGCCACAAAACAAGGTATTCTTTAGTTCCGATAAACACCATACAGCGCCTTGGGTACCTTCTATAAATTTGAATTTATGATCGACCCCTATTCTCTTATAAAAGAGCCCTTGGTTGGTTCCTATATACAAATGACCCTTATATAGAACCGAGGCATTCACTGCTCCTATATTTCCTAATTGATCGTTGTAAATACTAAATGGTGATTTTATGTTTATACAGTTAATCCCATTTTCCAGGCCAAGCCATATATTATTTTCTGTATCCTCGAAAACAGAAAGTACAGTATTATTACTTAATCCACTGGTTTGATTGATCTGATAATTAATGTCACCTTCGGGAGTAAGATGGAAAATACCATTAGAAATAGTTCCCAATAAGAAGCTATTGTCCTTTAATTGTTTACTACTAAATATTCTATGTTTACTAAGGACATCGTTAGCTGAAATTTGCCATTTACTTAGTCCAGGATTGTTAAAAACATAAAAGCCATTGTCCTCAGTTTGAAATAAAAGACGTCCGTTATGATTAAAAATATTAACCAATAAGTTTTCTTTTAAAATATCGTTGTTTGAAATCAACTTGGCGACACCATTTTTTATTTCATATACACCATCCTTTACTTTTTGAAAATAAATGCTCTCTTTTATTCTGAACATTTTATAGATGGTTGTGTTGGAATTAATTATAGAATAGGAATGGTCTCTTTTATTATAAATATAAATGCGCTTTAAGGATTGAAACAACACCCAATCGTCTATGCTTATAATATTCCATAATTCTTCATCTTCCAGAAATGATATTTTGAGTTCTTTGGAAAGCGAATGATAGATTAATATGCCTAGTTCATTTCTAGTCCAATACCCAAACTCTTTATAACTTCCGGTATAAATATGCTTGGTAGTGGCATTTACAGATCGTATAATGGTTTGATTAGGTGAAGGATAAAGGGTCCATTCGGCTCCATTATATTCCAGAAGACCTTTATTATTGGCAACATATATGTATTTGTTTGCCGCCTGGGAAATGGACCAATTTTGATTTTCGGCTCCATAATCGTTAGGTGTATATACATTAATAGGCGGGTGTTCCTGAGCCACCGAAACCCAACAAATTAAACTCAATAATAAAAGTACTATCCCTTTTTTCAGCTTCATAACAAAACACATATTGTATAGTTACTAAGTTAATAAAAATAAAGGATAAACGCTATTATGTATAGTTAGTGTATAGAAATGAAATAGTACTTATGTATATTATTCCAAGGTATCACATAAAAAAGGAAAACCCAATACCTAAAAAGTATTGGGTTTTTATTGCATATTTATTTAAATGCTAGTTTTCCATACGTTTTACGCGACCTCCAAAAACTTTACTTTCGTTTACAGTTTCTGGATTACCATAAACAAATACATCACCTCCTGCCCTAATTTTTATATCAACCAATTTTGATGCATTTACATATGCTTCTCCTGCAGCATTAATGGAAACTTCTGTCTTTTCAGTCTTTAAATCGGTTCCTTTATAAACCCCTCCTGTAGATAGTGATATGTCTTGACTATTTGAATGTCCCGATGTTTTTATAATACCTCCTGTTACGGCTTTTATATTAGCGTATTTTACATCTATAGGTATTGCAATAGTAGCACCTTCCTGTGCTTTGAAATCGATTTCAAATTGCTTTATAGTATCGTTTGAATACACTTTAGCGCCTTCATTTACATCTATAATATCTACATGGGTGTAATGTAACACTACTTTAGTTTCTGCGCCATCAAAAATCTCATTCAAAGTCATTTTTATTTTAAGCTTCCCATTTTTGTTGGTTACAATAACGTCTTCCTTATTTTCTCCTGTTATAACAACTTTATTTTCACTGGATTTAACCATTTCTACCTCTATAAGATCATATACTTTTAATTCGGTAAACTCTCCTACTTCTTTATCTACTGCCTTTTGGGCAAAGGTTGTTGATGTTAGAACAATTGTAATTAAAATGATTATTCTTTTCATGTGCTTATAATTTATTTTTTTAATGATTGATATTTTTACTGTTTAACGCATCATATCAATAATTATTCCACAATAATTCAGAATTTATCTTAATCTACATTTTTTCCTATTAGATTAAAATCAAGGTGTTTTTTAACCAAATCGGTATTTTTTACTTTAACGATAACTTCATCTCCTAGTTGGTACATATTTTTAGTATGTCTACCAACTAAAGCATAGTGTTGTTGATCGAAAGCATATTGGTCGTCTGTTATATCTCTTATACTTACCATGCCTTCGCATTTGTTTTCTATAATTTCCACATAAATACCCCAATCGGTTACACCAGAAATTACTCCTGCAAAAGCTTGATCTTTATGGTCTTCCATAAATCTTATTTGCATGTATTTTATAGAATCCCTTTCTGCTTTGGTCGCTAAATTTTCCATATTACTGGAATGTTGGCATTTTTCTTCATAATCGGCTTCACTAACCGACTTTCCGCCATCTAAATAGTATTGCAGTAAGCGATGTGCCATCACATCGGGATAACGCCTAATAGGCGATGTAAAATGCGTGTAATAATCGAAAGCTAAACCATAATGCCCAATATTTTGAGTGGTATATTCGGCTTTACTCATACTTCGTATGGTTAATGTATCTACCAGGTTCTGTTCTTTTTTACCTACCACATCTTGTAACAGGTTGTTTAGCGAGGACGTAATCGATTTTCTGTCCTTAAAATTAAGCTTATATCCAAAGCGCCCAACTACGTTTTGTAAAGCCGCTAATTTACTATCGTCCGGTTCGTCATGTACACGATAGACAAATGTTTTCTTAGGCGATTGTTTTCCTATAAATTCAGCTACTTTTTTATTGGCCAATAACATAAATTCTTCAATTAGTTTATTGGCATCTTTACTGGTTTTAAAGAATACTCCTTCCGGATTATTATCTTCGTCTAAATTGAATTTTACTTCAACTTTATCAAAAGAAATAGCGCCTTGTTTCATGCGTTTTTTTCGCATCACTTTAGCGAGTCTGTCCAAAACTAAAATAGCTTCAGCAATTTCTGGTTGTGTATTATAGGCTTTTCCTGTGAGGGATACGTCTTGTGGTATTTCTGTATTAATATCTGGTTTGTTATGGATTCCTGCCTTCGCAGGAATGTCAAAATCATTATTATTTTCTATAATGGCTTGTGCCTCTTCGTAAGCAAAACGGGTATCGCTATAGGTTACGGTCCTACCGAACCATTGATCCTTTACTTCAGCTTTATTGTTAATTTTAAAAACTGCAGAGAAAGTGTATTTTTCTTCGTGTGGTCTTAACGAACAAGCATTGTTAGATAATATTTCGGGTAACATAGGTACTACCCGATCCACTAAATATATGGACGTTGCCCGTTGGTAAGCTTCTTCATCTAAAACAGAGCCTTCTTTTACATAATGGGACACGTCGGCTATATGGATACCTATTTCATATAAACCATTATCCAAGACTTTAAACGACAAGGCATCATCAAAATCTTTTGCATCTTTTGGATCTATGGTAAAGGTTAAATCTTTACGCATGTCCCTACGTTTGGCAATTTCAGTTTCAGTAATAGAAGTATCTAAAGTATTAGCATATTCTTCTACTTGATAAGGAAACTCATATGGTAAACCATACTCGGCCAAAATGGCATGTATTTCGGTATTATGTTCTCCTGGTTTACCAAGTACCTTAACTACTTTTCCATAAGGGGAATCGGCGTTCTCTGGCCAATCTTCAAATTTCACTAATACCTTATCGCCATCTTCAGCTTTAAAGGTTTTGTTTATGGGTACAAAAATATCTTTGTACATGGAATTACTATCGGGTACTACAAATGCATAATTACTATTCTTTTGTATTTGTATAACACCTACATAATCGGATTTTGCCCTTTTTATAACATTGGTAATTTCACCTTCCATCTTACCACGTTTACGGCGTTTGTAAACATAGAATTCTACTTCATCACCATTTAAGGCTTTATTAATATTATTTGATGCTATAAATACATCTTCATCAAAACCATCACAAATAACATATCCAGATCCTCTAGCCGATAGATCTAAAATTCCTATATGATATTCTGCATTAACGACGGCTTTAAACTTTCCGCGCTCTACTTGAATGATTTCTTCTTTTGCCGCTAATTTGGCTAAGGTCTTAATGATTTGGTTTCTACTACTGGCATCGTTAACACCTAGTTTGGCAGCAATTTGTTTATAATTAAATGTTTTATTCTTTTCTTTTTTTAAAATACTTAAGATTGTATTTGTTAGGTTTGGAACTCCTTTTCTGGATTTCCCTTTTTTCTTTCTGCTCATGTAATTCTTGTAATCATATTTATTTCCTAAGATACTGGAAATTGTGTTATTAAATAGCTTAAGTTTAGGAGAAGAACTGCTATTTATTTTTTACAAAGCTACGATTTTAATATTAACTACTATTATAGCCTTGTTATTTTAAGTTTAAAACATGGTTATCCACATTATATACATTAATAATAATTTCTTTTTAAAATTTAAAAAAATAAATAATGGTTATTATAGCTTGTTAATATCTGGTATAACTTTTTCGAACTTTATTTTGATAATTTAAAATTTACATTCTATTAAATAGCTATTAACATAACATATCTTCTTAACAGTTTAATTTATAATGATTTTTAAATTTTCATACACAGTTGTTAACAACCTAAATTAACTTCTTTTATCTTATAACTTTTTTTAAAAGTGGTGTTCATTACGGTTTATTTTAGACTGATAAAATCTCTAAAAAAAGTGGCTTTCTTTTTTGGTTATTTACAAGTGCTTTTTGTTTGTAAAAAATAATTGAATACTCCTAATTTTTCTTTTAGAAAAGAATAAACAGTTATTAACAAGTAATGAATATAGTAATGCACAATGTTTATAATTGTTACCTTTGTAGTAGTTAATTAAACATATAAGATTATGACTATTTCTATAGGAAACGACCACGCTGGTACCGATTATAAATTTGCTATAAAAGAATATCTTGAAACTAAAGGTTTTACCGTTATAAACCATGGTACAGATAATAGTAGTAGTGTAGATTATGCCGATTTTGTGCATCCTGTTGCAGACGATGTAGAAAATAAAACAGCGACTTATGGTATACTTATTTGTGGTAGTGCCAATGGTGTTGCCATGACGGCTAATAAACACCAAAAAATAAGAGCTGGATTGTGCTGGAATAAGGAGATTGTGCATCTTATTCGCAGTCATAATAATGCCAATATTTTATGTATTCCTGCACGATTTACAGCGGTACAACAAGCTGTTGAAATGGTGGATACGTTTTTAAATACAGAGTTTGAAGGTGGTCGCCATCAAGGTAGAATAGATAAAATTCCATTATCTTGCTAAATGGCACACAGTCACCATTCGTATAGCCACACCCATCATCATGATATGAAGGATAAGAATCTTATGATTTCTATTCTTTTAAATGTATTGATTACGGCGGCCCAGGTTGTTGGTGGTTTAATTTCGGGGAGTTTGTCCTTATTAAGTGATGCCCTTCATAATTTTAGTGATGTCCTTTCATTAATTGTAAGTTATGTAGCCTCTAAATTATCTAAAAAAAAAGCTTCTGTTAATAGAACTTTTGGCTATAAACGTGCTGAAATTTTAGCGGCTTTTGTTAATGCTTCTACTTTAATAATTGTTGCTATTATTTTAATAAAGGAAGCTATTGAACGTTTTAAGCACCCACAAGTTATTGATTCTAATTTAGTTGTGTGGTTGGCCGTAATAGCTATAGTTTTTAATGGTTTTAGTGTTTTATTATTAAAGAAAGATTCTAAGAATAACATTAATATAAAATCGGCCTATCTCCATTTATTAACAGATATGTTGGCCAGTGTTGCGGTTTTAATTGGTGGCTTGTTAATGAAGTTTTACCAGGTATTTTGGGTAGATAGTGTGCTTACTTTTTTAATAGCCTTATATTTAATTTGGGTAGGGTACGATCTTTTAAAAACATCAACTAAAGTATTAATGTTATTTACACCAGAACACATCAATATAAAAGATGTTGTTAGGCTTGTTAATAACATATCCAAAGTAAAAAAATTGCACCATGTTCATATTTGGAGCTTAAGTGACGAAGAGCTGCATTTGGAAGCGCATTTAGATTTGTATGAGAACTTAACGGTTTCAGAATTTAATAAATTACTTGAGGAAATAGAAACTGTTTTACATGAACAGTTTAATATTAACCATGTAACCATTCAGCCAGAGTACGATAAAAACGACCCTAAGGAGGTTATTGTTCAGGATTAAAGATTATGTTTTATAAAGGAATCTTATCTCTAAAAGATTATCTTTATTAATGGAAGTTAATAATGGTGACTGAGGCTCTCGAAGTCACCATTTAAATTATCTTTTATATGCTACACATTCAAACCAAACAATTTTCAGAATTAACCATTCAAGAGCTTTACGATATCCTTCAATTACGTAGTGAAGTCTTTGTTGTTGAACAAGATTGTGTATATCAAGATGTTGACGGTAAAGACCAAAAGGCATTGCATGTATTGGGATATAAAAATGAAAACTTAGTAGCTTATACGCGTATATTCAAACCAGGCCTTTATTTTAAGGAAGCCAGTATTGGTAGGGTAGTGGTGGCTAAAAATGAACGCCAACATAAATATGGATATGATATTATGCATGCTTCCATTAAGGCTGTAAAAGATTATTTTAATGAAACCGTTATTAAAATTTCGGCACAGTGTTATTTAAGAAACTTCTATATAAATCTTGGATTTGTAGCGGTAGGAGCGGCGTATCTAGAAGATGGTATTCCACATATAGCGATGGTTAAAACGTAGTGTTTTTAATTATTGCTTGCGCTAATGTGTGTTATTAATATTTCAACGCGCCTATCGTATTTTGGATCACCACCTAAAGGAAATTTTCTTCGCATGCCCATATAGCGCATTCGTTTTTTATCGACCCCTTTTTTAGCTAGGTACTCGTATACATATTTTGCCCGGGCTTCAGAGAGGTTGCGTTTTTTGGTTTTTCTATCTACGGCATCCCGGCTATATTGCGTACAACATACATGTCCTTGAATGGTAAAGTAAATATTTTTACGCTCTACGAGGGATTTAGCGATTTTTTCCAGTGTTTTTTTAGATTCTGTCGTTACGGTACTATAACCCGTTTTAAACAAAATATTTTCAAAACGGATTTTATCCCCTACTTTAATCTCGCCTTTAATAACTTCGGCAGTCGCCTTTTTTTCTTCAACAGGTTTTTTAATTACCTCTTTCTTTTTCTCTATAATGGGAGGTTTGGGGTTTATAATAATCTCTACTTTTCTGTTGAGTCCCCTTATTTTAGAGATGTCTTTTTCGTTAACTATCTTTAATAATACCTCTCCTTTACCATCTACATGGGTGATTAAAGATTCACTGATTTCATTATTTGAAAAAATTTCTTTGATAGACTCGGCGCGTTGTTGTGAAAGTTTTAGGTTATAACTGGGTGCCCCAACATCATCACAAAAGCCAAAAATGGCAATGGATTCAATATCTACATCGGATAATTCTGAAATAAAAAGCAGTAAACGATTTTTTTCCGTTGAGATGAGTGTGTATTGATCTGTCTCAAAATAAACATCGTGTGTTATATTGTTTTGAGCTGTTGCTAAACAACAACAAAGTGTTAGTAATATGTAGGTAAATAGCTTATTCATGTATAACAACAAAGGAATAAGTTTGTAAATATACTATTTTTAATTTGTTGAATGAATTTACAAAATATTACCGAAGATAATTAGAATATGTACTAGGATTTTTTAAAATTTCCGTAGCTTTTTTTATGGGTTCGTCGTGTATTTTTAAGTAATCGTATAATCCTTCCCTGTAAACATGGCGTTTTACAATTTCGTTTGTTAATAGTTTTAGTAAATAATCCTTGTTTTCATCGAAAACCACTGTCTTTACATTATTTAAACGTTGTATTAAAGATTTGAATTCATTTGTAATATCATCATCCAAAGCTTCTTTTTGAGCAGACTCCATAGCTTTATAAAGCTTTTTTTCGGTATCGGTTTCAAAAGAAAAATTATTGGTGTTTAAGTAGTCTTTGAAGTTTGAAAAATCAGAATCTGAAAGCTTAAATGTATTAATGTCGTTTAGGGTATTATTGTAATAATAGTTGGTAGCGTAATCGAAAATTAGATTATCGTTGGTTAAAGAGGTTATTATAGGCGTTTTTTTTGAATTGCCCAGATTAACATCGGGGAAAACTCCGCCACCATCAAATACCTTACGTCCGTTTTTGGTTTTAAATTCATTGTAATTTTCTTGTTTAACGCGTACCGCTTCTCCTTTTTCATCTCTGTGCCAATAATCCAATGCCTGGATACAACGACCTGAAGGCGTATAGTATCTGGATATGGTAATTTTTACTTGGGTACCATAAGTTAATGGTTTAGGGCGTTGTACCAAACCTTTACCAAAACTTCTGGACCCTACAATTACGGCACGATCTAAATCTTGTAAAGAACCTGATACAATTTCGCTTGCCGATGCACTACTGCCATCAATTAAAACAACAAGGGGTATGTCGGTATCTATCGGTGCATTTTTAGTATAATAGGTGCGGTTATATTTTTTTACTTTAGATTTTGTGGTTACCACCAATTGTCCTTTTGGAACAAAAAGATTAACAATATTTACAGCTTCGTGCAACAATCCGCCAGGGTTACCTCTTAAATCCAGTATAATACGTTCTGCGCCTTGGGCTTTTAAATCCCTTAGGGCATAACGGGTTTCTGTAGAGGCTTTATTATTGAACTGGCTTAACACAATGTATCCAGTTTTGTCATCTACCAACGAAAAATGGGGCACAGCCTTTATTTCAACTTCTGCTCTGTTAATCGTGGCGGTTTGCGTTTTTCCTTGTCTCTTGTAGGTAACATTTATCGCGGTTCCAGGGCTCCCTTTTAGCAGGTTTCCGGCATCATCTTTATAATTTTCAACAAGGATATCGCCAACTTTAATAATTTCGTCACCGGCTTTTAAACCGGCTTTATCGGCTGGATAGTCCTTATATGGTTCTACAATAACCAGTTTGTTTTTATGGGTTCTAACTTTTGCTCCTATACCGGTGTAATCTCCTGTATTGTTAATTCGGGCGGCCTCAACATCTTGTTCGTTCATAAACCTTGTGTAGGGATCTAGATCTTCCAACATACTCTTAATGGCAGTATCCATTAAATCCCCGGGATTGGTTTCATCAACATAGTTCATGTTGAGTTCTTTAAAAAGCGTGGTGAAAATTTCTATTTGTTTGGCTATTTCAAAGAAATCGTTTTTAAAGGCCGTAGTACTTAAAAATAATACACTAGCTATAATGGGAATTAGAACTCTTTTTCTTAGTAGATTTTTCATTTTTATTTCTTTTTTTTCAACCATTTTCTAAACCAGAAGATAACAATAACAAGTATAACTATAAAAGGCCAAATATGTAAAAGGCCAATAAAAAATATAGACAAAGCATCAAACCCAGATTTTACGGCATTCCACATTTTATTACCATATGAAAGGGTAACACCACTTTCTGAAGTACGCTTGTAAAATTCTATATCTAAAGTACTTAACGATACTTTATTTTCGAGATATTTTAAACGGCCTTGTTTCGCTTCTATTTCTTCTCTTATCTTAGAAAGCTCTCGTTCTATTTCTAGAATTTCTTTTACGTTTTTTGCTTTAGAAAGTAATTCCAAATACCGTTTTTCTAAAGTTTGTTTAGCTTTTAGCCGGGCTTCTAAATCAATAAATTCTTCTGTAACATCTCTGGAAGATATGTTTTTGGTATCAAAATAAGGCACATGTTTACTTACAGAATCCAGAACGATTTTAAAATTATTGCTGGGTATTCTTATCGTTAAATGTCTTGTAATGGTATTATAGGATTTATTGGACCTATCGTCTTGAATAAAGCCTTTATGCTCTTGAATGGTTTTTTGAATTAGGTCATATGTTTTTTCTAAATCCTGTGTTTCGAAACGTATAAAAGATTCTTTTATGGTTTTTTGTGGATAAACCTCTTGAGGCGTTGACACAATAGCATTAATAGAAGAGGGCGAAGCTTTTACATCACTAATAACTTCAGAATCATAGGAAAAAGCTTCTAGTTTATCATTTTTTGTATGTTCCTTAGAACACATTAAAGGTAGAGTAAGTAATAAAAGGGCGATAAATGATTTCATCTGTATATAATTATTGTTTTTTATCTGTTAGAAGGCATTCCAATAATCATTTTCGGTTGGTATAAACTTAATGGTTAAGGCTCATGTCAAAACTAAAAATATTACGCTTTGGAACTCTTGTTTAAAAACTTATCAAACAAGAGTTTCGTTTTTGTGTCAACATCAATAAAATTTGGTTTTTCTTTACCAATGTACAAAATCATAAACGCATATTGTGTTGTAATGTTGTTAAAATAATGTGCTTTGTTTAGGCGGTAGGCTTCACGCATTAAGCGTTTTATTCTATTTCTGTCTACGGCTTTTTTAAAAAGGCGCTTGCTAACAGAAACTCCCGTTTGGGCTGTGACATTATGTTCTAGGGCTGTTTCCAAAAACACGAGGCGTAGCGGAAATGCTGTTACCGATTTCCCTTCAGAAAATAATTGTTCAATAAGCTTTTTGCTTTTAAGTTTTTCTTTTTTTGGAAATGTATACGCCATAGGTTGCTTTAAGACCACAAAAGTAGGCATTATCAATGATATTTGAAGGGATGTAAAACAGGATCGATTATTAATGTTTAATACTCTAAATAAACAAGACCAATTGTCCTCTTTCTATCATAAAACCCTTCCGACTTTAAACTCTTAGTTGAGTTTGAAGCCACCTTCCCTTCATTTCGATAAGCTCAATGACTGGAGAAGGAGTGGTGTTTATTGATGTATTTTAACTCTCCTCCTTTTAAAGGAGGAGTGGATTCATTCCGAGTAAACGGAATGAAGACGAGGTGGTTAAAAAAGTTTACCCAATAGTATTTCATTTTTAGCAGACAAACTCTATCACTTTTAAAATAGCTTCTAAAACTAAAAATTAATAAGTATTGTTATCTTTCCATGTGTTTTCCCAGTCTTTCCAAACAGGCTCTAGACCATTATCTTCAAGCATTTTGGCTATAATTTCGGTAGGGCGTTCATCGGAAATTTCGAATTGTTCCAACGATTGTGGCTCTACAACATAACCGCCAGGATTGGTTTTCGACTCTGCACTTAATGAGGTTATTCCAAGGTGTACAATGTTATTTCTAAAGGTTTCACTTTCGCGTGTGCTCATCGATAACTCAACATCTTCATCTAATAACCTGAATGCACAAATGGTTTGTACCAAATCACTATCGGTCATTTCAACTTTGGGTTCTAAACCGCCGCTATGAGGCCTAAGACGTGGAAATGAAATGGAATACTTGGTTTTCCAATAGGTCTTTTGAAGGTATTTTAGATGTAAGGCGGTAAAGAAACTATCTGCTCGCCAATCTTCTAAACCAAATAAAGCGCCCAACCCAATTTTATGGATGCCGGCCCTACCTAAGCGATCGGGGGTTTCCAATCGATAATCGAAATTCGATTTTTTCCCTTTCGGATGGTGTTTTTTATACTCGGCCCTATGGTAGGTCTCCTGATAGACTAAAACGGCATATAAGTTGGCTTCAATCAATGCTTCATACTCGTTTTGATCTAAAGGCTGGACCTCAATTGTGATGTTTGAAAATTGATCTTTAATCAACTCCATGGCATGTTTTATGTATGGCACCCCAACGGTTTTGTTCGCTTCGCCAGTTACCAATAAAATATGATCGTAGCCTTTTGATTTTAGAAACCCCACTTCCTTTAAAATTTCGGCATCGGTTAAGGTTCTACGCGGAATTTTATTCGTCATACTAAAACCACAGTAAGTACAAATATTTTGGCACTCGTTAGATAGATACATGGGCACATACATTTGTATGGTATTACCAAAACGTTTTTTAGTGATCAAACGACTTAATTGCGCCATTTGCTCCAAATAAGGTTTGGCAGCTGGTGAAATGAGGGCCTTAAAATCCTCTAAATCGCGTTTGGATTTAGCAAGTGCGAATTCAACATCTTGAGCTGATTTTGCATTGATGCTAGCTAATGTATCATCCCAATTGTAAGAATTAAATAGATGTGTAAAGCTGTTGGTTTTTAGCTTTTGGCTATTATATTTCATGTGTTTATATTTATTCTTTTCTTGTCATGGCGAGGTACGAAGCCATCTGTTTCTTAAGACGGGATTACTTCGTCGTTCTCATTTCAACAAGCTCAATGCAACGCCTCGTAATAACGTTACATTAACTTAAAAACGACGTTAAAGGGCTACTGGCTTCTGCGTGATGCTTTACCGTTGCCAGTTTGGCGTTATAGGCCTTTCTGCCCGCTTCTACGGCCATTTTAAACGCGATGGCCATTTCCACTGGGTTTTGCGATACGGCAATGGCTGTGTTCACTAAAACAGCATCGGCACCTAATTCCATGGCAAAAGCGGCATGCGACGGACTACCAATACCGGCATCGACAATAACGGGAACATTACTTTGTTCTATAATAATCTCTAAAAAATCTAAGGTTTTTAACCCCTTGTTGGTGCCTATTGGCGCACCTAAAGGCATGACGCATTGGGCGCCAACTTCCTCTAAACGTTTGCATAATACGGGATCGGCATGGATGTATGGCATCACCACAAACCCAAGTTTTACCAATTCTTCAGCTGCTTTTAAGGTTTCAATAGGATCGGGTAATAAATATTTTGGGTCTGGATGGATTTCCAGTTTAATCCAATTCGTTTCTAAAGCTTCACGGGCCAATTGTGCAGCAAAAACAGCTTCTTTAGCGTCGCGCACACCAGACGTGTTAGGTAATAAACTAACTTGAGGACGCATGATGCTTTGTAGCATTTGGTCTTGTTCGTTATTCACGTCCACACGTTTTAAAGCTACTGTTATTAATTCACTTTCGCTGGCTATTAACGCTTCAGACATGAGTTTGTTCGAGCTAAATTTTCCTGTTCCTGTAAAGAGTCTGGATTGAAATGTTTTATCTGCTATGTTTAGTAAATCTTTCATAATTAAAAGGTGTGTCGTTGTTCTTGTATTACTGAGGCCTTCAGTATTTTATTGAAGGTTGAAATTTTATTAAAATCTTGAGTAATGGCGCCCGACATGGCTATGCCGTAAACACCGGTTTGTAAAAGTGGTGTAATATCGCTTTCTACAATACCGCCAATAGCAATAATAGGGGTTTTGGTTTCTAGAGCATCATGAATTACTCGATACCCTTTCAAGCCTAAAACAGGGCTTAAATTGGTTTTGGTGGTGGTAAATTTATAAGGACCCAAACCAATATAGTCAACATTTTTGCTTATTAAATTTTCGCAGTCTTCTATTGTATTTGCAGTGCCACCAATAATAAACCATTTGCCAAGGTACTCACGGGCAAGAGTTGGACAAGCATCATTTTTTCCTAAGTGAACCCCATCGGCATTTACTGCTTTTGCAATTTTGTAATGGTCATTAATGATTAAACGTGTTTGGTAATGCGAGGTAATGTCGCGGGCTTTTTCAGCGGTTTTTAAAATGGTGTCCTCATTTATATTTTTAAGCCGAAGTTGCACCAGCTCGGCACCAAACGTACAGGCCTTTTGGATGTTTTCTAAATGGGCTTCGGGCGTTTCCCCTTGCGATATATAATGTAATTTAGCGATGTTCATGGTTTTGTTTTTGTGTGAAATGATGTGTTCCCAACAAACTCGAATTGGAGTTTAAAAATTGTTCGGTGTAGTATTTGGCGAGCTTACAGGCGTCTTCTAAAGGGATGTCTAAAGCTAAATTGGAAGCTAATGCCGAAGACAACACACAACCACTACCATGTTTATTGAAAACGGTTTCAACCTTTGGAGGGACATTAACCTTAACAATTTTGTTATGGTACAGTTCGTCCCAGCCTTTTTGGTCTACCCGATGCCCGCCTTTTAAATAGATGTTTGTTAAACTTGAAATGTGTTCTATAGTGTCTTGAACATTTAAATTAGGGTAAAGGCTTTGTATTTCTTCATAGTTTGGCGTTATGATGCCGCAGTATTTCCAAATGGCATCTAAAAGCGTTTGGCTTTCTTTGGTGTGAAAATCGAAACCGGCACTGGCCTTAAAAATAGGGTCTAAAACAATATTGATTTCAGGGTTTAATCGTTTCAATTGCGCTAAAATATCAAGCAAAATGCCCCAGGACTGAACAATTCCAATCTTAACAGTTGTGATTTGAAAACGCTCAAATAAGACTTTGATTTGAGCAGAAATCACTTTAGGAGCGGTCCAAATGCACTGCTTAAATTCAGTATCGTTCTGAACCGTAATAGCGGTACAGACAGACAGGCCATAAAGGCCATGGGCTTCAAACGTTTTGATGTCTTGGGTTAGACCGGCACCACTGCTGGGGTCTAAACCTGCTATTGACAATATGTATTTTTTATCGTGTTGCATTTTTATTTTATCATTTTGATACCTGCCCACTGGCAGGCAGGGTGAGAGGAATGAACTTTTCGACCACGTTCAAGATAAACTTTGGGAAATCCCACATATTATGAGATTCCTCCTCGTGCCTCGTTCGGAATGACAATTCTTTTGCATTTAATTTGTTTAACTTCATAAAGTGTAAAACTTCTCGATATTATTTTTAGCTATACTTGGTCTCTTCAATCAAAATCACTCGAAGTGGCGTAGCATGGTTTTAAAATTTTTAATTGGTGCTTCACCTTGCCAAATACCACCTAATACACCAACCCCGTCGTACCCTAATCTATCAAACGCTGTTAAATTTTTAGTGCTTACACCGCCCATGCCTATTATGGTTTTGTTAATGTGATTTACATCGAACCCTTGGCCTAGGTAACCTTGTTTTGAAATGGATGAAAACACCGGACTTAACAGGTGATAATCGAAATTAAAGGGGCAATTAGCCAGTTCTTCTGTTGAATGAAAAGAGCTGCTTATGCTTATGTTGTGCTTGTTTCTGATGCTTTTAAGAGATTCCACGGAAGTCTCACGCCTCATAGCCTCCTGAAAATGAATCCCTTTTAAATTATAATGTTCCAACAGTTCATGAAATTGATGCACCACAATCCTATGATGGTATTTAGCATCGATTTGATTTAAATAATCACAATGAGACTGATAATCTTTATGTGGTTTCCTTAAATGATAGTACTGTAAGCCTTCTTGAAATAAGTTATGCAGTATTTCAATTTCGTTTACAACATCATGTTCTGGAGCTATTAGAACTATCATTTTTTATTTCTTATACTGAATGTTGACAATTGAAAACCTTTGAAATTTTAATCAAAAGGGTCTCGACACTTAGTTTATCGAGTTAGGGATTGAAGCGGCATCCTTTTTTGAGGGACGAAAAAAAGATATAGCGGAAAGCCCGACCACGCTTTTCTTAAAAAAAGCGTGGTAACTCCCTAATGATCTATAAATACACTTCCGACCCCTTGTCTTTAAATTCCTGTGATTTTTCGGCCATCCCTTTTTGGATCACCTCATTTTCTATTATATCATTTTCCTTGGCAAAGTCACGGACTTCCTGTGAAATTTTCATGGAACAGAATTTTGGGCCGCACATGGAGCAGAAATGCGCAATTTTGGCACCATCGGCCGGTAAAGTCTCATCGTGGTATTCGCGGGCACGCTCAGGATCCAAGCCTAAGTTAAATTGGTCTTCCCAACGAAATTCAAAACGCGCCATACTAAGCGCATTATCTCTATGCTGTGCACCAGGGTGACCTTTCGCTAAATCGGCAGCATGGGCCGCTAATTTATAGGTCACTACTCCTGTTCTTACATCTTCTTTATTGGGTAAACCTAAGTGTTCTTTTGGGGTTACATAACATAGCATGGCGCAACCGTACCAACCAATCATGGCCGCTCCAATACCCGATGTAATATGGTCGTAACCCGGAGCGATATCGGTGGTTAAAGGGCCTAAAGTGTAAAAAGGCGCTTCATCGCAAACTTCAATTTGCTTTTCCATATTTTCTTTAATCATATGCATGGGCACATGGCCTGGACCTTCAATAAAGCACTGCACCTCATGTTTTCGGGCAATTTTTGTGAGTTCGCCTAAGGTTTCCAGTTCGGCAAATTGTGCTTCGTCATTGGCATCGGCAATAGAGCCTGGGCGTAAGCCATCGCCTAGAGAGAAGGCAACGTCGTAAGATTTTAAAATCTCACAAATCTCTTCGAAATGGGTGTATAAGAAGTTTTCCTTATGGTGCGCCAAACACCATTTGGCCATAATGGAGCCACCACGCGATACAATGCCGGTAACACGATTGGCCGTCATGGGTACATAGCGTAACAATACCCCGGCATGAATGGTAAAATAATCAACACCTTGTTCGGCTTGTTCGATAATGGTATCCCGGAAAATTTCCCAAGTAAGGTCTTCGGCAATACCATTTACTTTTTCTAAAGCCTGATAGATGGGCACAGTACCAACTGGAACAGGGGCATTACGGATAATCCACTCGCGGGTTTCGTGAATGTTTTGGCCAGTAGACAGATCCATGATATTATCGGCACCCCAACGGCAAGCCCAAACCGCTTTTTCTACCTCCTCTTCTATTGATGAGGTTGTTGCCGAATTTCCAATGTTAGCGTTTATTTTAACCAAGAAGTTGCGCCCTAAAATCATAGGCTCTGCTTCGGGATGGTTAATGTTTGAAGGGATAACGGCACGACCACGAGCAACCTCTTCGCGTACAAATTCTGGTGTGATTTTTTTTGGAATTGAAGCTCCAAAATCTTCACCCGAATGTTGTTTTCTAATTTCGGTCATTTCATCGATACGCTGATTTTCACGAATGGCGATATATTCCATTTCTGGAGTAATAATGCCTTGTTTAGCGTAGTGTAACTGGGTAACATTCTTTCCTTTTTTAGCACGCAGCGGCTTTTTAAGGTGGGCGAAACGCATATGGTCTAAACTAGAATCGTTTAAACGTTGATTGCAATATGCTGATGAAAATTGATCTAACTGTTCTACATCACCGCGATCTAAAATCCATGGCTCACGAATGCGTTCTATACCGTTATGAACATTAATGGCTTTATTAGGATCGGTATAAGGACCAGAAGTGTCGTAAACCGTTACGGGCTCGTTAGGAGTTAATTTGCCCGTCATGGAATCTTTGGTATCGCTCAACGTAATTTCACGCATAGCCACTTTAATTTGTGGATGGATTTTTCCGGGCACGTAAATCTTTTTAGAGTTAGGAAACGGATTTCTTGTAATTTGGCCTTCTTTTGGTGCAGTGTCTTTATTCTTCATGATTTGTGGTTTTTCATCTGTTAATTGCCCATATGGGCTTTCGTAATTATTTATCCGCCTTGCGTGGCTTGAATGATTAATATCTTGTCCCCATCTTGTAATAGCTGTTCTTCCCAATTGGTTTTGGAAATAATGTGTTGATTGATGGCCACGGCAATGCCCATTTGAGGATAGTTTTCGTGATGTAACAATTGAGAAATACTGATGGTTTCATCAATATTCACGACGCGGTTATTAAGGAGAATCGTTATCATTTACAATACGTTTTTATATTGTAAACCATAGGAAAAAAAAGACTTTGAAAAAAGACACTTCACGACAGGAAGTGTTCTTATGAAAAGGTGTGCCAGCCTATATTTCAACAGGCTATTCAACTTTTCCCTTCGGCGGTACTAACCGCATCAGGTTCAAAGGGTTTGTCTCAGTTCTATAAATTTAGAACACCCCTAAAGTTTACGCTGCTAATGTACTAAAAAAATAGAAGCCATTACCATGTAAATAAGAAGGGTGCACATTAAAGGTCATTTTTCCAGTTGGTTTTTAGGGCAAATGGCAAGCCACCGTAGCCCCACCTAACCTCCCCAAAGGGGAGGGACTCTTACACAAACGTATTAAAAATCAAGAAACTCCTCCCCGAGCCTGTACTGAGTGCAGTCGAAGTAGGGAGGCTGGGAGGGGCAAAAAGCTGTCGCTCCTATCGCTTTTGCGGAATGTAATCCTTTGGTGTTCAGTAAAGAAACGCCTAGCACCTTGGCGCCTTGTTGAAAACGAACCAAATGACCGATGACCGGTGATAGAAAGAGTTGCAGGATACAATGTGTTCTATCATCTAATTTTATAGAAATCCTGTTTAACCCCTTTAATCTTAAAAGGCGAATTTGTGGAACGCCTTAAGAATGCAGTATTGTTTAAGTAAAGGCACCATAAAAATAAAAAAGTAATGAGAACTAGCTTAGTGCGGGGTATGATAAATATCATAGTATATAGTACAGTTTCACAGTAATTTAATAGCTTTAAAACTAAGCCATTAAAAGTGTTTTTTGTCTATAATGGTTTGGTAACAATTAATGTATTGGCTTTTAGTTATTTATATTTTATAAAACAAAAAATGAATGATAAAGGCCAAAAGCTAAAATTAGTAGACATGGGTGATTTAAATGTTACTAAGCTTTCCAAAAAAAAAGATAGGGGGAATTATATCCATCATTTGATAAATGATATAAAAGCCCTTGATATGATGATAGACCAGGGCCTCATAGAAGAAGAGCCTATTAGAATTGGGGCAGAACAGGAATTTTGTTTGGTTAATAACGAGTTTTCACCAAGCAATAATTCGTTGGAGGTATTAGAGACTATAAACGACGATCACTTCACAACAGAAATAGGTAATTATAACCTGGAAGCAAACTTGGACCCTATAGTACTTAAAGGGAAGTGCTTTTCTGTTTTCCATAAGCGGTTAAAATCCTTGTTACATAAAATAAAAAAATCGGCCAGCAAGTACGACACTAAAATTGTCTTGGCAGGGATATTGCCTTCCATAAGTCTGGAAAACATCACGCTAGATAAAATGACGCCCATGATACGCTATGAAGTGTTAAATGAAGCTATTAAAGACTTTAGGCGTGAAGATTTCAACATCCACATTAAAGGGGTTGATGAATTAAATTTACTCAATGATTCTGTAATGCTAGAAGGCTGTAATACAAGTTTTCAAATACATTTACAGGTTAACCCTAATACATTTGTAGATACGTATAACTGGGTACAAGCTATTGCTGGCCCTGTGCTGAGTGTGTGTACCAATTCGCCTTTATTATTTGGCAAAGAGCTTTGGAGAGAAACTAGAATTGCTTTATTCACCCAAAGTATAGACACCAGGACCAATTCCTATGTTTTAGATGAAAACCAATCTCGGGTTAGTTTTGGATGTCATTGGCAAACAGGAACTATTACCGATATTTTTAGGGACAACATTTCGCGCTTTAGAAGCTTTTTAACTACATCGTACATAAAGGATAGTGTAGATATGATAAATAATGGTGAAATCCCTAAACTAAGGGCGCTTAATTTGCATAACGGTACGATCTATCCATGGAATAGAGTGTGTTATGGCGTATTTAAAAATAAGCCACATTTACGAATAGAAAACAGATACATTCCTGCTGGGCCAACGCTAGTAGACGAAATTGCCAATATGGCATTTTGGGTAGGCGTTATGATGGGTAAACCCGAAAAGTATAATAACATTCATAACATCTGGGATTTTAAAGATGTTAAGAATAATTTCTTTAATGCTGCTAGATATGGTATGGCAACCCAATTTTATTGGAACGGTAAAAACATTTCCAGTCAACGTTTAATTCTAGACGAATTGCTTCCTATGGCTTATAAAGGGCTTTATAAATTTGGTGTTTCTCCAGAAGATGCCGAGTATTATTTAAAAATAATTAAGGACAGGATAACATCCCATAGTGGTTCTGAATGGGGCGTTAGAAGCTACAGAAACCTATTAAAAACCTATAAAAGGTACGAAGCTATGCAAATTTTAACTTCTAGAATTTACGAAAAGCAGACTATGGGCCATCCCGTTTCAACGTGGGAAATTCTTGATAAAAACACAGAAAAGTTACCCAATACCATACGCATTGTTAAGCACATTATGAACACCGATATTTTTACAGTGGATAAGAATGATAGTATAGAACTGGTGTTAAACATGATGCAGTGGAAAGGGATACACCATCTACCAGTTACAAACCATGCCAAAAAACTGGAAGGCATATTATCGTGGAAAGATGTTGAATTATATGCCAATAAAAAAGAAAAGGCAACCATTTCTGTAAATAGACTTATGAAAAAAGATGTTATAACCGTAGAAGAACACTGGCTAATTGAGGATGCGGCAAAACTAATGGTTAATAATAACATTAGTTTTTTACCCGTAATAAGGCGAGACAAGTTAATTGGAGTAATAACGAATAATGATTTATAATAAATGGCTCGTTTTAATAGAATTATTAGACAGATTACAGGTTTAAAAACAGGACCTACGGTAGTGTTTTTTGCTGGTATACACGGTAATGAAAAGGCTGGTGTTTATGCTTTAAAGGAAGTATTAAAAGCGCTTACCCAAGAGCATGTGAGAGGGAATATTTATGCCATAGCCGGAAATTTAGAAGCACTTGAAAAAAACCAAAGATACCTTGATGAAGATTTAAACAGAATTTGGACAGTTGATCGTATCAATACCCTTAAAAGCAAGCCCAAATTAACAATCGAAGAAACCGAATTACGAGAGCTATATTCACTTTTAACAACCATTTTACAAAAACACAAAGGCCCTTTTTATTTTTTCGATTTGCACACAACCTCCAGCAAGTCCTTGCCTTTTATTACCATTAACGACGCCTTAATTAACCGTTCGTTTTCCAAACAGTTTCCAACACCTATTGTTCTTGGTATTGAGGAATACTTAAACGGGGCTTTGTTAAGTTATATCAATCAGTTAGGTTATGTGTCCTTAGGGTTTGAATCGGGACAGCACGACGATATTCAATCTGTTAAAAACCATGAGGCCTTTATTAATTTGGCCATGGTTTTTACCGGGCTTGTAAAGTTATCTAATCCTGAAGATTTTAATACCTATTATAACCAACTTAAAAAGGCAGGTAAGTATAGTTCCCATTTTTTTCAGATTATAGATTTGCACTGCATTACACAAGATAACCATTTTAAAATGTGTAATGGTTTTGATAGTTTTCAAAATATACGCAAAGGAGAAAAATTGGCCTCCCACAGCCAGGGGATAATTACTTCAAAATATAACGCCAAAATTTTTATGCCGTTATACCAGCAAAAAGGTTCTGAGGGTTTTTTTATCATTAGAAGCATTAACGCTAACTTTTTAAAGTTATCCGCCTGGTTAAGGTTCTTAAAAGCAGATGGAGTATTAAGTTTATTACCAGGCATATCATGGCATAATAAGGAAAAAGGCGTTTTAAAAGTAAACCTAAAGGTGGCCAAATTTATGACCAAGCCCATTTTTCACCTTTTGGGTTATCGTAGCAAACAAACCGATGCTACCCATTTACTCTTGTATAATCGGGAACGTGTAGCCAAAACCAAAATGTATAAAGGGGAGGGGTGGTATTAATTAAGATTTAAGATCTAAAGATTGCTTTTTTGACAGGCATATTCTTTAAAGGCTTCTAACAAAGAACCTATATTTTCTGCCCATTTCTTATTTTCATCTAATTTAGCTCCGTGATTAGTTTCTATATCGTATTGCTTTTGGAATGCTCTACAGTCTTTCCATAATTTACTATATTCATTCCAGTAAACAGAAAATCGCTTTTCCTCAATTGTTTTTAACTCAGAAAACCGTTTTCTTATTTTTCTAGCAAACAGTTCTGCTATATCAAAATGAAGTTGTTCATGATTCAATAAGTTTAAATCTTGTGAGACACTCCATGATTGCTTCTTATAGAAATTGGCTGTTACACTCAAAGTCTTATAGTTGAGTATATTGTCGTTATTATCAACAGCTACACTTTCTGGAATAATATCTATTTTATAACTAGTAAGTGCATAGGCAAAAATATCGGGATCAAGTGTGCCAAGAAAATCTTTCCATTTTAGTTTTTGTGATTTGTTCCAAGGAATAACGGTGTCTTTCATTATTTCTTTCCTTTCTTGAGAAAAACTAATCATGGAAACAAAAACACATAAAAAAACAATAGAATATTTCAAAATTTATTACATTTTATTATTAGTCAAATCTACATCAGCCATTAAACCACTGGGATCTATTTCAACAGATTGTACAGGCTTTTTGCTTTGAAATGTATAGGTGGGGTAGGCCCAGGCCCAATCGTTAATAATGGTGGCGCTCGTTGGCTTTTCACCACGCATCATTTGTAGCGGGATATAAAAATCCTCTGTACTGCCATCGGTATACGTAACGGTTAAGTCTATAGGCATAGGCATTAAACCAATACGCTCTAAAGTAACGGTATTCCCTTCAAATGCTTTAACGCCATAATCAATCGTATTTGTGGTTTGTGCAAAATCCATTAAATACCAGTCGAGTTCTAAACCAGACACTTTTTCGGCGGTGCGGATAATATCGTTTGGAACAGGATGGGTAAAGGCAAAATCCTCAAAATATTTCTTTATGGTCTTTTCCTGATTGTCCTTTCCAATAACGTATGCCAATTGTGCTAAAAATACATAGCCTTTATAGTATGCAGATATCGAGTAAGCCTGTCTAAAATTAAATCTGTCGGCGTGTGTGGTTTGGGGTTGTTCTTTACCAGATTTGGCTAAAAATCTATAAACATCATATACGCTTTTCGTTTTTTCTTCAAAGCTATAGTTAAGGATGTGGCTTCCTGCCAACTCGCCAAAATATTCTGTAAAACCTTCATCCATCCAATAATGTTTACTTTCGTTGGTAGCTAATAAAAACTGGAACCAGGTATGAGCCATTTCATGGGCAGTAACTCCAAATAGGCCATCGAATGTACCTTCTCCTAAAATTAGGGTACACATGGCGTACTCCATACCACCATCTCCGCCTTGAATTACAGAGTACTGATCATAAGGGTATTTGCCAATGTTGTCGCTATAAAATTGCATTAACTCAACGGCTTTAGGCTGTAGGTTTTTCCAGTTCTCTAACTTTTCTTTGGGCATAGTGCTCTTATAGAAAAAATGCATTAATGGTCCATTGGGAACCTGCATGGTATCGTGAGTATAATCTGGATCTGCAGCCCATGTAAAATCGTGTACATTAGGCGCTATAAAATGCCATGTTAAGGTTTTGCCCCTAGTCTTTTTAATGGGTTCTGTTTCATAACCGTGGCCTATTTCGTTGGGGTTTTGCAAGTAACCTGTACCGCCAACAACATAGTTTTTATCTATGGTTAGTTTAACATCAAAATTTCCCCAAACCCCATGAAATTCACGTTCTATATATGGGTGGGCATGCCATCCTTCAAAATCGTATTCGGCTAATTTAGGATACCACTGTGCCATCGATAAGGCCACACCTTCCTTATTGTTTCTGCCAGAACGACGGATTTGAACAGGTACTTGGGCATCGAAAAGCATATCGAAAGTTACTTGTTCTCCTGGTTGTATGGGGTTTGCTAAATCAACTTCCAATACAGTTCCTACTGTTTTATAGCTTAAGTCAATGCCATCTTGCTTTAGGGAATTAACATTTATATAGCCTATTTCATCGGGTTTAAGGCTGCTAATTCTATCACCAATTCTCGAATCTGGATCTGGAACTGTTAGCGAGCGTACATCCATTTCACTACCTGGTTGGAAGGCATTAAAGTAAAGATGGTAATACACTCGACGCAAAACATCGGATGAATTATTGGTATAAACCAGTTGTTGTTTTCCTTTATATTGGTAGTTTTTTACATCCATGTCGATTTCCATTTTATAGTCGACATGTTGTTGCCAGTACGCTGGTTTTGTATTTGAAATTGTATGGTTTTGTGATCTACTTGATGTTCCAAATAAAACAAAACAGGAAAGGAAAAACAAACGATATTTCATCTGCTAACAATTTTATAGAGAAGTCTTAAAAGCTTCATTCATAATGAAGCTTTTAAGACAGACTCGTTATTTATAAATTAATTATTTTGCTAATTGAGAGGCCATAATTAAAGCGTTGTATGCGTTAACTATTCTGCCAGATTTACATAATTCTGAAAAAGATCTTATGTCATTAGTATCGCCCCCAACAACCACTTTGGTTTTTAGTGGTAAACCAGAATCCATAATAACCTTTTTTACTTGAGCCGCTGTTAATTTTGGAAAATAAGAACGGATTAAGGCAGCAACACCAGCAACGGCAGGAGCAGCCATAGAAGTACCTCCTTTAGTGTCGTATTCGTTCTCTGGAGTGGTAGAATACACACTTGCCCCGGGAGCAAATACATCAACATTCTTTTTACCATAATTAGAAAAACCAGCCACTAAGTTAGAGCCATATTTTGGAGCTAACGCTCCAACCCTAATATAGCTATTGGACACTTCTACATAATTAACATTATCGTCTGGGAAGTTTGGTTCTACATCGACATCTTTACTGTCATTACCTGCGGCATGAACAAACACCACATCGTTTTTATCAGCATAAGCGATAGCATCCCTTACCCAATCGCTATGTGGCGAATAACTTTTTCCAAAGCTACCGTTAATAACTTTAGCTCCATTATCTACAGCATAACGAATGGCCAATGCCACATCCTTATCGTACTCATCGCCATTTGGTACCGCTCTAATGCTCATAAGCTTAACGTTATTGGCTACACCATTGGCTCCTAACCCGTTGTTGCGCTCGGCGGCAATAATACCGGCTACGTGCGTCCCATGGCTTTCACTTTTTTTAACAGGCATTACATTTCCATTACCATAATATTTGGTGCTCATATCGTCTGGGTCGTCACCGTTTACCCTACCTTTGAAATCTTTGTTAAGATTGTAATTTAGCCTATCGTTAATACTTTCTAAAGCATTGGAAATTTCTTTTAAAGCATCGGCCATGGAGTCCAATCCATTACTAAACATGTAGTTTGCCATTTGAACCGCTTGACCCAATTCCTGGTCTTCAGTTTTTATAGCAGCAACCTCTTCTTTGGTATAATCTTTTTTGCCAAAATGTTTAGTAAGGATGTCATCGGTGCCTTTTACGCGCTGGTATATTTGGTCGTACTGTGTTTTTCTTCCCAGCCATTTTTCGTATTCTTTCTCATATTCGGCCTTAGCAGAAGCATATTCAGGGTTATTGGTATCTCCACTAGCCAAAATGCGCACTAATTCTAATTGTTCGTCATAACCATCTCCTAAAAAGTTCCAACCATGTACATCATCTATATAACCATTGTTATCGTCGTCTTTGCCATTGTTTGGGATTTCATCTTCATTGGTCCACAGCACATCATTAAGGTCTTCGTGGTTTATATCTATTCCAGAGTCTATAACGGCAACTATAACAGACGCTCCTTTTTTGTTTTTTATAATTTCAGTATAAGCTTTATCAACACTCATACCAGGAATGGTATCTTTTATCAAGTCTAAATGACCCCAGTTGTGTTGTTCGGCTTCTGTTAATTCTGAAACCTTTAAAGGTGAAGAGTCTATATTTTCTATTGGAGTGGATATTACAAGAGGTGTGCTTCCACAACCTGAAAGCAGTACAGATACCCCTGCAACAGCTATCAACGATTTTATTGTTTTCATTAAGTATTAAATTTTATTTTTTAATTAAATATATCTGTTGTTTTAAATGTTCTTTTTAGGCGAACCCCTTTTTCGGTATGTTGTACGGTAATAATTTCGTTATGGGCATCGTGTTCCAAAAAGAGGTAATAGTTTTGGTCTGCTGCCTGGTTAAGGAACTTTTCTTTTTCATCCAACGTTAATAAAGGTCTAGTATCGTAACCCATAACATATGGTAAAGGTAAATGACCTACGGTTGGGAGCAGGTCTGCCATAAAAGCAATGGTTTTGCCTTTATAGGATATTAACGGAATCATTTGTTTTTCGGTATGGCCATCGGCCAAAAAAACATCAATGCCCAGATTAGAGTTATTAATAAAATCACTGTTCGATAAAGGCATAAAATGAAGTTGACCACTTTCTTCCATGGGCCATAAATTTTCCTTTAAAAAAGAGGCTTTTTCCCTTCTGTTGGGTTGGGTAGCCCATTGCCAGTGGTTTTTATTAGTCCAAAACTTTGCATTCTTAAAGGCTGGTTCATAACCTGTTCTGTCCTTATTCCATTGAATGCTCCCACCACAATGATCGAAATGCAGATGGGTCATAAACACATCGGTAATATCATTTTTATGGAACCCATATCGAGCCAAAGATTTTTCTAAGGTATGATCGCCCCATAAATGGTAATAGCCAAAAAATTTTTCCGACTGCTTATTGCCCATACCTGTATCTATTAAAATAAGGCGGTTACCGTCTTCAATTAATAGACATCGTGCGGCAAGGTCGATCATGTTGTTGGCATCGGCTGGATTGGTTCTTTGCCACAAGGCCTTAGGTACAACGCCAAACATGGCGCCACCATCCAGCTTAAAATTACCGGTTTCAATAGGGTATAAGTTCATAAGGCGTGCAAATTAACAAATATCTATTAAAGCACTAAAAATGTTAAGAATATATTAAGAAAAGAATTGTAATTAAACCTTTATTGATAATATTACATCCTTGAGGCGTTTGCCAAAATCTAAAAGAGCCTTTATTTCCTTAATGCTGGCCAAACGCTCTTTGGAAAAAATTAATATGGCCTGTCCATTGGATTCGACATGGTAGTATGGGTTGCTTTCAAAAAAGTGAATGAGGTCATCATTGAAAAACTTACGTATAGCGGTTTCATTGTCACCCAACAAGTAAAAGCGGTTAGAGAAATCTATATGGTCTTCAAAAGGAATGTCCTTAAACCCGGCAAAAGCATACATCTTTTCTAAAAACCCTTCTCTGTCTAGTGTGAACTCGGGAATGCTCTTTTTTAAATTAATATGAAGCATGGTAGTTCGTATTACCTCTTTGGCTATGAATTCACCTTCCGAAAACTCAATGTCAAACAGGCTTATGGTTTTATCTTGATGAGATAATTCATTATATATATGACTGATACTTTTAGTATTGAAAAACAAAAAATCATTTAAAAAGTGAACTTGTTTTTGCTTTTTAAAGTTGTAACTAAGATTATAATCTTTTGCAAGCGTTTCCATATGGGTTTGCCTACGTGTTAGACTATTATTAATGAGATTGGGTACAGGTAATAGCCTTCTTAAAGCAAAAGGATGATTGGAATCTGTATCATGCATATCCAGCCCAATCACATCAAAATGGCCACCTTTCTTATTAAACAACTCCTGATAGTTGTACATGTTTTCCATAACAGTATGGTCAACAAATTCACAAAGCGAAAAGTCAACAATTATATCTTGGTCTTCGGGCACTACATCGAGGTGCTGTTTAAGGCGGTAGTAGTTTAAAAAGCTACAAAAATGTTTTACACTAACGTAGTAGTTATTGGTATTTTCCTCTTTATACATTAATACGTTTGGTTTTAGCACATTTCTTATAAACAGACCAATACTTTTACTTAAAATAATATGAATTAAAAACGTAGTTATTACTCCAGCTAGAATTCCCGAAATAAGCCCTATTTTTAGTGTAACAATAAGCGTAACAAAGAAAATAACAAGTTGCTCTTTACCAATAGAGAAAATTTTGGTTATTACATTAGGAGATGCCAATTTATAACCTGTGTACACTAAAATAGCCATTAAAGCAGGTAAAGGTATTCGGGTTAATTGTGTACTAAACAGTACAATAAACAAAATAAGAAATACCGAATGAAAAAAATTGGACGATCTATTTGTGGCACCATTATTAACATTAACCGAACTTCTGGCAATAACGGTTACAACATTAAGACCTCCCAAAAACCCACTACCCACAGTAGCTAAACCAAGAGCTTTTAAATCCCTGTTAACATTAGAACGCCGCTTTTCGGGGTCTAACTTATCTACTGCTTTTATACTTAATAAGGATTCTATGCCAGCTATTAGGGTCAAGGCCAAAACACTACCCCAAAACGATAGGGTAGTAACTTTATTAAAATTAGGAATAGGGATATCTGAAATAATGTGATTAATGGTAGGAATACCAGTAATCATATACTCCTTTGCTATGGGGTTATGTTCATGCAATACCAATTCGAAATAATAACTAAAACAGATGGACAGAATAACAATCCACATAGGGGCAGGGATAAGCTGCAGGTATTTGTTACGAAGTTTTGAATAAAACAGCATGATAGACAAACTAATAATCCCAGCTAATGCAGCAAAGATGAGCCCTTTATTTTCGTAATGTAGGGCGTCGTTAATAGAAAAAGGTATCTCTATAAGATAGTCTAGAGTATCTTCACGCTTAATTCTGTGGGCTAACATAATATGAAATTGCTTCCCTAAAATAATAAGCCCGATAGCAGCTAACATACCTTGAATGGCCGAGGAGGGAAAAAAATCGGCTAAAGTACCCATCCTAAAAAAACCTAAAAGGATAAGCAAAATTCCAGAAAAAACAATGGCAATATAAGCAGATTCTAAGCCAAGCGTCGTAATGGCAATTAAAATAACACCAACCAAACCATTTCCCGGACCTGCAATGGTAACATGGCTGCCTCCAAAAAAAGCAACAACAATACCTCCAATAACGGCAGAGATAATTCCAGCAATAGGGGGAGCATCACTGGCCATGGCCAGACCAAGACCCAAAGGCAATGCGATTAAGCTTACCACAAAACCAGAAAATATGTTTTTTGGTAAGGTCTTAAAAAATTCTTTAATGTTGTTTTTTTTCGGACTCATTGAAGAATCAGTACATCGGTTGGTAATTCGGTTAAAATGTGTTCAATGTCATGCGGAAACAAACGATCCCAAAATGTCATTTTACTAGGGGCGTTCATCACCAATAAATCGGCACGCGATATTTGGGCATAATGCCCAATAGTGTACCCTTGTTTACCAAAAATTGGTTGTGATTTTATAAGTATGTTTTCGGTATATCGTTTTGGGATGCTCTCTATAATTTCTTTAATTCTTGAATTTTCCCTTAGCTTTATGCGTTCCTTCATAATATTAACCCGCCTTAAGGATTTATCATCATCAACCTTCACTGTAATGGCATCTTGCTTAATCTCTTCAACGATTGTTAATTTTTCGGCATCAAGCATTTTAGCTACATAGAAAGCACAGGTAATTGTGTTTTTAGTTTTAGGGTCTTTTAACCCATTTACAACAATATGTTTACAGGGCACTCTTTTTACCGAAGGTTTTATAAGCAACAAAACAGAGCATTTAGCCTGTCTTGTGATTTTTCGGGCGATAGAACCCACGTAATATTTTAAAAACTGTTCTCGTTGAACTGCCCCAAGAATTAGCAGATCTATGTTTTTTTCTTCGGTAGTCGATAAGATAACCTGAACAGGGTCGCCAGGTTTAAAAACGGCCTCATACTCTAATCCTTCTTTTTTAAAGGCGTTAAGTATAACTTTTAGGGCTTTAATTTTATCATCTGAAGCGTTACCAACATGAATTAAAAACAATTTTGATTTAAAGAAAACAGACAACCTTGCTGCTTCATACAGGTTTGCTTTTAAATTAGGTGAAAATGCCACGCCAATACCTATGCTCTTAAAAGGGTTCAAGGTCAAAATATGTAAAACTTTAAATTCTAAAAGCTGAAAGATAACATTTTTTAAAAATATAAAATCAACCGTTTTGTTTAAATTAGTGCTTTTTAAATGGAATATAGCTTATGTTAGAACTTGCAGGAATTATTATTTTAGGAATATTGGCTCAGTGGTTTGCTTGGAAATTTAAAATTCCTGCCATCCTTCCGTTAATTATAATTGGGCTATTGGTTGGGCCAATTGCTGCCGAGTACTTTTCCGAAGATGGTAGTAAGTGGATAGAACCTATTTGGAATGGAAAGCAAGGCCTTTTTCCTGGGGAAGGCCTTTTTTATTTTGTATCGTTAGCCATTAGCATTATTTTATTTGAAGGCGGATTGACCTTAAAGCGATCTGAAATAAAAACACTAGGGCCTGTTATCACCAAATTAATAACCCTGGGGTCTGCTGTTACCTTCTTTGGAGCGGGTATTTTGGCCCATTTTATTTTCGATCTAAGCTGGGAAATTTCATTTCTGTTCTCAGGGCTTATTATTGTTACAGGGCCTACGGTTATTACGCCAATACTTCGGAATATTCCACTAAAGAAAGATGTTTCGGCCGTACTAAAATGGGAAGGTATATTAATAGACCCTATAGGTGCTTTGGTTGCTGTATTGGTGTTTGAGTTTATTAGTGTTGAAGGCGATAGTGGTTTTACTAAAACAGCATTAATTGAGTTTGGTAAAATCATTCTTTTTGGAACTACTTTTGGATTTACATTTGCCCATGCATTGGCTTTTGCAATCAATAAAAAACTGATACCCCATTATTTATTAAATGTAGTGTCTCTTTCCACAGTATTGTTGGTATTTGTAGAATCTGAAATTTTCGCCCACGAATCTGGTCTACTAGCTGTGGTGGTTATGGGTATGGTATTAGGGAACAGTAAGCTTAAAAATATTAAGGAATTGCTGTATTTTAAGGAATCGTTGAGTGTTTTACTTATCTCCATCCTATTTATTCTTTTGGCCGCTAATATCAACATTGAAGATTTAATGTTATTGTATACCTGGAAAACCGTTGCTATTTTTTTAGCAGTTATACTGTTAATAAGACCGCTAGCCGTTTTTATAAGTACGGCAGGATCACACCTTAAACTCAACGAAAAACTCTTTATAAGTTGGGTAGGCCCAAGGGGGATTGTTGCTGCTGGTATCGCTTCTCTTTTTGGCAGTAAACTCATTAAGCAAGGTGTGCCAGGAGCAGAGTATATTACGCCTCTTGTATTTATGATAGTTTTAGGGACGGTGTTATTAAATGCAACCACAGCACGGTTATTTGCTAAATTGGTTGGCGTGTTTTTAACCAAATCGGAAGGGATACTCATTGTTGGGGCTTCTAAAATTTCCAGGTTGATAGGGCATTATTTGGAGTCTAACGGAAGGCATGTGGTATTAATTGATAGTAACGAACGTAATGTAGAAAAAGCCAATGAAATGGATTTGGAAGCGATTACTACAAATATATATTCAGACACCTTAATGGATAATATCGAGTTAAACGATATGGGCTATTTAATGGCCTTAACCGGGAACCCAGATATTAATAAATATGCAATTAACAAGTTTGGAGAGCAGTTTGGTGAAAACGGTTCATTTAGACTGGTTACCCCCCAAGAAATGTTAGACGATAACTATAACCCTAAGGAGGGATTATTTTCTCATACAGACGACTACAATGCGTTAATAGAATTGACAGCTAGGCATCCTTCAATTCAGGAAATAGCATTGAATGATAAAGATCATTACGATAAACTTATTGAAATCACCAATAATGATCAGGACACCATTCCTTTGTTTATTAAAGATACAGATGGAGAGTTACACATAATCTCTTCGCACAATCTAGATATAGATACTATTCAAAAAGGGTTTCAATTGGTATACTTAGGAAAGCCTTTCGATGCCGAGGAAATGCAAAAGTTAGTTTAACATGCGACAAAAAATATATCAAATCGATGCGTTTACAGATAAGGTTTTTTCTGGAAATCCAGCGGCAGTGTGCCCTCTTGAAACCTGGTTAGAGGATGCTATTTTGCAAAATATAGCGATGGAAAACAACCTTGCAGAAACCGCCTTTTACGTTAAGCAAGGCCATCAATATGAAATACGATGGTTTACACCAGAAGTTGAAGTAGATCTCTGTGGACATGCGACATTGGCAGCAGCTTTTGTGTTGTTCAATTACGAAAACCATACTGAAAACAAGATTGACTTTTATTCTCCACGAAGTGGTGTCTTGACCGTTACCAAAAACGAACAACTATTAACTTTAAATTTTCCAGTAGACACCATAGAAGCAGTTCCATTATCTAATGAAATAACCCGTTGTTTTGATCTAGAACCACAATGGGCTTATAAGGGCAAAACAGATTATTTATTTGTGTTTGAAAATGAAAACGATATAAGAACAATAACCCCCAGATATAGTGAGATTTCAAAATTAAATGGTCGCGGCGTTATTATAACGGCTAAAGGGAACGCTGTTGATCTTGTGTCACGATTTTTTGCGCCCCAGTCTGGAATTAATGAAGACCCTGTAACTGGCTCGGCACATACTACCTTAACGCCCTATTGGTCCAAACAACTAGGTAAAACCCAATTAACAGCATTACAGCTTTCCAAACGAGGCGGGTATTTGCAATGCAACTACTTAAATGAAAGGGTTGAAATATGTGGGCAATGTAAGCTGTATTTAATTGGGGAGATTTATTTGTGAATCCTAGATATATTCCAAAACAGAAACCTTTAAGAAATTTTTATGCCAAGCTAAAATGTCACACTTCAGCAATGCTCAGTGTGACATTTCAGTTTTCTACTTTTTAATTTCTTATGCCTAAGCCATAATATGTAGCTCGGTAAACTCTTTAGTAAGCACCAAAGTGTTATCTCCATTTAGCTTAATATCTTTAAAGGCTATTTCTTCATTATCGATTTGCACTTTCGAAATTTCAAAAGGCAACCCATGAAGGTTCAATTTAAAGGTCTTATAGGTAGTTATAAATTTACCCGATTTATGCTGCTGAATAATCAATTCCTTTTTCTTGCCTTGTAGTTTGAAAGTCCTTAAACTGTACCTGCCTTTTATATAGTCGTAACCATCGGTGGCATCTTCGTACACTTCAGAGGTTTCTTTGCCTAATTTATAGTACACGTCTAGCAACAATTCATCAACAACTTTTTCGCCAACATACTGCTGTACAGGGTATTTAGGGACTATAGCGCCTTCCTTAACAAAAATGGGCATGCTATCTAAATCGGCATCAACCCAAAGCTCCTGGCCTCCTGTTACGACCTCATCGGTCCAGAAATTATACCATTGCCCTCTTGGAACATACATGCGTCTTCCTTTTTGGTTTGGCGCATTAATAGGGCATACCAGTATTTTTTCACCAAAAACAAATTCGTCATTTCTATAATGGGTTTGGGAATCTTCTTGATCGTAAAGCACCAATGGTTTTAGAATAGGAATACCCTCTTCGGCATACCTCCAAAACGCGGTATATAAGTAAGGTAGCAATTGGTATCTTAGCTCAATAAACTTCCTTACAACATTGGTAATATTGTCACCAAAGGCCCAAGGTTCCTGGTCGCCGTGATCACCAGAGGAATGGGTTCTACAAAACGGATGGAATATACCTAACTGAATCCATCTGGCGTATAGTTCGCCGTTGGGTTGTTCTGCAAATCCACCAATATCTGAGCCTACAAACGAAAACCCGGACATGGCCATACGCTGTGCCTGTAAATTGGCTATATTGAGGTGATCCCATGAAGCCACATTGTCACCTGTCCAGCTAGAGGTATAGCGTTGTGTTCCAGAATATGCAGCCCTAGTTATTACAAACGGACGTTTAGGATACGAGAATTTCTTTAACCCTTGATACGTAGCACGTGCCATTTGCATACCATAAACGTTATGTGCTTTTCTATGGCTGCAAGGGTTGCCATCGTAATCGTGACGTACATCGTTAGGGAATGTCTTCCCAGGAACGTCCATTACCGCAGGTTCGTTCATATCGTTCCAAACACCATTTACGCCTATATCTTCAATAAGTTCTTTGAACAAATTAGACCACCATTCTCTTACTTCAGCACGTGTAAAATCTGGAAAATAGCACTCGCCTGGCCAGACTTTTCCTTTCATATAGGGGCCATCGGCACGTTTACAGAAATAGTCCTTTTCAAGTCCTTCTTTAAAGACACTATAGTCCATATCTATTTTAATACCTGGATCTATAATTACAATGGTTTTAAACCCATCTTCGGCCAATTCTTTAACCATGCGTTTAGGGTCTGGAAAATATTCCTTGCTCCATGTAAAGCAACGGAATCCCTCCATGTAATCAATATCCAAATAAATGGCATCACAGGGGATTTGTAATTCCCTAAATTTAGCCGTAATCGCTTTTACATTCGATTCTGGATAGTAGCTCCATTTACATTGATGGTACCCTAAGGCCCAAAGTGGTGGCAGTGCATGTGGTTTTCCAGTTAAATCGGTGTAATTGGCAACTACTTCAGACATTTCTGGACCATAGATAAAATAGTAGTTCATTTCTCCACCATGAGCCCAAAAACTGGTAATGTTTCTACGTTCCTGACAAAAATCGAAAAAGGTTTTAAAGGTGTTGTCAAAAAAGATACCATAAGCCTTTTTGTGGTGTAATCCAGTATAGAAGGGTATCGCTTTATAAATGGGGTCGGTGTCCCTGCCGTAGGCATAAGAATCGGTTACCCAGTTTTCAAAACGCTTTCCTTTTAGGTTATTATCAACAGGTTTGTCACCTAAACCATAATAACTTTCCCCTGGCTGTGCCGCTTTAGACATTTTAACTATATCACTACCCAGCTCATAGCTTTCTTCCCAATGGAATCCCAATTCGTCTTCACAAACAAGTAAGTTGTCCTTAGCGTCAAAAATAGATATTCTTAAATCTGCTTTCGAAATGTGACAAATAAGCTTTGAGGTTGTAATAATGTATTGGTCTTCATCTTCGGTTACTTCAAGATGGTTATACCCTCTACTGGCATATTTTGTAATGGCATAAGAGAAATCGTTATCAAAAATACCTGTTGTGGTATATCTAAAACGTAAGATACTATCGCGACGAACGGTAACTTGTAAAACAACGCCATTTTCGGTTTTAAATGAGAGTACGTTAAGGTTCTTTTCGTATGAAATTATTTTGGAAGGAAACAGGTTCCCTTTATGTTCTAGTTCTGTATTTAATATCATAAAAGATGAAATTAATTAAACAACGAAAGTAAAAAATATATTAAGTTTTAAGCCTTTATATTTAGTAAAAATACAGCTAATTGTTTGCGTTAAAATCAAACAATTAGCTATATAATCATAAAAGTATCAATATATTAAGGCTGAAATTGGAAAATAGCGACCCCTAGCGGAGGAAGCGTAATTTTAGCCGAAAACGTTTTTCCGTTCCAAGGCTCTTCTTTTATAGTTAGGGCACGTTTATTAGATACCCCACTACCCCCAAATGTTGTTTGGTCGCTATTGAAGATTTCTTTAAGTTTCCCCTTTTTTGGTAAGCCTATTTTGTAGCCTTTCCTAGCGGCTGGCGTAAGGTTGCAAACTACCACGACATCATTTTTAGGATCCTTCCCTTTTCTTATATAGGACATGACACAGTTTTGGTGATCGTCGTAACTAATCCATTCAAACCCATCGTGGCTAAATTGTTTTTCAAATAGCGCGTGGGTTTCTTTATAAAAAGAATTAAGGGCTTTAAAAAAGGTTTGAAAGTTTTTATGTGGTTCGTAATCCAATAGGTTCCAATCTAAGCTGCTTTGGAAGTCCCATTCGCTGTATTGGCCAAACTCCCCTCCCATAAACATTAGGTTTGTTCCTGGATGCGTAAACATGTAACTGTATAACAAACGTAGGTTGGCAAAGCGTTGCCATTCGTCTCCTGGCATTCTGCCTAAAATAGAGTTTTTGCCATATACCACTTCGTCGTGAGACAAAGGCAACATAAAGTTTTCTGTAAAGGCATAAGCTAAACTAAAGGTAATATCGTTTTGATGGTACTGCCTGTAAATAGGATCTTTTTTAAAGTATTCCAACGTGTCGTGCATCCATCCCATCATCCATTTCATGCCAAACCCCAAGCCACCTAAAAATACGGGCTTGGAAACGCCGGGAAAGGCTGTTGATTCTTCGGCAATGGTTTGTACATCGGGGAACGATTTATAGACTTCTTCATTTAATTCTTTTAAAAAGGCAATCGCCTCCAGGTTTTCCCTACCGCCATAAACATTGGGCTCCCATTGACCGTCTTCCCTAGAGTAATCTAAAAAGAGCATAGATGCCACGGCATCGACCCGCAATCCATCGGCATGGTATTGTTCCAGCCAGAATATAGCGTTACTTATTAAAAAGGATTTTACCTCATTGCGCCCGTAATTAAAGATCAAGCTTTTCCAATCTTGATGATAGCCTTTACGGGGGTCGGGATGCTCGTATAAGTGTGATCCATCAAAAAAGCCTAGGCCATGGGCGTCTTCTGGGAAATGCGATGGTACCCAATCTAAAATAATGCCTATATCGTTTTGGTGTAATTTATCGACCAGATATTTAAATTCCTCGGGGTAGCCAAATCGGGATGTTGGTGCAAAATAGCCTGTTACTTGATAGCCCCATGACGGATCGTACGGAAACTCCATAATGGGCATAAGCTCGACATGGGTAAAGTTCATGTCCTTAACATAGTTTACCAATTCGTCTGCCAGTTCGTAATACGACAAAAAGCGGTTTTCTTGCACTTGTTTTTTCCACGAGCCTAAATGCACTTCATAAACCGAATAGGGCGCATCTAAAGCATTGTGCTTTTTACGCTTTTTCATCCATTGGTTATCTTTCCACTTATAGTTGTCGTCCCATATTATTGATGCTGTTTTGGGCGGATGCTCTGCCCGTCTTGCATAAGGGTCGGCCTTTTCGGTTATAATACCGTTATGGTGTGAATGGATTTTGTACTTGTACAAATTACCTTTGCCCACATGTGGAATAAAGCCTTCCCAAATACCTGAAGCGTCCCACCTTACGTTAAGTTGATATTCCTCGCCATTCCAATAATTAAAATCACCGATAACGGAGACTTGCTTGGCACTGGGTGCCCATACTGCAAAATAGGTGCCTTGAATACCGTCTATGGTAAGTGGGTGCGACCCAAATTTTTCATATAAACGGTAGTGTTTTCCCGCTATGAACAGGTTGATATCGAACTCAGAAAAAAGAGTGTGGGCTATTACGTTTGTCATATATTAAATTACAGTTCCGTTGGGGATAATAGCCCCTTTTTTAATAACAATAATACCGTCTCTTACGACATAGGTATCTGTTTCGGTATCTTCAAGGTGTTTCCCGCCATTTATTCTAACATCATCACCTATACGGCAATTTTTATCTATAATGGCATTTTTTATAAAACAACGCTCACCTATTCCCATAAGGATTTCGACTTCGTTTCTGTTTATATCCAAGGTGTTTTCGTAGTGATCCGAACCCATCATGTAGGTGTTGATTACTGTTGATTCTTCACCTATTCTAGAACGGATTCCAATAACCGATTTTTCTATCTTGGCAGCACTAATTATACAGCCTTCTGCAATAACTGCTTTTTCCAACATAGTTCCCGATACTTTTGAAGTTGGCAACATACGGGCCCGGGTATATATTCGTTTTTTCTTGTCGTATAAATCAAACTTTGGAATGTCTTCGGTAAGTCCAATATTGGCCTCAAAGAACGATTCGATAGTTCCTATATCGGTCCAGTAACCTTCATATTGATAACTAAGGGTTTTGTGTTTTTCGATATTTTGAGGGATAATTTCCTTACCAAAATCTATGGTGGATTGATCATTCATTAACTCAATTAGTAAATCCCTGTTAAAAATATAGATACCCATTGAAGCCAAATAATTTCGCCCTTGAGCTTTCATATCATCACTAACATCCGATGTCCATTCGGGTAATAAACTGGCGTCTGGTTTTTCAATAAAAGAGGTGATGACGTTGTTTTCATCTGCTTTTAATATCCCAAAACCAGTGGCATCTTTTTCGTTTACCGGAATAGTCGCAATGGATATTTTGGCACCGCTTTCTTCGTGGGCTTTTATCATTTTATCATAATCCATTTGGTACAACTGGTCGCCAGAAAGGATTAGGGCATATTCAAAATCGTGCCTTACAACATGGTGCATACTTTGGCGCACGGCATCGGCAGTACCTTGAAACCATCCTTTGTTTTGCGGTGTTTGTTCAGCTGCCAATACATCAACAAAAGCCGAACTGAAAAAACTAAAATGATAAGTATTCTTTATATGGCGATTTAATGAAGCTGAATTAAACTGTGTTAAGACGTATATACGTTTTATGTCTGCATTGATACAATTTGAGATAGGAATATCTACCAATCGATATTTTCCAGCAATAGGAACCGCAGGTTTTGACCTTTTTTCTGTAAGGGGGTATAATCTGGAGCCTTGACCGCCTCCTAAAATTATGGATAAGACTTTGTCGTTTATCATAGCGAGTTAGTTTATAGAGTTATACAGTTTAATATATTGACTTGCTGAAGCATCCCAAGAATGGTCTATCTTCATTATTTGTGTTCTTAAAGCCTTAAACCGAGTTTGGTTTTTATACAGCTGGTCTCCTCTTTCAATGGCATGGGTTATTTCATCTACCGTAACATGGTCATGGCATATACCGAAGCCATTATCTTCTGAGATATCAGTTACCGTATCCTTTAATCCACCAATGCTCCTTACAATTGGTATGGTGCCATATCGCAGGGCATACATTTGGTTTAACCCACAGGGTTCTACCCTAGAGGGCATTAACAGAAAATCTGCTCCTGCATAAATGATATGCGACAGTTTTTCATCGTAACCAATAAAGGCATTGTAATGCCCTTTAAAGGTGTCTTTTAAAGCTTCTAATTGGCTTTCGGTGTCTTTATTGCCAGAGCCTAAAAGGAGTATAGATAGGTCTGGATTTTGTAATGCTATTTTAAAGGCTTCAGGAAATAAATCGGATCCTTTTTCGCCAACCAACCTTCCTATAAAGGCAAAAAGAGGCTTGTTGCTATCTAGGCCAAAGGTGTCACATAGATGTTCTTTATTGGCTTTTTTTCCAGGGTCAATGGTTTTTTCGTTGTAGTTCTTAACAATATAATCGTCGGTTTCAGGGTTCCAAACCTTGGTGTCTATACCGTTTAAAACACCTATACATTTGGTACTTTCTTGAGCTAATAAATGTTCTAAACCATTGGCGTTGGTTTTTAATTCCTCCATATAACTAGGCGATACCGTAGTAACCCTCCAGGCACATTTTATGGCTGCTGCTAAAGGGTTTATTTGACCGCCCCAATCTAGCAAGCCTACATTATTAAAATTAAAAGGCGGGATTAAATTTACGTTATCATGAGAGAACCAGCCTTGGTATTGGGCGTTATGTATGGTTAGTATGTTAGGGATTTTTCTAAAGGCTTCATATTTATGGCTCTCTTGAAGCATAAAAGGGGTCAATCCTGTATGGTGGTCATGGCAATGGATAACATCTGGTAAACTGTCCCAGGTAAGCATCCAATCCAAAGCTGCTATTTGAAAGGCCAAAAAGCGTTTGGTATCATCAAAGGAATATACATAATCCTTAAATATTAAATCAGGAACATCGACAAAGAAAATATCGAAATCCAATACATTTTCACTAAGCTTTAAAATACGGAACTGGTATTGTTCTTCACCTAAATCCAATTCCGATTCAAATATTGGGGTAAAGTTATGTTCCTTTGTAAATTTTACATCGTAGAAAGGCATGATTACTTGAGATGAGGTCTCTGCAGTATTTTGGTATTTTGGTAAAGCACCAACAACATCGGCAAGACCACCAACTTTGGCAACGGGATAGCATTCAGCACTTATATGGATTATATTCACAGGCTTTGGTTCTTAGTTGAAATAATGTGCTTTGAAGCACAAAATTTTTCGGTTTCAAAAAAACAAACAGGTTATTAAGTTAGTATTACGGATTGTTGGATTAACTGTAAATAACCTTTAGTAAATTACAACAAAAACATAAAACAATTGAATTTCACCATTCCTAATCCCGAAAACGCTACAAAGAGAAATCACATTAGATTTAAAATCAATGATTTAATGTTTTTAAGGTTTACTATGATTAATTGAATACAGGTTAACACATAATAACCATTAACTTATTAACTGATAACCCCAAGCCATGTAATTGCTTGGATGTGTCTTTAAACATACAAAATTATTGCATACTTTCTTTGCCGAACCACTATTTTTAAAGAAAATAAAGGTTTTTATGTGATTGATTAATAATATTCTCGAAAATGAGATATTGTTAGTTAAATACTTACAATAATCGCAATCATATAATTAAAAAATGAATAAAATTTAGATAGAAAACTAATAGGTTGGTAGTTTGTAATAACGCTAATTGCTAATCATTCAACTTCAATACAGCCATAAACGCCTGTTGTGGAATTTCAACATTTCCTACTTGACGCATGCGTTTTTTACCTTTTTTCTGTTTTTCCAACAGCTTACGCTTACGCGAAATATCACCTCCGTAGCATTTGGCGGTAACATCTTTACGAAGCGCTTTAATGGTTTCCCTAGAAATAATTTTAGCCCCAATAGCAGCTTGTATTGGAATATCGAATTGCTGACGCGGAATAAGCTCTTTTAGTTTTTCGCACATCTTTTTGCCAATATTCTGTGCATTATCGGCATGTATTAAGGCCGAAAGGGCATCGACGGGTTGTGCGTTCAATAGAATATCTACACGCACCAGTTTGGATTGTCGCATACCAATAGGATGATAATCGAAAGAGGCATAGCCTTTTGAAACGGTTTTTAAACGATCGTAGAAATCGAAAACTATTTCGGCCAAAGGCATATCGAAATTAAGCTCCACCCGATCTTGCGTTAAATAGGTTTGATTGGTAATCATCCCCCGTTTTTCAATACACAAGCTCATGACGTTGCCCACAAAATCAGCCTTGGTAATAATGGTGGCTTTTATGTAAGGCTCTTCTACACGATCTAATGTTGAAGGATCGGGAAGGTCGGTAGGGTTATTAACAATAATGATATCGTCTGGATGCTTTTTAATATAGGCATGGTACGATACGTTAGGAACCGTAGTAATAACGGTCATATCGAACTCGCGCTCCAAACGTTCTTGAATGATTTCCATATGGAGCATTCCCAAGAACCCACAACGGAAACCAAAGCCCAAAGCTGCAGAACTTTCGGGTTGAAATACTAAGGAAGCATCGTTAAGTTGGAGTTTTTCCATTGAGGCACGAAGTTCTTCGTAATCTTCGGTATCGACAGGATAAATACCAGCAAACACCATAGGTTTCACATCCTCGAAACCAGAAATAGCATTCTTGGTAGGGTGTTTGGCATCGGTAATGGTATCACCAACCTTAACCTCTTTGGCTTCTTTAATTCCTGTAATAACATAACCTACATCGCCTGCTTTTATTTCGTTTTTAGGCAATTGTTTGAGTTTAAGTGTACCTACTTCGTCTGCAAAATAGGTTTTTCCCGTAGCAATAAACTTAATATTCTGGTTCTTTTTAATGGAACCGTTTATCACCCTAAAATAAGTTTCCACGCCACGAAACGGATTATAAACCGAATCGAAGATCAAAGCCTGTAAGGGTTCATCGGGGCTGCCTTTAGGGGCAGGGATACGCTCTATAACGGCGGCCAATATATTATCAACGCCAAAACCTGTTTTACCACTGGCGTGAATAACTTCTTCGGGGTCGCAGCCCAGTAAATCTACAATATCATCGGTTACTTCTTCGGGGCTGGCACTAGGCAAGTCCACTTTATTTAATACGGGAATAATTTCCAAATCATTTTCCAAAGCCAAATAAAGGTTGGATATGGTTTGTGCCTGAATGCTTTGTGCGGCATCCACAATAAGCAAAGCACCTTCGCAAGCAGCAATAGAACGGGAGACCTCGTAACTAAAATCGACGTGACCAGGGGTGTCTATAAGGTTTAATATATATTGTTCACCTTTGTACACAAAGTCCATTTGTATGGCATGCGATTTAATGGTAATACCACGTTCGCGTTCCAGGTCCATGTTGTCCAATAACTGGTCCTGTTTTTCCCTATCGGTTACCGAACCCGTAAAATCCAACAAACGATCGGCAAGGGTACTCTTACCATGATCTATATGTGCTATAATGCAAAAGTTTCTAATGTGCTTCATAAGTGGAATCTATGCCTAGATTGAATTTGCAAATATAGCTGATTTTTTGTTCAGACTTGCTAGGTTTTTAAGGTTCTGGGGGGAGATTCAACAAAAAAGAGTAATTTTGCACCAAATTTTTAAGCTTGGTAAAAATAGATCACATAGAACTGCCCGATTTCCCGTTGTTGTTAGCACCAATGGAAGATGTTAGCGATCCGCCGTTTCGTGCGCTTTGTAAAGAACAAGGTGCCGATGTGGTGTATACTGAGTTTGTGTCCAGCGAAGGCTTAATACGTAATGCTGCCAAAAGTGTTATGAAGCTGGATATTTATGAGAAGGAGCGCCCTGTGGGCATCCAAATATTTGGGGCCAATCTGGATAGCATGTTGCAAACTATTGATATTGTTGAAAAGTCGAACCCCGATATTATTGACATTAACTTTGGTTGCCCTGTTAAAAAGGTAGTGAGCAAAGGTGCTGGAGCTGGAATTTTAAAGGACGTTTGCCTTATGGAACAGCTTACTGCCGAAATGGTGAAGCGTACCAATATTCCCATTACGGTAAAAACACGCTTGGGCTGGGACCATGATTCCATTAGAATTGTTGAGGTTGCCGAACGGCTTCAGGATGTGGGCTGTAAGGCCATTGCCATTCATGGGCGTACCCGAGCCCAAATGTATAAGGGAAATGCCGACTGGAAGCCTATTGCCGAGGTGAAGAATAATCCGCGTATGTACATTCCCGTATTTGGTAACGGTGATGTGGATACGCCTGAAAAGGCTGTGGAAATGCGTGACAGCTATGGGCTGGATGGGGCTATGATTGGCCGTGCCAGTATTGGCAATCCGTGGTTTTTTAGGCAGGTGAAGCATTATTTTGAAACGGGCGAACATATGGCTCCTATTACAATAGAGGAGCGTGTGGAGGCCGCACGTAGGCATTTGCAAATGGCCATAGATTGGAAAGGGGAAACCTTAGGGGTTTTTGAGACCCGCAGGCATTACACCAATTATTTTAAGGGGATTCCGCATTTTAAGGAATACCGTACCAAAATGGTAACCAGCGATAGGCCCGAGGATGTGTTTGCTACTTTCGATGAGGTCTTGGAAAAGTTTTCGGATTATCAATTTACGGAATAATTAGTTTACTTTTCTGTTTGCCTTTTGAAAGGATTGATTGAGATTGATAGGGATTGACGGAGATTGAAGCCTTTGTGTTAATAAATGGCACTATCCCGCAAGAGCGATAGTAGCGGCAGCTTTTTTAAAATATCCAGTAAGGGAGCCAAAGCGCAAAGCATCAAGAACCAAGATGGCTAACAATTATAGTTGTTGAAAAACCTTGAATATTTTAAAAAACTATAGTGGATAGCGCGGTGCGCCATAAGCGCACTTGCCCAAAAAAAATTAATAATCCTGTACCAGATTTTTAGTGATCCTTGCGGAGGCTATTCTGGAAGCCAAAATGCCTAATACCGAAATCGTGAACAGGACTATAAAAATGTTAACGATTTTTATTTGTACTGGATAGGGCAATGTGGGGGTTATGAACACTTTTAATGCTATGGGGCCGTAAAGCTGGTTTAAGGTTAGTAACAGACCTACCATTATACCAATGAGTCCGCCCAAAATGCTCATTAGGCTACCTTGAATGAAGAAGACTTTACGAATATCCTTTATTGTAGTACCGAGGTTAAATAGGGTTTGCAGGCTGTTCCTTTTGTCTAAAATCATCATGATGATGGACCCAATAACGTTAAATAGCGCAATAATAAGCACTAGGGTAAAAATGAGGTAAACGGCCAAGTTTTCGGTGTTTAACATTTTGTACAGTGCGTCGTTGAGTTGTGCCCTGTTTTTAAGAATTACTTTATCGCCTAAAACGTCTTGTATTTGTTGTTTTACTATAGTCTCATCGGCGCCATCCTTGAGTTTAAACTCTATGGCCGAAATTTGATTGGGTTGGTAGTTTAATAGGTGTTGTGCCAAGCTTAAGGGAGCAAACACATAGGTGTCGTTTAGGGTTTCGTTAACCGAAAAGACACCAACGTTAACCGCGTTAACGGCATTGAACGCTTTTTCGGCAGAGGTGATTTGCCCTTTTCCGGGCTTGGGCACATAAATGCTAATGGTTTTGTTATAGTCTAAAACACCAAAGGAAAGGCTGCTGGAAATGCCCGAGCCCACAACAATCTGGTTTGTTTTTTCCCTAAGCCAATTGCCTTGTTCCAATATTGAATCGACGGTATTGACCCGTTTAAAATTATCGTCAACACCTTTTATGGAAGCGCTGGGGTAGGACTTATCGTCTGATTTAATAAAAATACGCTCCTCAACAACTTTCGAGTAGGCTATTACGTCTGAAATTTGGTTGAGCTTAAGGGTTTCTTCTTCGGTTAAAACGAAGGATTTTCCAATAGCGGCCTGGGCCTTTAAATCGGGGTCTATAATGGTTGAAAACTGAAGCGTAAAGTCTTTTAATCCGGCAAAGCCCGATAATACGACAAATAAGGATGCGGCTCCTAAAACAACGCCAGTTAATGCGATATAGGATATAATGTTAATAGCATGGTTGCTGCTCTTGGAGCGTAGGTAGCGCTTTGCTATGTAGAGTGGGACATTCAACTACGATTTTTTTCTTTTGTCGAGCAAGTCTGGATTTGCAATAGGGTTATCCTTTCCTTTTAGGGACTGCTCTATTTTATCGATGTATTCTAAAGAGTCGTCAATAAAAAACTCCAATTGGGGCATACGGCGTAATTGGTGCTTGGTACGCTGTGCCAGTTCATGCTTTATTAAGGGGGCATTAGAGGTAATGCCCTCTAATATTTCGGCGGCTTTATTGTTAGGAAATACACTTACATACACTTTGGCAACGGACAAATCTACAGTAACCTTTACTTTGGATACCGAAATTAAAATGCCCCGCATCCCTCCTTGTGTAGCAGAGTTTTGAAGGACTTCTGCTAAATCGCGCTGTAAAACGGATGCTATCTTTTTTTGTCTTTGACTTTCTTCCATAATGCAAAAGTAATTGATATTTAAAGATTATTTACCTTTACGTTTAAAATTTACTGTATTAACACCTTGGAACTAAATGAATAAAATTGAACATATAGGTATTGCCGTTAAAAGTCTGGAATCGTCTAACGCGCTATTCTCCAAATTATTTGGTAAGCCACATTATAAAATAGAGGCTGTGGAAAGTGAGGGGGTTAATACGTCGTTTTTTCAAATAGGGCCCAATAAAATTGAACTTTTGGAGGCTACAAATGCAGATAGCCCTATTGCCAAGTTTATTGAGAAAAAGGGCGAGGGCATTCACCACATTGCGTTTGATGTTGATGATATAGAAGCAGAGGTATCCCGTTTAAAAGAAGAGGGTTTTGTTGTGCTTAACGAAAGTCCAAAACTAGGGGCCGATAACAAAAAAGTGGTTTTTTTGCACCCTAAAAGTACCAATGGGGTGCTTATAGAGTTATGCGAAGAGATAAAGCCATAAAATTTCTTGTAGAGTTATAAAATATGTAGTAATATTGCACACTCTTTTAAAAGAGCAATATTAGTGTAAACTAATAGGTCCTATAACTCAGTTGGTTAGAGTATCTGACTCATAATCAGAAAGTCCCTGGTTCGAGCCCAGGTGGGACCACGATTTGAAATCGTAAAGCCTTGTAAACACTTTGTTTACGAGGCTTTTTTATTTTAAGTGGGCAATATTGGGGGGTGAAATATTAATAAGAGTTAATATATTCATCTACGAAGTTTTCTAAAACATTTAGAGGAATGGATCCATTTGAAAGAACAACTTCGTGAAACTCACGAATGTCAAATTTATCTCCTAAAGTATTTTTTGCTTTTTTGCGTAATTCTAAGATTTTCATCATTCCGATCTTATAAGCTGTTGCTTGGCTTGGCATCACAATATGTCTTTCTACCATCCTAATAATATCTAATTCAGGATTTGGGGTATTATCCATATAATATTTTATTCCGTCTTCACGTGTCCATTTCTTAGCATGAATTCCAGTATCTACAACCAATCTACACGCTCTAAATAATTCCCACTCCAATCTACCAAAATCTGAGTAAGGATCGGCATAAAAACCCATTTCTTTTGGGAGATACTCTGAGTATAATCCCCAACCTTCTACATAAGAGATATATTTTATATGTCTTCTAAACATAGGAACGTTTTCCAATTCTTTCTGAAGAGAAAGTTGCATGTGGTGCCCCGGCAATCCTTCGTGGTATGCCAAGGCTTCCATTTGGTATGTTGGCATAGATTTCATGTCATATAAGTTAACATAGTAGATTCCTGGCCTAGAACCATCTTCTGTTGGCGGATAATAAAAAGCTTTTCCAGCCGATTTCTCTCTAAATGGTTCAACTGCTTTTACTATTATATCAGCTTTGGGCTTAGTGATAAAGAAATCATCCAATCTTGCTTTCATACTATCAATTAGATTGGATGATTCCTTTAAATAAGCATCTTTTCCTTTTTGATCTTCTGTATAATAGAATTGTTTGTCTGTTTTAATGAATTGAAAAAACTCTTTTAAGCTTCCTTTAAATCCAACTTTCTCTCGTATAACATTCATTTCTTCATGAATTCTATCGACCTCTGCTAACCCTATATTGTGGATTTCATCTGCTGTTAAATTTGTTGTAGTTGTTCTATTTAATGCATTGTTATAGAAGGCTTCGCCATCAGGAAATTTCCAAACACCATGATCGTTATTAGCCCTAGTCTTCTGTTCTTTGGTAAAAGAAATAAGTTTTTCATATGCAGACTTAACAGAGGTTAAAAGAGCCTCTCTTGCTTGTTTTTCTAAATTAAATTTAATTTTGTCATCAGCATCTAAGTTGTTCACTTTTTTCATAAAGTCTTTCAGCAACGTACTTTCCTTGTTTGATTTATCAAATGGTTGACCTATTAAAATGTTTTCTGAATCTTGAATCACTTTGTCATATACAAACTTTGGGGGCATAACACCTATTGCCTCACGTTCTTTTAAGTTTTCAACTAATTGAGTAAAGTATTTGTTAAAACCATTCAATCTAGAAATATAATCTTCTGCATCTTTAATATTATCTATTTGATGCATACTTATTAAAACTGATGGCAGCCAAGATTGTGCTCCATACATTTGGTTTACAGGATAGTTGTACAATCTGTATTTATAATCTGAAATATTATTTTCAATATTTTGCTTAAACAGTTTATAATTTAATAACGCATCTTTAGAAAGTGCATTGGTATTAATTGAGTCATTTAACCATTGTAATTCTTCTTTCTTTATCATTAACTTTCTTTCATCGGCAGAAGGAGAAATATCATCCAATTCTCCATAATCTTTTTTAATTCCCAGTAATGTTTGAAATTGTGGGCTATTATCTAATTTTCTTTCGAAACTCATTTGAAAAAAGTCATTTAGCTTTTTAGACTCTGCTGCAATCTCAATATATACTTTTGTGTTTTCCTTTTTGCAAGAAATGAATAAAGTAACTGAACAAAGAAGCAGTATTAGTTTTAATAATAAGTATTTCATTTTTTCTCTCTTAAAAATCAACCTATAAAAGTTCACTTTTGGCTGACGTTAAACAGTAGGTATGCCAAAACACAATTAAGTTTGTTTTTATAATACTTTCATTATAAGGTGATTTTGTGTTTTGTTTAAAGATAATTCATACATATTAATTATCAAAATATAGTTTGACAAACCTATTTTAATTATTATTCTTTTGTTGTTTATTCCTGTTAAAACAGGATTATGTTTTAAAATGCCAACTTGTCAAGTTTTTTCTTCTAAAAAAGACACCTATTGAGGTACCAACTACAAATTAAAAGACACCCATTTTTAAAATTTAATTATCATGAAACTCAATATATTATTCAATATTAATAAGCGTAAAGCAAACCGTAAAGGTTTATGTGCCATAATGTGTAGAATCACCTATAATAAGATTAGGAGAGTATTCTCTACAGGACTATTCATCAACCCTAAACACTGGAGCAGGAAACAACAATACGTTGAACCACCAGAACCAGATGCAGAATTAAAGAACACACAATTAAGCCTGATTAAGACCAAACTTAGTCAGGCTTTTTTAATGCTACAGGTTAAGGAAGAAAGTTTTACCGTAGAGGACATATACCTGCAATATAAAGGAGAAAAAACACAAAAGGAGCAAGGAGCCGTAGAAGCCTTTAAACGCTATCTAGAGTCCTTAAAAAAGCTAATCGGTATTGATATACAAAGAGCTACGTGGATAAAATTTGATTATGCGTATAAACATGTAAAGGATTTTATAAAGCATAAACATAAGCGTAATGATTTCCCTTTAAATAAGTTGAAATTACAGTTCTTAGCCGATTTTGAGTACTATCTAAAGACAGAGAAAGGTTTGGGTCAAGCTACTATTAACAAGATGATACAGCGCTTTAGAAAGCCTATTAGGATTGCTGTAGCTGAAGGTCACTTGGATAAAGACCCGTTTATGCTCTACAAGGCTAAAAGAACCAAGAACAGTATAGTATTCCTTTCTCCAGAGGAGCTTAAAAAGCTTGAAGTACATGAGTTTTCACAACCTAGGTTAAAGTTTGTAAAGAACTTATTTGTTTTTTGTTGCTATACAGGGTTACCGTACAGGGAACTTATGGATTTGGAGCCTAAACATATTGTAATTGGTTTTGATGGTAACAGGTGGATAAAGATGAACAGGAAGAAAACATCCAAAGCCTTATCCGTTCCATTATTACCTAAAGCAGAAGCTATATTGGATAAGTATTTAAGTGATGAAAACCATGTGTTTCCTAGGATTAGTAACCAAAAGTACAATTCTTATCTGAAGGAAATTGGCGCTATTGTGGGTATTGATAAAAAGCTAACCACCCATATGGCTAGAAGGACTTTTGCTAGTACTGTATTGTTATATAATGATGTGCCAATGGAGATTGTTAGTGAACTACTTGGGCATAGTAATATGAAAATAACACAAGATAGCTATGGAAAGGTAGTCCAAAGGAGGATTAGTCTTGAAATGGAAAGGTTAAAGGGAGGTGGCTAATTAATTGGTAGAGTACTTCACTCTAATAGTTGCTTTATGAAAAATAAACTCAGTTTCTGTTTCAGTAAATTCAATATCATCAACAAAAATTGCATAGGAATCCTCATTGATTCCAGTAAGGATTTCTCCTGTAAATTTTATTATTTCAGTGTCTGGGTCGTCCTTAATTTCATGGAGTGTCTCCCATGTGAAGTTAAGTTCCTCTAGTCTAACTGTTACAGTAGTTTTATAGGTCATATCATTAGACTTAATATGATTTTCAAATCCAATCAAAACTAATTTCATGTCTGGGTTCTCTGAAATAATAACACACTGGCCAGGCTCCATTACAAATGATTCCATGGAGTTTTTGTTAAAGCATTTAATTGATTCTTCATTTTCATCTACACTACTGGAACATGCTAAGAGTGTAATTCCCAAAAGTAAATAACAAAGATGTTTTGCTTTATTCATGACTATTGTTAATTAATACAATACTGCTTATTTTTCTTCAATATTATATTCTACAGATATTAAATTAATAGAGTTTAATTTTCCTAAATCATGTGAGTCTTCTTCATCAAAACTAAGAGTGCAGGTGGAATTAGCTTCTATTTCATAGCAAGGAGATTTATTAGAGGAGAAAAGGGTTGTTACAAAGCCATCAGCATTTTGGGTTATTCTATAAAACCCGTTAATAGCTACATCATTTGGATTTTGGAATTCTATTTCATAGCGTAATCTTGATGTGTTGTTACCTGTGTCTGGTGTAAACTCCCAATATATGACGTTATGTGTTACCTCTTTTAATGCTACCTCTTCAGGTTGGCTATCTGAGTTGGAACAAGAGAATGTGAATACAGTAATAGATAAGATAGAGCATAAAAACTTCAGAAGCTTCATAAATAGATTATATAATACGGTGTTATTTAGTGTTCAAATATAGGGAAATAACTTACGTCTACAAGTAGTCATTTAACTAATTTTAAAAGAGGATTAGTTGGTTTATTAATAGGATTTCTAAGAAGGTAAAATAAATAGTAGGTAGGGTGGGTAGGTGGTTTTTAGTAAAAAGTTATTGGGGTTAAATGGTTTTTAGATTTTAACCTGCCTACCTTGCCCTAACTATAAATAAGGTAAAGTGTAGCACAGAAGAGGATTAGTTTGGAGATAAAAAAAATAAGAAGCTCTTCCTGATAAGTCTGCTTTTATTATTCCTACATTTGTCTTGATTTTAAACCTCTTATTTTATGAAAAGAACCTTATTCTTTATCTTGCTTTTAGTATTATTTAAAGGTTTTTCCCAGGATTCAAAATTTACCGTAGGATTAAATCACCCCATCCCGTTTGATCACAATTTCATTAATGATTTTTATAATGGTGTTATAGATACTGAATTTAACTATAAGGCTTATAAAAACAGTGTTTTAAGTTTGGGTTTGGCTCTAAATGTAGGTGTTTTAAAGAGTGATGACTCTGTAATTGAATTTAATATTAAGTCCTATGTTATCCAGCCTAAAATATTTGTTGAGTTTAACGTTTTAAAATTTAATCCTTATTTAAGGTTGGGATATTCCTCAATGATTTTTAAAACCAAAGGAAGAGATGATAAAATTGGTGGACATTATGGTGTCGCTATGAGTTTTAATAATACCCAAAGTGGATTAAATATTAATCCAGGGTTAAAGTATAATATATATAATGGCTTTTTTGTGCAAGCTCAGTATGATTATATTTTATTAGAGGTTGAGAAACCGATAGTTAACTCTAGGTATAACGGAGCAGTTCATATTATTAAAATTGGATTGGGCGTTAATATTTAGGAGGACTAGCTAGGTGATTAATAGGTTGAAGGAGAGTGGTTAGCTCCTCTTTTCAAAATTATGGGATTGAGCAACGGTTACCATAGCTAACCCATTGGCTTTTTTATTCAGTTTGTTTTTTCAGCATTAAAGACATACTCTTTAGCAATTTTTGGTTTTAGCATTGGCTGGCGCGAATTGCATATGTTTATGGCTTTAGGCGTTGCATTATGCTATAAAAATATGATTAGTAAATAAGGTATGAGGTGCGCTCACTAGATTAATGTCAAATTTCAAAGATGCCTCAACTCTTGAACTTGCATTGTGTATCCTGAACGATATTTGCCAACCTTCGTTTAATGAAACTAATAATGTTGTAGTTGAATTGTCTTGGTAAACAATTTCGATTAGTCTTGTTGGAAGTTTCAGTTTCGGAATTTTAGCTTTAGGTTTTATGGATTCAAAAGGTAAATTCAGTGAACCGTTAAGATTGTATGCCTGAATTTCAACTTTTTTCTTTCCCTTGATTACTTTATAGAAATCCTCATTACCAATCAAATACTGAACTAAATTTTCGGCAACAATATTTGGGTTTTCTTTGTCAAGTCGTAAAAGCTCTTTTCGAAAAGCATTTAAAATGGGCACATAGACTACTTCGTGCATATTATCAATCGAAATCCATTTAGTGGATTTATCTTTTGTTTTTAGGTCAGTCAACATATCAAAAATTGGCTTGATTTCATTGAAATAATTTTGTGAGCAAGGAACTCCCAACCACTTTTTCCCAAAGTCAATATTTAATGATAATCTTGAATGTTTTACGGCTCTGTGATTATTTTTTGCAGAAATTCCAATTTCCCATTTTTGAAGTGAACGAATCATTAAAACATCACGAACATCTCCTGTTTGTCCTGCTTGGTCGCTAACAATTTCTAAAACCAAAACGTCATTTTCATTGATGCCGTTTGATAGCCTTGGTTCAATATCGATTAAAAAGTTAATTGCTGCACTTGCTGTAATCCTAAAAGTATCTTGTTCGTCCTCAATAAAAGAATCGAAACAACCTTTAGCATTTTGATAAGGTTCATTTTCGCTGATTGAAACGCTCGTAATGTTCTTTAAGCGTTCATAAAACTCTAAAAGTAAAGCATACTCAAACGCTTTTCCATTAATAGTCTGACTTGCCATACTTTATTATAATGTATTTTCTAATTCTAAAATTTCTTTTTTTGTTTTCGTAAATGACTTTTTGACACTTTCAATTTGAGATTTGATGCTCAACGCCATGTGTTTTGCAAGATTTACTGGAACCGCATTTCCAATCATTTTGTAACCTGCTGAAATGTTATCATATTGGAAATCAAAATTGTCTGGAAAAGTCTGTATCCTTGCACACTCTCTTACACTTAAACGTCTATATAAATGCTCTTTTCCTTTGACAAATTCACGAACATTTTGTTCAATAAAATTCATTTTAGGTGCTTGTGGATGCAATGGCGCGTGTCTTCCACCTGCTTGAATAGTAAATGACTGTTCATCCCAACTTCTTACACGGTTTCTTGACATAAACATAGATGAAAAACCACCAATCATATATTCGTGATTGGAAACTTTACAATTTTCTTTATTGGTTTTATTGCCTTCTTTTGCAGGGACAACACTATCTTTTAAATCTGATATTGCTTGTTCAAGTGTAATCTTTTCTTTTAATGGTTTTGGAAATTGAAATTTAAAATCGAGGTCTTTTCTTATTCCTACAAAAAACACTCTTTTTCTGTCTTGTGGAACTTCAAAGTCAGATGCGTTGAGCATTTTGAATGATAGTTCATATCCAATTCCTGCATTTTTAAATAGTTCTTTGATGTTTTTTAAAGCCTCACTATGTCTACCTAAAAGCATTCCACTCACATTTTCTGCAAGGAAAAACTTAGGTTGTTTGGCTTCTAAAATTCTGATAAAGTCGAAAAATAACTGTCCACGTTTGTCATTAATTCCACGTAAAGAACCTGCTTCACTCCAGCTTTGGCAAGGTGGACCTCCAATAATTCCATCACATTCTGGTACTTGGTTAGCTGGAATGTCTACAATGCTTCTTCTATCTAAAGTTGTGCTTGGGTGGTTTTTTTCATAGGTTTCCCAAATTTCTTTGTCATATTCATTAGCCCAAATCACATCAAAACCTGCTTTTTGAAATCCAAGGTCAAGTCCGCCTGCTCCTGCAAAAAATGATACTATTTTCATACTGTTTTTTCTGTTTGAAAGTTTTTATTTAGGGTTCTACGATATTCTGCTTTTTCTTCAGCAACTTTCAATAGTTGTTTTGTGCAATTTGTTTCGTAAATTTTTTTTCCGAGTTGGTCGGTAATATATTCGTTTCGCAGGTCTTTTAGGTTGAGACCAAATATTTTTGCCAATTTTGGCAGTCTTTTTTCGTCAAAATCTCGTATTCCGTTTTCTATTTTGCTCAAATTTGCAGAGTCCAAATTCAGTTTGGCTGCTAGTTGAGTTAATGTGAGTTCCTTTTCGGTTCTTAGAAGTCGGATGTATTCACCAAATGTGGTTTTCATAAGACTTGTCATTTTTTGACAAATCTAAATAATTTTCTCAATATTCAAGTAGTGTTGAGGGAAAATTTTAGCTCTTTTGGTTTTTAGAATAAATAGGTTTTTGATTTTTTAGCACCTCATTAGGGCTTTTTGAATAATAATCTCCTTTTTAACTCCCAATCGGAGAGATTATAAAAATCCTTAAAAGGCAGTTCTTTTTTTTCTTCAGCCTCATGAAGTCTAGTATACCAATAAGAGTTAAACATACCAGATTTTAAATAGATGTAAATTGTTTGTTTTCTGCTATAGTAGTAGTGTCTTATGTCATCTACGTAAAAATAATCACAACCCACTTTTTCTTTAATAAATGGTAGGTCCATATTTTCTCCAATTCTAGGAATGTAATTAAGTTTTTTGCATTTAAATGAAGCGTATTCTTTATTGTTTTGTAAGTAAAAATAAATTTCAGAGGATTTAAAATCTAACTCAACGTCTTCATCGGAACTAAAAAGAATATTATACATATCAATTAACCGTTTCCTTATATGGTAAGATTTGATGCGAGTATCTTGTTCTATTTGCTTAAAACTGGGCAGGGGTATATCATCGTCTAAATAATCTTCTTTATCTAAATAGTTTAATATTTCCATGTAATTTTTATTGTCCTTAAATTTCTCCTTGACTTGTTCCTTGATATATAATAAGTCTAACATAATCCGTCTAACTGATGTTCTTCTTTCCATGATAGTTATGATTTATAAATTTATTATGAATGCTGCAAAACTGTGGTTTAATGAAAAAATATCATTTGTTGGCAACATAAATTTAATAAACCTAGATTAGTAGCGAGAGCCTAGGATTAAATTATATTCTCTGAGTAATTTAAATCTATTAGATAAGTGATAAAAGTATTTAGAACTTGACAAGTTGGTGACAACTAATCCACTTTTTTATCAAAATTGAAGAGGTCTAATCTTTTAAAAGTGTTATTTACTATAATATTAAAAAGGATTAATATCCAAATGTAGCACTTCTTCGGTCTCAATTATTGGTAAGGTTAACCTTGAATATTTGTGATAGGCATCATAGAAACTCAGGCTATATTCTTTTTGCTCAATTTTGCTTTCCGTAAACTTCATTATAGGAATTAATTGTCCTTTAGAATTATGTTTAGCGCATTTTACCATACGTTTAAAGAATTTGTAAAACCTTTTCTTAGTAGGGAAATCAACAGAAACATTATCAGCCATTAAATATGGTTTGAAAGACTTAGGTTTAAAAGTTATGCAAGAATTAATTAATTCAGATTTAATTTGATCAATTGTAAACTTTTCAATCATAAATATAAGCATAATACTTATCTAAAATATGTATTGAAAGTTAAGTTTGCAAGATAAAATTGGAATTAATAACAAAGGACTATATTGGTTCAGACATGATAATAAGCCTACTTTTTATCAAAATGGAGAGGTCTGTTATTCTATTCTTCAGAATAAAGCAAGTCATTAACTGTAACTTGTAAAGCTTCTGCAAACTTCATTAATGTAGTAAACCCCATTTCAACCCTGCCTCTTTCATATCTTCTAACAGCAGAGGGGTCTATATTCAACAACACGGCTACGTCCATTTGGGTCATATTTCTTTCATTACGTAAAAACTTTATACGCCTACCCAATTTAATAATTGTTTCAGAATCAAAATTATCTAATGGTTTTTTAGCCATAGAACAAATTTGCTCTATTTGATAAAAAAACAGCAGAACATATATGTTCTGTCAAATATGTTTTTTTTATATTTATTAACCAAAATACTATCCGTTAACTTAAAACTTAAACCAATGAAAACAACATTTTTAAAAACAAGTATGTTACTGCTGTTCCTTATAACAGCCTGTAGCAGTAATGAAAGCACCAATGACAATCAAGAAGAACCTCCTAAACAAAATGGGAAGTACATTAAAAAAATTCTAAAGAAAGACCCGTCAAGTTATGATGATGGCTCACAGTTTATCTATGAGAACGATAGGCTTACCTATGTATACCTAGATAACTGTAGCGGAACATTGTACCACTTTGAATATAACAGTGCTGGAAAAGTCTCAAAGCGCTATGATGGGTTTACAAGTTTTGAGGGAGGCACTTTTGATCCAAATACTTTTGACCTAGATGCTTTTAAGGCTAAAAACGACACCTATGTGTTAAACTTTGTATATGAAAATAAAAAGCTTGTCAAGATGCAGGCAGATGGAACATTTATAAATTACCAATTTATTTATAATTCCGATGGAACCTTACATACGGCAGAATGGTTTCTAAGGGAAATAGGTCTATGGGAGAAAGTGACCTTAACCTATTCAGGTGGAAATATAAGTAACCTAAACAAAAAGGAGTACGATACATCAGGGGAGTTAAATGATAATTATGATTACACCTTTGAATATGATAACAACCCCAATCCATTTTTTCAATTGAACCAGGGCTTTGGCATACTTGGAATCTATACCTGTACAGGGTTTGACTATATCTCTTCGGAGGATATGGGTTTAAAGCTTTTCAGGAACAACGTTACCAAAGTATATAAGAATGGGGAATTATTGTATGATGCCACCTATCAATACGATAAAGAAGGCTATCCCGCTAGAATAAGCTATACTGATTTTAACGGCAATATTTCAAGTGTAGATATAATTACCTATTAAAGCTAAAGCATTAACAAAATAAATAAACAAATACAATGTCCTATATTTTAAGTTTAGAGAACAACCCATTGCTTTTCATGAATCAATTAATTAACACACATATAAATGTTGGTCAAAAAGTTCCATTATGCAATTCCGATTTTGATATATTAATAGAAAATCTTGGGGTTCTTGTTGAAACATATAACACACATTTGCCAAACACCAAATTCATTAATAGAGATAAATTGGACATCATATTGGATAGTTGCTATGGTGATGTCCCATTGTTCATAATGATGATGTATTTGGCAGATGTTGATGATGATATAATACCAATGTTATTGGTTAATATCAATGAACTGTATGCCATTATTCAGCAATCTTATAATCAAATTGTGAATGAGGATTCCAAAAGTAAATATGGCAGTGATGTTAATTTTATTGTTGTTTCTATTTTGGAAGAATTAAGAGCATAGGTTTTATGGAATTGAAGGAATTAACAAAAGGGGTCTTGGGTGCTTTTGAGGAACTTAACATTGATCGCCTGAATAAACTTGATGAATTATACTATTCCCATAGTACAAAACAAGAATTCATTACAGAACTTCAAAAGCTTTTTGATGGCTTAATGAAACAGGGAGTAAATTCACTTATAGCGAAACCTTCTAAATGTAAATATTGTTATCCAACTGCTAAAGCTTATAGCTTTCACCACCCTGAAACAGATGAATTTATTATTAGATATGTTATTCATCAAGAAACTGAAGATGAATTTAGGATTGAAGAGTGCAGAAATAGACCTCTTAGAGAAGGTAGCATGCCTTTTTAAAATAAAACAACATGAAGACAATAATAATATTGGCAATGGTGCTTAACATTGCCATCCAACAAAATAACACAGTAAAGTATCCTTCTAAAGGTTCAAAACAAATAAGTCTATATGATATTGCAAAAGATTCAACTAGTGCAAAATACAGGATTTCTAATACTGGTTCAACAGAATTGGGAAGAAATACCAGTTATGGAGAAAGTAAATATGACTATGGATTAAATCCAAGTTTATCATTAAATGAAGGAGAAGATCTAGAGGAACTGATTATAAGAAACAGGGAAGAAAACAAAAGAAAGGAGCAATATAAATTCGTTTCTATTACCGTTATTGTCCTTGCCATTGTTACAATAATGATTTTTCTATTAAAGCTAATGAAAAAGGAAAGCAATAATTAGATATGGGATCAACCGTTAAGGCAATCTGTAAATGTGGTTATGAAAAGGAATCCTCAGTAGGGGGCGGTATGCTTAACTATAGAACGGTACAGTACTTTCCTTGTTATTGCACTAATTGTAAGGATTTGGTGGAGGGCAATTTAAAAGCTGAGCCCTTGGTTTGTCCAGACTGCAACTCACGGAAAGTTATCCCTTATAACAATAAAAAGCTTATTGGCAAAAAGGGTAAAAATGAAATTGTACAAAGCTTCGATAACATCCTAACAGATGGCTATTATAGATGTCCAAGCTGTGACAGTTTTAACCTTCAGTTTAAAATAGGCGCTATCCTTTGGGATTAAATAAATATTATGGGAATTCTATTCAAGTTTAGTGCATTGGTGCTGATTATGTGCCTTAACTTGGGACTATATGCCCAAGGGTTTAACGGTACATATGTAAGCCAAAGGGCCAGCTATACAGACCATGCCAATCCAAATGAGGATTTTACGGAAAGCACCAAGTTCAATATTGCAATAGCTATTGATGGAGAAAAAGGTGTAGGGGACATCATCGTCCAAGACCCAAGGATACCTAATAAGATATTAGCCTATAGGGTGGTGGAACCAGTTGAAACCATTGAAAAGGACAATATACAATACCACATATATCAATGCCTAGCCGAACATTTAGATGGACAGGCAAGAGAAAAGGTAACCTTCTACAAAAAACAGGGGAAGCTCAACCTAATGGTTTCCTCCAAAGGTTCAAGCCAGTTATTTTTTGATCTGGTCAAGCAATAAAAAAATTTTTTTTACCCAAATTTCAGATCGGTTTTGAGTTTTTGAAACCATCAATATTTTGTTGGTACCCCCCATTCTTTTTCAATTTTAAAAATTTGGAACCAACGTAAGCGTGGTTTAATCTAAAGATCACCCCCTACTCGCATTTGTTTCTGTTCCATCCCCCCGTGGTTTGGACATGAAAATTATTTATTAACGATTAAACATTTTTACAATGGTACAAAGACAGAACAAGGAAACAGGATTATTTGAAATCCATATTCCAGCAAGTATTACAGAGATCAGGGAAGAAGTATTGACCCTAAACAACCACAAGGAAACCCCTTATCATTTGGGAACAGCCAAGATCAAATACCCAGATGGTGGCGAAGAGGACATTTTGACCCGTTTTTACAGCAGGAGCATTATGGCACACCCAGATATCTTTAAAGTGGGCAAGCGTATCAGCCTAGCCATACAGGCTGAAGGGGACTATGCAGGGAGGGCTGTGGCACAATTGCCAGGAGCATCCGTGGATATAGAAAGATTGCTGGGCAAGAAACCAACAGAAGCCATTCCGCTAACACCATTGGCAGAAGAAAGCATTGTAGGGGAGCATGTGGTTGATGAAGAAGTGGTGGCATGACAACGATCAAGAAGACTTAAACGAGGGCTACAGTGATGTGGCTCTTTTTTTTATGTCACAAATTATTAGATAGTGTAATCAAAAAAAGTATAAACAATAAACAATTCAATTATGGAACTAAGAAAATCAGAACGAAAAAAAGTAAAAATAAAATTAGCCATTCAAGGATGTTCAGGAACTGGCAAGACTTATTCAAGTTTATTATTGGCTAAGGGTTTGACTAATGATGATTATTCTAAAGTAGCAGTTATAGATTCAGAAGGTGGTTCAGCTGACCTTTACGCCCACCTAGGGGATTTTAATGTCTTAACTCTAAAACCTCCTTACTGCCCAAGTAAATATATTAAAGCCATTGATTTATGTATAAATCAAGGTATTGAAGTTATTGTTTTGGATTCAATTTCTCATTGCTGGACATACCTTTTGGAGCTTCACTCAAAGCTTGATGGTAAAAATTCATTTATGAACTGGAAACAAATTACCCCTTTACAGGATGAATTTATAAATAAAATATTATATGCAGATGTCCATATAATTGCCACTATGAGAACTAAACAGAATTATGTTTTAAATAATATTAATGGGAAGATAGTACCTGAAAAAATTGGCTTAAAGGCTATACAAAGGAATGACATAGAGTTTGAATTTTCCTTGGTTTTTAAAATTGACTCAGAACATTTTGCTAAAGTTACCAAGAACAGAACATCTCTTTTTGAATCCAGTGATAAGTTTATAATTAACTCTGGAACAGGTAAAAAAATTCGTGAATGGTGTAATAATGAGCTGAAGTTTGAAAAGGATTCTCAGGTTATTCGAAAGGAAGAAATAGTTGAAGGAAAAAATGCGTGAAAAGGTAAATAATACAGCTTTTTTGCAACAAGTTACCCAGCTGAATGTATTTCGTCAAATTAATATTATAGCTGTTTATGAAGAAAATCATCTAAAAAACAAAATATAAAATGAACGAAAAGGAATTGGCTGAATGGCTCAGATATAGCAATCCTAAGGAGCTTTACGTGGTGACATGGAACAATCTGTTGAAGTTGTTGTTTTGCCCTTTTAAAGTACTTGTATTGCAGGATGTGGGTGACCTAAAAACTGGTCAGGAAGTATGGGTCGAAGAGGTAAAGGTGACTATGGAACTTAAAACTGTGTATAAGATTAAAGGGCAGTTTTACTATTACCATCATTTTGAGATTATAGTAGATGATTAAATCAATCCAACAATTTTTAAATCACCAAAAATAAAAGTAATCGATATTTTTAGTACTTTTGTAATTCACTGGTTAAGAGCCTATGAGTTTTAACAGTACATTGGTGGCAATAGAGCCTTAAAAAAGCCAAATAACTATCTTAACCCCTTTCAATTTTTTTTATCGGTTTAACCTGTAATGTTGCGTGTATTGCGCAAGTTACGTGTAATTAGTATATAAAAATTTTAGGATCAATCCTATTTACGATGGTGCTATTATTAATTTTTTGCGTTAATAGGGCGTATATAAAAGTAAATGAAAGAGCAAAGTATGGAGAAAACGAAGAGAGAAAGCTCTATATATGATGTAAAAAGTCCTATTCAATTAGGTGAAGTTTTGAAAAACGAACCAGAGCCAAAATTTTATTGGCGAGGAATCGAAGATGTGTCATTTGGATACTTTTTCGGACCTAGTAAATCTGGGAAAACTATATTTTCTGAAAATTTAGCCATGTCACTAGCTACAGGAAGAAATCAATTTTTCGGTAGTGAATTGATTGCAGAACCAAAGAAGGTTCTGATAGCTAATTTTGAGGAAAATTATAGAAATAGAACTCGAAGAATGAATAATCAAATGAAATCTTTAACAGAGGAAGAATGCAAGTTGTTTAATGGCAACGTTCTTCTATCTGCACAGGATTTTCCAAGATTTTTATATTCTAAAGAAGACTGGAAAGGATTTGAGAATTTGGTTAATTTAAAAAAGCCGAATGTAGTCATTGTGGATAGTTTAACCAGAATTGTTAATGCAGATATAACGAGTAGAGATGCTTGTAAAGATGTGCTAGCTAGGCTGAGAAATTTGGCATATGATAATTCTATTTGTTTAATAGTTATTCATCATGCCAATAAACTATCCGGAGGTCCGCTGACCATGGAAAGTATGGCCGGGAGTTCTGTGATGTCACAGGAAGCGGATTTTTCTATAGGATTCAATTGGAATCAAGTAACCAATGAGAGGTATTTAAAAGAAGTTTTTTATCGTTATGTGGAACCCAAGGATATGGTTCTTACGTATGAAATTTCAAATGATACCAATTGGTTAATTCCAAAAGAATCTAAGTTTGAACATAAAGTTATTTCGAACTTAGGAGAGGAGTCAGCTTCTTATTATGATATGGTAATTGATTATTTAGAGTCAAAAGCCGTTGAAAATAATAAGGTGACTGAGGAATTAGAATATTTTGAAATTAGAAGTTCCGAATTAAAACGGGAGTTTGTTTCAAATAATACAATTCCAAGCAGAAGCTTTGATTATACGCTTAGAAATGTAGTCAAGAATGGTGTTTTAACACCAAAAGGACCAAAAGGAAATTATGTTTATGATTTGAGTAAAGAGCAACTTACGCAAGTTGCGCAACAAAATGAGTAAGCATATACTGTATTTGGTAGAAAACAAGGAAAATGGTAAAGTGTATGTGGGTGCTACGTCATCTACCGTTGAAAAACGTAGACTTGATCATGAAAGAAGGTCAACTTCAAATAGGCTGAACCAGTTTCAGGAGGCTATCAGGACTTATGGTCCTGAAGCCTTCAACTGGCAGCAAATTGATACAGTTTACTCAATTGATGAGCTAGCCCAAAAGGAAAAACTTTATATATTGGAGTTTAATGCCAAAGAAGATGGGTATAACGAAGATTGTGGAGGGGGATTTAAAAAATCAGTGTATCAATACTCCTTAAACGATGGAAGCCTGATAAGCAGGTATGATTGTTTGGATGATGCTAGTAAAGCAATAAATTCAACCAAACAGCATATTTCCAGGGCTTGTTTAAATGTAAACAAAATTTATGGAGGCTATTATTGGAGTTATGAATTTAAGAAACCGTTTGCTCCTGAAATCGATTCCAGAAGAAAGGAAGTATGTCAATATTCATTAGGAGGACAATTATTGGCTTCTTATGAATCAGCTTCTGAAGCTTCGAGGCAATCAGGCGTTTCAAAAACATGTATTACCAGATGTTGTAGAGGCGAAAGAGAAAAATCAGGAGGGTTTAAATGGACTTACCGTTAGTTCAAAAAATCAATATTAATTAAATTTTAAGGGTAGCAGAAGCTGCCCTTTTTTTATGCATTAAATTATGAAAAATCAAATAGCAGAGATACAACTAAGGTATAGACCTAGGAAGATGAAGGGCACTAAGATAACATCCAGTAAAACGGCATTTAAAGTATTTCTAGAACACTGGAACATGGATTCCATTGAACTTTACGAGGAGTTCAAAATAATGCTTCTAAATAGAAATAATGAGGTTTTGGGTATGCATACTTTATCCAAGGGAGGCATGACTGGAACATTGGTAGATTTAAAGCTTTTGTTTGTAGTAGCAATAAAATCGGCAGCCTGTGGGATTATTTTAGCCCATAATCACCCTAGCGGCAATTTAAGACCTAGCGAAGCAGATAAAAACCTTTATAAGAAGATTAAAAAGGCATCTGAATACCTAGATATTAATGTGCTGGATAACCTCATTATTTCTAGACGTGCATACTACAGTTTTGCAGATGAAGGTGTCTAAAAAGGTGCCTGTTTATTATGGGGTAGTGTAACCTATTGGTTTTTCAGGTGATTGCAAGTTTAGGTTCGTCCCCAGTAGAGGGGAATATCCTTTTCTAGTCTGAAGCAATATGAGTTTTAACTTTGGAGAATTAGACTAGTGCTTTTCATAAGACACGTAATTGTAGCATGTTATTTATATTCATATTTACTTCGCCAGTATTCTTCTCCTTCTAAGAAGTCAAGCAATATTTCAGTCATTTGTTTGACAGTTTTTATTGGCTTTACCATTAAAATATGGTCGTCATCAGTGACAAATCCAGATGCCAATCCATCTTCTACTAAACTTCCACTAACATGTAAACCTTTAAACCCATTATCACTTTCATCTTCTAATTGCACCATGTGAAATTCATTCCAGTTAATTGAATCCATTGTGCTTTTTATTATTTCAGGTGTTGCTTTTTCCGTTATTGTTTCCAGGTTTTGTCCAAAATCGTAAGCAACCACCAATGTTAAAGTCCGAATTGTTTCTTGTTTCTCCGTTATTAGATTTTCTATCTGATTTCTAACAATTTTGTTAGTTTTTAAATTCCGTTTTGAATTCCAACTACTAAACGCAACTATTCCGATTAATGCTAAAATTCCAAAGATTATATAGATGTTCATTCTTTTCATTTGAGTTAGGTCCTAATGTGCTACAACAGTTTTGTATAAGATTAGTTGCGTGGTTTAAACACCTAATTTAGCAAATAAATCACAGATAGAAAATTCCGAGGAAGTTTCGTAAGTAGGCAGTGAACAAGCAATTAATAGGACATGGTGTTAGGTGTAGTTTTATTAGTTAGTATCTTAATTTTTTAGTAATTTCGCCGAATAATGTTTTAATCATTTTACAGAGTGTTTGGATTTCAAAAATCAGAATATAAAATCTTTAAAAGAAATTTTTTAAGAAAAGTAATCTTTAAAATTGATTTTAAAAAGAATACAGAAGTATTAAAAGATGAAGATTTTGTTAAATCTGTTTTTTCAGATTTTTTCCCAAGATTTATAAAAGCTCAAGGTAATGGTGTTCAAATAACATTAGGTAATCAAAATCCCAGATTTGAACAATTAAAAGGTCAAGAAAGCTTTGTCTTAAAATCAAGTGATGGTCTTACTACTTTAGATATTAATGATTCTTTTTTACAATTGTCATTTGATAATACGGCGTACAAGTCATCTGACGATATTAGGAATTTATTTGAGTTATTTAACAAGTTTTTCAAAGATAAATTAGATACTTTAGGTAGAATTAGTTTAAAAAAAATCAATATTATTGAGTTTGATAACAATAATAATCCAAATGGGATTTTATATTTTTTATTAAATAACAGTGTTATAGGTAATATTGATTCATTTCCTAACACTGAATTGATTAATCATAATTTACAGTCAGTTAATTATAGGAATGACGACTATTATCTTAACATTAAATATGGTATGAATATACCGCCTATTAAGAACATGAAAATTGGGCAAGTAATTATTGATATTGAATTAGTAAAGCATTCAATTAGTCAATTAACAGATATTGGTTCAATTTTTGATGAAATTAATGAAGAAACCTACAATGTTTTTTGTACATTGATAAACGATAATGCTAAAAATCTATTAAATAATGGATAATAAAGGATATAACATAATAGAGACTGAAACTGATTTAGATATCTTAATTCAAGATTATAATGATGCAACAACTCCCTTTTTTAAAAATTTAAAAATAGGTGTTTTAGGTACAGCATTATTATGTTCGTCTCCTGGTATTTATGCTAAAGAATCTGTTTATACTATAAACAAAGAGGTACAAGAAACCTCAATTGATGAAGTTTATAATTGTGGTTTGCAGATAGACAATCTTATAGAGACAGCAAACAAATTAAAAACAGTTAGATTCACAAAAAAAGAAGTAATCCAAAATATTCTTTCTTTCAAATCTTTAATTAATAATTGGGATGGTTATGAAGCATTACCTCTAGAAGTTGAAAGTGCTGGCAATACTATTTATTTATTAAATTTACTTGAGGATGATTTAATTGGAAGAATAGACGATTTTTATCCTAATCCTCACGGAACTATTTCTTTTGAATGGATGAATAACCTAAATGAAAAAGTTTATTTAGAGGTAGGAAATAAGTCATTTTCATATTTTGCAAAATTTAATTCTTCTGAACCTTTATTTTTTGATAATTTAGAAATTTCAGATGAGAATATTGAAGTGCTTGTGCAACATATTAGGGCTGTCTAATAAATTAGATCCAAATAATATTAGCGATTTACAGAGTGAAGTCAATTTAGATATTTCAAATGATTTTGATGATTCAGAGAAAATCACAAGGACTATTTTCTCTCCAATGAATATAAAGAATGATGATTCTTTGCGAAACAATTCTTTTACTACTCCAGCAAAAAAAGATGAAGTTTCAGTTAATAGGCTTGATTATACAACACCTAATTTTATAAAAAAGATAAGTAAATTTATTTCAAATCCAGATAAGGGAAGAGGTTATTATGGATTAGGCGTGATAGATGTAAAAGAAATTTATGAATCAGATTCGGATATTGTTTATTCTCCAAACGAAGTTACTGTAGAAGAAGTTACAATAGAAAATAAATTCCATTCTGATATTAAAATAGGTTTCGTTAAAGAAGTCGGAAAACCACTTCCAATGAAATATGCTTATAAAGTTGAACAAATGGTTCAAAAAGTAAGGTTTTATAAAGACAATAATCCAAATTCTGAAACTTGGGATAGCGGTGATTTAGCCTAAAATTACACCTAAATTTTCGTATAAGAATAGTGCTTTTCAAAAGGAGCAGTTGTTACTAGTAGTTTTTTAGAATTGTCTTTTTAACCATTTTTTTGAAACATATCCTGAATAACCATCCACAATTACTTTATAAAAAGTATCATCATATTTTTCAACGACTTTTACTTGTGTATTCTTTGGACACTTATATCGAATAGTAGAATTTACATTAGGTTCCTCATATAACGACAATTCAAAAGGTGGATTGTCAAAAGTAGTTGTATACAAATATTTCACGTTATTTGTAGTTGTATTTACTCTTGATGAATTATTAGAAGTAGTTACAGGTTGATTGAGTGTTTTATTTTCAATTCCATAAACTTCAATTATTTTGTCATTTTGTCCAAATACAAATCTAACAGTACTATTAACTGTTTTCCACTCTTCTTTTCTTTTGTGATAAAATTTAAAATCAAGGTTTACATCATAAATTCGTTCCGATTCTTTATTTATTGATATTACTTTGTTCGTTGAATTACTCGTAGCTTTCCAAGATTTGTAATAGGCATTACTTAGATCGTCATATGATGGGTTTGAATTGTCCCAATATCTTTTGATGTTATTTAAATCATAATAGTTAGCAACAGTATTAAAATCTCGTTCGTCTTCTGCTTTTAGAAGTTCTTTAATTTGATTTTCGTAATAGCTGTCGGATTTAGCTGTGATTATTTTTTTTTCTAGTTCTCTTTCTTTTTCCTTGACATTATTTACTTCATTAGTTTGGTTAACATAAGTGTTTCTAATAGGATTATTGTTGTATAAAGAAGTAAGCTGGATAGAAGGAACTCCAAAACTGAAACCTTGATAATCAATAGTTTTTGCAAAGTTAATCGCTACAAGATTTCCCCATTTATCTATAATTGGACTTCCACTTGAACCAGGCAAAGTAGGAATGGAATATAATATTCTATTCATATCTGGGTCTTGAGTAATTGTACCTTGAGTGAATTGAGATTTAATCCCATTATCAGTTTTGGCAAGATAAATCCCTTGATTGAAGCCAATCATATAAACATTATCATTAAGTTTAAGCTTTTCAGTGTCTTTTTGGTTGTTTAAAGAGAATACGTTTGTAATTCGCTGTGGTGTGGTTTTATCTTTTAGTTGAATTATTGCTAAATCAACCTTTTCATCATCAGCTTTTTTAATTGCGACACATTCTTTAAAATCATTAAGAGAAGTAACATGTGTGTTATCATATGCGATACCAAGAAAAACTCTTTTCAATTCTGTTATAGTATTACTTGGATTAAAATCAAGTTTTTCTAATAATTCCTCTAGTTCTAAAACATCATTCTTTTTATTGGAATACTCATCTTTAATTTGTGTTTTCTTGTCATAGTCAAGATATTCATAATACTCATTCCAAAGGTCAACTAACTTGCTTTGTTCAGTTTGTTTTTCATTAATTGCTTTTTTGATTTTGTATTTTAAATCATTTAGGTACTCATTTATTTGTTCTCCGACTAATATGTCTTCGTTACTAGGATAAACTACGTGTCTGTTAGTTGCTAATTCTCCATTTTCTGAAATAAAAAAACCAGTTCCAAAACTTATTCCAGCATTTTCAATTGCTTCTTCTTCTGTTTCATAAAAAACAGGCTCATTGTCCTCAATTGTATAGAAGAATTCAAAATCGTTATCTAATGAGGTTTTGAAATAATATGAATTTTGAATTAACGCAACACTATTTCTGTACTTATTGTATAATTCAGTTGGTTCAGGAGGATTTTTTTTGCAACCAATTGTTATAATTGTTAAAAGTAGTATTACAACCTTTTTCATATTTTTAATTTTTAGCAAATTGAACCATAATTATTCAGTATCCTTAATTATATATGAATTTAATGGGGTGTTTATCAGTTAGAGTTTAAAGATAACTCCTACAAGTTAATTATCATAGGATTTTTAAAACAAATTTAACTTCATTTACGAGGTTAACTTGATTTTTAGGTAGGATGATTTGTAGAATTACCACTAACAATTAAGGTGAAAACCAAAAGGAGTAGTTGTTATTAGATTGATAGTTAACTATATATAAGCCCTGGTTCGAGCCCAGGTGGGACCACAAAATGGAAAAGCCGTTTCAGTAATGAAGCGGCTTTTTTGTTTGTGTAAGGATACGCGCGATCCAACTAAACGAACATTTTTTTATAATTTGGCTTCTAATAGAACTATTAAATTAAATGGTTTCACTCATTATATCTTTTCAAGCAGTAATAATGATAATCTGCAGTATTCTGAAGTTTTAATGACACGTTATTAAAAAATTAGTTAGGCGATATAGGAGGTTTTAAACTTTTAATTATTATTAAATTTAACTATCGATTGAGTATTTTTGGGTGCATAACTCTATTGTCTCACTTTTTTTTGGCTATCATTGATTTATAATATCTACATAAAAAATCGTAACATACTGTAGCCTTCCCTAAAAATCAGCTATGTAATTTGTAGTTCCTATCTTGACTCCAAACTTTGTATCTTGAGCCAATAAAGAAACTGATAATAAAATAAAAAACATTGTTAGACTCTTTTTCATTGGCTTTTTAATGTATGATTATTAGTAGGGGTAATATTTGTTAAAAAAATCTAATATTAGAATGTAGTGGTTAAATTTCCATTCGAGCCATTAAAAGTAAATGAAATTGAACCTGAAGAAAAATTCAAATCGCAAAAAGTCATTGAATATTGACTCTCCCCAATTTTTTCAACATAGACCACCGCATTAGCCCCAGACTTGGCTGTATATCGATGACTTGAAAAATCACCAAAAATTTTAAATACTCCAGTCACAGCACATTCTGAAGAAGTCATGTGAAAAGGATCCGATGAAATATCATAAACACCATTTTCTGGCGGTGATGAGAATTCAATACTAAGATCACCTTGTAGACTATTGGATTTTACGCCATAGTCACCATAAAATAATCCAATGGTGCTATAGGTGGATCCACCTAGAGCTTTCAATGAAGAATCAAAAATTATACTATTATCTGGAGGAGAACAAGGTGTATTAATATAGGTTGTAAACATAAGTTCATTACCGTAACCTGTTCCAGCATCATTGGTAGCATATGCTCTAATATAATAATCAGTATTTTCATCAAGGTTGGTTATTTCTAAGTTAAAATCTACAATACCATTACCACTGCTTAGCTTGAAATCATCTATTGTTGGGTTAGGATTTAAACTCCAACATAAGCCCTTATCTATAATGTCGCTACCTTTATTATTTATATTTATTCCTCCGCTTTTGACTGAATTTGATGTGATGTTTGTGACATCAATAGTGTTTAAGGTTGGTAATTCAAACTCATGTTTTAAATTTTCATCTCCTTTAGTGCAAGTAAAAAATGTTAAAATTGAAATACAAACAATCAAAAGATTGTAGTTGTTTAGTTTGTTCATTAAGTTGATTTTAGGTTTCTATTTAAAAAACTAGAGTATTAACAGGTATAAAAATGGTAATAAAATGATTACAAATTTAAGGTTTTAAAAATCATGGTTTGATAATATTTGTCAAAGAGCATATATTTTAGTTGTAAGGTAAAAGCCTCATCTAAATTATACGATTCTTTTTCCTACATTTGGTTTAACAATAAATTCTGGAAACTTATACAAGCTGTTAACTTTAAAAATTATGAGAATAACAACAAGAATTTTATTAGTAATTTTTCTTATATATAGCTTTGGTATAAATTCCCAAGTCCAAATAGGAGATGCTATTAATGGAGAAGCATCATTGGAGTTATTAGGAAGTGCTACAGCAATTTCAGACGATGGTTCTATTATTGCTGTAGGGGTAGAAAGAAATGATAGTAATGGTACAGACTCTGGTAAGGTAAGAGTATTCAATAAGATTGATGGAAACTGGATCCAATTGGGGAACGATATTTATGGAAGTACCCAAGGTGGTTATTTTGGAAATTGCGTATCACTATCTGCTGATGGAAAAATTTTGGCTGTAGGAGCGGCTCGTAGCACATCTCATGTTCAAGTTTTTGAGTACGATGGGTCTAATTGGGTGCAATTAGGGGAGGATTTTATAAGAAAACCCAATGATTATGGTCCAATAGCTGTATCATTGTCTAATAACGGAAAACGTATTGTTCTAGGTAAGCCATCTAACAGTGAAACTGGAAACGGTCAGGTCAGGGTTTATGAGTATGATGGTAGTGATTGGATACAATTAGGTCAAGATATAAATGGTGAACCAACGGGTTCAAACACAGTGGAATTTTTTGGTTATTCTGTTTCATTATCTGGTGATGGTAATCGTTTATTAGTTGGAGCCCCAGGCACTGGATTAGGAATTGGTAAGGCTAGAGCATTTCAATTTGTTGATATTAACTGGGTTCAAATGGGGAATGATATTCAATGGAACTCTCAAGGAGATAGAGTCGGGACATCTGTGAGTATGTCAGATAATGGAACCCGTATTGTCTATGGAGCACCACGTAATCTTGATTCAAATGCAGGGCATGTTAGGATACTTGATTTTATTGGAACAGAGTGGCAGACTAATAAAATATTTAGCTTAAATGTGAGCTCATATAATCACAAGTATGGTAATTCAGTCTCATTATCTGCTAATGGAACCCGTATTGCTATTGGGGATCCTTTGTATAGTGTGGGTCTTAATGATAAATATGGTTTGATTGAATTATATAACTATGATTCATTAAGTAAAAGTTGGGTACAATTAGGTTCTAATATCTTGGGAGAAAATGCTTGGGAAGAATTTGGGTTTTCTGCCGTTTTGTCTGCTGATGGCAATACACTTATAGGTGGAGCAATTAAAAATGATTCCAATGGTCTGGATGCTCAGGGTCAAGTCAGAATATTTGATATAAATTTTAATACTTTATTTAGCGTCATATCATTTGATGCCCAAGGGAATGGTTGTCAATCGTCTTCTGTTCTAGCTAATAGTATAAAAATAAAGATAACCAAAGGCGCAGGCGAAATTATATCATTTACTGGTGTCAGTGGACTTTCTAAAGCATTGGTTCAAGAAGGAACATTCTTTGTCAGCCCAATATTAAATGACCCACGTTTTATAGTTTCTCCAGTAAGTGAGGAAGTCATTTTTAATGGTCTTACAGAAACAAGAACTGTAAATTTTTGTGTTTCTAATAATGAAATCATAAATGATGTTTCTGTTGATTTAATTCCAGCTGAGCAAGCACGACCAGGTTTTGAATCTAAATATAGGATTTATTATCAAAATTTGGGAACAGAAATAGAGAATGGAAATCTTGTAGTCCAGTTTGATGATATCCAACAAGCATATGTAGAAGGGACACAGACTCCAGATTTAATGACATCAAGTAGTTTGACCTATAATTACAGTAAATTACAGCCTTTTGAGAGTAGATATATTGATGTAATATTAAAAACAAATGCTCCTCCTGTTGTAAATTCAGATGATATTTTACTTTTAAAGGCAACGATTAGTTTGACTGGTTTAGATTCAAATTTAAACAATAATGAATTTGAACTTAATCAATTAGTAGTAAATTCATTTGATCCAAATGATAAACAAGTTGTTCAAGGCAATGAAATTACTATAGATGAAATTGGAGAATATCTTCATTATATAATACGGTTTCAAAATACTGGAACAGCAAGTGCCATTAATGTGAGAGTAAGAGATGTGTTAGAGGATAAATTGGATTGGGATACTTTTTTGCCAATTTCATCTAGTCATGATTATTATACAACCATCTCCAATGGTAATGTAGTGGATTTTAATTTTGATAATATTCAATTGCCAGCAGAGCAACATGATGAACCAAATTCACATGGTTTTGTTGCTTTCAAAATAAAGCCTCAAAATAATGTTGATGTTGGAGATATTATAACAGGAAAAGCAAATATTTATTTTGATTACAATGAACCAATTATTACAAATATAGTTAGTACTGAGATTGTAGATAATTCACTTGGAATAGGCGGTAAGGAATTAATAGATTCTTTTAGGATATATCCAAACCCAACAAATGATATAATCTACTTATCCTCCAAAAATGGAACAATTATTGAAAAAGTAGAGGTTTATTCAATTTCTGGAAAACTATTGTTTCAAAACAAAGAGATAACGAATAAGGTGGATTTAAAGTGTTTTCCAAAGGGCATGTATTTCTTAAATATAGTTTCTGATAAAGGTAGTGTTACTAAGAAGATTATAAAAAAATAACTTGACTAGTTATCAGATTTTAAGGATTGAAAGGGAAGTGGTTAGCTTCCCTAATAAGATAATTCTTAAATTTGTTCAAGAATATTGTAACTAGCATTAGGTACTCGCATGGTTAAAGTTTATAAGGTTAATCAATCTTCACGATGGAACTATTTCTATAAAATTTTATTACAAACTTTAAGTTTAACTATAGTTACTCTAATTGTATATAAATATTATAGAAAGATTAGTGAAATAGATTGGTACATTTATGTTTTAGGAGGTCTGGTACCATGGTTTCTTATTTTTGGACTTCCACTAGTTCTTCTTTATTTCAATCATAGGAAGCATTCTAAAAATGTGATCTTTGAAGAAAGTAAAGATTTTTTACATATGTCAATGATAATACCTCATTACAGTTTACTTTAAATGATGTAAAGGAAATAGAACTTTGGTTAACACCTCCAAGTTATGATAAAAGAATAGATTGGCAATATTTTGGAAAATATCATTTTACAAGAATATACACAAAGCAAGATCAAACAATTAATATTTCATGTCTTGTATTTGATAAGGTAGAAGAAGTTTTTCCTATTGAGTTAATTCAGCGTAAGAAAAAGTTTTTTCCTTTTATGAAAGATAATAAGTTATAAAGTAACTAATAGTTAGAGGGAGATAGCAATAAATACAACAAAAAATTTCTATTGTTGTAGTATAATAGGGAATTTGATTAGGAAATTAATAGGTTGAAGGGGAGTGATTAACTCGTTTTTAAAATTATGGATTTGTGCAACGGTTACCATTGTTCTACACCGTTTTTATAATGGTATTAAAGTCCAATTTTCAGGAAATTTCTTCTCTATTACAGCTTGTTTGAATCCTGCTGGATTTATTACTGACTTATCTTCAAAATATATCACTGCATAAAAGAACTTATATTCAGGGTCTCCTTCATAGTTGTCGGCATCAGTTTTAATTTGGTCAAGATAAGTTTCAATGCCAGCTCCTTTTCTTATATATTTATATTCAACAGCAGAGCTAATTTCAGGTACAAGTATATCAGGATGATAAGTAGTGAATTTTTTAACAAAACGTGCTTTTCCTAAATTTCTGGTAGTACTTTTGTTTAGGTCAAATTTAATGGGCAAAGTAAAACATGTTTAATCCCTACATGGTACTTAATTTCATAGATTTAGCATTTAATTACATATCTTTGTTGGGCTTACTTTAAAAAACGAGGGATTATTTTTTACTGGTTTGTAGTTATAAATTTGTGTAGTTTATCGATAAAATTTGTTTTTCACCGATGTTTTTTATTGTTTAGCCATAATGTTTTACTAAATGCGATTTTTATACCTTAGGGTCCCCCATGATACTAAACAATAAAATACTAACCTTAATCTTATTTTTGTCAATAGGAATGGTATGTATGGCGCAAAAGGATGTTCCGCCTCCGCCTCCGCCTACAAACCAACCAGGGTTTCCAGTTGGCATTAATGCTTTGGTGGTTTTGGCTTGTGGCCTTTTTTACGGTATAAGGATTTTATTGTCTAAAAAAAAGTAAAGTTTTTTAGTTTTTATTCAAAGACACAAGCTTCGATACATATTTTCCTAAAACATCAAATTCTAAATTAACTACAGCATCCACTTTAAAGGAGTTAAAATTGGTATGCTCAAAAGTGTAGGGTATAATGGCTACACTAAAAGTGTCGGCTTTGGAATTTACAACGGTTAAACTTACACCGTTTATTGTTATGGAGCCTTTTTCAATGGTAATGTTATTAAGTTTGGCATCGTAGTTAAAGGTAAATATCCAGCTGCCATTGGCCGATGCAATATTAGTGCATTTAGCCGTTTGGTCCACATGGCCCTGCACAATATGGCCATCGAGGCGATCCCCTAGTTTCATGGCGCGTTCCAAATTAACCTTATCGCCTATTTTTAAATGTTTTAGGTTTGTCTTTTCAAGGGTTTCATTAATGGCGGTAACCGTATAAGTGTTATCGTTAATAGCCACAACGGTTAAACATACCCCGTTATGTGAAACACTTTGATCTATCTTTAGCTCAGGTGTTATGCTGCTTTCAATCGAAATATGAAGGTTCCCTTTTTCATTATCCAATGCTGTAACCGTTCCAATAGCTTCAATAATTCCGGTAAACATAATATTATCTGTTTATTTGGTTAAATTTGCTTCATCAAAAGTACATGAATTTTTTCTATTGAAAGCCATAAAGGGCATTTGTACGCAACGGTTAATACCAATATAGAAACAAATTAGTGATCTAAAGGGCGTTGTAATAGTTCAATGGACAAAAATCAAAAAACTAAAACGCAATCATTTTAATGGAGAACGAAGAAAACATTATAGTAGGAATATCTATTGGCGATTTAAATGGTATAGGAGGCGAAATTGTCTTAAAAGCTTTTGAAGACGAGAGAACCTTAGAATTTTGCACGCCAGTCATTTTTGCCTCAGCTAAAGTGATGGGATTTTTAAAGACACATTTCGATTCGGAAATACATTTTAATAACATTAATAGTTTTGATCAAATAAAGCACGGAAAGGTTAATGTGTTCAATTGTTGGAAAGAACCCGTAAACATTAATTTTGGTCAAGAGGATGTTAAAATTGGGAGTTATGCCGTAAAGTCGCTTGCTGTAGCCACAAAAGCACTTAAGGACGAAAACATCGATGTTTTAGTTACCGCGCCTATAAACAAACATAACATCCAATCTGAAACCTTTAATTTTCCAGGTCACACCGATTATTTGGCACAACAATTAAAAGGGGAAAGCCTAATGTTTATGGTTTCTAATGGCTTAAGGATTGGCTTGTTAACCGATCATGTGCCGGTTAAAGATGTGGCCCACCATATTACTCCAGAGCTCATTGAAAAAAAGATAGATATTATTTACGATTCACTAAAAAAAGACTTTAGGATTAATATGCCCAAAGTTGCTGTTCTAGGCATTAACCCGCATACAGGAGATAATGGTGTTATCGGCAATGAAGACGATGCGATAATGCGACCTACGCTTACAAAGATTAAAGAATCGGGTAAGTTAGTCTTTGGGCCTTATGCGGCCGATAGCTTTTTTGGGTCGGATAATTACAAAAATTTCGATGCTATTATTGCTGCCTACCACGATCAAGGCCTAATACCATTTAAAACCTTGTCCTTTGGCCAAGGGGTGAATTTTACGGGTGGGCTAAACCGAATTCGGACCTCACCAGATCATGGCACTGCTTATGAAATAGCAGGGAAAGGAGTTGCCGATGCTGGGTCTTTTAAAGAAGCAGTATTTACAGCAATTAAAATTTATAGAAATAGACGTGACTATGAGGATCTTAACTCAAATCCGTTAAAAAAAGCGCCGAAAAAGATATAAACAAAAAAATGTTTATAAGTAAGGTGGCATAAATAAAAATTTATATATTTGCAGGCTCAAAATAGATGTGATAATGAAGCCTTTGAAAGCGTATACAATACCATTTGTTGGGTTAAAAGTTGGAGCGCATCTTTTTGAGTATAAGATTGAGCAAGAGTTCTTTGAGTATTTTGAGTATGAAGACTTCAATGATGCTAATGTTCAGGTTAATGTTACCTTAAATAAGAAGACAACATTACTTGAATTACATTTCGAAGTTTCGGGTGAAGTTAATATTAATTGTGATCTCACTAATGAGCCTTATAACCAAACCATTAACAATGTGTTTGATTTAGTGGTTAAGTTTGGAGATGAATTTAATGATGAGTATATAGATATCCTTATCATACCCCATGGAGAACACGAAATTAATATTCAGCAATACATTTACGAACTAATTGTATTGGCAGTGCCTATTAAGAGGATACACCCTGGAGTAGAAGATGGCACTTTAAGTTCAGACATACTTAAAAAATTAGAGGAATTAAGCCCAAAGCTTAATAAAGAAAAGCAAACAGAAGAGGATATAGATCCTCGATGGAACACATTAAAGAAATTATTAACGGATAAATAAATCATAAAATGGCACATCCTAAAAGAAAAATCTCGAAAACAAGAAGAGATAAAAGAAGAACCCATTATAAGGCAACTGCGCCACAGATTGCTACATGTCCTACAACTGGTGAAGCGCACTTGTACCACAGAGCACATTGGCATGAAGGAAAATTATACTACAGAGGTCAAGTATTAATAGATAACTCTGAAGAAGTAGAGAATTTAGCATAAGTATTATGCGCACATATAATAAAACGCTCACCTGTTGAGCGTTTTTTTTATGAAGTGTATTCAACTACTAACAAAAACACTTAATTTTGTGTATTATTAAACCAAAATTTAGTAGTTTTCACAAATTTTAAATGTTTTTGTCCAATTTTTATAATTTTTTGGTCAAATTAACTCTAAAATTATGAGTAAAATCTCTGCGGCAATTACAGCTGTTGGTGCTTATGTGCCAGACTATGTATTAACCAATCAAATTCTTGAAACCATGGTTGATACTAATGACGAATGGATTACCACCCGTACTGGAATCAAAGAGCGTCGAATTTTAAAAGAAGAAGGCAAAGGAACATCTTACCTGGCTATAAAAGCAGCCCAAGACCTTATCGATAAAAAAGGAATAGATCCTAAAACCATAGAACTTGTTATTGTTGCTACTGCAACTCCAGATATGAAAGCAGCCTCAACAGCAGCTTATACAGCTTCTCAAATTGGTGCGACAAATGCTTTTACATTTGATATGGATGCAGCATGTTCTAGTTTTTTATATGGTATGTCTGTTGCGGCCAGCTATATAGAGTCGGGCAGGTACAAAAATGTGTTGTTAATAGGAGCCGATAAAATGTCTTCTATTATTAACTATAGAGACAGGGCTACCTGTATCATTTTTGGAGATGGTGCCGGAGCTGTTTTATTTGAGCCTAATGAAGAAAACTTAGGATTACAGGACGAATATTTAAGAAGTGACGGTACAGGACGCGAGTTTTTACAGGCAACCTATGGCGGTTCTGTACACCCTATAACGCATGAAGCTATAGATGAAGGCGGACAATATGCATTCCAAGAGGGAAGAACCGTTTTTAAAAATGCGGTTTTCAATATGGCCGATGCTACCGTAAAAGTTTTAGAGCGTAACAACCTTACTAAAGAAGATGTAGATTGGTTGGTACCCCACCAAGCCAACAAACGTATTATCGATGCTACTGCGCAACGTATAGATTTAGAAGAGGAAAAAGTAATGGTCAACATACATAAGTATGGCAATACTACATCGGCAACATTACCGTTATTATTAAACGATTATGAATCGCAACTTAAAAAAGGCGATAATTTAATTTTTGCTGCCTTTGGTGGCGGATTTAACTGGGGAGCCATTTATTTAAAATGGGCATATAATTAATTAACAGATAACCAATTACCAATTCATATTATGGATATTAAAGAGATTCAAAACTTAATTAAGTTCGTTGCAAAATCTGGAGCAAGTGAGGTTAAATTAGAAATGGATGATATTAAGATCACCATTAAAACAGGAGCCGAATCAGAAACTACTATAGTACACCAAATGCCAACGGCACCGGTTCAGCAAGTGCCACAAGTAGCCGTTCCTGCACAAGCACCAGCTGCAGCCGAACCAGCTGCACCTGCCGCAGCTCCTGCACCAGCATCAGACGACTCCAAATACATCACGATAAAATCACCTATCATAGGAACGTTCTACAGAAAACCTTCACCAGACAAGCCATTATTTGTTGAGGTAGGTCAAACTATCGCAGAGGGTGATGTACTATGTATTATTGAAGCTATGAAACTATTCAATGAAATAGAGTCTGAAGTTTCAGGAAAAGTAGTTAAGATATTGGTAGATGATGCGTCTCCTGTTGAGTTCGATCAACCATTATTTTTAGTAGATCCATCATAATTTTAAGTTTAGAAGTTTAAAGTTTAAAGTTTAAAGCTCCTATAGCTAAAATTTTAAACGACTAAACCAAAAGCTCTTAAACTCAAAAGATATGTTTAAAAAAATACTAATTGCCAATAGAGGTGAAATAGCATTGCGTGTTATTAGAACCTGTAAAGAAATGGGCATTAAAACCGTAGCGGTTTATTCTACTGCCGACGCAGAAAGTTTACACGTGAAATTCGCAGACGAAGCAGTTTGTGTAGGGCCTGCTCCAAGTAGTGAATCCTACTTAAAGATGTCCAATATCATTTCTGCTGCCGAAATTACCAATGCAGATGCCATTCACCCTGGTTACGGGTTTTTATCTGAAAATGCCAAATTTTCAAAAATCTGTGAAGATCACGGGATAAAATTCATTGGAGCTTCAGCCGAAATGATCGACCGTATGGGAGACAAAGCCAATGCAAAGGCTACTATGAAGGCTGCAGGCGTACCTTGTGTGCCTGGTAGTGATGGTGTGATTGAAGATTTTGAAACTTGTAAAAAAATAGCCAAGGAAACAGGATACCCCGTTATGTTAAAGGCCAGTGCCGGAGGTGGGGGAAAAGGTATGCGAGGTGTTTGGAAAGAAGAAGACCTTAAGGCTGCCTGGGATTCTGCGCGACAAGAAAGTAAAGCGGCGTTTGGCAACGACGACATGTATATGGAAAAGCTTATTGAAGAGCCACGCCATATAGAAATTCAAATTGTTGGAGATTCCCGAGGAAAAGCATGTCATCTATCTGAGCGGGATTGTTCCGTTCAACGTCGTCATCAGAAGTTAACCGAAGAGGTACCATCACCATTTATGACTTCCGCACTACGTAAAAAAATGGGAGAAGCAGCTGTAAGAGCGGCAGAGTACATTAAATATGAGGGTGCAGGAACAGTAGAGTTCTTAGTGGACAAGCACAGAAATTTCTACTTTATGGAAATGAACACCCGTATTCAAGTAGAGCATCCCATTACAGAACAAGTTATAGATTTCGATTTAATTCGAGAACAAATATTAGTAGCTGCTGGCGTGCCAATTTCTGGTAAAAACTATACGCCTAATTTGCATTCTATAGAATGTAGAATCAATGCCGAAGACCCATATAATGGGTTTAGGCCTTCGCCAGGTAAGATAACAACCTTGCATGCGCCAGGAGGACACGGTGTACGTTTGGATACCCATGTTTATGCAGGCTATACTATTCCGCCTAATTACGATTCCATGATAGCCAAGCTAATCACAACGGCCCAAACACGTGAAGAAGCCATAAGTAAGATGAAGAGAGCTTTAGATGAGTTTGTTATAGAAGGAATAAAAACGACCATACCTTTCCATAGGCAGTTAATGGAACATCCAGATTATTTGGCGGGAAATTATACCACCAAGTTTATGGAAGACTTCGTTATGCAAAAAGAAGAGGAAGACTAAGAATACAATTTAAACTCCGGAATTTTTTTTCGGAGTTTTTTTTTGAGGTTTTCTTATATGGTGTCTGAGGTGATACACAGCGCTTATCGAACACTCTCTTATACGCCAATATTGTTATCAATAAAAGGGTTTTCTTTCACACCGTCCAACTCGATAGGGTAGCTTTAACAAAGGAATTTACTACTTTTACTTCTAGCTAAAATATGCATTTTGAATCTATCGTATTGGGAAATTAAATCATGGCTAACTAACGTCCATTTTACCATTGTAGGTAGTGGTATTGTGGGGTTAAATTGTGCTTTGTCATTAAAAGAAAGGTTTCCCAAGGCTAATATTCTTGTATTGGAAAAAGGGATGTTGCCTCAAGGAGCAAGTACTAAAAATGCTGGGTTTGCTTGTTTTGGTAGTTTAAGTGAGATTTTAGAGGACTTGAAAACCCATACCGAACAAGAGGTGTTGGAGCTGGTTAATAAGCGTATTGAAGGCTTAGGGCTATTGCGACAAAATTTAGGCGATAAAGCTATCAATTATCAGGAGTTTGGTGGTTATGAACTGTTTTCCAAGACAGATAGAGCGTTGTTCGACACCTGCATGTCAAGAAAAGATGAGGTTAATACATTGCTGAAGCCCATTTTTAAGAAAGATGTATTCAGTTTAAAATCCAATGTATTTCATTTTGAAAATATTAATTATCAATATATTTTTAATGCTTTTGAAGGGCAGCTCGATACCGGAAGCATGATGGAGGCTTTATTGCGAAAGGCACAATCCAAGGGGATTAAGGTTTTGAATAATGTGTTGGTAACCAGTTTTTTAGAAAATATTAATGCTGTGAAGATTAAGACCGATGCATTTGAGTTTTCATCTTCAAAATTATTAATAGCCACAAATGGTTTTGCTTCGGCCTTGAACATTAAAGGGGTTAAACCAGCTAGAGCCCAAGTCTTAATAACCAGACCTATAAAAAACCTTCATATTAAAGGCACGTTTCATTTAGATAGAGGATACTATTACTTTAGAAATATTGATGATAGGATTTTGTTTGGAGGCGGACGGCACTTGGATTTTAAAGGTGAAGAAACCACCGAATTGAAACAAACCGATCGTATTCAAAATGAATTGGAAAAACTTTTAAAAATCACTGTTCTACCAGAAATACCTTTTGAAATTGAGCACCGTTGGAGCGGTATTATGGGAGTTGGAGCACAGAAAAAAACAATTGTAAAACAATTAAGCAACAATGTGTACTGTGGTGTGCGGCTTGGCGGGATGGGTGTAGCCATTGGTAGTTTGGCAGGAAAGGAATTGGCCGATTTAGTAGATTAATATGTTTAGAAGACTGTTTAGATTTTTGTTTAAAGGTGTTATATGGTTTGTCATCCTTTCTGTGTTCTGGGTGCTATTGTATAAATGGGTGCCAGTACCCATAACGCCACTTATGGCCATTCGTTATTTTGAAAAGCAAGAAACCCAAACACTATGGAAACATGATTGGGTTGCACTTGAAAACATGTCTAAACACATACAATTAGCTGTAATTTGCAGCGAAGACCAAAACTTTGTAAACCATCATGGTTTCGATATTAAAGCAATTGAGAAAGCAATAGATGAAAATAAAGCAGGAAAACGCATTAGAGGGGCCAGTACCATAAGTCAGCAAACCGCCAAAAATGTATTTTTATGGCCACAGCGTAGTTGGTTACGAAAAGGATTGGAAACCTATTTTACGGCTTTAATAGAATTATGCTGGTCCAAAAGGCGTATTATGGAAGTCTACCTTAATAGTATTGAAATGGGTAATGGTGTTTACGGTATTGAAGCGGCGTCTCAATATTGGTTTAAGAAACCAGCGTCTAGGTTAACACAGCATGAAGCCACGGCAATAGCTGCTATTTTACCCAATCCTAGAAAGTATAAAGCCAGCCCGCCTTCAAGTTATATACAAAGCAGAAAAACCTGGATTATAAAACAAATAGTGAATTACGGTCATTTAAGTTACAATGATGAAGAATAAAACCATGTCTATTAAACAGGAGCTTTTTAGTAAATGCCAAGCGTTTGTTGATGCTAAGTTAAACACGATTAAGACTACCATAGCCGAGTTGCAACAAGCCTTGAATTCAGAAACTAAAAGTACAGCAGGGGACAAGCATGAAACAGGGCGTGCCATGCTACAGTTGGAACGGGAAAAAGTAGGGCAACAACTCGCTGAAGTTCAAAAGACCAATGCCGTTTTAGCTAAAATAGATATTGAAAAGACAGGCAATATTATTGGATTGGGGAGTGTAGTTTATACCAATAAGGCCAATTATTTTATAGCCATTAGTGTTGGAGAAGTTAAGGTTGATGATACCATGTTTTATGCTATTTCTCCCCTGTCACCTATTGGGCAATCACTACTCGGGAAGACGGTTGGTGATGTCGTTGTTTTTAGGGAGCAACAGCTACGAATCACAACTATAGTGTAGCGTGTTTCCTTTCAATAGAAAGATGTAGTTCTGTTTGAGGTTTAATTTTATTGCTGTATTCAAAAAAAATTGTTTTTCCGTTTAATTCGGCTTCAATTAAATAATGCTTCCCGTTGTAGTACGATTGTTTAACAGTGGCTTTTAAGTTTGACCTTTCTACAACTTTAAGTTGGTTGGCATAAACCAATTCACCATCAATATCGTTATACTCTCCAAAAAAAGAGGCAATCAATTTATTGTTGGGTTTAGTGTACAGAGCCTCTGGAGTATCGTTGGCCACTATTTTAGCCTCATGTAATACAATCATGGTATTGGCATAGGAGATCACATCGTCTTTATCGTGTGTTGCCACAATACAGGTAATGTTTTTCTCTTTTAAATACCGGAACAGGCTTCGGCGAAGGGATTGTTTTTTAAAATTATCGATATGGCTAAAGGGTTCGTCCAACAATAATATTTCGGGCTGTTTTGCTAGGGCCCTGGCTAGCGCCACACGTTGTTTTTGTCCGCCACTCAACAGTTTTACCTTGGTATGGGCCAATTCGGTAAGCTCAACCACTTCCAGTAATTCTGTGATACGCTGTTGCTTTGCTTCAGGATAAAAATTAGAAAGGAAGGTGCCTATGTTTTCAGAAACCGATGTGTAGGGCATTAAATCGAATTCCTGGGCAACGTATTTCATAAAACCTGGCCCTGTAACCAGATTGAATTTTGGACCTAGAATTTCATGATCTTTCCAAGTAATTTGGCCTGTGTCTAGGTCGTATTCACCATATAATAATTTAAGCAAGGTGCTTTTTCCAGAACCACTTTCACCAATAACGGCAAGGTTTTCACCTGGTTTTAATTGAAACGAAATGTCCTTTAAAACATCTGCTTTTTTATAGGAGAAAGAAAGATTGGTTACAGTTAGCATAGGTTATGTACAATTCACATTCAGCACATTAAAGCTGTTTGTTTCCTTTCATAAGACTTAAAGCAAAGGCTGCGGCTGAAGCGGTAAAAACAGAATAATCGAATGCTCCTTTTATGCCGGTTGAAAAGGTCATTGCTAAAGCAAATATAAGTAATAGAAATCCGCTCATTTTTGCGAACAGTTCCGTTTTAAACCCAATTAACAAGAAAACAGCAAAAACAATTTCGGCAGCTGTTGCTATAATGCCAACTGTAGGGATTAAGGCATCTGGAATCCACGGATTTATTAATTGCGTATAGTTTAAGAAACTGTCCCAATTTCCCCAGGCAGATACTTCTTTGCCCCAAATCCCGAATCTGTCTGCTACAGCAGATAGAAATCCGAAAGAAATTGCTAATCGTAAAAAGAGCTTAATAGATAGCTGATTCATATTTTTTGTTTAATAAGTTCATTCTTTAGTAGGCGCTATAACTATACTAACCTTTAAAATGTTCTGTTTTACTTGGTAACACCCTAAAGCCCATATTGTATAGAGTGAAGCCAAAAATATCGGCATACTGCTCTATGGTTTTACTTACTGGGGTTCCGGCACCATGGCCTGCATCGGTTTCAATACGAATTAAGGTAGGGTTATTTCCCGATTGCTTACTTTGTAATTCGGCAGCAAATTTAAAGCTATGGGCAGGAACCACCCTGTCGTCATGATCGCCAGTGGTAACCAGGGTTGCGGGATATTGCACACCTTCTTTTACATTATGCACGGGCGAATAGCCTTTAAGGTATTCAAACATATCTTTACTGTCTTCTGCCGTACCATAGTCATACGCCCATCCCGCTCCTGCAGTAAAGGTGTGATAGCGCAACATATCCAGTACGCCTACAGCAGGCAAGGCTACTTTAGCTAAATCCGGGCGTTGGGTCATAACAGCGCCAACCAGTAAACCGCCATTAGACCCACCTCTTAAGGCCAAATACTCTGATGAGGTATAGTTATTGGCGATTAGATATTCTCCAGCAGCAATAAAATCATCAAATACATTTTGTTTTTGCATTTTTGTTCCGGCAATGTGCCAAGCTTTACCATATTCGCCACCACCGCGTAGGTTAGGTACGGCGTAAATACCACCTTGTTCCATCCATACGGCATTACCAATACTAAATGACGGGGTAAGGCTAATGTTAAATCCGCCATAACCATAAAGTATAGTTGGGTTTTTTCCGTTTAGCTCCAGTCCTTTTTTATGGGTAATCATCATAGGGACTTTGGTGCCGTCCTTAGAGGTGTAAAATACCTGTTTGCTCTCGTAATCATCACTGTTAAAGGCGATAGAGGGTTTCCAATAGAGTGCTATTGCTCCAGTTTCAACATCTAATTGGAAAATACTAGCAGGCGTTTTATAGTTGGTAAAGTAGAAGTAATCTGTTTTTTCATCTTTTTTACCACCAAAACCACTAGCAGTTCCAAGCCCTGGAAGTTCAATATCCCTTACCAATGTGCCATTATAGTTGTATTGTTTAACCTGTGAAATGGCATCGACCATATAATGGGCAAAAATATAACCACCCCCTATTGAAGGTGTTAGTACATTATCGGTTTCTGGTATTAGATCTACCCAATTTTCGGGGGTAGGGTTTGAAGCGTCTACAGTAACTATTCTTTTATTGGGGGCATTTAAATTGGTCACTAAAAACAAAGTGTTGCCTTGATTGTCCAATAAATAAGTGTCACTATCGGTATGATTTAAAATAGTAACAAATTTACTGTTGGGAACGGAGAGATCCTTTATGAACAGTTTATTTCCAGAGGTAGAAATACGTGGCGTAATAACGAGGTATTTATCATCTTCGGTAACTGTTGCATAGATATAACGGTGTTTTTCTTCTGGGGTGCCACCAAAAATTAATTGGTCTTGGCTTTGTGGTGTGCCTAGTTTGTGGTAGTACACTTTATGCTGGTCTGTTTTTGCCGATAGCTCACTGCCTTTGGGCTTGTCGTAACTGGAATAGTAAAACCCTTCGTTTTTATACCATGATAGTTGTGTAAATTTCACATCAACAAGTGTATCTTCAACGAGTGTTTTGGTTTCCACATCCATGACCAAAATTTTTCGCCAATCGCTCCCGCCTTCAGATATGGAATAAGCCAGTATTTTTCCGTTTTTTGAAAAGCTCATGCCACCAAGCGATGTGGTGCCATCTTCAGAAAATGTATTGGGGTCTAAAAATAGCTCCATTTCACCCTCTTCTCCTTTTTTTCTATAATAAACACTTTGGTTTTGTAAGCCATCATTTTTAGAGAAGTAGGTGTAGTCACCTTCGGTAAAAGGGGCTCCTACTTTTTCGTAATTCCATAAACTCGATAGGCGTTCCTTTAATTCTTTCCGAAATGGAATGGTTTCTAAATAGCTATGCGTTACTTTGTTTTGAGTTTTAACCCAAGCTTCTGTTTCTGCACTTCTATCGTCCTCTAACCAACGGTAAGGGTCTTTTACATCAATCCCAAAATAGGTGTCTACGGTATCTACCGGTTTAGTTTCAGGGTAGCTCACAACCATTGCTGTTTTTTCTGTTTGGTCCTTTTTGCAAGACACTAAGGTGCCTAACACCAAAAGACCCATGATTAATTTTTTCATCTAGTTTCTTTTTGTTCAAACAAAAAAGTTTTGAAAAACTGGTTTAAAATAGCTTCAAAAATACACAAATGATTTTGAAGAATTTATAATAAAAACTTAAAGTAAAATTAAAAGGACATATTCTATATCTTTGGGAAGAATTGATATCTATTGAAAATGGCAAAAAAAATGTTGTTAGTGGTATTGGCACACGTGCTGTGTCTTAACCTATTTTCCCAATCTGAAGTTACTGTTGAAGAACTCAAAGCCCATATTGCTTTTTTAACTTCGCCGGATAATGTGGGACGTGCTCCAGGGGGGAGGGCTAACAGGCAGGTGGTACGGTATATTAAAAATGAATTTAAAGCTTTGGGGCTTAAGGATTTTAAAAAAGGGTATAAACAAAAATTCATGGCGTCATTAAGGGTAGACGAAGGGGTGTCTGAAAAGGAGGCTAAGACCTGGAATGTTATTGGTTTTGTAGAAGGGAAAGATCCCGTGTTAAAAAAGGAATTTATTGTATTGGGCGCCCATTATGACCATTTGGGCTTAGGTGGTCCATCATCAAAATCGGATAAACGCGGCGTGGTTTATCATGGTGCCGATGATAATGCCAGTGGGACATCGGCTCTATTGGAAATAGCAGAATACATCGTATCACAAAAAGATAAGCTCAAACGAAGTGTTATTTTTGTAGCTTTTGGAGCCGAAGAGCAAGGCCTGTTAGGGAGTAAATATTTTGTAAACCATGCACCGGTCCGTTTATCTAAAATTAAGTTGATGATCAATATGGACATGGTAGGCCGGATGAATGCCGAGAAGCATGTGTATATGGGTGGGGCAGGAACCTTTCCAGACGGTGTTGATTTTATGAAAAAATTAGGCAAGTCTATTGGTTTAACGCCTATTGTTCATGCAGGAGGTGTTGGCGGATCAGACCATGTGTCGTTTTATAAAAAGAACATTTCGGTTTTAGGGATGCATACCGGTGGACACCCACAGTACCATACGCCAGAGGATACTATAGATTTAATAAATTTCGACGGACAACAACAGGTTTGCGAGTATATAAGCCAGGTGATATTAAAGAAAGCAACCTCAGAGGAGGCTATGTACTTTATTTATCAGGATTAAAATTAGATTATTTAACATCGAAATATACTTCAGATTTAAAAGGAATTCCATTGGATGTAATACCTTCTAATAGAATCTTATAGGTTGCAGATTTGTTAACCGTGTTAAATGATATTTTTGCCTTATTAGATTGATGTAATTTTATATCAGGGTTCCAATAAAGTACTGATGAATTATTTTTTGTTTGATCAAATACTTTTGTCTTATAAAACCCAGAGTGATAAAACTTAATAACACCTAAATTATTTTGTTCTTCAATTTTTTCTCTACCAGTTAAGGTGTAAAGAGCCACAACACCATTGCCCGCCCTCATTCCATATATAGCTGCTCGAGAGCCTTTAAGAATGTCTATGAAATCAATATCTGAGATTGGGGTGGTTATAAAATCTTCTTTACTAACAGTAATGCCATCAATTAAAAATAATGGTTCGCCTCCACCCTCGTATAAATATACAGACCCCCTAATATTTATTGTTTCTCCATACACCGTTACTCCTGCAAATTTACCTTGCAAAGCTAATAAAGGATTCATTGGAGGCGCTAAGCGTATATTTTTGAAATCTAAGGAATGTGAAGGTTCTCTATATAATGCTAATTTTCTTTTTTCATTATATCTATCTAAGGCCTTTTTAGTGGCATTGAGTTTTACTTCATCTAATTTAATCTCACCTTCTTGGGGAGCAAAATCAATATTTCTATGATATCTTACTTTAGGGGGCAAAAGTGTATTAGTTTTGTCCAGATGATTATCAGCAAGTTTTGAGTTTATCAAGGGAGGAATAAAGGTGTCTAATGCAATAGTAAGAGTTCTATTGTCATATCTGGCTTTTAAGGGGTTTGCTTTTATAGAGACATGAGTTCTTTCATCAAAATAAAGATCCTTGAAAAGAAAGCGTCCTAAGCTATCGGTTATCGTTTTGTCATATCCAAGTTCTTTATTGTTTTTATAAAAAATCGTTACGTTTGCTTTTACTGGCTTTTCATTGTTTTTTTCTTTAATTGTTCCTTTTAAACTAAAGTTGGATTCAGGTGAAAATTCTAGGGGAGTGTTCTTGGGGATATCTTTGAATAGATCATGATTTACATTTAGAGATCTTAATAATAGGGTTAACTCATTTTTCTTTTGCAAATCGTTTGAATTAAAGTAGTAACCAGATTGTTCAATGTCTTCTTTTACTTCAGAGTTCAAAAACAGATATGATTTTATGCCTGAAGCGTAAGTAGCTGTTTTTAATGGAGGTATTTCAGTGACTGAAATGGACATGTTAACTGTTTCGTTTTTTTGTATTAACTCGGTCAAGTTAATATCAACTTCAACCACCTCGTTCATCTTGTAAATATGTTTAGAGGTTTCAATAGTAGCATTTAGCATTAAGCTATTTGAACCTGAAAAGGCTAATTCTTTACTTAAAACAGTATCATTTTTGTCTAAAAGTCTAAACTCTATAATACCCAGTTTTAAATTTGATTTTGGAACTTTAATAGCCACTTCAGATTTGTTTCCATTAAATTCAGTTTGGCAAACAATTTCTCCTTTTTGAAGACCAATTAATTTTAGGTTATTCTCATTATTGGGTAAAGAGGAATAAATAATTACCCTAAAAGAATCATTGGAATCGAATACTCGCATTAAAATACCCTGATCTGTAATTGAGGGTAATTTATAAGTTAAATTCTGGTCTTTATATAAAATAGTCGCCTTATAGTGTTTCCCTTTTCGAGGAACAAATTGAAACATTCCTAGTCCAAACTTTGAAGATTTAAAAGTTCGTATAGTTTTGCCTGTTTCATCTAAAATTGAACCTGAAACATTTACGCCCTTGCCTTCTTCGTTTATTGCTTTAAACCCTATGCTATTTACAAACCCATTTACTAGATTTCCACCTTCAGGGAAAAAACTAAGGCTCAAGTCATTTTTTGTGTTAGCAATTTCTTTGCGAGCGATATAATTGATGGGGATTGTTTTTCTAAAAAAGCAAGCCGAATCAAAGTTCCTCATAAAATTAGTATAAGCTCTTACGGTGTACTCACCTTTTAATAAATTGAAAGGTAAATTAAAGTCACCATTTCCCGAACCGTTATTGATCTTAATAGTTTTGCTATCGATTATAGTATTGTTTGGATCAATTAAATCAATATAAACAACAGAGCTTAAAGTGTTAGGTTTATGATTTATAGCATCGACCAGATAGACTTTATACCATATGTTTTCACCCGAACTATAAAAAGATTTATCAAAATGAATATATATTTTCTCTTTAGAGCCTGTTTTCTTCTCTAGGGGTGAGGAGTTGTTTGAAATTAAGGGGTGTGGTAAGAAAATAAAAACAAAAAGGATTAATGCTGAAAACAAATTAGTAGAGGTCGGTTTCATTTAAAGACATTTTTGGTTGTGGTATTTATATCACAAAAACTATACCTTTTTAGCCTTTTTTATATTCAAGAGCAATTTTTCTATAATTAGAATAATGATTTCACAAAAAAACTCCTAGCAAACACTAGGAGTTTTTAAATAAGCCGTAAAAAAGCTTATACTACACTAAATTATTTTCAACTAAGTACTCTGCAATTTGAATGGTGTTTGTCGCAGCACCTTTACGTAAATTATCTGCAACAATCCACATATTTAACGTATTGGGTTGTGTTTCATCGCGTCTAATTCTACCCACAAACACTTCGTCTTTATCGTGCGCATAAATAGGCATAGGGTACGTGTTGGTGTCTGTGTTATCCTGAACCACGACACCTGGGGTTTCACTTAACAACTTACGGACGTCCGCTAGGTTGAAATCATTTTCAAACTCCACGTTAACCGATTCGCTGTGTCCGCCAGCAGTTGGTATTCTAACTGCAGTAGCCGATACAGAAAAGGTGTTGTCGTCCATTATTTTTTGAGGCTCTTTAGCCAACTTCATTTCTTCTTTTGTATAACCATTCTCCTCAAATACATCGCAATGAGGAAGGGCATTTCTACCAATTGGGTAAGGGTAGGCCATTTCGCCTTCAATACCAGCAATTTCGTTTTCCAATTGTCTTACAGCTTTAACACCTGTTCCTGAAACCGATTGATAGGTAGAAACTACAACACGTTTCATTTTATAGGCATTATGAAGCGGAGCCAAAGCCATTACCATTTGAATGGTTGAGCAGTTTGGATTAGCAATAATTTTATCGGCTTTGGTCAATACGTTTGCATTTATTTCTGGAACCACCAATTTTTTGGTAGGATCCATTCGCCATGCCGAAGAATTATCGACTACGGTTGTTCCAACTTCTGCAAATTTGGGCGCCCATTCTAATGAGGTGCCACCTCCTGCCGAAAATAAAGCAATATCTGGGCGCATAGAAACAGCCGTTTCTAACCCAACTACCTTATAATCGGTTCCTTTATACGTAATGGTTTTACCAACAGAACGCTCTGAAGCTACAGGGATTAACTCTGTAATAGGAAAATTTCGTTCCTCTAATACTTTTAACATCACTTCGCCAACCATACCTGTGGCGCCAACAACAGCTACTTTCATGTGCTTTCATTTAAAATTTGAGTCACAAAATTATATAATATTTAAAATGTAGCGCACAAAAAAAGCCTTTGTTTTCTGAGAACTAAGGCTTTTTAACAACAAATAACACAAAGTTATTTATTTAACACATTGTTATTTTTTCAATAAATCTCTTATTTCTGCAAGTAACTCTTCTTGGCTTGGTCCTTTTGGAGCTTCTGGGGCAGGTTCTTCTTTTTTCTTCATTTTATTCACGCCCTTAACCACCATAAACATAACAAATGCTACAATTAAAAAGTCTATCACATGGGTTAAAAATGTACCGTACTCCAAAAACACGGCATCTGTAGTTACTTGGCCTGTTGCATCTACAACGGCTTCTTTTAGTTCTAGCTTTAAATCTTTAAAGTCTGCTTTAAAGATCAACCCAATTAGTGGTGAGACAATACCTCCTGTAAATGAGGTTACTACTTGTTTAAAAGCGGCACCCATAACGAAACCTATTGCAATGTCTACAAGGTTGCCCTTTATTGCAAACTCTTTAAATTCTTTTAGCATGATTAATTAAATTTATGTTAGTGAATTACTAAAGTAGGAAAAAAAAGCAAAATATCTATGCTGGATGTTGGAAGTTAGATTAAGAACCAAGAACCTGCGCATGGAAAATTATTTTTTATTAGCCCCTAACTTCAAATGCTTAACATACTGCAAAAGTGATAGGAGCGGCAGCTTTTTTAAAATCCAAAAATTTTAAAAAACTATAGCGTATAGCACGGTGGCTTGCCATTTGCCCTAAAAAAACTATAGAGGCAATATGTGTTGTGTGCCCTTTTTGTTGGTTAAGAAGGGTTACCTAATTAAGACACGTTTAACCCGTTGGGATATACCAGTTATTAATTCGTATGAAATGGTGTTGGCGGCTTCGGCTAAGTCCTCGGCAGAAGTAGAATGTGCACCAAAAACAATAACTTCATCGCCCTCTTGACAATCGATGTTTGTAATGTTTACCATAATCATGTCCATACACACGTTGCCTATAATTGGCGCTTTTTGTCCATTTATGGTAACATAGCCCTTGTTCTTACCATAAATTCTTGAGATACCATCGGCATGCCCAATGGGTAAGGTGGCGGTTCTTGTAATGGTCTCCGACTTAAACGCTCTATTATACCCAACACTTTCACCTTGCTCTATGGTATGAATTTGTGAAATGATTGTCTTTAAAGTAGCTATGGGCTTTAAAAGGGCGCTTTCGGTTTTAGCGTTTCCAAAGCCATATAGCCCTATACCACTTCTAACCATATCCAGATGTGCTTCGGGATAATTTAAAATGCCTGAAGTATTGCAGAGATGCAGCATAGGTTTATAGCCTATCTTTTGAATGAACCTTTGGGCAATATTTTTAAATGTATTTATTTGTTGTAGGTTAAACGCTTTTTCTTTTTCATCTTCGCTGGCCGCTAAATGTGAAAACAGTGAAGCGACATGAACCGAAGGCGTTTCTTTTAATTTGGAGATGATATCATCCACTTCATTTTCCCAAAAGCCCAAACGATTTAAACCGGTATTGAATTTTATATGGACGGGATAGTCCTTTAGGTTTTCTGCCGAAGCTAAAGCAATAAATTCATTTAAAATTTTAGCGCTGTACAAACTCGGCTCTAATTGATGTGCAATTATGGTTTTAAAGTTTGTAATTTGGGGATGCAAAACTAAAATAGGTGTTGTTATACCTGCATTTCTTAAGGCGGCACCTTCATTTGCATAGGCCACTGCAAAATAGTCTGCCTGAAGGTCCTGTAAATACTTTGCAATTTCACAAGCATCGTTGCCATAGGCAAAGGCCTTGACGACAGCTAAAAACTTAGTGTTTTTTAATAGTTTCGATTTAAGGTGTTCAAAATTGTGTTTGAGCGCATTTAAATCTATTTCCAGTAGGGTTTCTTGCGCTTTAGGCATCGGGTTCTTTAGTTTTAGGGGTAATTTCTTCGGCATCGTTCACTTTCATATTACGAACCTTATCGCGCATGGTAGCCTTATGGTAAGCAGCTCGGCTTAAAGGTTCGTATTCTTCAACCTCACCAAGGAGAACAAGGTTATCGCTTTTGGCTTTTCGGTAGCTGTATTGTGCCAAATTGCCCGTTCTGGTACAAACGGCATGTACCTTTGTAACATACTCGGCAGTCGCCATTAGGTTGGGCATGGGGCCAAAGGGGTTTCCCTTAAAATCCATATCCAATCCGGCTACGATAACACGAATACCTTTGTTGGCCAGATCGTTACACACACGAACTATTTCGTCATCGAAAAATTGGGCTTCGTCTATGCCTACCACATCACAGCCATCGGCCAAAATAGGAATGTTTGCTGCTGCAGGAACGGGTGTCGAGCGAATTTCGTTGGCGTCGTGCGAGACCACCTTCTCTTCATCATAACGCACATCGAGGACAGGTTTAAAAATCTCCACTTTCTGCCTTGCAATTTGGGCACGCTTAAGCCTTCGGATAAGTTCTTCTGTTTTTCCAGAAAACATAGAACCACAGATGACTTCTATCCAACCAAATTGTTCTTTATGATTTACCGTATTTTCAAGAAACATTTTGTAAATTTAACACTAAAACCTAGCCGTTTTTCGTTTGTATAAAGGTGGCGTAAATTTATTAAAAATCAAAAGCCTAAAAGGCATTAATTTTAAAATAAAAAATAATGAAGAAGAAGCTTGAGTCTGAGTTAGTAAGCATAGCGCATCGCATTTTAAAGCTAAGAGGGAAAGAAGATGTTATTAAGATGCATGCCGAGGTTACTGCGTTGTATGAAAAACTATCGGTGTTAAAGTTTGCCCATGAAAATTTTGAGGGTGACATGCCAACCATAGGTAGTGACTCCTCATTTTTTGGCATGCTTGATACTGCCTTCAATAATAAAGTAAGCGATAATATTGAAGTTGAAGATAAAATATACATCAACCTTGATGAAGTTGAAGAGGATGATATTATGGAGCCGGTAATGAACAAGATTAAGGATATGGTCTCCCAGATGCCAGATGAGGTTCAAGAGATTGATACCGTTTTTGAAGAAGCCATACCCGAAAAAAAGCCCCATAAGGGTAACTTAGAGGATATCACGGCCGGTTTTGAAGATACCCCTATTTTTGAGCCCGTGTTAAAAAATCAAAATGGCGTATCTAAAGATAAAAAATCACTAAACGATAAAATAAAGACGGGTAGGCTAAACATTGGCCTTAACGATAAAATAGCCTTTACTAAACACCTGTTCGATGGTAAGAATGAAGATTACGATCGTGTCGTTTCGCAGTTAAACACTAAAGCCTCTTTTGATGAAGCCAAACGGTTTATAGAGGATATGGTGAAGCCAGACTATAATAATTGGAACGACAAAGAGGAGTTTGAAACTCGATTTATGGAAATTATTGAAAGTAAATTTGAGTAAAAGCAACATCGCAAATACAACGCCCTTTGGCTCTAAAAGAATCGCTTCGGTTGATGTTTTTAGAGCCATAACTATGTTTTTAATGATATTTGTGAACGACTTTTGGACCTTGACCAATGTTCCGGAATGGTTAGGGCATAAAGCGGCCAATGTAGATGGGATTGGTTTTTCAGATGTTATTTTCCCTGCATTTCTTTTTATTGTTGGTTTATCTATTCCTTATGCCATTAAATCCAGAAGAGACAAGCAACAAAACAATACAACAATTTTAAAACATGTTTTTAAAAGGACATTGGCATTGATTGTCATGGGTATTTTTATGGTTAATTTTGAAAATATCAATGCTCAAGCATTAATCATAAGCAAGCATCTATGGGAAATCATTATGGTTATCGCTATCTTTTTGGTTTGGTTGTATTACAGGCCGTTTGAGCATACAGGAAAGCATAAAATTTTGCTACTGCAAACCATAGGAGTGGCATTGTTTGTTTTTTTGGCTGCGATTTACAAAGGCGGTTCAACAGGTCATATGGAATGGATGAAAACCCATTGGTGGGGTATCTTGGGCTTAATAGGTTGGGCTTATTTGTTTAATACAGTTATTTATATTTACCTGGGGAAACGGATTGTTTTTCTCATTATGGCTTTTATAATCTTTCAATTATTGAATATTCAAGAATTTACGTCATTTACCCAAATCCCAACCTTCAAACTGGTTGTTAGTGCTTCTATGCATGCTTCGGTTTGTGCGGGTATGGTTGCAGGAAGCTTGCTTTTAAAGTATCAAAGATTGAACAAAGAACCTGTTTTTATAATGGCCTTGCTTATTTTGGCGGCAGCATCCCTTATTTATGGATTCTTAATGAGACCGTATTGGGGCGGGTTTTCAAAAATTAGGGCAACGCCTTCTTGGACTTCGGTCTGCATAGGTATAAGCGCCATGAGTTTTTTGATGATATACATTATTGTTGATAAGTTAAAGTTTAGCTTATGGGCACGTCCTTTTAAAATTGCGGGGACTAATACCCTTACCTGTTATGTGATGCCTTATTTTGTCTATCCAATTTTGGTAATGACCGGAGGTTTTAGTTTATTTGAAGGACTTTCAGATGGTAACGTGGGGCTCTTAAAATCGTTATTGTTTTCGTTTGCAATAATTGCCATTGTAGCTATGTTGAATAAAATAAAAATTAAACTAAAAATATAATTTAGTGAGTAAACTTTACTTGGTACCAACACCTATTGGCAATTTAAGGGATATGACGTTTAGAGCTATAGACGTCTTAAAACAAGTCGATTTAATTTTAGCCGAAGATACCCGTACATCTGGAAAACTCTTAAAACATTTCGAGATTACAACGCATATGCAATCCCACCATATGCACAACGAGCACAAAACGGTTGAAAGTGTTTTGCAAAAATTAAAATCGGGACAATCCATTGCTTTGATAAGCGATGCTGGTACGCCGGCCATTTCAGACCCTGGGTTTTTGCTCACGAGGGCAGCCATAGAACATGGGATTGAAGTAGAGTGTTTGCCAGGAGCTACTGCTTTTGTGCCTGCCTTGGTTAACTCTGGCCTGCCTAACGACAAATTTGTGTTTGAAGGCTTTTTACCAGTTAAAAAAGGAAGGCAAACCAGACTGCTCATGTTGGCCGAGGAAACCCGAACCATGATTTTTTATGAGTCACCACATAAACTACTTAAAACCTTAACGCACTTTTGTGAGTATTTTGGTGAAGATAGGCCTGTTTCCGTGTCGCGGGAACTTACTAAGCTATATGAGGAAACCGTTAGGGGAACGGCTAAAGAAGTTTTAGAACACTATACCCAAAAGCCTCCCAAGGGAGAAATTGTTATTGTGGTAGGAGGAAAAAGTAAACCTTAATGAATATTGTTAGAAGCATTGTAAAATGCCATTTTTCGTTTTTTTTAAGTATTAAAGCCATAATTGCAGTTAATATGTGTCAGGCTCAAAATTGCATCCTTCCCTTGTGGGGAGACGGTGTTCCCAATCAGAGAGTTAGCTTAGAAAAAGAGGAAGCCATAAGAACAGATATATTACGCATTGGAAACGTTCAAAACCCAACCTTAGCTTGTTATTTGCCTTCCAATTCGGTTAACACCCACAAAGCCGTAATTATATGTCCAGGAGGAGGTTATAGTATTCTAGCCTATGAAAAGGAAGGGACAAGCGTAGCAGAGTGGTTTCAAAAAAGAGGCATTGCAGCTTTTGTCTTGAAATATCGTTTACCGACATCAAACTCATTGATTGTACCCCATAAGGCCCCGCTTCAAGATGCCCAAAAAGCGATAAGGTTGGTGCGTCAAAATGCGGCACAATGGGGGATATCCACAACCGATATTGGAGTGCTGGGGTTTTCTGCCGGTGGCCATTTGGCATCGACATTAGGGGTGCATTACGATGAAGAAACTTATTTGCCATCGGCTCCAGAAGATTCATTAAGCGCAAGACCCGATTTTATGGCTTTATTGTATCCTGTTATCAATATGAATGCAGCCTATGCCCATAAGGGATCTGTAAATAATCTGTTGGGAAAAGACCCAAAACAGGGGCTCTTGGATTATTATTCCAATGAATTACATATTGATAGTTCAACTCCGCCCACATTTTTGGCACATGCCCAAGATGACAAAGGAGTCCCTATAGAAAATAGCCAGGTGTTTTATAAGCAATTGAAAAAAGCAGGTGTTCCTGCAGAAATACAAATATACGAAACAGGAGGTCATGGCTTTGGTATGTCTTTAGAGGACCAACACCTCCGTACATGGATAAGCTTATTATATGACTGGATTTTAAATATGGATAACAAAATAGAAACAAAATGACTTTAGATACATTTAAAAATAAGCTTAAACAGTCACCAGAAGCAATAGCCTTTTCGGAAACCATACAGCTAATTGATGCTATTTACGAGTTTACACCTACGGCTTTTAAAAATGGGACTTTACAGAATGAAGCTGGGGAAAACTCAGGCTCTTGCAAACTGTTTGCTTTTGCAAAACTGCAAGAATTTACTAAGGAAGAAACCTTGGCGTGTTTTGGGACCTACTATTATGAAGACGTATTGAAAGACCCTAATGGTACAGGACACCAAAATATTAGAAACTTTATGAAAACCGGTTTCGAAGGCTTGCTTTTTAAAGGTGACCCATTAACAAAAAAAATATCTAATTAAAAATAAAGAATACCATGATATCCTGTAAATTATCACCAATACTACTCAGTGCCTTTGTTTTAATATCGGCATGTAAATCTAAAGAAGCAACAAAAGAGGAGACTCCAAAAAAGCCTAAAAATGTCATTCTATTAATAGGAGACGGAATGGGGGTCTCGCAGGTCTCAAGTAGCTTTTATTTTGGGAATGAAACTTCCAGTTTTGAGCGATTCAAGCAAATAGGATTTATAAAAACATCTTCCCAAAGTGATTTGATTACCGATTCGGCAGCAGGAGCGACAGCTTTTTCAGCGGGTATAAAAACCTATAATGGCGCTATTGGGATGGATCAGGACACATTGGCGGTACCGCTAATAACCGATAAGGCTTCAGAAAATAAAGTGGCAACGGGAGTGATTAGCACCTCTTCGGTTACACATGCTACACCAGCGTCTTTTTTCGCCCATGTTAAGCGTAGAAGCATGGAAGAAGCCATTGCAGCACAATTACCTGAGTCGCCCATAGATTTCTTTGCGGGGGCGGGTAAGGATTTCTTTTTTAACCGTAAGGATAGTGTCGATTTGAGCATTGCTTTTACTAAGAATGGATTTGTTGTCGATACGGTTGCGCTTAACACTTCCCAAAGCTTAGATGTCAATAAAAAATATGGGTTTTTATTGGCCCCAAAGAGTATGCCTAAAATGAGTGAAGGCCGTGGTGACTTTTTAAGTGAGGCAACTCGCTTGGGAGTTAATTACCTCTCTAAAAACAAGGCCGGTTTTTTTCTAATGGTAGAAGGTTCCCAAATAGATTGGGGAGGCCATGCCAATGATTCTAACTATATTGTTGAAGAAGTAAAGGATTTTAGTAAAGTTATTGGAGAAGCTCTTGATTATGCTGAGAAGGAAGGAAACACACTGGTTGTTGTGACGGCCGATCATGAAACGGGAGGGTTTACGCTTGCTTCAGAGAATGGAGACTATAATAAAATTAAAGGGAGCTTTTCAACAGGAGGACATTCAGCGACTTTAATTCCGGTATTTGCTTATGGCCCAGGAGCTGAAAGCTTTCAAGGGATCTATGAAAATAATGCCATTTATCATAAAATTATTGATTTGACCCAATGGGGTAAGTAGCTAAGCTTATGGGTTGGACTTAATGAGGAAAGTCTTAAAAGGAAAATTTTGGCTTTAATGGATGCTTTACTAGAAGAAATAAGACAATGTACCATTTGCAAAGATCATTTGCCATTGGGACCACGACCCGTTATGTCGGCACATCCTGAATCTAAAATTGTTATTATTGGGCAGGCGCCAGGAACCAAAGTGCACGCATCAGGTGTGCCGTGGGATGACCCTAGTGGCAAGCAGTTGCGGAAATGGCTAGGGGTTACAGATGAAGATTTTTACGATGCCACAAAATTTGCCATCATTCCTATGGGGTTTTGCTATCCCGGAAGGGGAACATCGGGCGATTTGCCACCTCGCCCAGAATGTGCACCACAATGGCATGAACCTTTATTGGAGAACTTAAAGCAAGTAGAATTGGTGCTTTTAATAGGGACGTATGCCCAAAATTATTACTTGAAATCAGAGGCCAAGAAAACACTAACCGAAACCGTAAAAAACTACAAAGAGTATTTGCCCAAGTATTTGCCCTTACCACACCCCTCGCCCCGAAATAGGTTTTGGCTAAGCAAAAACCCTTGGTTTGAAACAGAGGTATTGCCGGAGTTAAGAAGACTTGTTGCTAATATAGCATATGTTTAAATGACACTTCACCAACTTAAAATATTCAAAATCATTTATCTGTATTTGTAACCTTTAATCAAATTAAATAGTCATAGTGAAAGTATAATTCTTATTACTTAGTTATGAAGTTTAGTTTTTTTGTGGTTTTCACATTTGTTTGTTCAACTTTATTTGGTCAAAAATTATCATTTAACCAAGTAAGAGACTCTATAAACACAATTATGCAAGAGGAAGATATTCCTGGAATTTCCCTTGCTGTTATTAATAAAAAGGATTCGCTTTATTGGGCAGGCGGATTGGGTTTTTCTGATATTGAAAATAGTACACCATTAACTAAAAACTCAATTATGTTTATTGCTTCTACAAGTAAGAACTTTATTGCACTGGGTATTTTGAAACTAGTTGAAGACAATAAGATAAGGTTAACGACCCCTATAAAAGAAGTAATTCCAGAAATTAAATTCAAAAATGAGTGGAGTGATGAGTCCCCTATTACATTAGAAATGGTGCTTGAACATACTACAGGATTTGATGAAACGCGATATAATAACTTTATAGGAGATGAAAATGACCATTACACACTAAAGGAGCTATTAAACAAATACCCTAATGCACTTCAAAGCAGATGGAGGCCAGGTACCATGTTTTCATATTCAAACATCAATTACACAGTTGCCGGCTATATCATTGAAAAAATTACAGGAATGCCTTTTGAGGACTATATCAAACAAAGCATATTGGATCCCATGGAAATGACACAAACTAAATTACGAGGGTTTACCACAAAATATCCTAACATAACAGTTCCCTATACATATGATTTTGAAAAACAGAAAAGCATACCTCTTTTCCCAAATGGAGGTATTGGCAAGAATTTTTTGCAACGACCGGCATCCTTTGTTATAACCTCATCCAATGATATGCTAAAGTATCTGGATTTTTATTTATCGGTAAACAAAAAGGAATATCCAATAGTGAAAAAAGAATCTATAGACCGCATGGAAAATGGTGTGACTAGCTATGAATCTCAACTACAGTTAGAAGGCAGATATGGTTTAGGCAATAAACCTGGTTTGAGAGAAGTAAGGCTTTTTGGTCATAATGGTATAGCTTGGAACAGTTCTTTTTTTATGTATAATAGAGACGAAGGAATTGGTTATTATGTGGCAACAAATTGCAGTTATGCCATTCCCCGAATTAGAAAGCTATTAAATGCATTTCTTCTTCAGGATTATAGTGTTAAAGAAGTTAGAAAATGTACAGAAGCCAAAATAGCTAAACCTTTTGAAGGATTTTACGTGGCTCAAAATTCAAGAAATGGGTTGTTGCTCTTCTTTGACAAGATTAGATTTGCAGGAAGCTTAAAAATAGATAACGACACTGTTTTTTTTGATGGCGGGCTAAAAATGAGAAAATATAAAGCCTTTAAAAAGATAAAGGAGCACGTTATACCATTAAAGAGAGTTGATAAGGAATTTGAAAGACAGATGAATTTTGCATCTGCAGGGCTAATGTACGATGTTGATAATGAACCCATGGTTGTATGGGATTCTGGAACCTCTATGGTTTATTTTAAAAAGACTTCTAAGTTTTTATATTATTTTAAAAAAGTTTCTTTTTTTGCAAGCTTTTTTGTTTTGGTCATTGGTCTTTTAATTATTGTTATAAATGCCATAATTAAACTCTTTCGACGCAAACTAAAAGTAAGCATACCCAATGTTTTTATTTTAATAGCTTCAATAGGTGTCATGGTAATGCTTTGGACTGGAATATCTTTAAACCCGATAGACCAAATTGCAATGGGAGATAAAAACCTAAGAACCATTAGTTTTTATTTAGCCAGTTTGACTTTCCCCTTAGCTACTGCTTTCTTTTTGTTTTTTGGAATGAAAAGAGTGTTAAGAACACGTTCAATTGTTTCAAAAAGTTTCTATTTTATTACAGCATATGCAATGGTCTATCTAAGTGTTTTTATGATACAGAATGGTTTTGTAGGATTGCAGTTTTGGAATTACTAGCCTCAGAAAGGATTAACCATATAAGCTCTAATCAATAAAGCAATTTAAAAGCTAAATCTTTAAAAATCTAAAAACAAAGCGGCCTAAACATGTTTCCCTTGGCTCCAGCCATGTTTCCCTAAATACTTTTCACCACTTTCAACGGCCCCATCTTCAATAGAGGTAGCCATGCTGTCGTTCCAACGGTTGAGGTAACCAAACAGAGAAATCACCCCTAGCATTTCCACAATTTCACCTTCGTTCCAGTGTTCATATAAACGGCGTTTGATATTCTCATCAACCGCATTGGGTATTTGTGAGGCCGCTAAACTAAAGTCTAGCGCAGCACGTTCAGCTTCAGAAAAAGCAGAGTGTGTACGGTAGTCCCAAATATGGTCCAACTGTTCCTGCTCTGCTCCATAGCGCTCCGCAGCACGAATGGCATGTGCTTGGCAATATCTGCAGCCCGTGGCGTTACTGCTAACCCATGCGATCATGCGCTTTAAAGCAGAGGTTACGCGGCCTTCATTGACCATCACCGCTTTATTTAAATTAATAAACGCCTTACTTATGGCGGGGCGATGTTGCATGGTAAGCACCGAATTTGGGCAAAATCCTAAAGTTTCGTTAAAGAATTTTGCAAGTGCTTTGGTTTCTATATCATGGTCGGCAGATAAAGGTGATACTAAAGGCATAATTATATTTTTTAGTAGTATTTTTGAACAGACAAGTAACAAAAAATAATTCAGAAAAAATGACAAATCACATAACAACAAAGTGGTTGGGTAACACGAAGTTTGAAAGTAATAATCCGTCTGGGCATAATCTGTTTATCGATGCAGGAGAAGCAGGTGGCGGTAATGGCGAGGGCTATCGCCCCAAGGCATTAATGCTATCGGCATTGGCAGGTTGTTCGGGTATAGATGTTGGTGGACTTATAAAAAAGATGAAACTTGAAGTAGACGATTTTACTATTGAAATTGATGCCGAACTTACCGAAGAACATCCTAAATATTATCACAAGGTCACGATGGACTTTCATTTTTTTGGGCCAGCATTAAACGAAAAAAAACTTCAAAAAGCGGTTGATCTTTCGGTTGAAAAATATTGTGGCGTTATGGAAATGTTCCGTCAATTTGCTGATGTTAAAGTTAACACCTTTTTTAATAAATAGTAGTTTAGAATGAAGCAACTTAGCCTCTTATTTTTTTGCATATTCATTACTGGATTTGGATACTCACAAGAAAAAATCCATGTGATTTCACATGATGGGGAAACCATCGTAACCGATCCCTCAAAAGGAAGTAATAGTTATAAACGTTGGGCTGTTTTTCCTCAAAAACCCAAAGATATTCGCAGCATTATTTTAAACCTAAAATTTCAATGCCCCGATAGCATGCGTTGTGCCGATTGGGATTATGTCGATCATATAAAGGCACGCCAAAAAAACGATTCGACTATTTATGAGATTGCCCGTATGCTAACGCCTTATGGTGGTTTTTTTCAAAAGGATTGGGGTTTCGAATGGCGGGTCGATGTTACCGATTTCAGTCTTATTTTAAGGGATGAAGTCGAAATTGATTATATCCATACGGGTTACGAGGACAATAAAACACGAGGTTGGAAAGTGACCGTGGATTTTGAAATCACTTATGGTGCGCCTGTGGCAAATCCGGTGGCCGTGCACAAAATTTACGATGGTAGTTATAAATATGGTTATAAAGACGACCCTATTGAAAATCACTTGGTTCCGGTAACCATCGATGCGAGTCCCAAAACCAATTTTTCAAAAATTAAGATCCACCAAACAGGGCATGGCATGGATGCCAATGGCTGTGGGGAGTTTTGTAGCAAATACCGCGATATTGTTTTTAATGGGGAAATTGTAGACCATAAGGATTTGTGGATGGAATGTGGGGACAACCCTTTGTTTCCGCAAGCAGGCACTTGGATTTTCGATCGTGCCAATTGGTGTCCTGGCTATTTGGTACAGCCCGATGAGGTGATGCTTAATACGGTTTCTGGAAAGCCTTTTACGGTAGAGATGAACATGGAACCGTATGAGACCGAAAAACCCAGTGCCAATGAGCTTATAAGTGCTTTTGTTATAGAGTATGAAAAACCAAATGCACAACACGATGTAACCTTGGTGGATATCGTCCAACCGTCAACACGTATTACAAACAGTAGAAAAAATCCCTTTGGAGGTTTGCCGGTAATTCGTGTGAAGAATAATGGCAGTGCTCCCTTAAAGAAAATGACTATTGCCTATTTTTTAGAGGGTGAAAAACCTCAAAAACACCAATGGACAGGCCATATTGCTTTTGGCGAAGAGGCATTGATAGCCTTGCCAACCGAAGTTTTCAGCAAAAAAGAAACGGCTACATTTCATGTGGTTTTAAAGCGACCTAATGGAAAAAAGGATGCTTTTAATGCAGATAATGCATTACAATCTACTTACGAACGACCGGATGTGTTGCCAGAGACCATTATTGTATATTATAAGACCAATAATAAACCTGGTCAAAATACCTATCGCATCCAAAACAGTTTTGGAGATATTGCTTTTGAAAAAGATAGTATTAACATGAAACCGAGTACAGTGTATCAAGACACCTTAAAACTCAAACCAGGAAATTATAATTTTAAATTTAGTGATAGAGAAGGCGATGGTTTGGAGTTTTGGTTTAAAGCTAAGGATGGCCGCGGCGAAGTGAAATTATTAGATTCGTTAGGAAGGGCCATAAAACAATTTAAATCAGATTTTGGCAGCCACATCAATTACAATTTTGCAGTGCGCACCGATATGCCTTACGAACTGGATAACCAACCCTCTATTGGGGTTTTTCCAGCAAGAACCAATGGCCCAATAACCTTGGATTATTTTTCCAATACATCGGTCAATGTGAAAGTCCTTATTGTTGATCAAGAGGATGAATCTAAAGTTTTAGAAGAACATACCTATCATAATTTTAGAAAAGGCCCCTTAGACTATAACTTATCCTATCTTCCTAAACAACGTTACTATATAAAGGTTTATGTGGAAGGGAAAGAAGTCTATAAAAATAGAATTAGACTAAAAAAATAATACATGCGTTGGACGCTTAAACCCAAACCCGAATCCCAGAAGGTAGAAGCCTTACAAAAAGCGCTTCAAGTTGATGCCATAGTTGCCAAACTATTGGTTCAAAGAGGGATTGAAACCTACGACCAAGCCAAAAAGTTTTTTAGGCCTGGTTTAGACGATTTACACGATCCTTTCTTAATGAAGGATATGGATAAGGCTGTGGCCCGGGTAGAGCAAGCTATAGCGAACAACGAGAACATTTTGGTTTATGGCGATTACGATGTCGACGGAACAACTTCGGTGGCTCTCATGGCTTCTTATTTAAAGACCAGAACAAATGCCGTGGCGACCTATATACCAGACCGATATGAAGAAGGTTATGGCGTTTCATTTCAAGGCATCGATTTTGCCCACGATAACGATTTTTCATTAATTATTGCCTTAGACTGTGGTATCAAAGCAGTAGAGAAAGTAGCTTATGCTAAAGAAAAGGGGATAGATTTTATTATTTGCGACCACCATAGACCGGGAGATTATGTTCCAGAGGCCATTGCAGTGCTGGATCCCAAACAAGTGGATTGTAATTATCCGTATAAAGAACTTTGTGGCTGTGGGGTAGGGTTTAAATTGGTGCAGGCTTTAGCTGTGCAAGAAGGTAAAACCATTGAGGATTTAACGGCATATTTAGATTTAGTAGCAATCGCCATTGGAGCAGATATAGTGCCCATTACTGGCGAAAATAGGGTTTTGGCTTATTTTGGGCTTCAGGTTATTAATAGTTCACCAAGAATAGGCATACAGGCACTTATAGCGCAAGTCAAGAAAAATGAACTTACTATAACCGATGTGGTGTTTATTATAGCGCCACGAATTAATGCCGCAGGACGTATGAAACATGGCAATCATGCTGTAACCTTATTAACGGAAACAGATGAAGCTTTAGCGGAACAGTATGCTGCAGAAATAGAAATTTTTAATACCGATAGACGTGATGCCGATAAGCGAATTACGGAAGAAGCTTTGGCTCAAATTGAAACCAAAAGCGAACAAGAAAGGTTTACTACTGTTGTTTATGATGAAACTTGGCATAAAGGCGTTATTGGTATTGTGGCTTCTCGATTAACAGAAACCTATTACAGGCCCACGCTGGTCTTTACCAAAAGTGGTGAGAAGCTGGCCGCATCGGCACGATCGGTGTCGGGATTCGATGTATATAACGCTCTTGAAGCCTGTAGCGACCATATTGAACAGTTTGGCGGACATAAATATGCTGCTGGTTTAACCTTGAAGGAAGAAAATTATGAAGCTTTTAAGCAGGCTTTTGAAGATGAGGTGTCCAAAACCATAGACAGAAATCTTTTAACGCCCGAAATTAAAGTGGATGCTAAGATCGATTTAGAGCAAATCGATTTTAGGCTTTGGCGTATTATCAAGCAGTTTGCTCCTTTTGGGCCGGGTAATATGACGCCCATTTTTATGACAGATGGCTTGGTTGATACAGGTTATGGCAAATGTGTTGGTGAGGACCAGACCCATTTAAGAATTACGGTACAGTCGCCCCGAACGCAGTCGAGAGGTCAAAAGCTTACAGCCATAGGCTTTGGTATGGGAGATAAATTAGACTTGGTTTCCAATAGAAAGACTTTTAGTGCAGTCTATTCCATCGATGAGAACGAATGGCAGGGTAATGTAAGCTTACAATTGAAATTAAGGGATATCAAATAGAATCCTTAAAAACTAAAATAATTTTTAGGTTATTTTAGTTTTTAACAAAAAACTAAAATAAAAAGCATTCTTATTTTAGTTTTTTCTATTTTTGTAAAATATAACTCCATTCATTTTTAGTTTTATGAATAGTTTTGAAGCTGGTAAAATTATAAACCAAGGGTATTATAAAAGCTTTCAGCCCAATTTAATTAATAGAGATTGGCATATTACAGATATGCAGGTTTTTGCATTATTAAGTAAGGCGGATAGGCATTTGGGAAGATTGGATATGTATTCGGAGTATGTGAATTTAGACCTATATGTAAGTATGCATATAGCTAAAGAAGCAACACAATCGTCTAAAATTGAAGGTACACAAACCAATATGGAAGATGCTTTTTTAAGCAAAGAAGATGTGGCATACGAAAAAAGGGATGATTGGGAAGAAGTACAAAATTACATAGCTGCAATGAATCAAGCCGTAAAAATGCTACATACTTTACCTTTTTCATCAAGGCTTATCAAACAAACACATAAAATTCTTTTACAGGGAGTAAGGGGTGAACATAAATTACCCGGAGCTTATAGAACAAGTCAAAATTGGATTGGAGGAGCATCGATAAATGATGCCGTATTTATTCCTCCAAATCATAATGCAATAAATGATTTAATGTCTGATATTGAAAAATTTGCGAATGATGAGTTAAACCAATTGCCCGATTTACTTAAAATAGCCATAATACACTATCAATTTGAAACGATTCATCCTTTTTTGGACGGAAACGGTAGAGTTGGAAGATTATTAATAATGCTATATTTAGTAAGTAAAGGTATTTTAAAACAACCCATTTTATATTTATCAGATTTTTTTGAAAGAAACAGAATGCTTTATTATGACAATTTAATGCGGGTAAGAACGCATAACGATTTATCACAATGGTTAAAGTTTTTTTTAACAGGCATTATAGAGACTGCGCAAAAAGGTGTTAAAACATTTGATGGCATTTTGCAATTACAAAAAGCTATAGATGAAAAGATCAAAACATTAAAAGGAAGAAGTGCTAGTGCTAAGTTACTTATAGATTATTTATACACTAAACCGATTATAAATGCGGCTTCAGTTACTGAAGTTATTGATAAATCACCTGCTTCTGTATATAAATTATTAAGGGATTTGGAACATTTGAAGATAATAGAAGAGGTTACAGGTTTTGAACGAGGGAGGCTTTATGCATTTACCGACTATTTAAATTTATTTACGAAAAATGAACCAAACCTATAGTTTGTTATGGCAAAAAACGATCCGTATGCAGCGTTGAGAATAAAAGAATTCAACATTTTTTTGTTCATGCGTTTACTATTGGTATTTGGTTGGTCTATGCAATTTATTGTTATAGAATGGGAAGTGTATAGCTTAACCAAAGATCCGTTAAGCCTCGGTTTAATAGGTTTAATGGAAATTATTCCCGCTTTTTCCATGGCATTGTTTGCAGGGCATATTGTAGATAGAAATGAAAAGCGGAACCTTTTGGCCTTATGCATCGCCGCCTTTTCATTAATTAGTCTTGGGTTGTTTTTGCTTACATGGGATAAGGTCGTAGCCAATTGGTCTACCAAAAGTATTCTGTTGGGCATTTATGCTTTGGTGTTTTTTGGAGGATTTTTGCGTTCCTTTTTTGGACCAACTATATTTTCTTTGGTCGCATTGATTGTGCCCAAAAAAATATACCCTAATGCCGCTACATGGAGTACGAGTACTTGGAAAACGGCAGCGGTTTTGGGAGCTTTGTTTGGAGGTTTTTCAATCCATTGGATGGGAGTCGATAAAACCTTGGGATTGGTGTTTGCCCTTGTTTGTATGTCTTTTGTTTTGACTTTTAGAATTAAGAAAAAACCTATTTTAAATACAAAAACAGAAGAGTCCGTAAAAGAAAGTTTAAAAGCTGGTGTTAAGTTTGTGTTTAGTAACAAAGCTATTTTAGGCGCCCTGTCCTTAGATATGATTGCCGTTTTATTTGGTGGAACCGTAGCCCTGCTTTCGGTTTTTGCACAAGATATATTGCATGTGGGTTCTAAAGGCTTCGGTATTTTAAATGCTTCTATTTCTTTGGGCAGTATTCTAACCATGTTTTTAACAACTTATATTCCCGTTAGTAAAAATACAGGCATTAAACTGTTGGTGGCCATTTTTGTTTTCGGGCTTTGTATTATTGGGTTTGGACTATCATCCATATTTTGGGTAAGTGTTCTGGCATTGTTTTTAAGCGGTGCTGCCGATGGCATTTCTATGGTGATTAGGCAAACGATTTTACAGTTAAAAACCCCCGATGAGATGCGCGGACGCGTATCGTCTGTAAACTCGATGTTTGTGGGCTCTTCAAATGAATTGGGTGCCTTTGAAAGTGGTTTGGCCGCTAAACTATTAGGTCCCGTAACCGCTGTGGTTTTTGGAGGGGTTATGACCTTGGTTACCGTAGTTACCATTGGAATAAAAAATCCAACGCTTAGACATTTAGATTTAAGAAAAGATATAGAAGAACACGAAAAAGAAGAGGTCTAAAATTCTTTGAGTTCAAGGGTTTTTCCATCAAAAACACCATAGGTGTAGTAGCTAATCCAGTCGCCTAGGTTTATGTATTTGGAGTTAGGGTTGAGGTCTATATTTAGGGGTAAATGTCTATGCCCAAACACAAAATAATCGCGGTGTTTGTCCTCTAGTTTGCGTTTGCAATACTGTACAAGCCATTCGTTTTCTTCCCCTAGAAAGGTAACGTCTTCTTCGCCCGAAATCAATTTGTTTTTTACCGAAAGGTACTGTGCCATACGTACGCCTAAATCGGGGTGCAACCAACGGAAAAGCCATTTGCAAAACGGATTGGTAAACACTTTTTTCATGCGTTTGTAACCTTTGTCGCCAGGGCCTAGGCCGTCGCCATGGCCAATAAAAAAGGTTTTGTCGTTAAAGGTAAATTCTTTGGGTTTATGGTAAACGGGAATGTTTAATTCTTCCTCGAAATAGCCATTCATCCACAGGTCGTGATTGCCCACAAAATAGTAAATGGGGATTCCAGAATCGCTAATTTCTGCCAGTTTGCCAAGTGTTCTGGTAAACCCTTTGGGGACTACTTTTTTGTATTCCATCCAAAAATCGAACAAATCGCCAAGAAGAAAAATAGCTGCAGCATCTTTTTTAACGGTATCTAACCAAGCTACAAATTTTTTTTCACGTGGCAAGGAAGCCGCTCTGGTAGGTGCTCCCAAATGGTTATCGGAAGCAAAGTATATTTTTTTTCCTTCTGGAATTTGCATGCGGTAAATATAAGTAAAGAAGTTAGAAGTACGAAGTTTGAAAAAAACAAACAGCCATTGTCTTAGTAAACAGCAGAAAAGCCTGGTTTAACTGTGGCCGACTAAAGTTTTTGGGTTTTAACTGTCTGCGTTAGGGATTGGAGCAAGCTACCGTGTAGCGCGGAAAGCCCGACCCTGACGGCTATCGGCAGGGTAACGCCCTAAATATTATCGTAATCAAACCACTCGGCATAAGAACTTTCGGTTTCCTGAAGCTTTAAAGAATGTAGCTTGATATGGCTTGGTAAGCGACGTTTTATTTTTTTCGCAAAATCGATCACCATCATTTCGCTTGTGGGCTGGTAATCTACCAATAGAATATTATGGCCGCGAACTTCCAATTCTTTTGCCAGTTCAACGTGGGGCGTGTTTTTGTTGAATACGGTGGCATGATCAAAAATAGTTACAATTTCCTCTTTTACGATTTTTTTTAAATCCCCAAAATCGATAACCATACCATATTTTACATGGGTACTATCGGTAATGGGTTTGCCTATAACGGTTACAGAGAGCTTATAACTGTGCCCATGAACATTTTTACATTTACCATCGTAGCCATAAAGGGCGTGTCCGGTTTCGAAAGAGAATTGTTTGGTAATGCGAATAGCACTCATTGGTTGTTAAATTAGTACCACAAAAGTACATGAATTTTTTCATTTGTAAGGTGGTGCCGCAAAGATTAGGGATACGACAAGCATTAGCTTTTGCAGAGGTTTTTTTAGGGCAAATGGCAAGCCACCGCGCTTTACGCTATAGTTTTTTAAAATTCAAAAATTTTAAAAAAGCTGCCGCTCCAATCGCTTTTGCGGTAGTTTAGTCGTTGTAGGGATATGCAGGACAAAACAAACACCTATAATGGATTGTTAATTATCAATCTTCTATTTTTGTACTAACCTCTAACCTCTAACCTCTAACCTCTAACCTCTAACCTCTAACCTCTAACCTCCAGCCTCCAGCCACCAACCTCCAGTTTGCTTTTTCAACCCCATAACGTTAAGGGAGAAATTCTTATGGAAGAAAAGCATTGATTTTGTTTAACGGATGTGTTTTTAGATTACATTTGCTCACTTTTCCCCGTAAAGGATCTATGGGGGTGTTTATATGGATCATTTATTTGAGTCTATTGACTTTGAGGAGAATCCGTTATATGAAAGGATTATTTCGGATATAGCCAACCAGCAATATTGTATTGTTGACCATTTTTTTACAAATGAAGAAGTGCACCTGTTAAGGGAAGGCCTATTGAAAGCTTTTGAAAAAGAAGCCTTTAAAAAGGCCGCTATAGGCAACAGATTAAATGAAACTCTTGAGCGGTCTATACGGGGCGATATTATTTTTTGGATGGATGAAGCCAAAGCCACTGATGACGAAGCCTTATTTTTTAATAAGATAAACGACTTTATTGCCTATTTGAACAAGACCTGTTTTTTGGGTATTCTCCACAAAGAGTTTCATTACGCCATTTACCCTAAAGGGACATTTTATAAAAAACACATAGATACGTTTCAAAACGACGACAGGCGTAAACTATCCTTTGTGTGTTATTTAAATGAAGAAGGCTGGGAACCAGCATATGGTGGCGAGTTGGTGTTGTATTTAAACGAAGGCGAAAAACGTATTTACCCATTGCCTGGCAGGGTGGTTATTTTTGAAAGCCAGGTTATTGAACACGAAGTAAAACCAGTTAACAAAAAACGGTTAAGTATTACGGGATGGTTAAAAACGAGGTAATTACCGGCGCCTATTTCGGTTTACGATATAAATAATGATTAAGACCAAAGCCAATAAAAGAAACAGGCCGTTACCGCTAAAAAAAGATAGGATATCCATAATTATTCTTTATTAATTTTCTTTTTGTTATATCTGTACAATACATAGGCCAAGACTACCAATACCACAAAAGGAAGCATAGAGCCTATAAATACACCTATTTCGTAACCCTTGTTGGGAGCGTTTTTAATTTTTTCTTCAATATTCACCTGTTGAAGTAAAGTAAATAGGGTACCCATAACATTTTGTTTGATGGTACAAAGTTAACCGTTTTGCAATAGCGGGATAAAGGTTTTTCTAAATTTTATGATTAGGGGAACGCCCCTAGCAATTATCCATAAGGTTATGGCAATAAAAATGGCATATAATTTATAGTCTAAACTATCCAGCCAAAACAAAATGGGCACAAACACCACAAAGGTAGAAAACAGTAACACGTTACGTAAATACTTCATTTTGCCCAGGCCTTTAAAAATACCATCAAAAATAAAGGCCAATGTACAGAAGGGTTGCATAAGCAACACGATCCAGAAAACATTGTAAAAGGTGGATAATACTTCGGGTTCTTTAGTGAATATTTTTCCAATAGGATAATAGAGCAAAGCACCTAAAAACCCCAGCAATAGGCCTATAATAATGCCATACTTAATGAGCTTGTTGCTTAATTGGATAAGTAAATGGTATTGCTTTGCGCCCAATAATTTACCCGATAAGATGTTGCCGGCACTAGCATAACCATCAACAATAAAAGCACCTAAAAACCATAGGTTTATGGCTATGGTGTAAGCCGCTATATATGCAGCCCCATAACTGGTAGCAAAGGCACTGGCATAGTAAAGTGTTACATTTAATGCTATGGTCCTAACAAATAGGTTAAGAATCATAAGCATAAAACGTTTTATTTCTTTATTAAACGGAAAACTGGGTTTTAAAGGAATATCTGTTTTTTTCAACAAATAGTAAGCTGAGAAAACAGCCATTGCAATTTGGGCAATAACACTGGCATATGCAGCGCCCTGTATTTGCATGGCAGGGATGTATCCTTCTATACCATAGACCAGAATGATATCCAATATAATATTGGTTATGGTGCCAATAAGGGCAATGAGCATAGGGTAATAGGTGTTTTGCAGCCCACGGAAAGCTCCAAAAATGGCAATGGTGAATAGGGTAAATGGAAACCCAAGCACACGAATTTTATAATATACAACCGAATAGTCCAGAATAAGGTTAGAGGCATTATACAGCTTAAAAATAGTCCTTGCCATTGGGTAGGTCGTGGCAATTAAAATGAAGCTCAAGGAAGTGATAATAAAGATTGCTTGGGCCGGTAGATTTTTAATCTCTTCCAGTTTATTGGCTCCTACATATTGTGAGACAATGGATGAAATGGCACTTCGTGTTTGTCCGAGCACCCATATAAGCATAGAGATAAATGTTGTTACAATACCAACAGCTGCAAGCGATTCTGTGGCATTAACGCTAATGTTTCCCACAATGGCGGCATCGGTTAATGATAAAATGGGTTCCGACACCCCAGAAATTAAAGCGGGTATGGCCAGTTTATTGATATGTTTAAAACTTATGGTCGTGCTCACAGGATTAATTCGTAACAATAAAAGGGGTATTCACTTTGCCTAGGAAAGTAAATTTCCCCTAATTTTTTATAGCCGCGAAGTTCGTAAAATTTTAGGTTTCTAGGGTTTTGTGAAAACGTGTCTAATCTTATAGAGCTATAGTTATTTTTTATGGCATGGGCTTCGGCATAATCCATAAGTTGCTGTGCATAGCCATTGCCTTGATGGTTGGGGTGAACAGCTAGGCGGTGTATGTAAATATTATTTTTATTGGGTGTTAACCAAGAGATCGGGTTGTATTCTTCATCCATATAAGTTGAAATGGTAATGCATCCAACGATACTTTCTTCGGTTTCCAAAACGAATAGTTCGTTACGTTCTACATCTTTTAGAAAAGCCCATTTGTTTGGATATACGTCATTCCACTGAAAAATGTTTTTCGACATCATGTCCTTTGCGCAGGCTTTTGTGAGCAATAGGATGTTATCGATATCTTGAGCTGTTCCCTTGCGAATCATTTTAATTTATTTACTGTAAAGAACTAAATTTTTGAATTAAAAATTACAAAATTTAGTTTTATCTACAGTAATCGTATTTCCAATGCTCATTAGCTAAGGGAAGGAATGGTTTTCCAATAATAATTCTCCTCCTTTTTAAGGAGGAGTGGATTCATCACAATTTAATGGGATGAAGACGAGGAGGTTTATTAAGGCACATTATGGTTTGTTATTATTGTACTTTAGAAAACAATATTTTAGTTAATGACAAGTTTTGGTTTTTAACCTTCCGTCTTTGATCTTCCTAACGAAATTAAACCCACCTTCTCTATACAAGGGAAGGGTTTGTTTTGGGATGTTAAGTAACTTCCTTGTTAGTCCATATAATTTTTCGATTTAAAAATTCACAGAAGCCGAATGAAAAATTTCATGTACTTTTGTATTGCATTTCGGTAAATATGGCGTTTTAAATGATTTATGGCGAAATGTCCAAAAACACTAAATTAAAGCTCATGAAAAACATTTTAGTTCCTGTAGGGTCTTCTAAAAACGCATTAAGCCATTTGCAATATGCTGTAGATTTTGCCGAAGCATTTGGGGCCAAACTTTTTGTCGTACAAGTCTATAATGTTTATACCAAGGCTGGTACCATGATTAAGGTGGACCATATTATTGAGCGTGAAAGTTTGGAGTTTTTGAATGATTTGGTATCTCAAATCGATATCAAAGGGGTTGATGTTGTGGTTAAAACCTTAAAAGGAAAATTAATCGACACATTGGAATTGGCCTGTAAGGCAGCCGATGTTGATTTGGTTTTAATTGAGCCACGAACCAATTCTATTAAGGATGAGGTGTATTTGGGCAAAACGTCAGGAAAAATCATCAAACAAATGGATGTGCCTGCCCTTATTGTGCCCGAAGGATACAAATTCTCTAAACCTTCTAACATTTTAATGGCCATTAAATCGGCAATCATAAGAAAGGACAATGTGCTTAATCCTTTAGAAGCTATTAAAGCGCGGTTTAATGCTACGGTAGATTTGTTATTGGTAAAGACGCCTTATTATAATGATGGCGATTTTGATGTGTCCAAAGATTTGAATACTGTTATTAGTAAGGTTACCAAAACCGAAAATGCCACAACCTTTCAAGGGGTATTGGAGCATTTTCAGTCCCACAACCCAGATATGCTTTGTGTGGTAAGACGAAAAAGGGGCTTTTTTGTTAAGAAATGGGAAAAAAACACCATTTTAAAAAGGGATTTCCATAGTAGTATTCCTGTACTGGTACTAAGTGGTCTGAAATAAAAACAGATAGCTTTTAGTGGCTTTGTTTAAGGTGATAATTGGATTGACTTAATTCCAAGTAGGGGCTAATCCATTTTTTTCATTTCAACCCAAAAGGGTAAGCTGTTTTTTGAGCCATGGGCATAGAACGGAATCAGATCGCAATCCATATCGGGCAAAAAAACATTTTTCATTTCAATAACATCGGTTTCTTCCTTTACGTTAAGCATTTGTTTTACTAATGTGTTTGTTTCTAAATACATTTTTCCATTTGGTTTAACGGGCTTAATGAATTTAAACTTAATGTTGTAATGTCCTTTTTTAATGGTGACTTTCCATTTGCCATAGATGTCTTCCTGGGCCCAAATACCGCGTTGTCCTCCGGCATCATTTCTATTTAGGTAAACGGGGTTTTCGCTTTTGCTTCCAACGATAATACGGGGTTGGTTTATAAGGTTTTCAGAAGTTATTAATTCGTTATAGGTTTTGTCGATTTCCTTTTTGAGGTTGGTAGCAATAATTTTATGGTCCAAAACAATATTGTTTTGTTCGTAAGGATCTTTTTTAAGATCGAACAATTCAAAGTCAAATACCGAGGCATTATAATTTGTATGCCCCACTAGCTTGTGGTGTCCTTTTAACAGGGCTATGTTGTTGTATAATTCTGGGTACCGCCTTGTCCAATAAAAAAACAAGGATCTGTTAGCCCAATCCACGTTTTCGTCCAACATAAGTGGAAGCAGGCTTTTGCCATCAATTTTTTTGTTTTTGGGCAATTCAACATGGCATAACTCGGCAATTGTGGGCATAATGTCTATGTGGGCCGAAGTGGTTTCAATATCTTTATTTCTATTGAGTGTGTCAGGGAGTTTAATATAAAATGGTACGCGAACACCCCCTTGATAAACATTGCCTTTAAGCCCCCTCATACCACCAACGTATCTGGTTTGTTGGGGGCCGTTGTCGGTCATAAAAATAATAAGGGTATTATCGGCAATAGCTAGGGCGTCCAATTTTTTTAGAAGCTTGCCAATATTATCGTCAATGTTGCTTACCATAGCATATACTTTTCTAGCACCTTCTTTATCTTTTTCCGTCATTTTTGGAAAGGGCTTGTTATCATTATCAAAACCAGATTCTGGATTAATGTCTTTATATTGTTGGTAGTAAGTTTCAGGAACCTGTAAAGGCGTATGTGGCGCGTTAAAGGCGAGGTAGCAGAAAAAGGGAGCGTCTTTGTTACTTTCAATAAACTGAATGGCTTGATCTGCAAAGATATCGGAACAATAGCCTTTAAATTGTTTTTTTTCGTTATTGTGCCAAAGGACGGGATCGAAATAACTTGTGTTTCCCTTAAAATAGGTTGTAATATCACCAACTTGCCCCATGCCTCCCGAAAGGTGAATCAGTGATTCATCAAAGCCTTGGTCGCTTGGCCTGCTGGGGTAATTATCGCCCAAATGCCACTTGCCAAAAACTCCGGTTTTATAGTTCACTTGCTTTAACATTTCGGCAATGGTAACCTCGTTCGAAGCCATTATTGCTCCACCATTGTATGTGTCTCGTATTCCTGTTCGCAAGGAATATCGACCGGTCATGAGACTTGAACGGGTAGGGGCACAAACTGGGGAGACATAAAAATTATTAAAACGAATATTTTCGCGGGAAAACCGATCTATTACAGGCGTTTTTACGTGAGGGTTTCCTGTTGCGCCCAGATCTCCATACCCTTGGTCGTCGGTTATAATTACTATAACGTTTGGGTGCTGTTTGTCTTGTGCCAAACTAGTTATGGCCGATAATGATAAGCAACAATAAATTATAAAGGGAATGGATTTAAGTTTCATTTTATTAAGCTAGGTTATTAATAGTGTATGCTTTTTTTATCTATTGTTCACTTTGATAAAACTCCGTCGGTTCGAGTTGATTTTACGATTGAAATAGTTCTCGATACGTCCCGCCAAAGACGGACACTCGAACTGACATTTGGGGCCTTGTTTCATCGAAAAGGCACAGCGGTTTTTTATTTTTTTAACAGTTTTCGTTCTTCTTGAATGTCGCCTATATGGTAATAAGCGTAAATCTCCTCAATTAAATGGTTCTTAATATAATACCATTCGCTTACATCCAAGTTAAAATTTTCACCCTGTTTGGCTGTATACCTTACGCAGGCTTTATTGGTGCTGTACAAGCCATCATGAATCACGAAAACGTAGCCTAAAAATTTGTCTTGATTTTGTTCAACCAAATCTAGATAAGCCTTTTTGCCATTAATAGTTCCAAACGGACTGATGTGCTTAAAACTTTTAGAAATAGGTAAATTAAGATAATCCCCTTGGCGCCATTTTTCAAACCACTGCTCCACTAATTGTTTACTGCTCATATTTAGTTGCTGTATAATTTTTATGGAATAATATACAAATATTTCGCCTTTTCTTGCTCCTTATAATTGGCGGGTGTGCTTAAGGAAATAATGAGGTATGCGGTTAAACTCGGAAAGTACAGAGATAAGCCCAAATAATAAAAAATATTTGTAATGGGATTCTAAACCATAAATAGGCAATTCCAGGGCCGTTAAAAGTACCTTTTTGATAATTCACATGGTTTATGGTCGCATAAATATTAGCGGGTAGCATGAGCAATAGAAATATAATGAGTGCCGATCCTGTTATTACTTTTAATCGGGGTATAAGAAGTCCAATGGCCAGTAAGATTTCAAATAATCCCGTTAGGTATACAATAGGTTCTTTAAAAGGAATGCCTTTAGGAACCATCATGGCCATGCCTTTGGTAAAAGCAAAATGGCCTATTGCTGTAAACACTAACATTATGGCCATGGCTATTCTTGCCGATAGGGCAAAATCGTATGCTTTCTTTACCTGTTTAATTATAAAAATGGAACATGTGAAGCTTAATAAAAGAACAATTAATGGTTTCATGTGGCTTTCTAATTACTGAAATACAAAGGTTAGAAAACACCAAAATAAAAACAATGAACCCAGGTTAACTAATGCGCTTTCTTATTCTACTTAAGGCCTGTGGTGTTACACCAATATAAGAGGCTATATATTTTAGTGGAATGTGTTGTAGCAGTTTGGGCCTGTTAGCGAATAAATCCAAATAGCGTTCTTCGGCTGTTTTGCTTAATAGGGAAAGTTCTCTTTCCGATTTAATTAAAAACATCTTTTCGGCCATTTTTCGGCCTATAATATTACCACTGGTTGTTTTTTTATAGACTTGTTGTAAGTCTGCATGCGAAATTTTCCATAAGGTGGTTTCTGTTAGGGCTTCAATTTGATATGCTGAAGGCATTCGCGTTATAAACGAATCGTAAGCTGTAACGAATTCATTTTCGAACAGAAACCCAAAGGTTAGATCGTTTTCAACTTTTGGAATATAGAACCTAACAATGCCTTTCGATATAAAGGACAAGTGGTTTTCTGTTTCTCCAACTTTTAACAGGATGTCGTGTTTTTTAAGTGTTACCTTCTGAAGTTTTGAAGCAAAAAATTGCCAATCGGAATCGTCCATTGGCGCAATGGTTTCAATAAACTTTCTTAGTTCGTTCATTAGAACAGTGTTTTATAGCTTCAACATGCTAGAAGTTTATTTGGTTTTTAATAGCCTTTAATATAATATTATCGCCTTCTTCCGGAATAGGTCATGGCTTCACCTTTACCAAACCCATAGCTTATACCAAAAGTAACGAAGCGTCCGCGAAGCCCATAATCGTAAGTTTCAAAAGTAGGTTGGTTTACAAAACGTTCTTGCTTTCTTGAGGCAAAGACATCCCTAATGCCTAGATTGGCCACTATTTTTCCTTTTAATATTTTTTTTCTAATCCCGAAATCCAAAGAGGTAAAACCACGTTGTTCGCCCTGTATGGTTTCAAACCCTGAACTGTAGTTTCCTGTTAATTCCAGATCGATATCGGCGGGCAATCCAATTTTTGAGCCTAAGCGGGAAGACCATCGGCTACCGGTAAAGTCAAAAGTTTGGTTTTCGAAAGTTCCTTTGCGGTCAAAATAGTTGAAGTTAAAATCACCTGTTAGCGTAAGCCATTTGGTAGGATTGTATTTGCCATTGGTCTCAAAGCCTAAGGATGCACTGGTGCCAATATTTTGGGGTGTGGTTAGGGTGACGTTATTTTCAAAAGAGGAGACGCGCTCAACAACATCGGTGGTGTAGCGATGGTATAGGCTAGAGCTCATGGAGGCCTTGCCAATTTTATAAATGCTTGTTAGCTCATAAGAGTCTGTAAATTCTGGTTGTAAATCGGGGTTGCCAACCCTAACGTTAAAATTGTTCCTAATATTAAAGAAGGGGTTTAAGTCCCACAGGCGTGGTCTAAAAATACGCTTTGAATAACCTGCTTGAAACGAAACGTTTTCACTCACTTTATACGATGTGTGTAACGTGGGAAATAAATTGGTGAAATTTTGTGAGTTTGCTTCGTTGGTATTCGTTAACAGTGTGCTAAGGTCTGTGTTTTCTATGCGCAGCCCCAGTTTTACGCCCCAGATATCATTCTCGTAAGCTCCTGTAGCATAGAGGCCCAATACTTTTTGGTTCCACTCAAAATTGTTGGTTAAGTCTTCATTGGTAACATAATCGCCATTTATAAAATCCCGGACTTCAAAATCGTTACCAACATCGTTAATAACGTATTGAGCTCCTGTTTCGATAGTGTATTCTTTGGTAAGCGGATTGACGTAATCGGCTTTAAAGGTATAATCGGCCTGTTGAAAATTTGTGGCGGTACGCTGATTGCTATCTACATTATCACCTTCTAGTGTGGTGTCGGTGAATAAGGAGGATTGATCCTTTCCGAAAAAGCTTCCCAAAGCACTTAGTTGAAAGGTGTGGTCTTCATTATTCTGAAAGGTTTTTTTCCAATTAAATTCATATTGCCATTTAGGATTGTAGGCATCGGTGGTTTCATTCCTTACCCAGCGGGAAACCAAATCGTTGCCATTAAAAAAACTGAAATTGGTTTTAGAGGGTTGATCTTCGATCTCATAGGCAAAGTTCCCCGACAGCGTAAACACATTGTATTGGTTTAAGTGGTAGTCTGTTCCAAGGGTAATGTTAAAAAAAGCTTCGTTTCTAAACTCCTCACCATTGCTAAAAACAGTTTCATCATTGGTTAGGTTTCGGTTAATGGCCTTGGTATCCCTTGGCAATGAACGGTATCCTGCACCAAACTGTGTGAACAGGTTAAAATGTTCGGTCCTACGGTTTAAGCTACCACCAATGCTATGGTTGTCTGGCGTTCCGGTGTTAATGGAAATAGAACCGTTCCAACCTTCTTTTTCTTCTTTCTTTAAAATAATATTCAGAATGCCCGATGTACCGGATGCTTCATATTTGGCTGAGGGATTGGTGATAACTTCTATGCTTTCTATCATATCGGCGGTAATGGTACCCAGGGCATTACCCGATTGGTCTGCCAGTACCGAAGGTTTCCCATTGATAAGGATTTGCACACCCCCACTGCCGCGTAAAGTTATATCTCCTTCTATACTAACATTTACCGATGGCACATTGTTTAGGACTTCAAGGGCACTTACGCCTGTACTGCTTATATCTGTGCCTACATTAAATACGCGCTTATCCAGCTTAAAAACGGTTTTGGAAACCTCGCCAGTTACAACCACTTCGTCAAGGGCCTGGCGGTCTGGAGAGAGCTGTATTGAGCCTAAATCTACCTTGCCATTGAAGACCGAATACTTGGTAATGGTTTTTGTTTTATAGCCCATAAAACTAATTTCCAGGTAGAAATCTGCTTTGGCTATTGTTATTCTAAACTTACCGCGATCGCCTGTAGTATTTCCTGTAATGAGCTCTTTGGTGGTTGTGTTATAGACGGCAACAGTGGCATAAGGGATGGGTTGGGCGGTTTCTTCTTCTTCCAAAGTACCAATAATTTCAATGTTTTGTACTTGCGCAACGGCAATATGGGTTGTTGCTATTAAGAATAAGACAAAAAATGGATGTTGCAAATATGTTTTCATATACGTTTTAAGCGTGGTATACCGTCTCTTGTTAGTGCTGTCTAACCTTTATATAAAAGGTGCAAGTAATTAATAGGATTAAAAAACGAATAATAAGGACAACTTTTGTTTTGTCAAAATGTCTCGTCCTAAAATTTGGTTAAAAGTAGTGTTTGTTTTAATTGAGTTTATTGTTTTATGCGGTTTCGGCCTTTTAATTAACAGTTTTGTCTGCTTCAGTAAGCCATTATTAGACTCTCGATAAATTTTAGTTGTTTAGTCGGACATGCTTTTAGGGAAGGCTACAAAGGTGTGCTCCACAATATCTTTTTATGATTTTTCGTGTTTAGTAAGACCAAATAAGGTTTTGGAGTGCTTCCGTTAAAAACCAGTTTAGACGAGAACAATAGCATGTCATTATCTAGAAAAGCAACCCAATGTGGAGTAAGAGGCTTTTCTTGCTTTAATACAGTTTGGTGGTTTCCATTTTCATCCACAAGTTCGAAAGAACCCTTGCCCCAATAGGCAAAAAGTAATTTGCCGTTTTTATAATCGGCATCGAATATTTGGTTTCTGTTTAAGGGTGCATTTTTCACATTAGTATCTATCAACTTGGGCCATTGTTTTAAAAGGGTTCCATTTTGTTGGACTAAATAACAGCCATTGTCGCCCAATAGAAGGATTTGATTGTTTTGGACAGGCCTTATTCTTTTAATGGGATGGTCGAATTCAAAATATGTTATCGGCTTTTCGCCTTTTTTTAGGGTATATATGTCGGGGTACTTGCCAAAGACCATTTGATTGTCGGAAAGCATAAAAAATCCACCCTCACCAATTCGCCATTCATCCTTAAACCAATTCCAGATTACTTTAGGTGTTGTGTCGACCGTTGTTTTTAAAACCCGAACTTCAAAACTTTGTGTTGCTTGCAAGTACCTTCTTTCTACAATATAGATTTCGTTTTGGTTGTTGTATAGCATGAAATCGCTTGCCGAATATGTAGACTGGATAAATACTTTGGGTTTCGAACCCTTGTCCCAAATCATTATACAAGCCTTATGGTTTGGGTCGTCTATGGGGTTTATATACGACCAAAGAACATGATCTCCAACCGTTATCATGTTTCCTGTTGGGTGGGCAAACATGGGCAGAGTTTGGATAAGCAATAATGCTATTAAAATGATGGTATGGGTGTTGCTCTGGTTCATTTAGTTTAAAATAATGATTATAGGTTATGCTTGTTTGGTCTTACTGTAGCCTTCCCTAAAAATGGGATAGGCTACACAAATTCCGCAAAATGTCCATCGTGTTTAGTAATTATCTTTTTCTCCTTGTCAACAACAAATGATTTATATCCATTATGCCATTCAAACTCTGCGTAATCAATTATTTCAGTCGAATCTGAGTTAATTCGGACAAACTTTTTGGTTGTATTAATTATAAACTCCGATTTTGAAATTTTTAAAACTAAAACAGGAATTTCATTTGGGTATAAATTCAGTCGTTTTTTAAGTTCGGCTCGTAATTCCGCATTTAGAAGTTCGAATAGTGTAAAAATCTCACTTCCATTAAAATCCGTTTTGGTTTTATTGAAATATTTTAAGAACCAAAATTCAATTCGGTCTTTTATTTGTTCAACAGATTTTTCTATTAAGTTCTCCATTTCTTAAATGCACCACAACGGTTGGTGTATGATTAGTGGCGTGTTTAAGCACCTAATTTAGCAAATACAAACCGAATAGAAAATCCGCGAGGATTTTCGTAAGTAGGAGATTACTAGCCATTAATTATAGGACACGTTGTTGCCACACGTTTTTATTTATTTCGTAACAAATACATTTTTCGTATTCGGGATATTCTTTCAATTTCGGATGTTTAAATTCTCCGATTTTTTCCATTCCGATTTTTTTCATCACGTTTTCCGATTTAGAATTTTTCTCTGTACACGTGGAAATGATTTTATCTAAATTCAGTTCGTTAAATGCAAATTCAAGACATTTTTTTGCGCCTTCGGTTGCATACCCTTTTCCCCAAGCACTTTTTTTTAATCGCCAACCAATGTCAACAGCAGGTGTAAAGTCAGTTTTATATTCTTGAAATGCCAAACCAATAAATCCGATTAATTCTCCGCTTTCTAAAATTTCCGTTGCGAAGTAATTGAATCCATTTTTTGTATAGTGTTTTTTAAGTCGGTCGATAAATTCCACTGTTTCCTTTTCTGTTAATGGTTTTGGGAAATGTTCCATCACTTCCAAATCCGCATTTATTATCGCAAATTCGGTCAAATCAGTTTCGTCCCAATTGCGAAATCCAAGTCTTTCAGATTTAAAAATGTATTCTTTTTTCAATTTCAGCGTAATTTTCTCAAATGTGTGGCAACGTGTTTGTATAAGATTAGTTGCGTGGTTTAAGCACCTAATTTAGCAAATACAGACCGAATAGAAAATCCGCGAGGATTTTCGTAAATAGGCTTGTACTAGCAATTAATTTTATACGTTGTGTGTGCCCAGCATGGGCATTCATTCGTGCTAATGTACGAATTTTTCTAGAGGGTGCAAGTCCCTTATGGGCAGGGGTAACGCCTTGAACCATTAGCAAGTCGCAAGGTTGCCAGTTGTGAGACTGGGACAGAAGGAAGCGAGACTGCAAATTTCGGTACTGAGGAACACGAACCATATACCGAGGCTATGAGGTCGGATGAGTAGGCACATAACTGCAAAGTCCAAAATATCTTTTATAGATAAGCACCGAAGTAGTAGATATGGCAGGAATCGGAAGAAAGAGGATGCTCTTACCTGGGGAGGTCTCCGCAGCCACGGGTTGGCATAGTGGAGAAGTCAGCAGCGGTCATAGTAGTACTATTTGCTGGAACAGTACGAAGGGCCAAACGAAAATGGTTCTTAATGCGCTATGGAGCAAGGTGTTGTTAAAGGTAGTCACCTAGACATTGTGTAGCCATAGCACAAGCGGAACAGTTAACAAATTAGTATGATAGAAAACGTATTAAAGAACGAAAACCTACAACAAGCGTACCGACGGGTATACGCCAACAAAGGCGCATCAGGGGTTGATGGTAAAATGGTAAACGATTTACTGCCAGACTTACAGAAGCACCAAAAGGCGTACATTCAAGGTATCCGAGAAGGAAATTACCAGCCCGCTCCCATACTGGGCATTGAAATACCTAAATCCAACGGAAAGACACGTCTTCTGGGTGTTCCCACAGTTGTAGACAGGGTATTTCAACAAGCGATACAGCAAGTACTGCAGCCCATATTCGAACAAGATTTCCAAGCACACAGTTACGGTTTTCGTCCTAAGCGCAATGCCCACCAAGCCATGCGTCAATCCTTAACCAATATCAATCAAGGGTATCAGTACATTGTAGATATCGACCTAGAATCGTTTTTCGACAATGTTGGACTTCCTATATTAGACTGGACATAAAGATGAGAGAATATGCTTGCTAGTTATTAACTTAGCAATTATGAGAAGTAAACCCAAACATTACACTTTAGAATTTAAACAAAAGGCAGTGGAGTTGAG
>NZ_JAKMCS010000003.1 GCF_022662195.1 Aestuariivivens insulae | reverse complement strand
ACAATAATAAAAGAAGGCATTCCTTTTTAGGAAATAAAACTATAAGAGAATTTGAATTAGATATGTATAACCAGAAACAGGCAGCTTAGTCATTCAACTTAAAGTCCATTTTTTTGTTGCAAGTCCATTTTCTCCGCTTTCTCCATATCCCAATTCGAGTCCGTTTTTCTTTTTTCCTAAATATTGACAACTATACGTTAGCTTTCCATTTTTAAATTGTTCAACAAGGATTTTTATTCCGTTGTCATTATAAGTTATAGTTTCAAAAACTTCACCATTCAGATGGTATTTAATTTCTTTTGAAAGAACTAATGGTTTATTCGGATTGTATATTGTTTTATTTGAAACTCTTATTTCTTTTCCATTGTAATATAAATTACTTGACAGAATAACTCCATTTTTGTATTCCTCTTCATAAACTAAATGTCCATTTTTCCGTTTGCTTTGAGCAATACCAGTTAAGAGTTCGTCATTTGAACTTTTATAAACTAAATTATTGTCAATGTAAACTTCTTTCATTCCAACTATTTCTTGCGAAATCAGTTTGTTGAAAGTAAAAAACATTAATAAAATCAGAAAGTTTTTCATTTAGACATAATTATTGCCAACGTGTTTGTGTATGATTTCGTTGCGTATTTCAGCAACTAATTTAGCAAATACAAACCGAATAGAAAATCCGCGAGGATTTTCGTAAGTAAGCCTGTACTAGCAATGAATTATACACGGTGTTGGCAAATCGTTTATTTTAATTCACTTGACAATTTATTTATTGATTCAATTACTTTTTTCAGCTTTAAAGGTGCTTTAGAGTAAGAATAATTTTTTAATTCATATTGTTCAACCACATTGGTGATAACCAAAGATGTAATTCTTGAGCACAATAAAGTCACAGTAGAAAATGAACTTTCGTATTCAGAACTATCATTTACCGCAGATTTTAATTGACGAATGCTTATATATTCCGAGTGAATATGATTTGAATACAAAGAATGAGTTCTTGATATGTTACCAATTTTTATTAATGGATATATTTCGTCCAATTTAATTAATCTTGCATATGATGGATTTATAAATCTTTTTCTCTGAGAAAAAGGTAATCTTTTGAATTCATCCAACTTTCTGATTTTCCTTAATTCTTCAGCCAGTTCATTCCTCATTTTTTTAATCGGTTCAAAATCCTTTGGATGCTTTTTAGTCAGCTCAATTTGTTTCCTCAATCCCTGTATTTTATAAACATATGCTCTTATTTCTTTGGAATATTCAGAGTCGACAAAAAATATGTAAGATAAATTTATGAATGTTTCTATTTGAAGCCTTGCAATAGAGTAAACAGCTGTTAGGTCATTTATTTTTAGTTGCTTATCCCGAATTTCAATTAATTTCCCACTTGTAAGGGTTAAAAGTGTTTCATTATGAAATATTATTTGAAATAGCAATTTTTCAAAAAGTCCAGCATCCTCAAATTTTTTTCCATTATCATATAAATCTTGAGTACATTCTATCAGAAGAGAATTTAATTCAGTAAGAATTGCTTTTTGATTTGACAAAGACAAGTCATTAACTAATATTAAGGCTTCTATGCTTGTTCTTTGTTGTTCGTTCATAAATGTTTGCCAACGTTTCGTATAAGAATAGTGCGGTGTTGAGTCAGAGGGTTTTCCGCAGGAAAATCAGAGTGACCAAAAACGCACTAACCTTTGATATTGTACTAAATTACGCATTATTTTTATACTTTGTTGGTAACAGTTTTTTATTCAATTATTAAGACCTCTCCATCTCTCAATGCTTTAAAAAGCCATTTATTATCTATACATCTTTTAACTTCTCTTCCAATTTCCTCCGATTCAGGATGGTTAGAATCATAATGAGGTAATATGCCATAGTTGAATAGATTTAGTCCGTCCCAAATAGTTTCGCTAATTTCTTGATAAGGAAAATCATTAGGATTATCCACAAATTGAATATATTTTAAAGAGTCCGAAAGAATACATACTCCAGCACTATAGCCTCCATAAAAAAAGTCGCTTCGTTTCTGTAATTCTTTAAAAATATTGTCAAATCCACTTAATTTCATTGCCTGTCTTAAAACGAAAGTGTTTCCGCCACTAATCCAAATTCCATTTAGTGAAGCAATTTTATTTCTTAATTTATTCTCTTTCCCAAAATAATTTTTTAAGTCCAAATGTTCACTAATAAAACCTAAACTGTCCATAAATTCCATTTCTTCTTTTAAATGGTCATCCCTAATTTCTGGATTAGCAGTTGTCCAATCTTTAGAATTATTTATATGACCAATTTTTGCACCTTGAGGAAGTAAGTCTTTCAGTTTTTCAACTTTTTCGCCAAATTTGTAAGAAGATAAATAGTATTTCATTGATTAGTTAAGATGTCAGCTCAAATTGTTACCAACGTCTCGGCTATGAGTAGTTGCGTGGGTTAGCACTTAACCTTGCAAGTACACACCAAACTGAAAATCCGCGAGGATTTTCAGAAGTAGGCGAGAACAAGCAATTACTTATAGCCAATGTTGTAGTGCGTTTTTAATTAATTATTTTTTTTAGATTTTCGGTGTATTTTTCTGGTTCTATAAAATCAATGAAATGTCCATAAATCGGACTAATCCATTTTTTCTTTTGGTTACTCCGAATTACAATCATGTTAAAGGTTTTATTGTAATCAACTTTTTCAATGTCATTCCAATAAATTTCTTTTTTCTGTCCAATCTCGTTCTTAATAGTCATTGATTTATCACCGATTACAATTCTATACTTTAAATAATGTAATGTTAGGTAAAATCCGATTGATGAAAATCCGATAAACATTGCAAGAACACTCAAAAGTCCGCCATTTTCATATTCCTTAAGTACAAAAAATAGAACGTAGATTAATATGAGGGAAATTGCGAAGCAAAACAGCCCAAAATAGAGAATCAATTTTCCAGGTTTTAAATCCATTTAAAGGTTTTTATTTTCCAATTCCGCTGTTATTTATATGTTCCAGTAGAGCGTTTTCCAATTTATCTGATACTTCCCAAAATTTATTGTCCATTTCCTCAATGTAATCTTCAAATTCGTCTTCATCATACTTGTCAAATTCCTCTTGTCGAGCGTCTGGTCCTTCAGGAACTCCGTTTGGTAAAAAGGTTTTATTGAATTCACGTAATTGATTGGCTACCGAATTGAAATTCAGATATTCTAAATCCGCAATTGTATCTGCGTTTTTGTCCGCACCATAATTCATATAATGGTCCCATAATCCGCCAGTTGTTAAAGGCTCAATGTTAAACCAAACACGTTGTTCACGAGTCAATTTTTCATAATTAGTAAATCCAATTTCAACTATTTTTTCCCACGCATCTTGGGCTTCGTCTCTTGTCATAATTTCGGTTTTCTTAAATGCACTACAACGTTTATGTATATGAAAAGTTGCGTGCTTGCGAGCGAGGATTTTCCGAAGGAAAATCAGAAGCTAGCAAAAGAGCAACTAACATTGGTTTAGCTAAAACTAGCAATTTTTTATATACAATGTTGTAAACAGTTTTTTTATTCAATTCAGTTTTGTCCGATTAATGTTTTCTATTTATCATAAATTTAATTGGTTCTTTTCTCAGCATATAACTCTAATCGGTCAGATTTTAAATTCAGATGCAGGGTATGAAACTTACCATTTGTTACTTTTTTTAAATTCACTTCATATACACCATTTAATCTTTTGTCAGAAGAATTGGTGATTGTGGCTACTGTATCGTTATTTTTTTCTAAGATAGTTATGTCAGCAGAAATCTTAATATTTTTATTATGGTTATCAATGTACAATTTGTTGAATTTATTTACAACCATTAAGTTCGTAATAAATCCTTTGTTAGAAATGTTATCTAAAATATTACTCTCATCTATTTTGATGTAATACAAAGCCCAATTATTCCTATAATCTTCAGGGATTGTTTTTCCTTTATTACAACAAAATGTCAGAATAAAAAGGAAGAAATATATTGGTTTCATACTGTTTCTCAAATTGTTTACAACGTTTAGGCTAAGGTTTGTTGCGTTAGTTGGAGACTAAGATAGTAAAAAGAGCCTTACAAAGTTTAGCGCGAAAATTTTCCGAAGGAAAATCAGAAGCAATAAACTTTAGCCATTGTTGTAACACGTTTTTTTTTATTCAGTTTTTATTATCTCTACATATTTTTCATTAAAAACATAAATCAAAATTCCAATGGTCAGAAGTAAAGCTTTGTTCAATAATACGGTTGTTTCTATCTCATCACCCAGAATGATTTTTACAATTTTTGCTAAGAATGAAAGTCCGTAGCTTAAAATCAGAATAATAGCCCAAATTTTAATTCCGATTTTGGCATATTTATGCTTGGAGAAAATCAAATACAATAAAATTCCTTGTAGTGTTATTGGAATTAATGCTTTGGTTATTCCAGTAGTCAGTCCGTAAATATTCCATAACAATTTTAGAATAATATATCCGATTAATGCATATTCAAAGGCTTTTTCTTTAAATCTGATTTTTTCCATTTAGTTTGGGTCAAATGTGTTACAACGTCTCGGCTATGAGTAGTTGCGTGGTTTAGCACTAAACTTTGCAAGTACACACCAAACTGAAAATCCGCAAGGATTTTCAGAAGTAAGCGAAAACAAGCAATTACTTATAGCCATTGTTGTGCGTTCGTTATTTTTTATTTGTTAAGTTCTTTTGAAATTCAGCATTTCGCTTTTCCCATTCTACTTTATCTAATTTATAATACTTTTCAAAGTCCGACAGCATTTTCAAGTAGTCGGCTTTTGTGAATTCGAGTTTAGTCATTTTCTTAAACCACTCAACTTTAAAACCTACTTTTTCAGGCTCAAAATCAGTTGTTTTATCAAGTCCGATTTTATTCCATTTAATAATATCTCCGCAATTTTGTATTTCGGCTACAATTAATGTGCAAGAAAAATCACAGTCATCAGGACACATCAATATTGGACAAATTGTGGTTTCATTTTCATTCGGCAGGATTCTTTTTTGGACAACTTCTTTCTCTTTTGGTATTTCCATTCCAAAAAGTAGAGTAGGAATTGTTCCTCCATAAAATTTGTCAGGATATAATTCCTCAAGTTTTTCGTCAAGCCAAAAGCTATCAATCCGATAATTTGCAAAATCATCAGCTCCATATTCGCTTTTATCTATTTCAACTTTTATCGTATTCATTGGTTTTCTCTAATGACGCACAACGGTTCGTATAACCGTCAGTTACGGGTTAATATGCGTTAATATTCGGTTTGGCACAAGCTTTAGCAATTCCGAGTGGATTCGGACGTAGTCGAATCCGCCGTAATTGCGGTTATACATTGTTACCAAACGGTTTTATCTTTTTTTTGTGTTTTCCTTTTTCAGTTATACAACCACAATCAATTTCCGAAATCGGTTTAATTGCGTTCCTTTTTATTTTCCATTCCGTTAGACTTAAATCAGGGATTATTGGAATTCCGATTCCAGGAATATTTGAATCTAAGGAATCCCTTTCCTTTTCTAAATATTCTTTGGTAAATTCTCTGTCATTTCTAAATCGAATACGATTTTTATCTACCGAATAAGTTCCAGTGATTTCCGATTGACAAGCACTCAACCCGTATTTATAATTAAAAATTCCGTTTTCTCGTAATTCCATTATCGACCATCTTTCGAATTCATTGTCAACCGAGTAATAAACTCCAATTAAGTCAGTTGTTTTATTTTGCTCAAATGGCAATAAAAATGCAAATAATATGATGCAAATAATGGTTCTCATTGAGTTTCTTCAACTGTTTGGTAACTTGTTTATATGCGGAATTTTCACCTTTATATCCGCCCAATTAGGTTGGCTATGCGGAAGTTTTGGTGGTGTATATATGTTTTAGTTTCCAACATGGTAAAGATGAAAATTCTTATTTAAAGCAATTTAGTAATCATTTGCAGATTATCAAATGGATTTTTTATTTTTTTTATGCTCAGTTCGCTTACATGGGTGTAAATCATTGTAGTTTTTGGGCTGCTATGTCCCAAGAGTTCTTGGATATATCTTATGTCCGTCCCGTTTTCCAGTAAGTGGGTTGCAAAACTATGCCTAAGGGTATGCAGGGTAATATGCTTTTTTAGCCCTGCCTTTTTTACGGCCTGCCTTAAAACCTTTTGCGCACTGGTACAACTGTATGGTTTCCCTTTTTGGCCTTCAAATAAATAGGTCTTGGGCCTGTACAGCTTGTAATAGTTTCTAAGTAAGGTTAAGAAGGTTTCAGACAATAAGGTATATCTGTCTTTCTTGCCTTTTGCTCCTTTAATATGGATAAGCATGCGTTTGCTGTCTATATCACTTGCTTTTAAATTTAAGGCCTCGCCAATCCTTAGGCCACCAGAGTAAAGAAGGCACAATAATGTTTTGTGCTTTAGGTTATTGACGGCATCAAAAAGGGATGTAACCTCATCTATGCTTAAAACAACAGGGAGTTTCTTTTCTTTTTTTGGACGTTTTAAAGCTAAGGCCTCTACTTCTATGCCTTTATAGTCCAGATATTTTTTAATACCGTTAATACATTGGTTTTGATAGGATATGGACTTGTCGGCCCTTACGATAAAGTCGTAGTTAAAAGATTCGATAAGCCGTTTGGTATAGTTATTAGTGTTTTTTAGGTGTGAGTAGCGTTTAAAAAATGTGGTCACTTCAACATAGGTATTAACCGTATTGTTGCTTAACCGTTGCTGCTGTAGCCATTTTTTGAATTTTTTTAAATCTTCTTTTTGGGCATAGTCCAAACGCGGTAGGGTGATGCTCAAGGTTTTTTGGGTCGTTGGCTTTTTGGCTTTTAGCGCACTGTAGTCCACCTTACAATTAATACGGCGCAAATGGGCGTAAACAATCCTTTTGTTTTCTGGCGAATGTTTAATGTAAAAGGTCTTGTGTGATTTGCTCCATTTAACCTCAAGCAATTGCTTTAAATGTTGTTTAATGTTTTCATCATAGCCAAAGGATATGGCAATTTGCTGTTCGTTTTTATGGAATAAAGGGCTTAGCTTAACGGTTTTCATAGAAAATAAATTATGGTAAAATATTCACAACAGTAAAAGTTAAGTCTTACAAATATAAAGAATGAAAACCAAACATCTCTTATGCTTGGGCAGATTAAGAATTATTTTAACTGGTGGTGGGTTTTGGTGGTGGGTTTTTGCATTAAAATGTATATATTTGCGCAGTTTTGCAGGTTAATGGTACCATAGCTTAAAAGCTATAACTGTTTGTAAAGGCTTGTAAACACTGTAAATAAAGGCAAAGGGGATGTAGCTCAGTTGGCTAGAGCGCTTGACTGGCAGTCAAGAGGTCGTCGGTTCGAGCCCGATCTTCTCCACTAGCAATAGCAAGGCTTTCAAGAGATTGGGAGCCTTTCCTGTTTTTGTTAAGCAAGCGATTAGGATCGGGCGAGAAGCGATGCATTGAGCCTGCCGAAATGTTTATCCTGAGTTTATCGAAGGGAGCCCGATCTTCTCCACCAGTGATAATAAGGCTTTCAAGACATTGGGGACCTTTCTTGTTTTTGTCTTTAAATGCCATTGACATATAAATCAAAAATCACAAAAAAGAGTAATGCATTAGTTTGAGTAAGCTTGCCTTATTGAGAAACCATGATTTTTTAAAATGTATTAGATAAAAAGTATCAAATAATAATTATCCTTTAAGAGTTCCCTAAGCTTTCTATAGGCATTTTTCTTTGCCGTATGTACCGTATGTGGTGAAATCTTTAATTGTGTAGCAATTTCTGGGTTTTTTAGCCCTTTCAATGAGAGCTCTAGAATTTCCTTTTGCCTTTGAGGTAAATTGTCAACGGCATTTCTAACAATCCTGAAGGTTTCTTTGTCAATTAAATTAGTTTTAAAAAACGATTCAGATTGTAGTTCCTTTAAAGCAGATAAATCAATATTACGCTTTGACTTCTTAAGTATGTTGATACAGTTATTTTTAATAATAACATATAAAAAGCCTTTGGCACCACGAATATCGTTAAACTCTGTACGTTTTTCCCAAAACTTTATCAGTGCTTCCTGGGCTACATCCTTACTTTGGTCCTCACTTTTAAGGTATTTATTGGCAAAGGAACATAAGATAGGGTAATAATCATCAAAAAATACCTTGAAGGATTTCTTGTCACCGCTTTGTATATCAGAAAGTATGTTTTGAGTTGAATCCATTAAAGGAAGTTCATATTGGTGTAAATATATGAAACTAGATTGCCTAAAATTTAAAGTTTTTTAATTTTTTTTTGAATCGGAATACCCATGTTTCTGTTTTGAATTGTATTAAAGGGTAGATGGTAATCTATAAAATAAATGGATCAAGAAAATATATATATAGAAATATCTAAACTAATCGCCCTAAAGCTCAATGGCGATTTGGAAAGTCATGCTGAAAAGCAACTTAATGATTGGTTAGAGGAGTCTGAAGAAAACCGGCAAATTTATTCCAGAATTATTTCGGAAGGCTGGTATCAATCCAATCTGGCCGAGTATGAGAAATTTGAAATTGAAGAAGGTTGGGATAGGGTAAGGTCTAAGGTTAAAACGAAGAACAAATTAATACCATTATGGTCCAATGTTTGGAAATATGCTGCTGCGGCAATCATAGTATTAGGCTTGGGATTTGTTTTTAAGGATAGATTGTTCAATGCATCTATTGATCAGGATGTTATTCCGGTAATTGTTGATACAAAACCTATTGAGCCAGGCACAGATAAGGCAACCTTGACACTCGAAGACGGATCGAAAGTGGCTTTAGAAAAGGGAAACACCTTTAAGGCCAATAATGTTAATAGTAATGGAGAGAAGATCGTTTATGAAGCGAGTAAGCAAAAAAAGAAAGCGCCGGTCTATAATTATCTAACGGTACCTAGGGGAGGTCAGTTTTTCATAGAACTTTCCGATGGCACTCAGGTTTGGTTAAATTCAGAATCGGAATTAAAATACCCTAAAGCGTTTGTTGAAGGAGAAACACGTGAAGTGGAATTAGTTTATGGGGAAGCCTATTTCGATGTTTCGCCAAGCACAAAACATAACGGCGCTAAGTTTAGAGTGGTAAACCGTTCGCAAGAAATAGAGGTTTTGGGAACAGAATTTAATGTTAAGGCTTATAAAGATGAGACTAACATTTATACAACGCTGGTAGAGGGAAAAGTTGTTGTGGATAACGGTACTTCAAAACAAAGCTTAACGCCCAGCGAACAATACAATTTAAATATAGAGACCAATAGCTTTACAGTTGCGAAAGTTAACGTTAAAAAAGAAGTGTCATGGAAAGAAGGCATATTTAGTTTTATAGACATGCCTTTAAAAGATATCATGAAAGTGATATCCAGATGGTATGATGTTGATGTGGTTTTTGAAAATAAAAATTTAGAATCCGTTGAATTTGTTGGAGTTTTAGATAAAAAACAAAGTATAGAAGATATTTTGTCTATAATAAAATCGACCTCTATAAATGACTATGTTATAGACAATAAAACCTTAATATTAAAATAATGCCGCCTGTTGTGCGCTTGATATAAATATAAAAGCCTTAATCTTAAATAAATAATTAAAAAAATATATGCTAATGACATAAATGATACAGAAGAACTAAAAAAAAAGGATAAGGTTTCACCCGCCAAAGTAAAGACCCTATCCCCTAAAATTTTATCAATTAATTAAAATGTTTAACTAACTAATAACAAACAAATTTATGGAAATTAAGTTAACTAACCTCTGTTTTCAAATACGAAAACGGACTTTAATGATCATTATGAGGACATTTATATTCTTATGTTGCACATTTGTCTTTTCACTGGCACCAAATGATTTAGTTTCTCAAAACTCTAAAGTTAAAGTTGAGGAGGATAAAGTATTAACTGTTGATGAAGTCTTCCAATTGATTATGGAGCAAACAGATTATAAGTTCTTTTATGAAAAAGGAATTTTTAATGACTTCCCAAAAGTTAAAATCAACAAAGGAACAATAAGTGTGAACAAACTGCTAAAACAAAGTTTGTCGCAAAAGAACCTTGATGTAACGTTAACCGATAATGATGCAATACTCATAAAGGAAAAAGAGACTTCACTGCTGGACCAGGCGCAACAAATAGAAGTTTCTGGAGTTGTTACAGGACCATCCGGTCAGCCCATGCCAGGAGCAACCATACTGGAAAAGGGGACCACTAATGGAACACAAACAGATTTTGATGGTAATTTCACGATTAAAGTAAGCAATAAGTATGCTATCTTGGTAGTATCGTACGTTGGTTATTTTTCTCAGGAAGTTTTGGTCGATGACAGTGAAAGTATTTCCATAACTTTAAAAGAAGATACCACCGAACTTCAGGAAATAATTGTTGTAGGGTATACGGCCAAAAAGAAATCAGACGTGACCTCTTCCGTAGCCAAAGTGACATCCGAAGAGCTAAAGGATATTACAGCTCCTAATGTTTCAACCATGCTACAGGGGAAAGCCTCGGGGGTACAAGTGGTTCAAGGGTCTGGGCAACCAGGGGCTTCACCTACAATTCGTATAAGAGGGGTGTCTTCAATAAGCAGCAGCAATGATCCTTTATGGGTTGTAGATGGCGTTATTGTACATTCGGTACCTAATTTAGATCCTAACGAAATAGAGAACATTAGCGTGTTAAAAGATGCTTCTGCAACGTCGTTATATGGATCTAGAGGTTCTAATGGCGTAATTGTGGTGACCACCAAACGAGGGAAAACAGGAAAAACACAACTGACCATATCCAGTAAAACAGGGTTTTCAATATTTAATCAAGGCAACTTTGAGGTCATGAACTCCCAACAACTTTACGATTATTATGGATTGTTTGCCAATCAAAATGCCATTCCGAGTTGGTACACACCAGAGTTGTTAAATACCGATTATAACTGGTTGAAAAATGGGACTCAAACCGGTGTTATAAAAGATCATTCATTAACATTATCGACAGGAAATGATGTCTCAAAAACTTTTGTGCTACTTGGCTATTACGATGAGACCGGAACCGTAAAAGGCTATCAGTACGATAGGCTAAGCTTAAGGGTTAACCATGAGGTTAAGGTGATGGATAAATTAACCATAAAGCCCAAGTTGGCCGTAAATTATACAAATCGAGATAATAAGCAGCATTCATTATATCAAATGTATAATAATTTACCTTGGGACAAACCATTTGATGAAAATGGAAATGTAAGGAATCCACAAGAGCCAGGTGTTACATGGTATGGTAGAGATCAGTCTAACTATTACGAGGGGCTTCAGACCAATTATAGCAAAGGCTCTGAGTTCAACTTATTTGCCGATTTTGATTTTGAGTTAGACTTGTTTAAAAATGTAAAATTCATTTCCACAAATGGTTATACTCTATTCATGACCAATGGGATGTCTTATACAGATCCGCTTTCCAACGCTGGAAAAGCCAAAAATGGGGAACTGTCTAATTCTAATGCCAAGCGTATTACCCGTTTTACCAATCAAATGATACGCTATAATAACACTTTTGGAAACTTAAGGGTTAATGCACTGGCAGCTTATGAATACAACGATTATGTTTATGAGAGTTTCTTTGCCGAAAAGTACAACTTAGTGTCAGGAACAGAAATTTTAGATAATGCCAGTGAGCCAGGAAATGTAGGAGGGACCAAAAATGACTATGCCTTACAATCGTACCTGTTTAATGCAGAACTTATATATGACGATCGTTATATGGCTCAGTTTTCCATTAGGAGGGATGGCGCTTCAAACTTTGGGGATAACAATAAATATGGTAACTTTTTCTCCGTAAGTGGAGGTTGGAATATCCACAAGGAAAACTTTTTTAACGTGCCATGGGTAAATGCCTTAAAATTAAGAGCTAGTTATGGTTCTGTGGGAAATCGTCCTACCTTTAACTATCCACAATATTCCTATTACAGTTTGTTGTCAACGTATAATGCTGCACCAACCACTACGCCTGGACAGCTTGGTAATGACGACTTATTATGGGAAGTGTCCTATCAAACCGATGTGGCTATAGACGCCCGAATCTTTAACAAGTTAGGATTAACCCTAGAATATTATAAACGCGATACATCCGATCTTATACAGCGTGTATCCTTACCAGCCACTGCCGGATACAGCTATCAATACCAAAACGTTGGAGCAGTAGTTAACGAAGGTGTAGAGGCCATTGCTAATTTAGATCTATTTGAAAATGCTGATGGTTTTAATTGGAATGTTAGTTTCAATATTGGTGCCAATAAAAATAAAATCACAGAATTGTATCAAGGCGAAGACCAGTTTTCTGGTAGTAAGATAAGACGCGAAGGATTGGATTCTAACTCATGGTATTTAAGAAAATGGTTAGGGGTAAATCCTAGTACAGGTAAACCACTTTGGGAAGTGATTGATGAAAATACTGGTGAAAAAAGTACAACCTCCGATGTTGAAAAAGCGACACGACAAGTAGTAGGAACATCTACCCCTGATTTTTTTGGAGGGTTTACTACCAAGTTTAGCTATAAAGGCTTGTCATTAAACGCCAATTTCACTTTTGTTAAAGGCGGTAAAATATATAATTCCACTCGGGAGTTGTTCGACTCGTCGGGAGCCTATCCTACATATAACCAAATGGTTTTACCAGATGAATGGAGTATTTGGCAACAACCGGGAGATTATGCAACACACCCGCTGCCCTATTATGGAGGCGATGGGTCTTCCAACAAAACGTCTTCAAGATATTTGGAAGATGGTAGTTTCTTAAGAATGCGTAACATAACACTTAACTATAGTTTAGATCCCGACTTGGTGAAAGCTATAGGGCTAAGCAGCGCTAGTCTCTATATTTCTGGAGATAACCTTCTAACTTTTACAGGGTTTACCGGTGTAGATCCAGAAGTTGGTATTGGTGGTGTTAGTGGTACGATATACCCTGTTTCAAAGCGTGTTAGCTTAGGTGTGAACTTATCATTTTAATTAAAAAATTGAGAAGAATGAAAAAATTTATAGCAGTATTAGTATTAGCCACGGCATTGTTTGCTTGTGATATAGATAGATTTCCTTATAATGCCATAGCAACTGAAGAGTTGTTTGAAAGTGAGGGTGCTTTGGCATCTGCAACTGCCGGTAACTATGCCATTTTGAAAGGAGATGACAATGGTTTTGGATTTATTCACCAAACCCATAGAATACCAGAATATGCGGGCGATAATGTGTCTTTAAGTGGAACGACTACCAACCCGTTGTTCTATACTTACAATTACTTTAATTCTACAACCACTTACCTTACCAATACCGTTTGGTCTGTAGGTTACAAAGCTATTGTGGGGTGTAACAGAATTATTGAAATGGCCGAAGAAGGTGTTTCTCAAGGCTTAGACCATCAAATAGGAGAAAATTACTTTCTAAGGGCTTATGCCTTGTTCTATATGAATAATGTATTTGGACGCCCTTATTCGCAAGGGACTTCAAATTTGGGGGTTCCCATTAAATTAACGACACGAGAAGATGACAATCCAGACCGTGCTACGGTGGGAGAGGTTTACGATCAAATCGTTTCAGATTTATTAAAGGCCGAATCCTTAATGAGCTTACCAAAGGATAATATCTTTGCTACAAAAGAAGCTGCACAAGCTTTGTTATCGCGTGTATATTTATATATGGAACAAAATGATAAGGCCATTGAGTATGCGAATAAAGTTATTGGTAAATTCAGTTTGGTATCTACAAGCGATTTTCCAAAGTATTTCGAAATGGTACCAGAAGAAAATCCTGAAACCATATTTTGTTTCAAATACACCGAAACAGAATATAACGAGAGTAACCCATGGCGTGCTGTTGGGTCATTATATGCTAGAATTGATGGTGTAGGTTGGGGAGAAATGTATGCTTCTAAGCCCATTATCGATTTATATGATCAAAATCCAGGAGATGTAAGACGATCATTCATATGGCCACAATATCTAGAAGATGATAATGGAAACTTGATTCCTGCCGTGTATTGGGTAGATAATTCGTATAAATACCAGTTTAGGGATACCTATGTAGAAAATGGTAAAACCTATTTCGATGATGGTAATACACAATACGAAGTGCTGTCTGAAACCCAAGGTAACCAAACAAAATACTATTTCACTTCTAATGGTACGAAAATCTATGTCACCAAAGATTTTGATATGGAAAAAAGAAATGGGTATCCTAGATTTTATATTACCAAAGCTTCTTTACAAGAAGGGATCGGCCACTTATGGTCACCAGTAATATCTCGTTTGGGAGAGGTGATTTTAAATAGAGCGGAGGCCTACGCCAAATTAGGTAATGTAAACTTAGCATTGGCCGATGTAAATACCATAAGAGCTCGTGCTGGTATTCCAACCTATAACAGTCCTTCCGATTTCCCAGCAGGGAAAACATTGATAGATGTTGTTTTAGATGAAAGACGAATGGAGTTAGCTTGGGAAGGTCATCGCAAATACGACATATTTAGAAATAATAAAACGTTGGATAGAAGGTATCCCGGTACCCATTTAAGTGGCGCCAATCCTTATGAAATGGTATTGCCAACTGATGATCGTGTAGTTGAGTATGTGCCTCAGGCACAAATTAATGCGCAGCCATCATTAATACAAAATCCACCTTTAAATTAATTGAATATGAAAAATATATTAAAATTACTTACTGTATTTCTACTTGCTGTTTCCTGTCAGCCAGATGCAGTGATATATAAACCTGAAGCTATAAAAATTGATGAATCTCCGGGAGCATCATATATAGAAAATCCTTTAGATATATGGTCAGTGAACCAAGAAGGACAATATGCCCTTAATGTGGTATTCTTTAAGCCTACCGATATGGAATTTACCAATGAAAATTTCAAAAATGTAAGCAACATGATGTTGTTTATACAAAGCTGGTATGGTGTGCAAATGAAAGCCAATGGTTATAACAAAACCTTTGGTTTAATGACCAATCAAGACGGAGAGGTACGTATTAATGTAATAGATGGAGCAGAAGCCAGTACGTCTTATGATTCTCAAGATTCTTCCAAAATTAAAGCAGAGTTAAATGCTTATTTTGCCGATGCACCCGATAAAAAAAGCAGTGACCATTATTTAGTTTTAGGCTTTAAGGATAGTGGTGTAGGGTTTTATGCAAATGGAAAAATTGGATTTGCGACGTCTCCAGATTTTGTTTTGTCCGAAACAGGAAAGACCATTGACGGATTGGAACTTTTAAAAGCTGCAAATTTGGGAGGTATAATTCATGAGTTGGGGCATGCCCTTAACTTACCGCATGCGGCTCATAAAGGCAGTGATAGTAAAATATCCTTAATGAGTTTTGGTAACCAGGCCTATCAAAATGGAAATGAAGAAAATGTATTTTTAATTCCTTCTAGTGCGGCTATTTTAAATACTTGTCAAGTTTTTAACAAAACCAATGATGGTATTGCCTATTATGCACAAAGCCCTGGAGTAACCTTAAGCACATATAAGGTGATTAAAGATGATGCTAACGGTAAATTAATGGCGTCGGGTACATTTAGTGCAGATGTTATGCCTACAGCGTTGTACATAGGAGAAGACGGATTTCCATATTCTAATGTAAACGAAAGTTATGATATGGTCACCTTCGTGAAAAAAATAGGGGTTCCCAATGCGGACAACCTCTATGAATTTAGTGTAGAGATACCTTATTCCGATTTATTTAATGGCTATAAAGATGATGCTAAAGATGCCATGGAGAATACCTTAAATATCATTTTTGAAAACGGAGAACGTATTGAGGCCTATAGTTATGAATTTACGATGGACTTAATTTCACAAGTTCCAAATAATGATGTTGTCTTGGATTATTTGGCATGGGAACTGTCCGATCGTTCCTCCTGGGCGGCGACAGCTAATACCTCCAGCCAACCCATAGGAAATATTATTGATAGTGATATTGCTACGTATTGGCACTCAGGGTATCCATATCGTTTTAGTGAAAAACCACCACATGAATTAACGTTTGATATGGGTGAAATGAAGAATTTCGATCAAATTTATATGTATAGCGACCGTTCTGGGGGGTACTTCTTGCCAAAGCAAATAAAAGTGCAAACCAGTACAGATGGTGTAACTTATACCGATGCCGCAGATTATAGCGTTCCAGACAAACCATCTGCAAAACACTTCGTTATTAAACTTAATAGCCCTGTTAATGTGCAGTACTTTAAACTTCTAGTAAGTGAAGTATATACATTTAACGGTGTAGACAACTTGTTTGTTTGCGAAGTCGATGTAAAATAATAATAAAACTTAATTATTAATCTATAAAAAGCATCCTTCATTAAATTACAAAAACTTAATAAGGATGCTTTTAATTCTTAAAACCCTTAGTGCTATTACAGCAGCAATGGCTTAAAATTTTGTCACTCTTTTATTGGAGGGATAGGAGTCCCATGTTTGTAGACGATGCGGTCAGCCATTGAAATATATTAAAAACTTAAAAGATGAAACGGAATATTACTTTTTGGAGGACCGCTTTATGTTTAGGCATGAGTATCATACTTGGCTATAACATACAAGCTCAGGATGCTAATTTAGTGGCACGTTACAATTTTACTAATAATTATAACGATTCAAGCGCCTCTGGTTTAAATTTAACGGCTACAGGGACAATAACTTATGTAGACGACAAGGATGCCACTGCCAATAGTGCCATTAATGTAGGCAACACCACTAGTTATTTAACCTCTAGTGCTAATAGTCCAATATCTGGTACTATGGCTAGAACCTATACTGCTTGGTTTAAATCAACAGACACCAACGGTTTTAAAGGCATTGTTGGCCAGGGGAGTGGTGCAGATACGAAATTTACGTTGGGTATTTCTGGAGCCTTTTACGGCGATGTCCTGCTCTTGGATTTAGGAAACAAGGATATCCGTTATGGAGATGCCGCTAGCAACCAGGACAATAATTGGCACTTTGCGGCCTGTACCTATGTTAATAATGGCGATGGGACCGGAACGGCACGCTTGTATTTTGATTTTGATGGCTCGGGTAATGTTGTAGAAGTAGCACAAGTAGTAAACGATGCCGCTTGGGGAAATAATGTAAATACAGCCGTAGCACCCCTTGCTGTTGGAACCGATGGTACAAGTACGTCAAGAGGCTTTAATGGGTCATTAGATGATGTACGCGTGTATTCAAGGGTGTTAACGCCAGCTGAGCTTACACAGGTAAAGAACGGCAATACCCTGTCTTTAAAGAACAGTATCTTTTCCAGCCATAAGATCGAAGCCTTCCCGACCAGAGTTGAAGAGGTCCTAAATTTTAAAATGGATTTGGTAGCGCCCATAACCATTAGTATTTATAGTGTTGTGGGAAAACAAATCCTTTCAACACAGTATAAAGACCATGCCGGTAATATTCAAATAGATTTTGATGGGTATTCAGCTGGTTTATACATCGCTAAGCTTGAGTCTGAAGGGAAATCAGGAACCATTAAGTTTATTAAAAATTAATGAGGATGCTCACTTCCTAGAGTAGTTTCATACATAGGCTACAAGCATAAAGTGAGCATACTGTAATTTAAATAAAAGATCAGTATAGAGTTCAGGTGTACTTCATAAACATCTGTTTTAAGTAAGGGGTATAACCAACCTTTTATCAATAATAATTATTAACTAACATAATCTTTAAATTATGAAAACAATTAAATTAATAGCATTTTTAGTTTTGACCACTTTAATGGTTTTTTATTCTTGTGATGACGAAAACGTTGTAGTAGAGCAAAGCGTTGAAACACAAGGGAGTTTAGCAAAAGGAAAACCAGTAAAATACAATTTTACAATATCGGTGCCAACCGAAGGTAATAGCTGGGTGGTTGGCAATCCAACGGCAACGACTAATATTATTGGAACTGGGGGAATAAGTAATTGGACCAATTCAGCAGATATTATTCGCACCTATTTTTATGCCACACAAACGGGTGATATACAATTAGGGTTACAAGCAATGTTTAGTTCCAATACAAAATTAAATGTTACACTGGATGGGGTGACCCAACAAACCACGTTTACATCAAGTAATGGATCATTTAATACATATTCCATTGGCACTTTTACCATTAACCAAACAGGATACCATTATGTTGAATTAGAAGGTGTTTCTTCCAATTCAGGGGATTTTGGGGATATTTCAGATATCTTGCTGGGAGACTCAACTTGGGACACAAGTATTAGTTTTATAGGTTCTAGCTCGTTTTATTTTGGTAGAAGAGGACCTTCTGTTCATTTAAGGTACACCAAACCAGCTGGTAAAGATATAACATGGTTTTATAACGAAGTAACTGTTCCTGTTAATAAGGATGTTGTAGGATCTTATTTTATGGTGAATGGTTTTGGTGATGGTTATTTTGGCATGCAAGTAAATTCAGAAAGTCAAAGAAGAATATTATTCTCGGTATGGAGCGCTTACCAAACCCAAGATCCAAGTCAAATTCCTGCAGAATATACAGTAATTCCTTTGGGTTACGGTGATGGAGTGACCGTTGGGGAGTTTGGGGGTGAAGGCTCTGGAGCCCAAAGTTATTTCAACTATGACTGGGTAGCAGGGAACACCTATAAATTTTTGTTAAAGGGTGAATCCACACAAAGCAACAGTACCGATTACACGGCCTATTTTTATGCGCCAGAAATTGGGGATTGGAAATTAATCGCTAGTTTTAGAAAGCCTTTTCCAAATTATGTTCATATTAATAACATGCATTCGTTTTTGGAGAATTTCAAAACAGAAATGGGAGATCAAGAGCGCGAGGCATATTATACTAATCAATGGGCTTACGATACCCAAGGCGTGTGGAATGAAATGACAACCGCAAAATTCACAACAGATAATACAGGAAATAATGGAGTACGATTAGATTATGATGGTGGACTTGACGGCGCAGGTGGTTTTTATCTTAGAAACTGTGGTTTCTTTGATGATAATGAAATTCCAAATACATATTTTACAAGAACAGCTGGTGGAATAGCTCCCTATATAGACTTTTCACAGCTAGAAGTACCTACCTTATCTCTTAATTTGTTAGATAGAACGAGCTGGACCATAGCAGACTATAGCTCTCAAGAAGATAATGGAGGAGAGGGAACAACAGGAAGAGCAGCAGATATTCTTGATGGAGATATAAATACCTATTGGCATTCATGCTGGTCTGGATGTACATCGGTAGCGCCACATCATATCGTTGTCGATATGGGGCAATCCAATACGGTAGATGGTGTGCAGTTTATACAAAGACAGAATTTGGGAAGAGCGGTCAAGGATATGGAACTCCAGATAAGTGATGACAATGTGAACTGGCAAAGCCTGGGCGATTATATATTGCAAAATATAACTTCAGAACAAAACATAGATTTTAGTCAAACACAAACGTTTAGATACTTGAAGTTTATCGCTAAAACATCCCATGATGGTAACCATAATGCTTCATTAGCAGAACTGGCTCCCTATATATATCAATAAAGTTAAATTTATTGATAGTAGTAATAAAATTTAGATTAATAGCAAACTAAATTTCCAAAGACCAGTATTAGCATGTGTTTAATACTGGTATTTTTGGTTTTTAATAAAATGTGAAATTTATATAAAATAATAATTTAATGCATCGCAGAGACTACATCAAAACAATTTTACTGGGATCGGTATTGCCCATGGCCTCGTGCTATAGCCCATTCTCCAAAAAAAAGCCCGTCACATTTAAGAGCGAATGGCACCTGTGGCACGACATGAAATGGGTGGGCCCACAGTATTGGGGCAATAGGTTGCAGGACTGGATCTTAAAGGACGGCCAAGCGGTCTGTACGTACAAGGGCAAGAACAGAAACCTACATTTGCTTACCCTCCAGAACCCCAAAGGGGATGCGGCGTATGGGACCAAGGTTACAATAGCAGTTTTGGACCAACAATTGGATGGGACAAAAGGCTGTTTTGGACTGCGATTGGGAGCCAAGGGACGCGTGGACGATTACCGTTCGGCCGCAGTATTTGGTAAAGGTTTGGATGTAGGGTTGAACCTTGAAGGTAATTTGGTAGTAGGGGACCAGGTCTTGAAAACAGGCTTGGGCACATTGCCAGGGCAATTTACGTTACAGGTCATTGTGGATAGCAAGAACGAAAATAGCCAAGCCCTTAACATCAATGTAATAAATACAGCATCTGGAGCTGTTATATATACGGCCAAGGATATAGAGGTGGCACAAGAACAGCTTGCAGGTAACTTTGCCCTATTATCTGATGTTGGTGTAAAGGGAGGGGATAATCATAAACCATTAGTGGGCTTTAAGGATTGGTCCATAGATTCCAAGGCACTATATGTCAATGATAATAATATATTTGGGCCCATATGCTTTGCGCAGTACACATTGCACCGCGGCAAATTAAAATTAACGGCACAGTTGTCCCCCGTAGAAGAGATAGAGGGCCATAAAGTGTTGTTGCAATTTAAAAGGGACGGTCAATGGGCCACTCAGGAAGAACAGACCATAAAACAATCCGGACGGGCTGTAAACTTTTCGATAAGCGATTGGGATGCCATATCAAACGTACCGTACAGGGTGCGCTTGCAGATCCCGTTAAGGGAAGGCATGCACCAATACGATTATGAAGGGACCATCCAGGCAGAGCCCATAAACAAAACCGATTTAAAAGCGGCCGTTTTTAGCTGTAACTTCGATTTTGGCTTTCCCGATGCCGATATCCATGAAAGCGTGTCCAAGCTCAATCCAGATGTATGTTTGTTCCTTGGCGACCAGTTTTATGAGGGTACCGGTGGTTTTGGGGCCCAATATACGGGCGACTACGACAAGACATGTCTGGACTATTTAAGGAAATGGATGATGTTTGGCTGGTCCTACCGGGAACTGTACAGGCACAGGCCCTGTGCCATCATTCCGGACGACCACGATGTATACCATGGCAACGTATGGGGCGAAGGCGGTAAGCTGGCAGATAACAGTAAAGGATTTGGGGCGTCTTCACAAGATAGTGGGGGCTATAAGATGGCTCCAGACTGGGTGAATATGGTGCAGTTTACGCAAACCAGCCATTTACCGGATCCTTACGATGCCACACCGGTCAAGAACAACATAGGGGTGTATTATGCCCATTGGAACTACGGCGGCGTTAGCTTTGCCATTTTAGAGGACAGGAAGTTTAAATCGGCACCGTCCCATGTGCTTCCAGAAGAGGCCAAAGTGGTCAATGGATGGATACAGGGCGAGAATTTTGATATAAAGGAGTACCGCGACCTGGATGCCGAACTATTGGGGGAACGGCAGGAGGCGTTCCTGGAGTCCTGGGTTGGGGACTGGTCCCATGGCGCACAGATGAAGGCCGTGTTGTCGCAGACCAATTTTGCCACAGTGGCGACATTGCCAGCAGAGGCCAAGTCCGATAATGTAGTGCCCCAACTGTACATTCCCGAAGTGGGGGAATATATTAAGGGTGACAAGCCTACCGTGGATATGGACTCCAATGGCTGGCCGGCCAATAAAAGGGACAGTGCTGTAGAAATTATTAGAAAGGGCTATGCCTTCCATATAGCAGGGGATCAGCACTTAGGGTCGTTCATACAATATGGTGTAGATGACTTTGGTGACAGCGGTTATGCCTTTGCAGGTCCCGCTTTAAACAATGTCTGGCCCCGACGGTTTTGGCCATCGGTGGACAGCTCGGCCCATACCTATGAGAATCCCGCCTATACGGGTGACCATATAGATGGCTTTGGCAATAAAATGACGGTCAGGGCGATTGCCAACCCCCATAACATGCACAAGGAGCCCGCCATATTGCACAACAGGGCGGTAGGTTATGGTATTGTGACGTTCAATAAGGCAGAAAGGACGATAAAGACGGAATGCTATAGGCGTTTTGACAATCCGTTGGAAGAGGGCTCACAGTATCCGGGTTGGCCGCAAACGGTTTCCCAGGAGGCAAATTATGGGCGTAAGGCCAAAGGGTATTTGCCGGAAATTAAAGTTCAGGGCCTTGAAAGTCCAGTGGTCCATATTATCAATGAAAGGACCAAGGCGTTGGAATATGCCATTCGCATTAACGGGCAAACATTTGAGGCAAAGGTCTTTGATGGGACATCAAGTTATACAGTGAAGGTGGGAGAGCCAGATAAAAATCTGTGGCAAGAACAAAAGGGCTTTACGGTTGATAGTGAGGCTGCTGATTTTGTGTTTTAAGTCAGTAGTTTATAGTTTTTTTGATCAAAGGAAATACAGAAACCTAAAGAAAGGACCCTTATAGATTCTAATGAAAAGAGGGTGTCTAAAAAGTAGGTTCTATGTCATATTGAGCTTGTCGAAATATTTTTAACTTACTGATAATCAATATCAGTTTCGACAGAGCCTGTGCTGAGCGGAGTCGAAGTACTCAACTTGACAAACCAAATTATAATGCCTTTTTAGACACCCTCTTTTACAAATAAACAAACTTAACTTACATTTTAGCCATTTTAAAATGGCCTTGCAATCCATCACTATTAATTAATTTAATCATATATATGCTTTTGGGTAGTTCCGAAATATCAAAAGCTTTACCTTTTGGGTAATTCCCTTTAAAGGATTTTACCAGTTTTCCTGTTAAATCGTAAATGTTTAAGGTGCTTATATGGTCATTAACTGCAAAGGTCTCTTGAGCAGGGTTAGGATAGACCCTGGCCGAAAGCAATGGTTTAGACTTTTCTGCGCTTAAGCTTTGGGTTTGGGAATATAATCGATATTCTCCTGGTTGTAAACTAATACTGGCCGTAGGGTTGGTAACGTTAATGGAGGTGCTGGAAAAGGTATCGTACCATGTTCCTGTAGATGGAAAATTAGGATTGACCGATTGTGCGGTCACATCGAAATTAGCAATGATAACAACATCCAAATTCCCAACATTATCATTTAAATTGATGCGTTTAACAAGACCGCTAACATTTAAATTAAAATCATTGGTGTTAAAGGTTGAAGGGTATTGTTTTTTTAACGAAATCATTTTCGCCATAACGTTATAAACATCAAGCCTGTCGCTATTGGTGTCGTAACCTAATGTCCAAGCCACGGGTTTTCTATCCAATCGGCAAGAGCCATCGGTAATATCGCTATCACAGTTAATACTTTTATCATACCCCAGTTCACCAAATTGCCAAAGCATTTTAGGGCCGGGAATACCATAAAAAATGGCCGCGGCAGCTTCTTGCCTGTCCAGTGCAGTGCCTAAGTCTTTTACATTATAGCCTCCGCTGGAATTGCCATAAGCTAAATTTTTAACCATAAGGCGTTCTTCATCATGACTTTCCATATAGCCTACTACATGAGGGTTGTTCCATCCCCTGTTTTTATAGGATAACCATGAAACATCGGCACCATCGGCATACCCCATCGTATTTTGGTTAAAGCTATGGTTTAAATTACCCCAAAGCATAATGCCATAGTTGGCCAGTTCGGTTTCTTCACTGTTATCGGATAAATGTTCGAAAATAACATAGGCTTCATTTCCAGGGTTGTTTGCCCAAACATGATCGGCATAGGCTTTTAGGTTTTCAATTCTTGCGGCATCGTAGGCACTGGCCCAATTATCCGCTCCAGTATAAATGGTATTCGAAAACCCTTTTGTAAAATCAAACCGGAACCCATCAATATTATATTCATTCATCCAAAAACTTAACACATCATTAAAGAAGTTTACGGTATAGTTGGATTCGTGGTTAAAATCGTAGCCCCAATGTGCATTCGTATTGTCGACCAAATTGTGGTTTTGATTATAATAAGGGCTGTCGGAGGCCGGACGGTTATTGGTACTGTCCCAATACATTTGTAAAAGCGGTGATTGGCTATACGAATGATTAAAAACGACATCCACAATTACTGCCATACCGCGTTGGTGACATGCATCAACAAAGGCCTTTAGATCGTTGGCTGTGCCATAAGCTTTATCTAAAGCCATGTAAAATGAAGGGTTGTAACCCCAGCTGTCGTTGCCTTCAAATTCGTTAATTGGCATAAGTTCTACAGCATTTACACCTAAGTTTTCAAGATAGTCTAAATGTGTCATTGCGTCTTGATAGGTGTCACTTTCTGTAAAATCGCGAAGCAGCATTTCATAAATAACAAGGTTTTCCTTATTAGGTCTTGTAAACGATGTGTTTTGCCAAGAATAATCTGTTTCGTTGATTTTAAAAGTAGAGACAATACCCATTGTTTCACCTGTTGGATAGGCCATTAAGTCGGGATAGGTACTATTGGGAATATACTGGTCGTTATCTGGGTCTAAAACTTTATGCGAATAGGGATCGGCTACTTTTATACTATAATCAATAAAGTACTGATAAGCATATTCGGTATCTGGATCTAATCCACTAACAGTTAACCAAAAGGTATCATTATCTTTTTTCATTTGATAGCTTTGATCCAACATCCAATTGTTAAAGCTTCCTATTAAAAATACATCAGTTTTTGAAGGAGCTTCTAATACAAATGTTACTGTACCATCTCCATTATCGTTAAAGCCATTTTCTAGCCCAGAGGGCAAGGTTTCATTTTGAGTAGTTGTTTTTACATAAACTGAAACTTCGTGTGTTTTTACTTCACTGTTTTCGGTAGCGATCGCTTCAATAGTATAACTTCCAGCAGAGGTAAATGTATATGCTTTTGAAATTGTAGTCGTGTTTAATGCTGTTTGTTCGGAAACAGTATTCACTTTTAATTCTAAATCGGCATTGATACTGGCTTCTGCACTTATAGTGATGTTGTCGTTTAAATTGAAAACAGCTTCGTCTGAAGGATTGGTAATAGTAATATTTAAACCTGCTTCATAAATTTTAATAAAGATATCTGGGCTGGTTTGTGCAGTTCCGGCACTGTTTCTAAAGACCAGGGCAATATCTGTAACGGTATCACTTCCCGAACCGTAAAAGGTTGGAATGTCTGGAGTGATTACAAGTTCGTAGGTGTTGGTTCCCAATCTCGTCAATTTGGGTTGTGTTGTATTATTGCCCCAACTACCTATAACATATTTCCAGTCAGTCGGTCCTGAGGACGCCGTGGTTATAACACCGGTATGGGCATAGACATCTCCTGTATAATCTTCTAGGCCAGTTCCAACAGCATTAAATGTAATTGTAATCTCATCGGATGCCGTTGGTATAACAGGGGAAGTTGTAACCTGTGAATAGATTATAGAAGAAAAAAGTAAACATGTTATATAGATTAGATTTTTCATTTTAATTTTTTTGAAGTGTGACAGTTTAAGTCATAAAAGGAATGAAAATGAAGAATCTCAAATAAATCAAATGGTTGATTTTATGAGGATTGAGATTCTTCATTTCTACTGCATTTTAATTTCGCAGTATTAACAACACTTAATCATAAACGTTAAGACTTTTATAGTCCTAATTTAATTTTTGGTGTATGTGGGGTTATTAGGGTCTGAGAAATCTAACACAAAGGAGTATGTTCCTGCTGTAGTTACAATATTGGCCCCTCCAGCCTCTAAAGTGCCATCACCACCATTGTCACCATAGTTTACAGCCCAATCGTTATTGGCCCTAAACTTAAACTCCCCATCTATTAAGGTAACGTCGTTAAGAATCCAGATATCGTCAAACGGACGCGACCAATCTCTTGTAAACTGTGCATCTGGTGTCGCTCCCCAATCGTTATAAGCACCACCAACAAGGCCCCATACATAGTCAATTTGCTCTAGAGTATAGGTGTTGTCGTTCATATCTACAGTGGCAATGTATATACCGGCAGAGACAACAATATTAGCTCCCCCTGCATCTAAAGTACCATCGGCGCCGTCATCACCCCAATTGGTTCCCCAATCATTATTCATTCTAAATTTCATTTCACCATCCATAAGGGTAACAATACCTCTAAACACATCAGAATATTGGTCGTATTGTAACATAAAGTCTGGTGTGGCTCCCCAATCATTATAAGCGCCACCAACTATGCCCAATGAAAAGGCTTCAATGGTATAAGTTAGGTCGTTAAGGTTCATGGTTATTTTATAATCCCCTTCGGTTACGGCAATATTTGCACCGCCATCTTCTAATGTTCCATCGCCACCATTATCACCATAATTATTGGTCCAATCGTTGTTTTCCCTAAACTTAATTTCGCCATCTATTAAATGAACATAAGCAACAAGTATGCCTGGCGTATCGGTAGACCAGAATGGTAAATCTGGCGTAGCGCCCCAGTTATTGGCAGCAGAACCAACAATACCCCATGTGGTGGATAAATCGAGAACGGTTAGATAAGTCGTTACAGAGATAGTTTTGGTTTCTGAAATTCTTTCAATAGATGCTCCAGAAGCACTATCTGTAATGGTCGCTTTAACCCTTATGTCTAAATTGCCGGCAGTATCTACCGGAATACCACTTTGAATGGCTACGGCATTTAATTGAGCGTGTGTTAAAGCTAAACTGTTGGTGTTGCTAACATTTCCAGCTTCAATAATGGTAGCAAAGTCTGTTCCTGCTGAAGCAGCCTCCAAAATATAGTCTACGGTTACACCTAACGACGATTCTAGAACAGGGTCGTCCCATGCTACGTTCATTGCTGTCATGTCGTTATTGTCCAATGATAGAACAAACGAATCGCCATTGTTCACATTATTTATTACGGGAGGGTTAACCGGATAAGTGGTTACCAATAATAGAATGGTGTTGCTCGTTTGGCTTCCTGCAGAAACCCTCATATAAATAGCGATGTCCTTAAAACTGTTAACTCCAGTATTTACAATGGCATTATTAAACTCTGTAACCGACATTGAGAAATTATTCTTATCGGTAGTGCCAAGTGTTGCTGGACTTGTAAAAGCTTCGTCTGTAGCCATTTCTACAGTGTATGAACCGCCATAAAGCTCATCGCTCCATGTAATGGTAAAAGCAGGATTGTCTGGTAAGGCAAAATTCAAAAATACGCTGCTAATACCTGGAGTGTTTAAAACAAAGGCAGGTTCTGGTTCGATTATATTTAGGCTTTCTTCGGTTTCGCAAGAATTAAAAAGCAATACCGAAAATAATAGTAGAAAGCTTATTTTGTTAATATAGAATTTCATGTCTTTTCGTTTAGGTTAATTAACACTATAGGTTTAATGGAATAAGAATGTAACGTCCTGTTAAATCATTAAACCAAATATCATAATCGTCTTCTACAACAACTGGTATAGCGCCACCGCCATTTGTTGCTACGCCCGAAAACGATGTTGTGCTTCCCCAAGAATCTCCAGATCCTGTAACAAACGAAACATCGCCTGGGGTTAAGTGTACTGAGTTGGCAAACCATATGTGTCCATCGAATGCCAAAGCGGTCATTGTAGTAGTTTCAACACTGGAGCCTTGTACCGATAAGGATGCTGGACTGGTAATTCCTGTAGCATCAAAAGGTTCGAAAGTAAAAGTGTTACTAGCAAAGTTAATGGTGAAGGTATAAAAGCCTTCAGGAATGCCGTCTCCACCGCCATATGGGAATCTTTCTGGGTCGGTTCCACCTCCTGGGTTAACGCCTACAGTCGAGCCATCGTCTGTGCCCCATTGTGGTTGCCAAAGCCCTTTTGTTTGGAGAACTTTAAAGTGTCCGTTGTCTGAAAACCTTCCAGTATAATAATAAACACTACTATTGTTTTCATCCCTAAATAATGGTGGGTTGTTGTTGTTGTTGTTCCACCCTGGAGCTGTAGCATCTCCTACCATATAATAATCATTAAATACGTAGTTGAAGAAAGGATATACTTGAAAGTTTATTACGTTTGAAGCAACAGGTTCACTTTGTTGTGTTCCTATTGAAGCCACGACTCTGGTGAATAACGTGGCCCATTCAAATGGATTTAAACCTGCATTACCAGCAGCGGCATTAATTTCACTAACCGATAATGTTAAAGCACTTTGCCCAGTTATGGTTGCAGCCACGACAGGATTGGTAAAAGCATCGTCATTAGCAAATTGAATGCTATAGTTAACGGCTGTTTGTTGTCCGTAATCAGACTCGGCCCAGTTTAATGTTAAAGCTGGGTTTGAGGTGTTAACAGGATCTAGTTCTATTTGAGTAAAGTTTAACTCGGCTAAAACTGGAGCTGTTGGAGTCGATATATGGAATGTGTCTGTTGTATCATCGCAGGATGTGGTAAAAAATAGCATAACCAGACCTATGATACTAACAGCTGAAAATTGTTTTAAATGTTTCATCATCTTTAAATTTTTAATGTTAATACCCTGGATTTTGTGTTAGGTTTGGATTGGATGCTAAGCTTCCAGATGGGATGGGATAAATAGCCATATGCTGCGGTAAGGCAATACCATTACTTCCATTGCCTTTCCAGGCCCAGTTGTAATTGCCTCCAGTAAACCTTCCAAACCTAATAAGGTCTTGTCTCCTATGGGCTTCCCAATGCAATTCGCGAGACCGCTCGTCTAAAATATAATCTAAGGTCATTTCTCCAGCAGTCAATGTAGCTGGGTTGTTGGCTCTAGATCTAAGGGCATTGAGGTATTGAAGCGCAGTAGATTCGCTTCCACCACCACCTCTTAGATGTGCTTCGGCATACATTAAGTATACATCGGCCAATCTAAATAAAGGAAAGTCGGTATCAACAAAGGTTTGGTCTACACCAAAACTTCCTGTAGATGTAGCGTTAGAATATTTTTGGATGATATACCCTGTGTCCTTGTCTGAGATATCGTCTATATCAATAGGTCTATCTTCGGTAATAAGCGTATTTCTATCGTCATCGCCAAAGGCACCGTTAAATAATTCGGCAAACTGTTTGCGAACCCTTAGGGCACCACCCCATCCGCCTGCTCCAACACCAACTTCAGTGCCATTTTGCTCAATACTTCCTACAGAGCCATTGATCATGACTGTAGTCGGCCCATAGTTTTGGGTTGTAATACCATCTGAAACAATAGGGAATATAATTTCCTTGGTAGCAGAATTGGTATTGTTATCTGCCATAAAATTGTGCAAGTAATTATCGGCCAAAGCATAACCGCTATTAATGATCTTTTCACAATAGCTAATACAATCGCTATACTTATTTTCGTTAATATAAACATCGGCATTTAAGTATATTTTTGCTAGTATCATATGGGCTACCCCTTTGTCGGCACGGCCGTATTCATTTTGTCTGGCGTCTACCAAGTCTGGTTCAATGGCCAATAATTCAGACTCTACAAAGCTGAATAGTTCTGCCCTGCCATAGGCAGGAGGTTGTGAGTTAAGGGCGTCATCTTCTGTAACAAAATTAGCTTTTCCAAAGATGTCCATCATGTAATAATATGCCATGGCTCTCATTAATCTGGCTTCGGCCCTGTAAGTTGGGATTTCATTTCTAACGGCTGCAGAAACATTTCTGGCATCTAATTTCTCTTCGGTTGTTTCCCTTAAAAAGTCATTGGCCAAAGCAATGGATAGATGGGCCCTACTAAACATACCCAGTAATAATGGGTTTTGAGCGGTCCAAAGATTTCTTTGGATTTCTCTTGTGCCAGGGTCGTTTTCATAAGACCAAATCATTTGATCTGCAGATAATGTTTGTACGTATAATAAAACACGCCCAAACTGACTGGTTCCTGCATCAATGTTTTTTAGGTTAGAGCTTCCCGCTCCGTCTGTTCCCGTTAAGGCTAAATTGGCATAGATACCTGCCAATACTTGTTTGTAGGCACCTTCATCGGTGTATAAATCTTCGCTTAAGGTGGTTTGGTCGTCATTTGGAACGATATCTAAATCACCTGTACATGAGGTTAATGCTATAACGAATAGAAAGATAAAACCAAATGCGTTTTGTATTTTAAATCTTGTTTTCATAGTTGTTTTTTTTAAAATTTAAAATTAGCTCCAGCTAAAATGGTTCTTGGTCTTGGGTAGATTAAGTTGTCTATCCCGTCAAATACTTCAGGGTCTAGACCCGAGTAGTTTGTAATGGTGAACACATTTTGAATACCGCCCCACAGTCTTAGGCTCTTTAATCCTTTTGATAGGTTGTTGAAAGTGTATCCTAAAGTGATATTATCCATTTTTAAGAATGAAGCATCTTCTAAATAAATATCGGAGATGATAACATCTGATGTTCTTTGGAAATTGGTGTTTAACACAGCACTAGGAAGGTTTCCTAATACAGCATTATCCTGAAGTTGTTCCAATTGTGCTCTAGAGGAATTAACATTGTTATACACATAGTTACCAAGATTAGCCCTCATGTTAAATGTTAAGTCGAAATTTTTATAAAATATATTGGACTGGAAGCCTAAAATAACATCGGCACCAGGATTCTCCTTTAAATAACGGTCGTCGTCATTAATAATGTTATCGCCATTAGTATCTAGGTAAGCCCCTTCTATTGGGTTTCCAGAGGTGTCGTATAACTGTTTAAAGACACTAAACGAATTAGGAGCCTCACCAATTCTATGTAATTGAATGTTGTTCCCTGTACCACCAGAGATACCTCCGGTCCTAACATCTTCACCAAGCGCTAAGGTTTTAATTTCCCTATCCAAGAAGGTAGCATTGAAATTAAAGTCTATGTTAAGATCATCTTTTTTAACCACATCGGCATTAACAGAAAATTCGATACCTTGAATTTGTAATTCACCAATATTTTGTATCACACTGTTTGAAAAGTTGGCGCCATCGGCAACGGCGGCAACAAAGAGAAGATCTTTAGAGTTTTTTTGGAAAAGGTTCAAAGCACCTGATAAACGGTTGTTAAATAATCCGTAATCTATACCAAACTCTAGGGTAGTTGTTTCTTCCCATTTTAAGTCAGGATTAATTTCTGAAGCAATCAACGATTGTATGACTTGATTGTCGAATTGATATTGGGAGTTTTCATTACCTGCTCTATAACGGTTTAAGAAGATAGACTTGTCAGGTATACTTTGTTGTCCAGTTATTCCATAGCCTGCTCTTAATTTTAAATTAGAAACAACGCTTGAATTTTTTAAGAAATCTTCGTCACTAATATTCCAGGCCAAGGCCGCAGCTGGAAAATCTCCCCATCTGTTTTTTTTAATAAAACGGGAAGTGCCATCACGTCTATAAGTTAGGGTTAATAAATATTTGTCTGCAAAAGTTAAATTGGCGCGACCAAAATAACCTATTAACACGACGTCTGGATCTGCATAAGTGTCGGGAAAATTGTTAGGATCTAGTATGTTTCCTGTATGGTTCCCGTTAAAGGTGAATTTTTGATAAGAGTACCCTGCTGTAAATTCAGTGCGCAGGTCATTAAACGCTTTAGTATAGGTTAAATAACCATCCAATAATTTGTTGGTCCTTTGTTCAAAACGTCTAAAAATATTACCCTTTACTTCATCGTTTGTAGCTACCAAGGGAGAGGTCCAATTTATTTCTTTGGATTTTGTTTCATCAAAACCAATGTTTAGAACTGCTCTTAATTCTGGAAGAAAATGAAACTTATAATCTAGGTTTATATTTCCATAACTTCTGTTGGAATCCCCTCTGTTATCGGTTTGTAATAGTGAAGCTACCGGGTTTGTTGTCCCGTTAGAAACAATAGAACCACTTCTATGTTGATAAAACCCTCCAAAAGGCGAGGATGGGTCGTAAACAGGTTGAGTTGGATCATACCTTAAAGCAGCACCTATTAGTCCTGAATCACCAAAGCGGTTATCCTCGAACGATAAGTTGGCGTTAATGTTAATTTTTAAATGGTCATCAAAAAAGCTGGGGTTTAATGCCAAACCTAAATTTCTACGCTCAAATTCTGAGGTTAAAAGAGCACCTTCTTGGTTCGTGATGCCAAAAGAGAAGCGTGTTGGAATGGCTTTAAATAATGAGCCTTGTAAAGATAAGTTGTGCTGTGAGGATACAGTATTTCTAAAAATTTCGTCTTGCCAGTTGGTGTTGGCATTACCTAAAAGGCTTTCGTCTAATGTCGTACCATTTACAGGTTGCGAACTTACCAGGTTTCGGTATTCATTCGCAGAGAACACGTTTATTCTATCGGTTAATTCACCAAAACTATATTGTGAATCTAGAGTAGCACTAAACGTTGACTTTCCTTTTTTGGTCACAATAATAATCACTCCATTAGCCGCTCTGGAACCATATATGGCAGTTGCAGAGGCGTCTTTTAAAACTGAGAATGAATCTATATCGTTAGGGTTGATGCTGGCCAAAACACCTCTGGAGCCTTTGTTGGTATCGTTAGTGATAGGTAATCCATCAATAATGATTAAAGGGTCGTTTGATGCATTAATGGAAGAACCGCCACGAATCCTGATTTGAGATCCAGATCCCGGTGCACCGCTTGTATTAATGCTTACACCAGAAATACGCCCGCTTAAAAGGTTTTCTGGGGTTACTATGTTGCCTCTGGTAAAGTCTTCTGCAGTAATGGCTTCCACAGAACCTGTAGCATCCTTTTTGGTTGTGGTACCATAACCAATAATTACGATTTCATCCAGTTGGGCTGCATCTTCAACCAATTGAATGTTGAGTAGCGCTTGACCAGAAAAGGTAATTTCTTGGGCTTGGTAACCCACATAGGAGAATACAATAATATCTCCCGCATTGGCTTCTATTTGATATTGACCATCAAAGTCGGTCGCTGTACCTGTAGAAGTGCCTTTAACGACCACATTAACACCAGGTAAAGGGATGGAAGTCGACTGTTCGGTTACTGTTCCTGTTACTAAGGTTTGGCCCAATACAAACATGGGAGCCAAAAGCAGAAAAAACAGTAAACTATTAGTAGTTGTTTTCATACGAGTTAGTTTATAAATGTCTTTTAAATAGTTTGTTATATTTTCACTTCTCGAATCAAACTTATGTAAAGAAAATGTTAAAAAATAATTATAAATTACGAAAAATTTAGCGAAAACGTTTTCGTGTTGACAACTTTCTATTTATAGGCTGTAAAATTGATGATAATTCATGTTTATAGCTTTTTTAATTTGTTTAAATTGCCTATGAATACTTACCAAATAATTATTACCTTGGAATGGATTAAAAAGGATGAAACCAACATGTTTAAAATCATCATTAAACACAAAGCGGAATGATTATTTTAAACATCAAAGGCTACATGTTACCGTTGAAGAACAATAATAATACGGATGAAAAGAAAAATTACATTAAAGCAAATTGCTAGGGAATTAGACGTCTCTATTTCAACGGTTTCAAAAGCGCTTAGTGGCAGTAAGGAAATAAGTGAGGATACCACACAAAAAATTCAGGCCTTTGCTAAGCTCTATAACTATAGGCCTAATAATATAGCCTTAAGTTTAAAGAACAGGAAAACAAAAACGATTGGGATTTTAATACCGGAGATTGTCCACCATTTTTTTTCTACGGTTATTCGAGGTATCGAACTCATAGCCAATAGACGTGGCTATAATGTTATTGTAGGCCTGTCTAACGAGTCCTTTACCAAGGAAATTATCAATATGGAAATGCTTGCTAATGGTAGCATAGATGGGTTTATATTGTCCATTTCCAAAGAAACCTTACTTAAGCAGGATTATCATCATTTTCATGCAACCATGAATCAAGGTATTCCTATTGTGATGTTCGATCGTGTGGTTAATGAAGTGGACTGCGATAAGGTTATTGTTGATGATTTTAATGGCGCCGTAAAAGCAGTGAACAAACTTATTGAAAACCAGTGTAAACACATTGCGTTAATCACAACAATGGATTATGTAAGTGTGGGTAGGCTGCGTACTCAAGGTTATTTAGAAGCCTTACAAAACAACAAGATAGAGGCCGATCCCAATTTAATATTAAAGGTAGATGATAGCTTGAACGTAGATAGCCATTTAGAGGATTTAGAAATGGAAATAGAGTACTTTTTTAAACACAATCCGGCTATAGATGGAGTCTTTGCCGTAAACGAACTGTATGCAGTTACAGCGATGAAGGTCGCCCGAAAATTGGGACGCACTATTCCAGATGATGTGCAGGTTATAGGATTTACAGATGGGGTATTATCCAAACACGCTACACCAAGCCTTACTACGGTGAGCCAACATGGTCAAAAAATAGGAGAGCAGGCCGCTAATTTGTTAATAGACAGGTTGGAAGCTTTAGATGCTGAATCCAGTCAGTACCTTGGAAATACAACGTCGAAATCGGACTTTATTAAGGTGGTTATAGAGACCGAAATTATTGAAAGAGAATCCACTAAATAAAATTTTATTTGGAAATAACAAAAAATCTTTTATATCTTTGACCCATAATCAAGACTTATATTTTCACTTCTCACCATAAGTTTTGATAAGTACATACCGCTTATCAAATAGTATTAATTAAAATATACTATTTAATGGAAAAGCGTAGATTAAGTTTCTGGGAAATCTGGAACATGAGTTTTGGGTTTCTGGGAATTCAGATGGGTTTCGCCCTTCAAAATGCCAACGCAAGTAGAATACTTCAAATTTTCGGAGCCGATGTTCATGAACTGTCATGGTTTTGGATAATAGCCCCGCTAATGGGACTAATTGTTCAACCAGTTATTGGGCATTACAGTGATAAAACTTGGAGCAGATTTGGGAGACGCAAACCATACTTCTTAGTAGGAGCTATTCTAGCATCTATTGGTTTAGTATTTTTACCTCAAGCAGATATTTTTATAGCTTTTTTACCAGCCCTTTGGGTGGGAGCAGGCATGCTCATGATTATGGATGCCTCGTTCAATATTGCCATGGAACCATTTCGTGCTTTGGTAGGGGATAATTTGAGGACAGACCAACGAACTTTAGGTTTTAGTGTACAAACTGCGCTTATAGGGTTTGGCGCTGTATTAGGTTCATGGTTGCCATATGTGCTTACCAATTGGTTTGGAGTATCAAATGAAACTACCGAAGGCACAGTTCCTTTTAATTTAATTTTATCTTTTATAATTGGTGCTATTGTCTTAGTGGGATCAATCCTTGTTACACTTACTACCACTAAGGAGTATTCTCCTGAAGAGCTTGCTGGTTTCGAGGAAAACCAATCAGATTCAAACGCCGAATTAAAAGAGGAAAAAGAAACATCGAACTTGTTGGATATTTTTGACGACTTCAAAAAAATGCCAGCCACCATGCGCCAATTGGCTTGGGTTCAATTTTTTTCCTGGTTTGGTCTTTTTGGTATGTGGGTTTTTGCAACCCCTGCAATTGCTCAACATATTTATGGTTTGCCACATACCGATAGTAGCAGTGGAAGCTATCAAAATGCTGGCGACTGGGTGGGTATCTTATTTGGGGTTTACAATTTCGTTTCTGCATTTTACGCTTTTGCATTGCCATATATAGCGAAGAAAGTAGGACGTAAAAAAACACATTCAATTTCTCTTATAATAGGTGGTTTAGGATTACTGTCTATCTACATCATGCCAGATAAAAATTGGTTGATTCTATCCATGATTGGAGTTGGTGTTGCATGGGCAAGTATTTTGGCTATGCCTTATGCTATTTTGGCAGGATCAATTTCGCCAAAGAAAATGGGAGTATATATGGGAATATTTAATTTCTTCATTGTAATCCCTCAAATCATTAACGCCTTAATAGGTGGGCCGCTAGTTAAATATGCCTATGGAAACCATGCCATATTCGCTTTAGTAATGAGTGGCGTTAGTTTTTTAATTGCTGCATCCTTAGTGTTTAAGGTTAAGGATGTAGACGATATAATTCAATAAAAAAAAATGAACAAGATAGGAGTCATATTCGATTTAGATGGGGTGATTGTAGATACCGCAAAATATCACTTTTTAGCATGGAAAAACCTTGCTGACGATTTAGGGATAGCCTTTACCGAAACCCATAACGAACTGTTAAAAGGGGTTAGTAGGGTAAGGTCTTTAGAGATTCTCCTGGAGATTGGCAACTTAGAGCTGCCAGAAGCAAAAAAGCAAGAGATTTTAGTGAGTAAAAATGAAGATTACTTAGGCTATATCACTAAAATGGGACCAGAGGAAATTCTGCCAGGCGTTAATGGGCTTTTGGATACTTTAGACGATTTAGGAATTAAATATGTGCTGGGTTCTGCCAGTAAGAATGCAACGTTAATACTTAAGCAAGTTAATTTATTGCATCGCTTTTCTGGAATTGTAGACGGTAACAGTGTGTCTAAAGCCAAGCCAGATCCCGAAGTTTTTCTCATAGGGGCAAAACAATTAAACCTACAGCCAGAACAATGTATTGTTTTTGAAGACGCCATTGCAGGGATTGAAGCGGCAAACCAAGCCAACATGATTTCCATAGGAGTTGGCGACAAAGAAACGCTTAATGAAGCAGATTATAATTTTAACAATTTAACTGAAATACCAGAAAATTTCTTCTCTCAGTTTATTTCAGACAAAAGAAAAAATAATAATGAATCAAGATTATATAAAACCAGATAATTGGTCTATTATCGAAGAAGGCTTTGACACTAATCGCGTCAAGTCTTCCGAGAGCCTATTCAGTATCGGTAATGGTGCTATGGGGCAACGTGCCAATTTTGAAGAGCACTATTCTGGACCAAGCTTTCAAGGAAGCTATATAGCAGGGGTTTACTATCCAGATAAAACACGTGTAGGCTGGTGGAAAAACGGCTATCCAGAATATTTTGCCAAAGTGCTTAACGCGCCTAATTGGATTGGGGTTAATGTGACGGTAAATGGCGAAACTTTAGATTTATATGCATGTAAAACCGTAAAAAACTTTAGGAGAGAACTTAACATGAAAGAAGGTTGGTTATCTAGAAGCTTTACGGCCACACTTCAGAATAACATACAAGTTCAGGTAAGCACAAAGCGTTTTTTAAGTTTGGATTTAGATGAACTTGGGGCTATTAACTATGAAGTTACTCCAATAAACTCGGATGCAGATATTGTTTTTGAACCCTATTTAGATTCTGGTATTACCAATGAAGATACCAATTGGGACGATAAATTCTGGAATACCCTAAAGGTTAGTCATGGGACTAATCAAGGATTTATCGAGGCCAAAACCATGAAAACAGAATTTCATACCTGTACCTTTATGGAGGCCATGGTATTTGCCAATAACAAACAATTAGAGATACAGCCCGAAATTAAAACAACAGAAAAAACAGTGGCATTTGCTTATCATTATCCAGCAAAGCAAGGCGAGTGTTTTACCATACAAAAGTTTGGAGGCTATACGGTTGATAGAAACCATGATAAGACCAAATTGGTAGAAGCCGCTAAGCAGGTTTTGAAAAATGCCACGGAAAAAGGGTTCGACCAATTGTTAGAAAGCCAAAAACAAGCATGGGCAAGCATTTGGAGCATGTCCGACATTACCATCTCGGGCGACGAAAAGGCACAGCAGGGCATTCGCTTTAATATCTTTCAGTTAAATCAAACCTATCTAGGAAAAGATTCCAGATTAAACATAGGCCCTAAAGGGTTTACAGGTGAAAAATATGGAGGGAGTACCTATTGGGATACCGAAGCCTATTGTATACCCTTTTATATGGCGACCAAAGACCAAAAAGTGGCAAGAACGCTTTTGGAGTACCGCTACAACCATTTAGATAAAGCCATAGAAAATGCTGAGAAATTAGGATTTACTAATGGAGCGGCACTATACCCTATGGTAACGATGAATGGTGAAGAGTGCCATAACGAATGGGAAATTACATTTGAAGAAATTCATAGAAATGGAGCCATTGCCTTTGCTATTTTTAATTACCATCGTTATACAGGCGATTATAGTTATGTTCCAGAAAAAGGACTGGAAGTGCTTATAGGCATAGCCCGTTTTTGGCAACAACGAGCCACTTATTCAAATGATAAAAAGCAGTATGTTATCTTAGGAGTAACCGGGCCAAACGAATACGAAAACAATGTAAACAATAATTGGTACACCAACTATTTGGCACAATGGTGTATTAACTATACCATTGAGAATTTAGATAAGATTGAAACTGAATATCCTTCAGATTTCTCTAGGATAACCAAAAAGGTAAAACTTACCCCAAAGGAAGTAGCGCTTTGGAAAGCCGTTGCAGATAATATGTATTTCCCCTATTCTGAAAAACACCAAGTTTATTTACAGCAGGATGGATTTTTAGATAAAGAACTCATTACGGTAGCCGATTTACCAAAAACCGAAAGGCCCATAAACCAAAAATGGAGCTGGGACCGTATTCTGCGCTCACCATACATAAAGCAGGCCGATACGCTTCAAGGACTTTACTTTTTTGAAGACCAGTTCACTGTGGAAGAAATAGAGCGTCATTTTGATTTTTATGAGCCTTTCACCGTTCACGAAAGTTCTTTGTCGCCTTGTGTGCATAGTATCCAAGCGGCGAAATTAGATAGAATGGACCAGGCCTATACCTTCTATTTGCGTACCTCGAGGTTGGATTTAGACGATTATAACCACGAAGTTCACGAAGGTCTTCATATTACCTCAATGGCAGGAACATGGATGAGCATTGTAGAAGGTTTTGGTGGCATGCGAATTAAAAATAATACGTTGTCGTTTACGCCTAAAATCCCAACACAATGGGAGGCCTATTCCTTTAAGGTGAACTATAGGGGATATATCCTTAAGGTAAACGTTTGTCAAGATAAAATCAATTTTGAGTTGGAGAGCGGTGCATCATTACAATTATTAGTTAACGATAAATTGGTCACCATTGAACCTAACAGTTTGGTTACCGTATAATTTTTTAGCGCATGAGAAAACATTTTTGAGCATCATTAAAACCTCCTCGTCTTCGGTTTCTTAAATGAAACCGAAGCCACTCCTCCTTTATAAGGAGGAGAGGTAGAATACATCAACAAACATAGCTCCTTCCCTTTTTAAGGGAAGGTGGCTTTAAACTCAATCAAGAGTTTAAAGTCGGAAGGGTATTATTAAAATAATACACAACCAAAGAAAAAGAGCGAAGAATTTTTGTCATACACTAAACATAATTTTATAAAAAATATGAAACACTTATTAAATATAATCTTTTTATGGGCCACGGTTTTGGTGTCTGCACAAGAGTTAAAATCGCCTAATGGTGAGCTTGCCATGCAATTTTCAATTCAGACTGAAGGCATTCCAACATATAAGCTATCTTATAAGGATAAACCAGTAATACTTTCCAGTAGTTTAGGGTTGGAATTAAAAAATGATGATAAGTCGTTGTTAAATGATTTCGAAATCACAGAAACAGAAACGGCAACCTTTGATGAGACTTGGGAACCCGTTTGGGGAGAAAGTAAAACCATTAGAAACCACTACAACGAATTGGCGGTAACGCTTAGCCAAAAAGAAACCAATAGGGTTATGCGCATTCGTTTTCGTTTGTTTAATGACGGATTGGGGTTCCGGTACGAATTTCCAAGTCAAAAGAACTTAGTGTATTTTATAATCAAGGAAGAGCGTACCCAGTTTGCCATGACAGGCGACCATACGGCCTTTTGGATTGCAGGTGATTACGATTCTCAGGAATACGATTATACCGAATCGAGACTATCGGAAATCCGCCAAAAGTTTGATACTGCGGTAACACATAATGCTTCACAGGAACAGTTTTCGAAAACAGGGGTGCAAACGGCATTAATGATGAAAACCGATGATGGCTTGTATATTAATTTACACGAAGCCGCCCTAATAGACTATTCCTGTATGCATCTTAATTTAGATGATGAAAATATGGTTTTTGAATCTCACTTAACGCCCGATGCCGTAGGAGACAAAGGCTATATGCAAGCCCCATGTACTTCCCCATGGCGCACCATAATGGTTAGTGACGATGCACGGGATATTTTGGCTTCAAACATCACCCTAAACTTAAACGAACCCTGTAAAATAGAAGATACCTCTTGGATTAAACCAGTAAAATACATGGGTGTTTGGTGGGAAATGATCACCGGTAAAAGTTCATGGGCCTATACCGATGAGTTGGCAGCCGTTCAATTGGGGGTTACCGATTATTCTAAAGTAAAACCTAACGGAAAGCATGCCGCCAACAATACCAAGGTAAAGCAGTATATCGATTTTGCAGCCGAACATGGATTTGATGCCGTATTGGTTGAAGGTTGGAATGAAGGCTGGGAAGACTGGTTTGGGAAATCTAAAGACTATGTTTTTGATTTTGTAACGCCTTACCCCGATTTTGATGTCGAGGAAATACATCGATATGCAAAATCAAAAAATGTAAAAATGATCATGCACCATGAAACTTCAGGTTCGGTTCGTAATTACGAACGCCATATGGACCAAGCCTACCAATTTATGAAAGACCATGGTTACGATGCAGTAAAGAGTGGTTATGTGGGCAATATACTGCCAAGGGGAGAACACCATTACAGCCAATGGCTAGTAAACCATTACCAATATGCAGTTGAAAAAGCTGCGGAATATCAAATTATGGTCAATGCACATGAAGCCATAAGGCCTACCGGAATTTGCAGAACCTACCCTAACTTAATAGGTAATGAATCGGCAAGAGGTACGGAGTTTCAGGCCTTTGGAGGCTCTAAGGCAAATCATGTTACCGTATTGCCGTTTACACGGTTAATAGGAGGGCCTATGGATTATACGCCTGGTATTTTTGAAATGGACATCAGCAAACTCAATCCAGATAACAATTCACATGTGAATAGTACTATTGCCAATCAGTTGGCCTTGTATGTTACCATGTATAGCCCGTTACAAATGGCGGCCGATTTACCCGAACATTACGAGCAGTTTATGGATGCTTTTCAATTTATTAAAGATGTTGCCGTAGATTGGGATAAAAGCGTGTATTTGGAAGCAGAACCGGGCAGATACATAACGGTTGCAAGAAAAGAAAAAGGAACTAACAATTGGTTTGTTGGAAATGTTAATGGTGAAGCCACCAGAACATCAATCATAACATTCGATTTCTTGGAAAAGGGCAAAAAATATCTGGCTACCATTTATGCCGATGCCAAAGACGCTCATTATAAAACCAATCCACAGGCCTATACCATCAAGACCAAAACAATAACCAGTAAGTCAAAACTGTCACAGTTATTGGTACCTGGAGGAGGTTATGCTATCAGTATTAAAGCACTGAATTAAAATAAATACAATGAAGTATTTCAGAAACCAAAGATTACCATATCCTTTTGTTATTAGCCTAATATTGGGGTTTATCTTGCTCAACGTGTCCTGTAAAGAAGGTGAAGATAAGGAAGCTCCAAGTGAAAAAGCAGAAATAACCATTACAGAAAGGCAAGACATTCAACGTGTCGAGCCTCCCAATTGGTGGGTAGGGTTTAAGAAGTCGCAATTACAGCTACTGGTAAAACACACTAATATTTCAGAAGCCCTTCCGAGCATGTCATATCCGGGAGTAACTATCAAAAAAGTCCATAAAGCCGATAGTCCTAATTATTTGTTTATCGATCTCGACATTGATAGTGCTGCCAAAGCGGGAAAATTTAATATCACATTCAAACAAAACAATAAAACCGATTTAGTTTATACTTATGAATTAAAATCCAGGGAAAAACCAGCCGAGGATTACAAGGGCTTTGATAGTAGCGATGTGATTTATTTAATTACCCCAGACCGATTTGCCAATGCCAACCCAAGTAATGATATAGTAGAAACGTTAAAAGAAAAAAGTATCGATAGAGCGCATGATTATGCCCGCCACGGTGGAGATATAGAGGGTATAACCAATCATTTAGATTATATAGAAGACTTAGGTTTTACAGCTGTTTGGCCCTGCCCTTTATTGACTAACGATATGCCTAAAGGGTCTTACCATGGCTATGCTATGACCAATTTTTATGAAGTGGATCCACGGATTGGGACTTTGGCAGAATATAAAGAACTATCCCATCAATTGCATGAGAGAGGGATGAAGCACGTTATGGACCAAGTGGTTAACCATTGTGGATTGGAACATTGGTGGATGAAAGATTTACCGTTTAAAGATTGGATAAGCTATCAAGAAGCGTTTGAAAAAGAAGGGCGCCCAATAATCACTAATCACCGAAGAACTACCAACCAAGACCCTTATGCTTCAAAAGTCGATAAAAAATTAGAAACTGGAGGCTGGTTTGTTTCTGAAATGCCCGATTTAAACCAACAAAATCCATTTATGGCCAACTACCTTATACAAAACAGTATATGGTGGATAGAAACCTTACAGCTCAATGGTATTCGTCAAGACACTTACCCCTATTCAGATAAAACCTTTTTGAGTAACTGGGCAGGTGCAATTATGGAAGAGTATCCTAACTTTAGCATTGTTGGCGAAGAATGGAGTTATAATCCGTTGCTTATAGCGTATTGGCAAGAAGGCCATGCAAATAAGGATGGTTATGATTCTAATCTTAAATCAACCATGGATTTTGCGATGCAATCCAATATTGTTCAGGCATTAAATGAAGATGAGGCCTTTGATAGAGGATTGATTAAAATGTATGAAGGTCTGGCAAACGATTTTTCCTATGCCTCGCCCAAGGATATATTGATATTTCCCGATAACCACGATATGAGTCGTATTTTTACCCAATTACATGGTGATATTGTAAATACTAAAATGGCTTTAAGTTACATGTTAACACTTCCCAGGATTCCACAAATATACTATGGCACTGAAATTTTAATGAACGATTTTAAAAAACCGGGAGACCATGGTTTAATTCGTACCGATTTCCCTGGTGGCTGGACTGGCGATGCTATTAATGCTTTTACGGGAGAGGGATTAACCGAAGCCCAAAAAGACATGCAGTCGTTTCTAAAAAGAGTGTTGCATTACAGGAAGGATAGTGAAGCTATCCATAAAGGAGAAACCATTCATTTTGCGCCTAAAAATGGGGTATATGTACTGTTTAGGGTATATGGTGATGAAACCGTGGTACACATCATTAATAAAAATATTGAACCAGTGACTTTGAATTTGGATAGGTTTAATGAAGTAGGGTTATATGGTAAAAAGTTAATCAATATTATTAATGGTGAACGTGTGGGTTGGAAAGATAGCTTGAGACTTGAAGAGCAAGGCAGCCTTATTCTAACAACAAAATTATAGAAACAAAGACCTCACAGGTTTTAAAAAAGTATACCAATAAGTAAATTAAATCTAATACCCAACGATCTAGAGAGCTCCATATATGAAACCACTTGGCATTGTTGCATTCATAATAACGGTATTTTTTTCCTGTAAAAAAGAAAAAAATACCGATTCAGAGAATCCAATCTTGGGCAATGAGGAGGTCACCTTTATCATAAAAGACTTGCCTGAAGACCACGATTTTAGTTCAGATATTTATCTGTCGGGCGATTTTGAAGGTTGGTCTGGCGGCCGTGAACAATTCAAATTAAAGAAAGAGAGCAAACAATACCGTATTACCATTCCCAAATATCGGGAGTTTATAAACTTTAAATTTACTAATGGAAGTTGGGAAACCGTAGAATGTCAATTAGATGGTAACCCCATTGAAAATAGAAGCTACACGTTTACTAATAAAAATGAAACGGTTGCTATAAATATATCAAATTGGAACAGCAAAGCACAAGACGAAAGGCCGTCGACAGCTTTAAATAATGTGCATGTATTTGATGAGGCATTTGCTATGCCACAATTAAAAAGAACAAGAAAAGTTAGTGTTTATTTACCGCCAAATTACGAAACGTCAAATCTAAGCTATCCTGTGTTATACATGCAAGACGGGCAAAATGTTTTCGATTTAAAAACATCGTTTAGTGGTGAATGGGAAGTCGATGAAACCTTAAACAAACTCTATAACGAAAACCATTTTAGTTTAATAGTTGTGGCTATAGACCATGGCGGAGATACACGGTTAAGCGAGTATTCACCATGGGATAATGTAAAATATGGAAAAGGGGAAGGCGAAGCCTATGTCGATTTCTTAGTAAGTACACTAAAACCAGCAATCGATAAAGCATATAGAACGAAACCGGACAGAGAAGACACAGCCATTATGGGCTCGTCTATGGGAGGCTTAATATCACACTATGCGTTTTTTAAATATCCAGATTTTTTTGGGAAAGCTGCAGTTTTTTCGCCTTCATTTTGGTATGCCGAAGACTGTTTTGAATTTACAAAACAACATGCCAATTTAAGTGATTCTAAAGTGTACTATTTAGTTGGAGGAAAGGAAGGGGAAGATACGATTGAAAACGTGCGTAAGATGGAACTCTTGTTAAGCATGAACAATTTTCCAGAATACCATTTGGATATCGAGATCATAGAAGCAGGAATGCACAATGAGTCCTTTTGGAAAGCTGAGTTTAAAAAGGCCATAGAATGGCTGTTTAATCGAAAAGAATTCCTCGAGGCTATGCCTCTGGGTGTCCGTTGAAATTGTCATTCCCGTGAAATCGAAGATTCATGAATACAAAAATTTAAGAATATGTATATATGAATAAAACGGGAATCTAAATAAGAGAATTTCGGTTTTTGGCTTATAAAGGTTAAAATGAAGCGAGCGAAATATCTCTATGACTCTGCCTCTGTGATAGTTCGTTTCAAGAAATTTTTTATTGTTGATTAAATATGAGAAATAAGTTTATAGTTTTAATTAGTACAGTTTTTCTAATCTTAACCAGTTGTGCTAACAAAGCGCAAAAACAATCATCTGAAAATACATTAGCTGTAAACGACCAGAAAAAGAAAGTGGTTTATCAGGTGTTTACACGTTTGTTTGGAAATACCAATACAACAAATAAGCCTTGGGGCACTATTGAAGAGAATGGCGTTGGAAAATTCAACGATTTTACCAATAAGGCCCTAACAGAAATAAAAGATTTAGGGGTAACGCATATTTGGTATACAGGAGTGTTGCATCATGATGTTATTAGGGACTATACGGCATACGGTATTTCCAACGACGATCCCGATGTGGTTAAAGGACGTGCCGGTTCGCCCTACGCCGTAAAAGATTATTACAATGTAAATCCAGACTTGGCAGTTCATGTCGAGAACCGATTGGAAGAATTCCAGGCACTTATTGACCGAACCCATAATGCCGGACTAAAAGTAATCATAGATATTGTACCTAACCATGTGGCCCGAAATTATAAAAGCATATCCAAACCCAATGGTGTTAAAGATTTTGGTGAAGAGGACGATACTTCAGTCACATATCATGTCAACAACAATTTTTATTACAACCCGAAAGCGTCGTTTAAAGTCCCTGTATGGGAAGAAGGTTATCTGCCACTTGGAGGAGAACAGCATCCATTAATAGATGGTAAATTTGATGAAAACCCCGCAAAATGGACCGGCAATGGTTCGCGGTTATCACAGCCCAATATGGGGGATTGGTACGAAACGGTAAAAGTAAACTATGGGGTGTCACCCGAAGGCAAAAAGGATTTTGACGAGCTGCCCGCCGGATTCGATAACAAAGGCTACAAAGCACATTTTGAATTTTGGAAAGATAAAACCGTGCCCAATTCCTGGATAAAATTCAAGGATATAGCCTTGTATTGGTTGGAAAAAGGCGTTGATGGCTTCCGGTTTGATATGGCAGAAATGGTGCCTGTTGAATTTTGGAGCTATATGAATTCTGCTATTAAAATGAAAAACCCTGAAACCTTTTTGTTGGCCGAAGTTTATAATCCAGCGCTTTATAGAGATTACATTAAAAAAGGGAAAATGGATTACCTCTACGATAAAGTACAATTGTATGATACCATAAAGCATGTGGTGCAAGGTTACGGCAAGACGGATAATATTCCTCCAATTTTTGAAGGTTTGAAGGATATTGAACACCATATGTTGCATTTTCTGGAGAACCATGACGAGCAACGTTTGGCTAGCCCAGATTTTGCTGGACAAGCAGAAAAAGGCAAGCCGGCAATGGTGGTTTCGGCGACTGCTACAACAGCGCCTACCATGGTCTACTTCGGACAGGAAGTTGGAGAGGATGGCTCTGAAGAAACCGGATATGGAGACCCTACACGAACGTCTATTTTCGATTATGCTGGTGTGCCAGCCCATCAGCGATGGATGAATAACGGCGCTTTTGATGGCGGACAATTAACCGAAGAAGAAAAAGCACTTAGGGATTTCTACAAACGCTTGTTAAACTTTACCATACAGAGCCCTGCTTTAACTGGGGAATATCGGGATATTCATTCATATAATCGTAAAAACACCAAAAACTATAACGATAAATTGCTATCTTTTGTGAGGTGGAGCAATGAAGAAAAACTCATTATCATCTCCAATTTTGATGCTAACAAGGAATATAGCTTTAACCTAAAATTACCAGAAAGCCTTATTGATAAATGGGGCTTAAAACATGGTAAATACCAATTAAAAGATATGTTATACAATCAATATAGTTCTAATTTAACAATTCATAAAGACCAAGCAAGCATACCCATTACAATACATCCTTTGGAATCCTTTATTTTAAAAGTACAGTAATATGCGTTCATTAATTTTTGGCATTTTAATAACGGTAACCCTAACAGGGTGTGTCCATAAAAACCCTGAAGAGCAACCAGAGCCGCCCTTTGTTTGGGAAGCTACCAATGTGTACTTTTTATTGATCGATCGTTTCAATAATGGGGATGCAACCAACGATATTAATTTTGACAGAACATTAGAAACAGGTAAACTAAGAGGGTTCGAAGGAGGCGATATAAAAGGCATCACCCAAAAAATAAAAGAAGGATATTTTACCAACTTAGGAGTCAATGCGATATGGATGACACCCATTGTGGAACAAATACATGGGGGTACAGATGAAAATACAGGGCTTACCTATCCATTTCATGGGTATTGGGCTAGCGATTGGACGGCTATAGATCCCAATTTTGGTACAGCGGCAGATTTACATGAATTGGTAAGCGTAGCACATCAATACGGTATACGGATTTTGTTGGACGCCATAATAAACCACACTGGCCCCGTTACAGAACAAGACCCTGTATGGCCAGAGGCTTGGGTAAGGACAGAGCCACAATGCACTTATAAATCTTTTGAGTCGACCATAACCTGCACTTTAGTAAAAAATCTACCCGATATAAAAACCGAAAGTAATGCCAATGTAGACCTGCCTCCCCAATTGATTGAAAAGTGGAAAGCAGAAGGGCGCTACGAGCAAGAAGTGACAGAATTAGATGCATTCTTTGAACGTACAGGATACCCAAGGGCACCACGATTTTATATTATGAAGTGGCTAACCGATTATATTACCAAGTTTGGTATTGATGGTTATAGGGTTGATACCGTAAAACATGTCGAGCCTTATGTATGGCAGGAATTTAAAGATGAATGCGATTATTCGTTTTCAGAATATAAAACGAATAATCCAGATAAGGTATTAGATGACAATGCGTTTTATCTAGTAGGAGAAGTGTATAATTATGGTATTTCAAGTACTAAGGCCTTCGATTTTGGAGATAAAAAAGTAAATTATTTTGATGATGCCTTCAGTAGTTTGATCAATTTTGAACTGAAATGGAATGCGGCCCAGCTAACTACAGAAGCGATGTTTAAACGCTATTCAGATATTCTGAATTCAGAACTAAATGGATATGGCGTATTAAATTATTTAAGTTCACACGACGACAGTCAACCTTTTGATGCTGCTCGTAATAAGCCTTTTGAAACAGCCACCAAACTATTATTAACACCAGGCACAGCACAGATTTATTATGGTGATGAATCGGCACGAGCCTTAATTGTTGAAGGCACACAAGGCGATGCTACGTTGCGCTCGTTTATGAATTGGGAGGCGATAAAGAATAATTCAAGAACACAAGATATTTTGAGGCATTGGCAAAAGTTGGGGCAATTCAGAAAAAACCATCCTGCTGTAGGTGCTGGCAAGCATCAAATGATTACCCAGAAACCTTATGTGTTCTATAGAAGTTACCAAAGCAATAACTATAAAGATGTTGTTGTTATAGGGTTGGATTTGCCCAATGGCGAAAAAGTATTGGACGTCTCAAAAGTATTTGAAGATGGCGATCAATTACAGGATGCTTATTCGGGAAAAACAATACAGGTAAAAAAAGGTAAAGTAGTCATTAATACTCCTTTTAATATTGTATTGCTGGAGAAGCAATAGCCTATAATATAAAAGCAATGGTGTGATTAATAGCCATTAATAAAGGCTCTGGCAAATAATCTTTATCCCAAGGATGCGATGCTCCAAAAACATGGTTAGCGCCTTCAATAACATATAGTTCACTGTTGTTGTTCCATTCGTGAAGTTGATAGGCTTCATCTATAGAAACACTGGTGTCTGCGTTACCGTGAATGATTAAATACGGGATGTTTAATTGTGAGACAGCGCGTTTAATGGTAAGTCGCTCTTCATTAGCAATAAAGTCTTCGTAAAACTGATAGTAATGTGGCATTTGTTGTTTGGTGCGTCCGTTTAAAACATATTTTACACCTGTTTTTTGCCATTGTTCCAAATCGCCTATTGTCGCCGTTCGTTTTCCAAAATCACAAACCCCTGCAAGGCTAACCACTTTCGTGATACGTTGGTCTTCTTGGGCTTTTATGGTAACTATACCGCCTCCCCGGCTATGGCCAATTAAATTGATATGGTCTAAATCGCCTACGGATTTTATGGTATTGTCATTAAAAACCCAATTGATTACAGACTCTAAGTCGTCCAGTTCCTTGGTGTAATTGTTATTGCCAAAAGCCTCTAAATCTGGAAAATCAATAGGTTGTTCTATGGTGCCACCATTATGTGAAAAATTGAATTTTATAAAGCAAAAGCCTGCTTCGGCAAAGGCCTTGGCCATTAAGTTCCAGGCGCCCCAATCTTTAAATCCTTTATAACCATGGCAAAAGATAACGATGGGCTTAATAGTGTCGTTTTCAGCATAAAATACATCAGCAAGTATGGGCTTGTTGTGTTTTCCTTCTATAATTATATGCTTCAGTATATTCATAATTAAACCTCCTTTTCAATAAAATTAATAGATGGGTTACAAATTTCGATAATAAGATGTTTGAGTTCTGTTTCAAAAAGGGAAAGGGTTTCTGGAGTAATTAAAGCTTCTTTTGTAGCGCCATAACCTATTTTGTCTTTTTTTGTGAATTTAATAAACCCTGAGCTTAAGTTTTTAAACGATACAATACCAGCTTCAACAGGTAATTGTATTTGTTTGGATTGTAACATCATGTAGGCGTATGTAAGCACTTGAAAGCTTTTGCTATACCTGGTGTAATCTGTTGTGATGTCTTCCCAATCTATAACTTCAACTTGGTTTTGCTGTACGTTTCCCGTTTTATAATCTATAATTCGTGTTAGGCCGTTACATTCATCAATTCGGTCCACTTTACCAGTAAGGTTTATTGGAAATCCTATTTCTGGAATATGGATGGGAACCAGATTATTGGCTTCAATAGCCAGTATTTTTATAGTATTTCCAGCTTCTAAATTTTTTAATTCCAAATCTAAAAAGTTAGCAACATAGCGTTTGGCAATTTCAAAGATGATTAAATTTTTACCCTTAGAAATATCACCTTCTTTGTATTCATTTTTAAAATGATGCGTTACTGTTCTGGAAATATTTGACCTGAAGGTTTTTATAATTTCTGGTGTTAGAAATTGTCCTTCCAAAGGTTTATAAAAATCTTCCAAAGTGTTATGAACCACTGTTCCTAAAGTATTAGCAGCAATAGTTTCTTCAACATCCTCTAATTCTTTTATGCCAAGTATTTTTTCATAATAAAAATCTATTGGGTTGCGCATATAGTGGGTTAAGGAAGAGGGCGAAAAGCCTTTTGCTGCGATAGATTTTAGTTTATGAATAACATCTTCTGATTTTTGTATTATGTTTAGCGATGGTTTAATTATAGGTACATCTGGTGCTATAATGCTGTGGTTAATATGGTGGATGTTTTCTATTTCCAATTGCGTTATGAACCTGCTTTTTTCGCCGCCAACCAGCACATCTGCTTCAGTATTGTATAATATATAAACATTTTTGGCCCGTTGTAATAATCGGTAAAAGTGATAGGTGTAAACAGCGTCTTTTTCTTTGAAGGTGGGTAAATTGTTTTCCAATTTAACATCAAAGGGAATAAATGAATTATTGGTTTTTCCGGCAGGTAACAAGCCTTCGTTTACAGATGAAATAATGATGGTCTCAAAATCCAAAACACGGGATTCCAGCATTCCCATAATTTGAAGCCCTTGCAGCGGTTCGCCTTGAAAATCTAAGGTTTCCGAATTCAATAATTCCTTATATATCCCATATAGTGTCGATACACCCTTAATATGGTTATATGCTGAATTTAATCTTGACAATTCATTGAATAAGACGTTAAAGCGGAATACATATTCTAAGGCCAATAAATTAGATGATTTGTTTTCATCGAGATGGGCCTTTAATAATAAAATTAAGGTAGTACAGTTTTCAATAACACGATCTATAGATGTTTCCCAGCCTGAAAACAAAATGTCCAGAAGATCATGAGAACCTGAGGTCATTCCTTTCAGTTGTGCGTTGGAGACATATACTAAATTGTTGGTGTTTATAGTATTGATGATAGTGATGGCATGATCTTCATTTTCATGTATAAATAAAGGCCTTATAAACTGATGGGATAATATTTTAATGATGTCTTTAAAATAAAATGTCTTGGAGTCCCTTTTATGAATTTCGAATAAGCTTTGAAAAAGTGAGGCCAATGGTACGGACTTTAAGGGAAGACCCATGGTAATATTTAAAGCGTCAAGGTCTTTAGGTAGCGAGTTTAAAACAGGAATTAGCAGGTTTTCATCCCCTAGAATAACGGCTGTATTTTGTAGTGATGTTTGTTGTTGCTTTAACTTTTTAAGAATGCTACCAATGTATTTGGCCTGTCCTACTTGCTTGGGAATACCATATACCGAAATGTTTTTCTTGGTACTGTAATGATTGGTTATCCAATTAAATGGGTGGTGGTTAAAATAATTCCATTGGGCTTTATGTTGTCTTACAAATAGACCTGCATCGTGTATGTTATTTTCTATAAATACTTGGTCTATATCCCAATAAATTTGAGCCAAGTTGTTTTCCAGTAATTCTTGAATGATTATTTCTTCGGCTGTGTTTAAGGCATTAAATCCTAAAAAGATGTGGTTTTTGTTAGAGTTGCTTTGAATGTAATTAGATATGTTTTTGGCGGCTTCGCGATATATCAACCCTTGATAACCTATCTGCTTTTTTAACATGGATTTGGTGAAATGGGTATAATAGCTGAAGAGTTTATTCCAGAAAGCCAGATATTTTTTAATGAAATCTGTTTGTTGCTCTTCTAAGGACCAATGCTGATGTTCAATTTCTTTTATGGCACCCAGGTAATTAAAAATCTTTTCTTGAGGCACCAAATAGCGATCTATTTCATTAAAATCCTGAAGTAGGAGCTGTCCCCATTTAGAAAAAGACTCAAACGATTCTGTAGCTTCTTTAGGGGTTAATTGCAGGTAACTGTTATAAAACAGAAAAAGAAGTTCGGTGTTGGTTGTTTTCTTTAGCTGCGATAAATCTTCTACAAATTCTTCAATACTAAGAATTTTAGGAGAAAATATAGGTTGGTCAATAAAATGATGAAGTTGGTGTTTTAGAAAAAGTCCAGCCCTTTTACTTGGTAAAATAAAAGTTGTTTCGGTTAAGTTTATTCGCTTTTCTTGTAAGTCGGTTAGAACATCAAAAATAAATGTTGTCATTATATAAAAATAAAAAACGCTTCGGATATCCGAAGCGTTTTTAAACTTATTTTAAAATTGTTTTAGCTTATTATTTTGCTAAGTTAATTTCAACACGTCTGTTGTTAGCTCTACCAGCTCTAGTTTTGTTAGTATCGATTGGCTTAGACTCACCGTAACCAAGTGCAGAAAGTCTAAATTCGTCAACACCATTCTTAACTAAGTAATCTTTTACAGAAAGCGCTCTAGCTTCAGATAAAGATTGGTTTAATTTTTCGCTACCTACGCTATCGGTATGTCCTTCAACTGTAAATTTAGCAGTTGGGTACTCATTAAGGATACCAATAATATCTTTCAATACTTCTTCAGATTGAGATTTGATAGTAGATTTACCAGTATCGAATAAGATCGTTTTAGCGTACTCGTTTAATGTCTTTTGAACTTCTTCAGTAACTTCTGGACATCCGTTGTTAGCAACAGTACCTTTAACGTCTGGACATTTATCGTCTTTGTCTAAAACGCCATCACCATCGGTATCTGGCCAAGGACAACCTTTATTGGCAGCAGGACCAGCAGTGTTAGGACAAGAATCATCACCATCTGTAACACCGTCACCATCAGCATCTGGACAACCAGCTAAAGATTTTAAACCAGCAACTGAAGGACAGTTATCGTTTTTATCGGCAACACCGTCACCATCAGAATCTGGACAACCGTTAAATTCAGCAGCACCAGCTTCGTTAGGACAATCGTCTTTGCTATCTTCAATACCATCACCGTCAGAATCTGGACAACCATTAAAAGCTTCTAAACCAGCAACGTCTGGACAAGCATCGTCTTTGTCGTAGATGCCATCACCATCTGTATCTGTTCCTCCAAATTTAATAGAGATACCAGCAGAATGTTGGAAATGTGTATCTAAATAGTCTTCGAAAGCATGCTTGTATGAAGTCTGTAAAGTAAGACCAATGTTTTCGCTAAACCATACATTGAAACCTAAAGTACCATTTAAAGTACCAGCTCCAACTTCGTCAACCCAAGTGTAACCACCACCTACACCAATATATGGATCAAAGGTTGTGTCTTCTAAGAAGTTGTACTTAATAGTTCCGTCTACACCATAGTAAGATAAATCGTCTGCTTCTGCTGCATCAGGAGTACCAGGAACCTCTCCCCAGCTCTCAATTTTATTGATTGATCCTGTTACACCAAAAGAAAATCCATCACTTAAGTATTTAGAAACAGAAATAGTGGTTAATGATGGTAAAATGTTGTAGTTGTCTGTGTCAACAAACTTACTAAAGATAGTTTCACTAGCTTCACCATTTCCAGTGAATAATGCACCATCTCCTGAAGGGAATGCATCTACTGCATTTACACCAATAGTAATTTGCCATGGGTTGTTTTTGTCTTGCGCATTTACGTTGCTATACCCAAGTACAAGCAACATAGCGAACAATAATCTGCTAAGATTTTTCATATTCAAAAAGTTTAATTTTTAAGTGTTAATTGCAAACAAATGTAAGTTGTAAAAATTTATTAACAAAGACAAATATATAAAAATATTGAAGACAGTATCAATCCTTATGTATTATAAACTCAACTTTCTTAACAAGAAAATACGATTAAAAGGACGTTTTAGGTGTTTATATCCGTGGAAAAATCTTTAATACCTGTATGTAAAAGCTGTAAATAGACTGTGGTTATGTTGTTGTTTTTTAGTTGGTTTATACTTTTTCTACTTCAATATTTTTATTTGTATATACCAAAAATTTGTGTTTAACTTTATAATGCATTTCTTCTAAAACATCTTGATATAACTGTAACTGTTGCTTGTGTGATTTATTGGCTTCTCCCGTTTTATAATCTATGATTATGGCTTCATTTTTGGAATTTACCACAACACGATCTGGTCTCAAAACAATATTTTGATGGGTTATAATATCTTGTTCATTATAAATGTTAAGATTGGTGTTAAAATAAGGGCTTAATTCTGGGTGTTGTACTATGTTTAAAACTTGTGTTTTTAATAATGTAGCTTGTTGTTTGTCCATCATGCCTTGGCTAAGATGTTGTTCAATTACAAGGTCAACATCGTCTTTTGTGGATATTTGGGACATAATATCGTGTAATAAGTTCCCTTTTTCGATAGCTTTTTCTTGATTAGTATCCCATAAAAACCCAGATTTAGTAACAATATTAATGTTATGGTCTCTTTTGTTCGTAGAAATGAATTCCAACGATGTTTTGCTTGGTATATCTAATACTTCCTTCTTTAAGGTGCTTTCCAATTTTCCAAAACGATAGGTTAATTGGGAGTCGTCCCATAAGTTAAGATGTTGCAAATAATTAATTAGCAAACCAGAATATTTTTTCGACCTAGCCTCATCTTTTAACATGCTATCGTTTTTAGAGATAACATAGAGTTGTTCAACGGCGCGCGTTAAAGCCACATACAACAAATTTATGTTGTCTAACTCTTGTTCTGACTTATGGTTATTATATATGGTCTTGCCAATTTCCCCATAATGTTCAAAATCTTTATTAAAATTGATTAGTGTATGGCTAAAGCCATGGTAGGTCTCCGGGTTTATAGGAAACCATTCTTTAGGCTCGCGTTCCAAATAAATATCTAAATCGGCATAAGGAAAGATGACTACTGGAAACTCAAGCCCTTTAGATTTATGAATGGTCATTATTTGTATGGCCTGCTCTTCTTTGGGGGATATTATGGTAAAGGTTTCTTTCTTTTTATCGAAATAATCCAAAAAGGCCAGTAAATCTGAACCTAGTTTTTGGGAGAATTCCAAAACCAAATCAAGGTAGAATTGCACATAAGCATTACCGTGTTTTACCAAGTTAAAGCTTCTAATAATAGTTTCTACTAACTCGTACAAAGGTAGTTGCAATAAGCTATCGTAACTTAAATGCACCTCATAGGCTTCAAGACTTTTAAATAGGTTTGGTAGCGGTTGGTTTATATGCTTACTAAAAAAAGAATGTTTATCATCTTCGTTGAATGCATTGGCTAAGTAATTTAGAACAGCAACTTTAACCGTGAGGTTTTTGGGTTGTGTTAATAGCGTTAATACATTATTTATAAAGGTAACTTCGGGAGCATGGGCAAGCATTAAGCCATCTTCTGAAATAACATTTATATCGTCGTGAGTCGATAAAAATGAAGCCAAATGTTTTTCGTCCTTTTTATAACGTGTAAGTATGCAAATATCTTTAAGTGTATATCCGTTTTGTAAGCATTCACGAATGGTTTGTAAAACCTTATTGGCATACAGTTCGTCTTTGTCGTCATCTTTTTCAATGTTTAAAAAAGATAATTCCACATAACCCTGTTCTTCTGTAGAAGGGTTTTGGTGCGAGCTTTTATATAGGCTTTTATAATCTTCTTTGCTAAAAGTATTATCCGATAAAAACGTAAAAAAGCCATTATTAAAGGAGACAATTTCCTTAAAACTACGGTAATTAAATTCAAGGTTGTTAACCTCTTGTTCAATTTGAAAAGGTAACGTTGATTTATTGAATAAATTAATAAACTGTTCGGCTACACCGCCACGCCACCGGTAAATGGCCTGTTTGGCATCGCCCACGATCATGGCGCTACCGTTTTCTGAAGACAGGGCATTGTCCAGAAGAGGTATTATATTTTCCCATTGCAGTTTAGAAGTGTCCTGAAATTCGTCAATAAAATAATGTCTAAACTTTTCGCCTAAGCGCTCATAGATAAAGGGCGTGGGCTGGTTTTTAATTTCGTTGCTTATAATGCTGTTAAATTCAGAAATCAGCAATTTGTTTTGTTCTGTTTTTAAGGCTTCCAGTTCGTTGCTTATAGCGCTTAAAACAGATAGAGGGATAATGTTTTTGTGAAAAGCGGTTAAGAATTTTAGTTGAAAAACATTATGTTTAGTAGCATCGAAGGCTTTTGCTAATTGAGGCTGAATGTCATCTATGGTAGCGGCTATGGCAGTGGTGACTCGCTTTGGGTAAAGGGTTTTGGTCGCTAAATCTTCTTGCCACTTGGCATTAAAGTTAAGATCGAAATTTTTGTTGCTCAGTTTGGTGAAATGTTTCGGGAGATAACCTGATGAAAAATCGGCATGCTCTAAACCAGCTTCATCTATTAAAGTTAAAATGCTATTTGCCTTTTGGGTAATTTGTTCCTCTAATGCTTTTATTGAGTCAATTAAGAGTTGCTTAAGGGCTTTAAAATCACCCAAACTTTTAGGGGTTAATGTTTTAACAAACGGAGCGTCGTTTTCGTTAAAAAGAAGCCTGCCTATTTTGTTAAAGTCTAAGGTAATATCCCAGCTCTTATCATCATCGGCTTTTTCAATGGCAAAATCAACCAGTGTTTTTGTTAAGGTATCATCACTTCCTGCTTTAGCAATCAAGCGGTTTACAGCTTCATTTAAAAGTGTGTCTTGGTCTAGTTCAACTTCAAAATTCAAAGGTAATTTTAAGTCGTACGCAAAAGTTCTTATTAATTTATGGGTAAAGCCGTCAATGGTAGATATGTTAAATGCCGCATAATTATGAACCATAATATGTAGCAATCGTTTTGCCTTGCTGTGGAGTTGTTTAGGTTCAATAGCCAATTCTTCGCATATAGCTTCAAACATGCTATTAGGGTGTTCTATAATGGTATCTTCTGAAAATTGCTTGAGTGTACCAATAATGCGATCCTTCATTTCGGCCACAGCCTTATTGGTAAAGGTTATCGCTAGTATGTTTTTAAAGCGGAAGACATTATTGGATTGGAATAAAATTTTTAAAAATTCCTTTACTAGTGTATAGGTCTTACCACTTCCTGCAGAGGCATTATATACTGTAAAAGGGCTATGGTTTTGCATCAATTAAAATTTGATTAAAAGTACGTGAATTTTTTCATTTGAAAATCCAAGGCGAACAAATGAAAACAAAATTATGGGCTAACAAAGTGGTTGCAGAGCATAGTCGAAAGTTAGGTTATTGATGTGAAACTAAATTTAATTTTTCACAGAAAATAGATAAAAACTATTAATGGTTGGATAACAATTTATTATTTTTAATTAATCTGTTTTATGCGTAAATTTGAAATCGTTTAATATTAAAATCTTAAAACAAAAAATTATGGCTTTTGAATTACCAGAATTGGGATATGCTTATGATGCTTTAGAACCTCATATAGATGCACGTACAATGGAGATACACCATTCTAAACATCATGCAGGGTATACAAACAATTTAAACAATGCTATTGAAGGAACCGATTTAGATGGTAAGTCTATTGAAGATATCCTTGCTAATTTAGATATTAATAATGCTGCCGTAAGAAATAATGGTGGTGGATTTTATAACCATTCTTTGTTTTGGAGTGTAATGAACCCAGAAGGTAAAGGTTATTTATCCGGAGAATTAAAAGATGCTATTGAAGCAGCTTATGGCTCTAAGGAAGGATTTGAGGAGGCTTTCTCAAAAGCAGCAGCTACACGTTTTGGTTCAGGTTGGGCTTGGTTATGTGTGCATAAAGGAGGAAAAGTAGAAGTTTGTTCTTCTCCAAATCAAGATAACCCATTAATGCCAGGTGTAGGCTGTGGTGGTACCCCTATTTTAGGGTTAGATGTTTGGGAGCATGCCTATTATTTAAATTACCAAAACCGTCGTCCAGATTACATTAAGGCGTTTTTTAATGTTATTAACTGGAACGAAGTTGAAAGACGTTACGCTGAAGCAAAGTAAGCAGCGAACCAATTCTGAGTTGATCAGAATTGTGTGAGTCGCTTATCCTGAGCTTAGCCGAAGGATCTCTTTAAGTGAAAGAGTAATTCAGCGAACCAATTCTGAGTTGATCAGAATTGTGTGAGTCGCTTATCCTGAGCTTAGCCGAAGGATCTCTTTAAGTGAAAGAGTAATTCAGCGAACCAATTCTGAGTTGATCAGAATTGAGTGAGTCGCTTATCCTGAGCTTAGCCGAAGGATCTCTTTAAGAGAAAGAGTAATCCAGCGAACCAATTCTGAGTTGATCAGAATTGAGTGAGTCGCTTATCCTAAGTGTCACATTAAATGATTATTTGTAATGTGAACATGAAGGGATGCTTATTATAAATTAAGAAGTCGCCTAAAATTTATTTTAGGCGACTTCTTTTTTGGGGAAATTCCAGAAAATGAAAAAGGTGAACTTTCGTTCACCTTTTTGCCCCAAATCTACCATAAACTTAACCTACTTATGTTATGGTGGCACAAATTTATGTTAGTGGTACTATTAAAAAAAATAATTTAGGTAAACGGCTAATATATTGGCTTAAGGGGGATTAGGATTTGCTGTAGAGGGTTAGAATAGTGCACAAAAAAAAGGCGAACGAAAGTTCACCTTTTTAGCCCCAAATCTACCATAAACTTAACCTACTTATGTTATGGTGATCCGAATATATGGGAGCTTAATACAACGGAAAAATATTTTAGGTAAACTACAAATATATCGGCTTAAAAGAGTTTTATAAAAACTTGATGTAAAAGAAAGCTGTCTTATAGGGAGTTGAAGAAAAAACTTAAAAAAAAGCATAAAAAAAGGCGAACGAGAGTTCACCTTTTTTTGCCCCAAATCTACCATGAACTTAACCTACTTATGTTATGGTGATACCAAGGTAAATCTAAAAAACATAATTCGCTTATTTTCTAGATGAACGGCACTTTTTTTAGATTAAAAGCTTATTTTAATAGATTAAAGGTCAAAATTATGTTAACTCAAAAAAATCAATAAGCACGCTCTTTGTTGCCTTCGTAAAAGTTAATAAAAGCTCTATTTACAACCCTGTTTCCTCCAACTGTTGGATAGTTGCCTGTAAAGTACCAGTCACCTAAGTCATTAGGGCAAGCTTTATGCAAATTGTCCACACTTTGGAAAATAATTTTTACTTCAGATTCTATGCTTTCATCGCTTAGTAACTGTGCTATTTTATCTGAAATTTGCTCGTCTGTAAATGGAGCATAAATTTCTTTTACAAAATTTTGCACATATTTATCGTCCAGTTCGGTTTGCTCGATACATTTTTTATAAACATCCTCTACAATATGGTATTGATCGGAATCCTTTAAAAGTTCCAGTGCTGCTTGAAATGCGACCAAACTTTCTAAGTTAGCCATATCGATACCATAACAATCTGGATAGCGAATTTGTGGAGCAGAAGAAACCACCACAATTTTTTTAGGATTTAACCTGTCCAGCATTTTTAAGATACTTTTCTTAAGGGTTGTACCACGAACAATACTGTCGTCTATGATAACGAGGTTATCATTTGGTTTAATAACACCATAGGTTACGTCGTAAACATGTGCTACTAAATCATCCCTGCTACTATCTTCTGTAATAAAGGTTCTAAGCTTAACATCTTTAATGGCTATTTTTTCTACTCTTGTGCGTTCTGATAGAATGTCGGTTACTTCTTCGGCCGAAATGGAACGTTGTCCGCTTAAAATGGCTGCCGTTTTCTTTTTGTTAAGTAAAGCTTCGGCCCTTTCAATCATACCAAAAAATGATGTTTCGGCAGTATTGGGAATATAAGAGAATACCGTGTTTTTTGTATCGTTGTTGACGGCATCCAATACCTGTGGCATTAGCAATTCTCCAAGTTTTTTGCGTTCTTGGTAGATTTCGGCATCACTTCCGCGGGAAAAATAAATACGTTCAAAAGAGCATGATTTTCTTTCTAATGGTTCCAGTATTTTTTTAATGGATACCTTACCCGATTTTTTAGTAATGATGGCATGCCCTGGATCCAGCTCCTGTACGTCTTCAAACTTTACATTGAATACAGTTTGAATTACTGGACGCTCTGAAGCGATTACCACAACTTCGTCGTCTTTGTAGTAATAAGCGGGTCTTATACCTGCTGGATCTCTTAAGACAAAAGCATCTCCATGGCCAATAAGTCCAGCCATAGCATAACCGCCATCCCAGTTTTTGGCAGCACGTTTTAAAATCTTGGATACTTTTAAACGTTCTGCTATAAGTGGTGAGGCTTCCCTTTTGTTATAACCCTCTTTTTTTAGGTTTTTATAAATTTTGCTAACAGCATCATCTAGGAAATGACCAATTTTTTCCATAATGGTTATGGTATCGGTGTATTCTTTAGGATGCTGTCCCAGTTCTATAAGGTTGCTAAAAAGTTCTTTAACATTGGTCATGTTAAAGTTTCCGGCCATTATAAGGTTTCTGTGCATCCAGTTATTTTGCCTTAAAAATGGATGTACACTCTCTACGCTGTTTTTTCCAAAAGTGCCATAACGTACATGTCCCAGTAGCAATTCGCCTATATAAGGAATATGCTTTTTTTGTAAGGCAACATCGTTACTGTATTCGGGGTGCGCTTTAAATTCGTTGTTAATGCGCTGGTTAATTTGAGCAAATATATCTTGAATGGGCTGCTGCTGAATGGAGCGAATTCTACTAATATATCTATCGCCAGGCTTAGTGTCTAATTTAATACTTGCGAAACCAGCACCGTCTTGCCCTCTGTTGTGCTGTTTTTCCATCATAAGGTACATTTTATTTACCCCATAAAAAGCAGTGCCATACTTTTCCTTGTAGTATTCTAAAGGTTTTAAAAGTCTAATTACGGCTATTCCGCATTCGTGTTTTAAAGCGTCACTCATTTTTAGTTTTCAATTTATTCGCTTCCAGATGGTTATTGGTTGCGAAAATATTATGTTAATTAAAAAACGCGCTTCTTTTAAGCGCGTTGAGATTCTGTTAATTCTATATCAAACTGTGTTAATTGCTTAAACTGCATTAATCGTTTATGTACTTCGTTGTTAGATAAATTAATCATGCGTTCTGTTCCAAATTTTTCAACGCAAAACGAGGCTAAAGTAGAACCATATATAATAGCGTTCTTCATGTTTTCAAATGAAAGGTCTCCTGTTTTGGCTAAATAACCTGCAAAACCACCAGCAAAGGTGTCACCAGCTCCAGTTGGGTCGAAAACTTCTTCTAGCGGAAGTGCTGGGGCATAAAATACATGCTCATCATGAAATAATAAAGCACCGTGCTCCCCTTTTTTAATTACCACATATTTTGGGCCCATGGCTTGAATTTTTCTGGCAGCAACCACCAGTGAATATTCGCCAGTTAGCTGTCTCGCTTCTTCATCGTTTATGGTGATAACGTCTACACGCTTAATAACGTTTAATAAATCGTTTAGAGCGCTGTCCATCCAGAAGTTCATGGTATCTAAAATAGCCAACTTAGGTTTTTCTACCATTTGGTCCAATACACTTAATTGTGTTAGTGGGTGTAAGTTGCCTAACATAACAATTTCGGCATCTTGGTAATTGGCTGGAACTTTGGGGTTAAAATCTGCTAGCGTGTTGAGCTCTGTTACTAAGGTATCCCTAGAATTCATGTCGTTATGATAACGACCGCTCCAAAAGAAGGTCTTTCCTTCCTTAATAATTTCAACACCGGAAAGGTCGATGTTTCTATCAGATAATAAATCTAAGTAATCTTGAGGGAAATCGCCACCAACTACCGATACCGCGGCGGTATCTACATTAAAATGTGAGGCGGCCAGCCCAATAAAAGTTGCGGCACCACCAAGAATTTTATCGGTTTTACCGAAAGGCGTTTCTATAGCATCAAAAGCTATGGTGCCAACTATTACTAATTTACTCATAAATGAGAAGCGCTAATTTTTTGCAAATATAAGCCTTTAAATAGTAATACAAGAATATTTTTATGGGGTTAAAGGGATGGGTTATTTTCTGCCAAAATCCGCGGGAATTTCTCCCCAGGCTTTGGTTTCCCATTTCACAATAACAGTTGTATAGGTGTTGGTATTTAGCCAATTAACAGCTCGATCAACTAACTCGAAAAGCGTTTTGTTCTTTTCTGTGCGTTCTAGTTTTGTATTGCACGTTTTCTTTTTAACCCAACTTATTGCTGTTTTGGAGTCGGTATAAATAATACGATCGCTATTATTTTTTTTCAATAGGGCTAGGCCATGTACTATAGCTAAAAACTCTCCTATGTTATTAGTGCCTTCTTCAAAAGGCCCTTGAATGAATAATTGTTTTTTTGTTTTGGTATCTACGCCACGGTATTCCATTTTACCTGGGTTGCCACTCGATGCTGCGTCAACCGCAATGGAATTATAGTTTGGTAGGCCAATCTTTTTTAATTCAGTTTCAGAAAGTTCACTTTTAAAAGCAGCCTTTTTACCTATATAGTCTTTATGGTTGCCTTTTAGGGCTTTTTTAGCAGCGTCAAACGATTCAAAAGCTTTGTATATGGCACCTTGGTAGTCTTTTATTTGGGCCTTACAGTCGTTCCACGTTTCAAAAACACCAGTTTTATGGCCTTTCCAAACCGTGTAATATTTTTTCTTTTTTTTGCTCATTTTGTCATTCCGCGTGTTATATTGAGTTTGTCGAAATAAAGGCAGGAATCTATTTTCATTTTGACGCATTAATATAAGACATGTCGACTGCGTTCAATATGATAGTATTATTGCTTTAAAAGTTTCTCCACTACCTTAGGGAAGTGTTCCATTTCCAGTTCATGGATTTTAGCAGCAACAGTCTCGGCCGAATCGTTTGCTGACACATCACATTTAGCTTGAAATATAATGGCGCCTTCATCATAATTTTCGTTTACATAATGTATGGTGATGCCGGTTTCGGTTTCATTATTGGCAACAACGGCTTCATGCACGTGCATGCCGTACATGCCTTTGCCTCCATATTTAGGTAATAAAGCAGGGTGTATATTAACGACTTTATTGGGAAACGCATTTAAAATGGATTCGGGCATTTTCCATAAAAAACCAGCAAGGACAATTAAATCAGGATTGGCGCTCTTTAAAATATTTAGAACGTCATTAGTTTTAGAAAAAGCTATTCGGTTAAAGGATAATGCGCTAACCTTAAGTTTTTTTGCTCGGTCTAAAACTTTAGCCTGTGGATTATTTGTAAGCACTTGTATTACAGAGGTGTTACTGCTGTTTTGAAAAAAGGTAATTAAGTTTTCGGCATTAGACCCACTTCCTGACGCAAAGATGACGATACGTTTCATATATACCTGTGATGTTAAATTATTCGAACAAAAAAAAGAATAATTATTAACAATTAGAAGGGAAAATTTAAATACTTAAAAGTTATTTTAGTAAATTACAGACACATTTTTAAAGTAAACACGTGTTTTAAAAATAAAGTTTTTTATTTTTGCCAACTAATTAAAACTTAAAATTAAAAGATTATGTCAGACATTGCATCAAGAGTAAAAGCGATTATCGTTGACAAATTAGGTGTTGATGAAAACGAAGTAGTAACAGAAGCTAGCTTCACAAACGATTTAGGAGCAGACTCATTGGATACTGTAGAATTAATCATGGAATTCGAAAAAGAGTTCGATATTCAAATACCAGACGACCAAGCTGAAAATATCGCTACAGTAGGTCAAGCTATTTCTTATATAGAAGAAGCAAAATAAGCACAATACTTTATGGAATTAAAGCGAGTTGTAGTCACAGGATTAGGGGCTTTAACACCAATTGGCAATACCAAAGACGAATATTGGGAAGGCCTAGTTAGTGGGAAAAGTGGTGCTGCGCCTATAACATATTATGATACCGAAAAGTTTAAGACCAAGTTTGCTTGCGAAGTCAAAAACTTTAACGCGACCGATTTTATAGACCGGAGAGAGGCTCGTAGAATGGATAAGTTTGCACAATACGCTATGGTTGCAGCCGATGAAGCCATTGCAGATTCCAAATTAAATCTGGACGAAGTCAACAAATTGCGTGTTGGTGTTATATGGGGTGCAGGAATTGGAGGATTGGAAACCTTTCAGCAAGAAGTTTTAAACTATGCTGCAGGTGATGGTTCACCAAGATTTAACCCGTTTTTTATTCCTAAAATGATTGCAGACATTGCGCCTGCAAACATCTCTATCAAGCATGGCTTTATGGGACCTAACTATACTACGGTTTCTGCATGCGCCTCTTCTGCTAATGCAATATTCGATGCGCTAAACTCTATTCGTTTAGGACATTGTGATGTAGTAGTTACTGGAGGAAGCGAAGCAGCAGTTACCATTGCAGGTATGGGAGGTTTTAATGCTATGCATGCGCTTTCAACCCGAAACGAAAGTCCAGAATCGGCTTCACGTCCATTTGATGGAACGCGTGACGGTTTTGTATTAGGCGAGGGTGCTGGAGCTTTGGTGTTAGAGGAGTATGAACATGCTAAGGCTAGAGGGGCTAAAATTTATGCTGAAATAGCGGGAGGGGGATTGTCCTCCGATGCTTATCACATGACAGCACCTCATCCAGATGGTATAGGGGTTATAGCCGTGATGAAGAATTGCTTGGAAAATGCTGGCTTAAAACCAGAAGATGTAGACCATATTAATACCCATGGAACTTCTACGCCTTTAGGAGATGTGGCCGAGCTTAAAGCAATTTCAAGTGTATTTGGGGATCATGCTAAAAACATAAATATTAATTCAACCAAATCAATGACAGGACACCTGTTGGGGGCAGCTGGTGCAATAGAAGCTATTGCTAGTATTTTAGCAATAGAGCATGGTATTGTACCGCCTACAATAAACCACAGTACGCCTGATGAAAATATTGATCCTGAATTAAATTTAACCCTAAATGAGGCGCAAAAAAGAGAGGTTAAGGTAGCCATGAGTAATACTTTTGGATTTGGAGGACACAATGCCTGTGTAGTATTCAAAAAAATAGACTAAATCCCGAATGAAATAAGCCAATAATAAATTAAACTTTACAGTAAAATGACACATGGTTTATTATATCTGAAAATAAAATAACAATTATCAGATGAGCATCATTCGCAACATATTAAATTCCCGTTATAAAGGTAGCGGGAATTTTTTTATGGAATTAAGAAAAATCCTCGGGTTCAAGCCTAAAAATATAAAGCATTACGTTACTGCTTTCACCCACCGTTCCATGAATATTAGGGATAAAAAAGGGAATGTCATTAACTATGAACGGTTAGAGTTTTTAGGTGATGCCATGTTAGGGGCTGTAATAGCCTCCCATTTATATACCGAAGTACCGAGTGGAGACGAAGGCTATTTAACCAAAATGCGTTCTAAGGTGGTAAGTAGGGAGCATTTAAATGAACTGGGGAAGGAACTGCATTTAATAGACTTGGTTGAAAGTAAAATTCCTCCAGGACAATTTGGAGATAACATACACGGTAACTTATTCGAAGCTTTAGTTGGAGCCATATTTTTGGATCGAGGTTATAAATACTGTGAAAACTTTATTTATAAGCGTATTATAACACCTTATGTAGATATTGAAAAATTAGAAGGTAAAGTAATAAGCTATAAAAGTTTATTGATAGAATGGTGCCAAAAGGAAAAGAAAACATTTGGTTATAATGTTTATGAAGATACAGGTAACGACGATGTTAGGCATTTTTCCGTTAAGCTATCTATCGATAATAAAGTGGTAGCTAAAGCACGGGCTACCTCTAAGAAAAAGGCCGAAGAAAAAGCATCAAAGCGCGCCTTTTTTGCTTTTCAAAAAAGCATCTCTAAAATGATTTAAAAAAAAGGCCTGTTGAGAAATTAACTATAACGTTTTAGTTTATTTAATTATTAACATTAGCCAAACTTAAATACCATTAGCGTATTAAATACTATATTTACAGCCTGTTAATGTAAAACTATGGCTGTTCGCAAGCTTGTTCTTGATGATTTTTTTGATGAGGAACAATATACTTTAATAGGTATTCATTGTACTCTAGAGGATTATCGTATAGCTTATCTGCTCAATAAACATTTAGAGATTAATTTATTGAGAAAGCCTGTGGACTTAGATTTTGATAATGGTAAATCTACGTATTCAATTTTTGAATGGGAGGATGATAGACATCTAAAAACATGGAGTTTAGTGTCTAATATTTGCAAGAGGGAAGAATTTCAAGACACAACATATACATCGTTGTTCGAAACTCAAGAACCTATTACAAAAACCTTTAATTTAATACCAGAATACAAGCGGGTTAACTTTTTTTTAAAGATTGAAAATGAGTATACCGACTCTAAAGAGAAGTATATTGTAAACCAAATTCTTAGTATACCACAAATCGTGACAGCTTATAGTATTGACGCAAGTCAATTAAAATCTAAAGACAATTTAATATTTAGTTAATGCCAACAAGAAAGAAAACAAAAATAGTAGCAACATTAGGTCCTGCTTCAAGCACGAAGGAAGTTCTAAAAGGAATGCTAGAAGAAGGAGTAGATGTATTTAGGATCAATTTTTCGCATGCCGATTATGAAGATGTAAAAACGCGTATTAACATCATCCGTGAGTTAAATGATGAATTAGGGTACAATGCTGCAATTTTAGCAGATTTACAAGGGCCTAAGCTTCGTGTAGGAGTGATGAAAGAAGAAGTGGTGGTAAACCCAGGCGACGAAATAACTTTTGTAACTGGTGAGTCTTTTGAGGGGACTAAAGAGCGTGTTTACATGACTTACGATCGCTTTCCAAAGGATGCAAAACCTGGAGAGCGTATTTTATTGGATGACGGTAAGTTAATTTTTGAAGTAGTTTCAACAGATGGTGATACCGAGGTAAAAGCCAAAGTAATACAAGGAGGGCCTTTAAAATCTAAAAAAGGAGTAAACCTTCCAAACACGAATATTTCACAACCTGCACTTACCGAAAAAGACATTAATGATGCCGTTTTCGCAATTAGTCAGGATGTGGATTGGATAGCCTTATCGTTTGTAAGACATGCAGAGGATTTAATGCAGCTAAGGGATTTAATAAGCCAGCATACTGATTATAAAATTCCAATTATAGCCAAGATCGAAAAGCCAGAGGCCATTGAGAATATCGATAAGATTGTGGCACATTGCGATGGATTAATGGTGGCGCGTGGCGATTTGGGTGTAGAAATACCTGCCCAAGAAGTGCCTTTAATACAAAAGCAATTGGTGCTTCGTGCCAAAAAGGCCAGGATTCCTGTAATTATTGCAACGCAAATGATGGAAACCATGATTTCCAGTTTAACGCCTACCCGTGCCGAAGTGAACGATGTGGCCAATTCGGTTATGGATGGGGCCGATGCAGTAATGCTTTCAGGAGAGACCTCGGTGGGGAGTTATCCGGTACAGGTTATAAAGCAAATGTCTGGTATTCTAAGCAGTGTAGAGGACTCCGATTTAATTCAAGTGCCCCAACTGCCACCACATATAAGAACTAACCGTTACATTACAAAGTCTATTTGTTACCATGCAGCAACTATGGCCAACGAAATAGATGCCAAGGCCATTTCAACACTAACCAATAGTGGATATACGGCGTTTCAAATCTCGGCATGGAGACCCTCATGTCATATATTAGTGTTTACATCCAATAAACGCATACTTACCCGATTGAGCTTATTGTGGGGTGTTCGTGCGTTTTACTACGATAAGTTTGTGAGTACCGATGAAACGATTGAAGATGTTAATACCATTGCCTGTAAAAAAGGTTACTTGGGTGTGGGCGATATGTTAATTAGCCTTGCAGCAATGCCTATTCAAGAAAAAGGCATGGTAAACACGTTAAGAGTAACAGAAATAAAATCCTGTGATTTTTAGAAGATATTAAAAGTTTTTAAACCAAATCTTATTGTTATTTATATAAAACCCGTCTAGATTAAGGCGGGTTTTTATTTATAAATAAGTGTATGGCTAAGCACACGATAAACATAATCTTCCCTTGTCTGCAATTCATCTATTCCTTTTTGGCAAGGGGCCAATAGTTTAAAAATTTGGGCGTTACCTAACGGCCCGGGCTTTCGGCAGTCGCTCCTTTCAGGGAGCTCCAACAATGCCTCAATCCCTAACGCACCCGCCTCAGTGGGCACTGCTAATTGCAGTCGGTAGTTGTTTGGTGGCAAATTAACCGAAGACCGATACCGGGTGCCCCATTCGCTAAGTTACTTAACACTTAATACAGAGTACTTAATACTAATTACCGTTCTGCTGCTGCGTTAGGGATTGAACGGTATGTTTGAGCTCGCCAACGCAGGAGGCAGCGAGTAGTGAAAGCCCGGCCCACGACCCATAGGGAGGGGGAACGCCATTATTTGGGTCATAGCATGCTTGCGCTTTTTAGTTTCCCGCTATTAACTTTTTGGGTAATTTTTTGTTAGGCACTAAAATTGTACGGCTAAAACCCAAACTTTAATTGAACACTAACACTGTCTTGTTTAGGCTTGGCTTTAGTTTCTGTATTTAAATTTGATAATGAAATGCCCAACAATCTAACGGAGTTACTTAGTTTTTCCTGATATAACAAATCCTTGGCCGTATCGAAAATAATGCTTTTGTCGCTAATATAATAGACCAATGTTTTACTTCGGGTTTGCAAGGTAAAATCGCTGTATTTTATTTTTAGGGTCACCGTCTTGCCAGCAACTTTACTTTTGGTTAACCGTCGTGATACCTCATCGGCTATCTGATCTAGTTTTTCCAACATAAAGACCTCGCTGGATAGGTTTTCACTAAAGGTACGTTCGGCAGCCAAACTTTTTCTAATACGGTTGGGCTTAACTTCGCTATTGTGTATGCCACGAACCACATCGTAGTAATAGCGCCCCGATTTTCCAAAATGCGCATCTAAATAGTCCAAGGATTTTTGTTTTAAATCGAGCCCCGTAAAAATGCCGAGTTGATACATTTTTTCGGCGGTCACTTTACCAACGCCATAAAACTTTCTAATGTCCAATTGTTCCAAAAATTCCAGAACATCTTCGGGGTTTACGGTTTTTTGGCCGTTGGGTTTATTGTAATCACTAGCCACCTTGGCAATAAACTTATTAATGGAAATGCCTGCCGATGCAGTAAGGCCTATTTCATTAAAGATTCGTTCCCGAATCTCTTTGGCAATTAAGGAAGCACTAGGGTTTCCTTTTTTATTTTTGGTAACATCCAGATAAGCTTCATCAAGGGAAAGGGGTTCTACCAAATCGGTATAATCATAAAATATGCGACGTATTTTTTTAGAAATTTCGGAATATCGCTCAAAATTTGGACGTACAAAGATTAGCTCAGGGCAGAGCTTGGCAGCCAAATTACCAGACATGGCACTTTTAACACCAAACTTCCTGGCTTCATAACTCGCTGCGCTTACTACACCGCGCTTACCGCCACCACCTACAGCTATGGGCTTTCCTTTAAGATTGGGGTTGTCCATTTGCTCTACAGAGGCATAAAAGGCATCCATATCCACATGAATAATTTTTCGTATGGGAAGATCATCAATCATAGTCAACCAAATTTACAATATAAAGTTTCATCAAGTCACTCAAATTTCCAATCTTTGGATATGACAATAGAAATAGAACGCAAATTTTTGGTGACTTCTGAAGCGTACAAAACCGAAGCTTTTAAGAAAACACGAATTATACAAGGGTTTTTAAACACCCATAAGGAGCGTACCGTACGTGTAAGAATTAAAGGAGATCAAGGTATTATTACTGTTAAAGGAAAATCTTCTCAAGATGGATTATCGCGTTTTGAGTGGGAAAAGGATATAACAAAACAAGAAGCCGAATCGCTTTTAAAGCTTTGTGAACCAGTTGTTATTGATAAGATGCGTTATGAAGTTAGAGCAGGAAACCATATATTTGAAATAGATGAGTTTTTAGCAGATAATGAAGGTTTGGTAATCGCCGAGGTAGAATTAAAAGATAAAAACGAGCTTTTTTTAAAGCCCGATTGGTTAGGCAAAGAGGTGACTGGAGATGTAAAGTATTATAATTCGCAATTGAGTATCAATCCTTTTAAAAAGTGGTGAATATAAATAGGAATGTAAATTTAATACCGATTTAAGAACCTCACCGTATTCGTTTTCTGATGGCTGAGCGTAGTCGAAGCCAAGAAATCAAAGACGGAAGGGTTGAAAATAAAATGCTTAAATAAAACCTATAGGATATGAAAACAATATTAATTTACCTTTCAATAGCCTTGTTTTTGTTTGCTTGTAAAAATGAAACAAAAGCAACAGAAAATACTATAAATGAAGAGGTAGTTGAAGAAGCGATAGATTCGATAATTGAAGTTGTCGAGGCCCCTATAAAAAAGTCGACAAAACAATTAAAAGAAGAGTTAGACGCTAAAGGCTTTAAAACGTTCGATTATGTTGATGAAAAAACACAGGATACCATTTTAATGCAGCAATATTTTATTGCCTTTCTAAAACGGGGGCCTATACGCGGACAAAATGAAGAGGAAGCAGCCGATTTACAAAAAGCACACTTAGCCCATTTAGGAAAAATGTACGAGCTGGGCTATGCAGATATTTCTGGGCCTTTTGGAGACGATGGGGATATACGTGGCATTACCATTTACAATGTGCCTACCTTAAAAATGGCCGATAGCTTAGCCAAAGCAGATCCGATGGTTAAAGCGGGGCGGTTGGAAATTGAAATTCACCCTTGGTGGGCGGCTAAAGGATTTCCATTGCGATAGGTTATTCAGATATTGTAATTTGTCGTTTAGCCTCATTCCCAAACGTGTCAACGACAGTAATTATATGGTTACCTGCATTTGGCTTAATGGCTAGTTCATGAATATCTTTGGTACTTCCTATATAGGTTTCATCCAAATACCAAAACACAGTACTTTCGGGTTTAGAATGGGCTATTTTAACAATAAGTGCATTGGTGTTGCCATTAAAATCCTTGGGCAAGAAAATGGTGTTGTCTTCTTTGGGGTAAATAAAATCAATGGCAATGGTGTTGTTGCTCAGGCAATCACTCCTAAACTTAGGCAAGGGTTTGTAAAACGGATTTTTAGTTTTGTAGTAGTATGCCATTAAGGGGGGTAATACAAACCAAGATTTATGCGTGATGTTCGATAGGTTTTCACAGGAGGTGTTAACCTGATATTGTTCTGTTTTATCTAAATGAACCAAAATGTGGTATGGGCAAGGTTTTGTTTTTAAACCACTATTCTGGATAAACTTTTCCTCGGTATCATTACAGTTTATGGATGCTCTATGGCCACTTTGTTTGCAAATGGTTACTTTCTGCATGTCATCAAAAGGTTTGGCAAACCAGTCGCTGTTGGGCAAGACATCAAACACGTCAAAAAGTATGGGGGCCGCTGCCTGGATGCCTACCAGCCCAGGGCGCCCTTCGCCATCGGCATTACCCACCCAAACGCCAACCACATAATCTTTGGTTGTACCAATAGCCCAGGCATCACGAAACCCAAAACTGGTACCCGTTTTCCAAGCAATGGGCCTGGAACCATCAAAAAACTCCCAACTTTCGTCACCTTCAGGACGGTTAACTTCTTTTAAACTTTCATAAGTTAAATAAATGGAAGCTGCATCAAAAAGTGTTTTCTCTGAAGTTTTGTTTCCAAAGTCAATAGCTTCTGAAGCTAAAAATGTTGGTTCGCAAAATTCATTTTCAAAATACTCACTGGAGGTATCAGAAAAGTGGTTTAATGTGGAAGATAAGGCTGCATAGCTTTTGCATAAATCCCATAAATTACTCTCGGCGCCACCTAAAATGAGGGACAGCCCATAATGGTTGGCATTGTACTTTAAGTCGTTTAGGTTTAATTGTTTCAGATAATGGTAAAATCGGTCCAAGCCAAACTGTTGCAGCATTTTTACTGCAGGTACATTTAACGAGCGTGATAATGCTCTGCTTGCGGGGGCAGCGCCATCGTAGGTTTTGTTATAATTTTCTGGGTTGTAATTTCCAAATTGTGTTGGGGTGTCGGCTACCAAGGTATTGGGCAATATGTCACCTGCATCTAGCATGGCCACATATAAAAAGGGTTTTAAAATACTGCCTGTGCTTCTGGGTTTGTCAATAATGTCCACATCCTTTTGGTGTGCTTTATCGGTAGGTGAGTTGCCTACATAAGCCATAACTTGGCGGGTATGTACATTTATAACCAACACGGCTGCATTATGGATTTCGTTTTGTTTAAGTTGGTTATAATGACTTTTTACAATTTGATTCACTTGCAATTGAAGTTGAACATCAATTGTAGTATGCACTCGCTTTCCAGAATATTTTTCCGAAACTTTTTGTAATAAATGGGGCGCTATTTGTGGTAATGCATAAGGTTTTTGTGGCAGTGTTTCTGTAATGGCCAATTTATAGGTTAAGGAGTCCAAAACTTGATGGTCTAAAAGTTTTTTAAGCAAGCCATTGCGTTTTTGTAACAAACGCTCTTGGTTTTTACCGGGATAAATTAAACTGGGCGCATTGGGCAGTACTGCTAAGGTGGCACTTTCGGCCCAAGATAAATGATACGGGTCTCTATTGAAGTAACGCCAGGAAGCGGCATCCAACCCTACAACATTGCCCCCAAAGGGGGCGTTACTGGCATAGTAAGCCAGTATGTTGTCTTTTGAAGTTCTTAATTCTAACCTAGTGGCTAAAATAAGTTCCTTAAATTTTTCGAGATAAGTACGTTGCTGCCCCTTTCTGGACAATCGAATCACTTGTTGTGTAATGGTACTTCCACCCCGTTTTACAGTTCCAGATTTTAAGTTTTCCCTCAAGGCCTTAAAAATGGAAATAGGGTTAAATCCAGGGTGTTTATAAAAGTATTCGTCTTCAAATTGAATGATGCATGTTTTGAATTTTTCCGGGAGGCTATCGTTATGTGGAAACCGCCATTGTCCGTCGTTGGCAATCTGCGCACCTAATAACTCATTATTTTTACTCGTTATAACGGTTGCGGTAGGAGCGTTAAAAAGCTGTTTGGGCAGGCAGAAATAATAGGTTATTAGGAGCATCGCAATAATGGCAGATTTTATCTTATGGTGTTTTATGTAGCTTACTATGTTGCTCATTGTTTTTATTAACCCTTCCGTCTTTGATTTCTTGACTTCGGGTACGCTCAGTCACCAAAATCAAATTCACCTTCCCTTCATTTCGACAAGCTTAATGACCGGGAAGGAGTTGTGTTTGTTGATTTATTTCAAATCCCCTCCTTATTTAAGGAGGAGTGGCTTCATCCCAGTATGATGGGATGAAGACGAGGTGGTTAATTTATTCTTTAAAATGTCTAGCAATTTCTTCTAAGACTTCAGTTAAATTTTCAAATATCATTTTGTTTTCAAACCGTAGCACTTTAAATCCTGAATTTTCCAAGATGAGGGTACGTTCATAATCATAATCTTGTTGTGCGAAATCCAAATGAATTGCTCCATCGAGTTCTATGATTAACTGTTCGGAGGCACAATAAAAATCTACTATATAATTTTTAATGCTATGCTGTCTTCTAAATTTTCTGCCTTTTAATTGTTTACGTTGCAATGATTTCCATAATGTGGCTTCGGCTGAAGTCAAGTTGTTGCGTAATTCTTTTCTCCTTTCTTCCAAATGTTTGCGATTATGGATTTTGTTGTTCATGGTTTTTGTTTTTAACCCTTCCGCCCTGCGGGCACCTTCCCTTTAAAAGGGAAGGAGTTGGTTTAAGCTAGCCTACAATTCGCTCCCCTTTAAAGAAATTAGTTAATGTTGATTTATAACTCTCCTCCTTTTTAAGGAGGAGTGGCTCTGGTTTCATACAAGAAACCAGAGACGAGGTGGTTTGTTTATTCTTTAATAACCCTTCCATATTTGATTTCTTGACTTCGGCTACCTGCCCGTCCGGCAGACGAGTGCTCAGCCACCGGAAATCAAATCCACCTTCCCTTGCTAAGGGAAGGAGTTGGTGCAGGCTTAAAATTTTCCTCTTTTAAAGGAAGACGAGGTGGTTAATTTATTTTTCAACAGTTATCCATTGTCCTTTGGTCCTAACCAAATAATCATTGTCGTACATGGCTTCGACTTGTGTGCCTGGCAAATAATACTTTCCTAGATATGAAGCATTAAGCATTATGTTAAAGGTTTTGGTGCTGTTCTTGCCTTTTTTATCCAAATCGAAATAAAAATTAACGCGATCGTCCCTAATGTCCGTATAGCGTGCTGTACTCGTAGTAGTATCTCCAAAATCGGTGAATCGGGTGTTGACAATTTCCCATCCAGACGGAAAAACTTGGGTTAAGGCTACATCGTTTACAGCTTCATCTTTAAGATTGCTTACGTTTACGTTAGCTACAAAATCCTGTCCTTGCATGAGCTTAGAGATATCAAGTTTATTGCCGTTTAAATCAGAGTAACTTACAGAAACACTCAAGCCACGTTGTTCTGTTAATTCTTTGCCTAATGGTAATTTACCCGAATTTAAAACATGAACATAGATAATGTTATCGCCATTATTGGTAAACGTTAATATATTGCTGCCTTCCATAATGTTTAATTCACGTTGGGCAATGGCGTTTTTGGTGTTAATGGTTTCTGTATTACCATTAATGGCATAGCTTAAATTTAAGGATTTACCGCCATTGGTATTGACCGTTTTAGCCATAGCCAATAAGCTATAAGCGGTGGTTTGGGTGCTCATCCAACGATTGCTGGATAAATCTTTGGCAATGTATTCGGCGAGTTTCCTTGTTTTTGGGTTTTTGGTAAGCACCATCGTTTCTAAAGCCATGGCGCGGTTGCGGTCTACAGAGCCATAGGTATAATAATTGTTTTTAACCGGTTTGAAATCAATATTAGCTAATTTCGAAATGGCATCACTGGCTTCTTGCTGTCCTGCTAGGGCATAAGCAGCGGCCAAGCGCCATTTGGCTTCATTGGAAATTTCACTAAACTCCCTTAGGCGGTTCATGGCAGCTAAATCTGGACTTCCTGCCAAGGCCAAAGTGTATAATCTATAGGCTTGGGCCAAATCGGAATGGTAACGTCTATAACTAGGGCGCCAATTACTTGCTGCTTCTTTTTGATAACGTAACCAATTGCTTTTAAAAGTTAAGGGTAAGGCAAAGCCTTTCTTTTCGGCTTCAATCATAAAGTGACCGGCATAACTGGTGCCCCAATCGTTAGTTGAGTTTTCTCCCATCCAATAGCTCATGCCTCCATTGGGCTGCTGAAAATGGGCCAAGCGCTTAATACCGTTTTCAATATTGGTTTGTATTCTTTGCTTTTTGTCTTGGGTTAAATCGAAAATATCGCTTAAAAATAACTGGGGAAACACACTGGATGTGGTTTGTTCCACGCAACCATGCGGATATTGGATGAGGTATGCCAAACGCCCTGAAAAATCCATAGGCGGTAAGGTTGAAAACTCCACCGTCGCACTATTGGTACCATCTACACCAAAGGTTGAAAATTCTAGTGAACCTTTCGTTTTAGCATTTAAAGTGTGGTCTATGGCTTTTGAAGTTATTGGGTTGGGGTTAACTACATCCAATTCGACTTTGTAAGTCGATTGTTCACCATGGCCTGAAGCGATTACCTCTACGGTATTGATGCCTTTGGCTTTACTAACGTCCAATTCAAAATAGGCCATTTGCTCATCGGGTTTTGTGAAGCTTAGGGATTTTTTGGAGTCGCCAACTACCGAAATACCGTTACTCAGTTTTAGCGATACTGTAACATTTTTTACTTTGTTTTCCATCGCAAAAATGGTTACGGGGAGTGTTACTGTTTCACCAGGGCTTAATTTTCGTGGCAGTGATGCTAATACCATTAAGGGTTTTTTAACTTCAACAGATTTGTCGGTACTGCCATAGGCTTCGTGCTCTGGGTTACCGGCAACCACCATAGTTCTAACGGCTCCAATATAGTTGGGCATTTTTAAGGTATGTGATACTTTATCTCCAGCTTTTAGTTCAAACGGACCCAAGTAGGTTACTACAGGTTTAAACCTATTGGCTTTTTTGTTTTTTCCCGCTGTAGCGCTTCCATCACCGCCAATAGCAAAGACTTGGTCTATACTGCCCGAATAGGCGCCAATAACATCATCGAAAACATCCCAAGTTTTTACACCTAGGGCTTCCCGTGCATAAAAGGCGTTCCAGGCATTAGGGGTTTTAAATCGAGTTAAATCCAATAGCCCTTCTTCTACCATGGCTATAGTATAGGTCATGGGCTTATTGCTTTTTTCAGAAACGGTTACTTTGAAGGTTTCCTTTGGACGTAAAACACTCGGCATTTTAAGTTGAGGTTCCAATCTGGTATTGGGGTCTTCAACCATTATAGGGATAACACCGAACAAACGTATGGGTAAATCGTTGGCGGTCATGGCATGGGGTTGTAATAGGGAGATATTGATAAATACATTTGGCGCCATTTCTGAGGTTACGGGAATAGTTACAGTAGTTTCACCCAGTTGTGTTTTCACCCATTTGAAATCCAAAACTTCTGTGCCGTTTTCTATGCTAACCAAAGCTCTACCCTCACTACTGGACTGAAAGGTAACTTTGGCCGTTTCCCCTACTTGATATTGTTCTTTGTCGGCTGAAAAGATTAACATTTTTGCGGCATCTTTATTGGCCGAAGAAGCATTCTGCCACCAGTTTTTATAGAAATAGGCCGTACGCCCTGTAGCATGACCACTTACGGGATCTATGATTCTAATAAGGTAGCGTCCGCGGTCTTCGTTTGGAATGTTAATGTTTAGATTGGCCATACCTTGGGTATTGGTGCTTATTTTTCGACTTAAATAAGGTCTATGGTAATTACTGGATACGTAACTCGACAGATCGTCGTAAGAGGAATTCCACCACCAGCGCCATTCTACTTTATAGATTTTAACTTCTAGATTATCGCGTTTTACAGGTTTTCCTTGGGCATCCACCACGACAACATCAAAGGTTTGGTTTTCGTCTGTAAAATAAGAGCCATAAGCATTGCCCTTAGGTGAGCGTAACCCCACAAAAGTGCTATAGGGGGCATATTTTTTGGTGAAGGCATCTATGGAAAAGTCACCTCCGCTTTCGAAAGCCCTAACCAAAAACTGAACATTTAACATGCCTGGAGCATTTTTGCCTACAGTTAGTTTGTTGTTAATGTTGGCAATGCCTTCTTCATTAATGTTTCCTTCAAACACATTAATATCTTCAGTCTTAAAATTACGGGTAGGATCATTAAAGATATAGTCCTTATAGTTTTTAAACCCAGTGTGCGAGGTACTGAATTTTGCTTTAACTTCGGCTTTTAGGTTCTTTGCTACTGCACCATGGAGCCACTTTACATCGAGTTTGCCTTTTAAAGGTTCGTTGTTAGTTAGGACATCGTTTTCAAAATCGATTTTAATTTTTAATCTATTGGGCTTTACGGTTTCAATTTTTAGGGTTTTGTTAAAGGTCGCCCCGCCTACCGATACTTTGGCATTGTAATTCCCGGTTTTATCCTCGGCTGAAGTAGGTACTATAAACTTGTAAAAATTGTTAAGGTTATCACTGGTTATGTTTTTATACACTAGTTTCCCGTTGGGATCTGTGATTTCCATTTTAACTGGGTGTCCTTTGGGCAGTTTGTTGGCTTTGTCATTGAGCATAAAAGTAAGATGAAGTGTGTCTCCTGGGCGCCACACCCCGCGCTCGCCATAAATATAGCCTTTAAGTCCGCGTTGTAGTTTGTTTCCGGATACATCAAATTTGCTTAACGATAATGTATTGCCATCATGAAGCTTAATGTAAGTATTGTTGTTGCCTTTTGAAACGATGGCAAAGGCAGCTTTTTTATCTAAATCGATTAAAGTCAACCCTTGTTCATCAGTCATTCTGCTGGCTAATTCTTGTTGCTGATAGTTATATAGGGCCACTTTGGCATTGGCCTCGGGATTGGTGTTTAAAATGTTGGTGACTGCAAAATAATAGGAATTGTTGGTGCCCTGTTTAGCAATTACCCCAAGGTTTGAAGCCAGTAGGTTTTGTGATACTATCCTGTTTTCGTTGTAATAGGCATCGTGGCATGGGTTGTTCTCTTCACGCCAATTATATGTGTAATTTTTATAGCGATAGAGGAGATTGTCCCAGTAGGCTTCTTCACGTAATTCGTCATCTTCAGTATAACTGGTATCGCCAGACCCTTCTTCAAATTCCTCATCATAATAGTTGTCGTAATCATCATTTTCAGAAATTTGATTGGCGTCACAATTGTATAACGAATAACTTTTGTTAAAGCTTAGCTCCACACGGTAAATGGCTCCGGGGTCTGCCGTAAAGAATTTAGACAGATCGATACTGTAAGCTTTCCATTTTCCTAAATTTTCGGCGGGGGTCTGTAAGGTAATGGTTTGTTTGGCAATGCGGCGCCCCACTTTTTTAATATCATAACTGTTGCTGCTGTTAAGGCTGTTATCCTGTAAAAATTGAAGGATATTATCTTCAAAAATTTTAATGATGCGTACGTCTACGGCACTCAAGTTCACCGCTTCGAAATTGAATTTCAGTTCTTCGGAATTTGGTAAAATAGTTCCGCTATTGACCAAGCGTACTTGAGGTTTTAAATCTTCAAAGGCAATCGTTTCAGAAAACGGTTTTTTGAGTTTATAATCTTCGGTGTTTTTTATGCCCTGAAATACATCAACCTGTATGTTGCCTACCAATTTGGTGTCTGGATATACTTTAAGTACATTGCCATCAACCACATATTTTGGATGCTGCACACCCTGAATGGATACTAAACCATCAAAATTTTGCTGTTTTTTTAAGGGATCTGAAAAGTTGATGGACAGGTATTGTTCTGGTAATTGGATGACATTTACTTCGGTAATGGTGAAATTGTTTTTACTGGGAATGGCAATCGTATTTTTACCTTTATTTGAAGCTTTTATGGCCTTTCCGTCCCATTTCACCAAGATTTCACTATCCTCAGCCGTTCTGTTAATGCTGTCTATTTTAAATTCGAAAACCTTGGCATGGTCATTCAATTCATTAAAAACAAGATTTAGCTTTTGGTTATTTTGTGAGGCTTCTACCAAAAGTTTGGCATCATCGATTGAAATAAGGTCTGCCGATTTAATAAGGCCTTCAATATATTGCCAATCCTTGTTGTACGATTGTAAACTTTGGGTAACAACATTGAAATTGGGAGTGATGGTCTTAAATTGAAAGGTGTAATTTTCGTAGCCCTTCGGGATATTTTTATAAATAGCATTAAGTTTTACCTTAACCGTATATTCGGTGTTGGGCTCCAAATGTTCGTTGGGCGTAAAAACAAGCGTATGAGTATTGGTCACGGTTAGTGTGCCTTCTGTAGAAGGTTTTATGGTAACCAGTTTGTCGGTTAAGGTGTCGCCTGTTGTCCAGCCTTGAACTTCGTTTGTCAAGCTAATTTGTATTGGACTTGCAACAGAAACCATTCCAGATGTGGTGTAACTAATATAATCCCTGAACTTAAAAAGGTTGTCGGTTTCGGTGTCTTTCTTTTTACAGGATATTGCTAAGAAGGCAATACATACGACTAGGAAAAGCTTTTGTATGGGCATGGCTTGATGGGTTTTTGTAAAAATTAAACTTAAAAGGTAAACGTAAGTGAATTCCGTATTAAAACTACGTTAATTTTTCCATCTTTAGATTTGGGCTACTTGTTAAATTACTCTTAAAGTTATAAGGTACTAGTCTTTGTATAAGCCAATGTACAATTCACCTTTATTGTTCATAGAAGCCCGGTACATTCCAGCGGTATTGAATTCCATAACCATATTGCCATATTGGTCTATGGCAATAATGCCTCCCGTGCCCCCTAGTTTGGTCAGTTTTTTTTGAATCACTTCTTTTGAGGCCTCTTGTAAAGTCAGGCCCTTGTATTCCATAAGAGCCGAAATGTCATGGGCCACCAAAGCACGTATAAAATATTCACCCCAACCCGTACTCGACACGGCACAGGTATTGTTATTGGCATAAGTGCCAGCACCAATTATGGGCGAATCGCCAATACGCCCCCAACGCTTGTTGGTCATGCCACCAGTGGAGGTTCCGGCAGCTAAATTACCATGCTTGTCTAAAGCAACACAGCCCACGGTACCAAATTTAGAATCTTTGATATCGGCATCATAAAACGATATTTTGGTATCGTGGTCTAATTTCGATTGCTCTTGTTCTTTAATTTTTTGAAGGGATTTAAAGCGGTTTTCTGTATAAAAATAACTAGGATCAACAATCTCCAGCCCTTGTGCTTTGGCAAACTGTTCGGCCCCTTTGCCCGAAAGCAACACATGGGGGGAATTGTCCATCACGGTCCTAGCCAAATTGATAGGGTTTTTTACGGTTGTGGTACCTGCTGATGCCCCTGCATTTATTGTCTTTCCATCCATAATAGAGGCATCGTGCTCGTTAGTGCCCTCATGTGTAAAAACAGCACCTTTTCCTGCATTAAAAAGCGGTGAATCTTCCAAAACATTAATCGTATTTTGAACGGCATCTAAACTACTGCCTCCATTTTTTAGGATGTCGTAGCCTGTTCGAATGGCCTTTTCCAAAGTCTCCCGATAGGCGATTTCCTTTTCTGGAGTTATATTTTGTTTTAAAATGGTTCCAGCACCACCGTGAATGACTATAGAAAATTCAGCCTTTTTAGGTTCTTCTGAATTTAAGTTTGAGGTTGTTTTTTTCTCATGCTTACAGGACATAAAAAGTAAGACGCCAATAAAGAAGTACAGGTAAGGTTTCATGTGTTAATATTTATTTTTTTCAAAAGTCACGCTTCGACAAGCTCAGCGCAGGTATGTAACATCCTAATTATCATTCTCGCTATGAATATAGTTTAATAATGGATGTTTCATTTCTAAATTTTATAAGGTTCAACGGCCATAAAGTTAGTCATTTTACCATTGATGAATTTCAGTAAAATCAACTTATTATTGTTATATTCGCAAATAATTCCAATTTAAATAATAAAACTATAATTCATGCAAACAGTAGCAACCAATTTTGGTATTGACTTAGCATTAAAAACACTAGGGGTAGAAGCAGTAAATGAAGGAACTTCAACAGGTTCAAATAACTTTTCAAACGGAGAACTAATTGAAAGCTATTCACCAGTTGATGGACAGCTGATAGGTAAAGTGAAAACAACTGCCAAAGCAGATTATGAACAGGTTATGGCTGCTGCTACTTCGGCTTTTAAAATATGGCGGTTAATGCCAGCACCTCAAAGAGGCGAGATTGTACGCCAGTTTGGTGAAAAATTACGGGAGAAGAAAGAGGCACTGGGCAAGTTGGTGTCTTATGAGATGGGAAAAAGCTATCAAGAAGGCTTGGGAGAAGTACAGGAAATGATTGATATTTGTGATTTTGCCGTAGGGTTATCACGTCAGTTGCACGGATTGACTATGCATAGCGAACGCCCAGGGCATCGTATGTACGAGCAGTACCATCCGCTTGGGGTGGTTGGTATTATTTCGGCGTTTAATTTTCCTGTAGCCGTTTGGTCATGGAACACAGCTTTAGCATGGGTTTGTGGTGATGTTTGTGTTTGGAAACCGAGTGAAAAAACACCGCTTTGTGGTGTGGCCTGTCAAAATATAGCAGCCGAGGTGTTTGCCGCAAACAATTTACCGGAAGGGATTTCCTGTTTAATAAACGGCGATTATAAAGTAGGTGAATTTATGACTAAGGACACCAGAGTACCTTTAATCTCTGCGACGGGATCTACAAGAATGGGTAAAATTGTGGCCCAGGAAGTTGCAGGTCGTTTAGGTAAAAGTTTGTTGGAACTAGGTGGTAATAATGCCATTATTGTAACACCCGATGCCGATATAAAAATGACGGTTATTGGTGCTGTTTTTGGTGCTGTAGGAACCGCTGGGCAACGTTGTACAAGTACCCGTAGATTGATTATCCATGAGTCTATTTACGATAAGGTGAAACTAGCTATAGTTGATGCTTATAAGCAATTGCGTATAGGTAATCCACTAGATGAAACCAATCATGTAGGCCCTTTAATTGATGTCGATGCCGTAAGAATGTACAATGCTGCTTTAGAGCAGGTTGTTGAAGAAGGAGGTAATATAGTAGTTGAAGGTGCCGTGCTGTCTGGAGAAGGCTACGAAAGTGGTTGTTATGTGAAGCCAGCTATTGCAGAAGCAGAACCACATTTTAAGATTGTACAACACGAAACCTTTGCTCCTGTATTGTATTTATTGAAATATTCCGGAGGTGTTGAAAATGCCATAGCGATTCAAAATGAAGTGGCACAAGGCTTGTCTTCGGCCATAATGACGAATAACTTACGTGAAGCAGAGCGTTTCTTGTCGCATGCGGGATCGGACTGTGGTATCGCTAATGTAAACATAGGAACTTCTGGTGCCGAAATAGGTGGTGCTTTTGGAGGGGAAAAAGAAACTGGAGGCGGACGCGAATCGGGGTCAGATGCCTGGAAAGTCTATATGCGCCGTCAGACCAATACCATAAACTATACTGCCGATTTACCCTTAGCACAGGGCATTAAGTTTGATTTGTAATGAGAACATAATGGTCTATAAGTTATAGCTGTTGAAAAAATATTAAATTTGTAGAGGAATGAAAGGTAAAAACCTTTACATAATTGCTGGATGTAATGGAGCTGGAAAGACAACGGCTTCTTATACAATTTTGCCAGAGATTATTGAATGTAAGGAGTTTGTAAATGCTGACGAAATTGCTAAAGGACTTTCTCCTTTTCAGCCCGAAAAAGTATCGTTTGAAGCAGGACGAATAATGCTAAATCGAATTAACGAATTGTTAGGAGGAAATGAAAATTTTGCATTTGAAACGACATTGTCAACCAGAAGCTATAAAAAGAAAATAATAAAGGCCAAAGAAAAAATTATACTGTAACATTACTTTTCTTTTGGTTAAATAATATAGAATTAGCAAAAGAGCGGGTAAAAACGAGAGTAAAAGAAGGAGGGCGTAACATTCCGTCAGACGTAATCGAAAGAAGATATTTGAAAGGGATTAAAAATTTATTCGAGATTTATATTGAAATTGTGGACGGAACCTTAATTTTTGATAATTCTTATGGAAAACACGAGCTAATAGCTCAAAAAATTGAAAATGAAGAAGTGATGGTTTTTGATGCTGATAAATTCAATCAATTAAAAAAAATGTTATGACAAAGAAAGATGAACAAATAGAGTTAAAAGAGAAAATCGTAAAAGGACTTGAAAAAGTATACGAAAGACTTATTGAGTTTAAGAAAGAGAAAAATAGTGAGCTTGTGATTATGAAGGATGGGAAAATCGTAAAAATCAAGCCCGAATAAAAAATTGCACTATGCAAAACATAATAGTATAGGCAAAGTTTTAAATGATTTACCAGAAAAACCGTTTCAATATACTGAAACGGTTTTTTTTGTTTATAGACATGTTGTTAAACCATTATAACATATTTCAGTCTAATGGATTAACACATCACTTGCTATGATTAGGCTTATGAAACGTAAACACATTCAGCATTTATTTTGGCGCGTTGGTTTTGGTATTTTACCAGAGGCCAATGATACCTTATCTAAAAAAAGCAAAAAGGCGATAGTCAATCAAATATTTAAAGATTCTCAATACGTTATCCCTTTAAAAATTGATACTTCAGAAATTGATAAGTTTTTAAATAGCGATCAAGTCATGGTTGCTGAAAACCGTAAAAAACTTCAAAAGCTAAGTAGGGAGAAAACCATTGATTTGAATGTGTCGTGGATAAATAGGTTAAAGCATTCCGAAGCAATACTTCGGGAGAAAATGACCCTGTTCTGGGCTAATGTTTTTGTTTGCGAAGATAATAACGTGGTTTACATTCAGCAGTTCAATAATACATTACGACAACATGCTCTTGGTCATTTTGGAGATTTTGTTAAAGCGATTTCCAAAGAGGCGGCGATGACCAAATACCTGAATACCAAACAAAACCGCAAACAAAGTCCCAATGAAAATTTCGCCAGAGAACTTATGGAATTGTTTACTTTGGGAGAAGGCCATTATACCGAAGAAGACATAAAAGAAAGCGCCAGGGCCTTTACAGGTTATAGCCATAACCTAAAAGGTGAATTTGTATTTAGGAATAGGACGCATGATATAGGAAATAAAACGTTTTTTGGGAAAACAGGGAACTTTACAGGGGATGATATCATAGACATTATTTTAGAAGAAAAGCAGTGTGCAAAGTATATCTGTGAAAAGGTATACCGCTATTTTGTTAATGACACCATTAATGAAAACCATGTAAACGAGATGGTAGCTGTTTTTTATGGGGATTATGATATTGAAAAGTTAATGCGTTTTGTATTGCTGTCCGATTGGTTTTATGATGAGGAAAATATGGGATCGAAAATTAAGTCGCCCATTGAGTTTTTGGTAGGCATGAATACCATAGTGCCTTTCACATTTCAAAACAAAAAGCAATTGTTATACTTACAAAAGCAGTTGGGGCAAATGCTTTTACACCCGCCAAATGTTGCTGGATGGAAAGGAGGCAAAAGCTGGATTGATAGCAATACTGTTGTGCTTCGTTTAAAATTACCTTCACTAATATTGAACAATGCTTATATCTCTAAAGCAAAAAACAACGCCTCAGATTTTAAGGAAACAAAGAAAGCAGCGTTTAAAAAGCAGTATGGAAGATTTATAAAAACGGTTGCAAATTGGGAGGTGTTCAATACAAATTTTGATGAGGTCACCATGGAAGCGATGGACGAATATATTTTAAATTGTGATATTCAAAAAGAAGCGCGCGTATATTTGAATACCTTAGATAAAGGTTCTAAGCAGGAATATTGTATACAACTCATGTCCTTGCCAGAATATCAAATGTGTTAATTATGGATAGAAGAAAATTTATAAAACATTCAACTTTGGCCAGCAGTTTGTTTTTCGTGCCAAGTTTTGTAAAAGGGTTCGAACAGGTTGCCAGCAATCGTTTGGGGTATAAGCGTTTGGTGATTATTCAGTTGTCTGGAGGTAATGATGGGTTGAATACGGTTGTGCCTTATAGAAACGATCTGTATTATAAAGCGCGTCCCAAGTTAGCAATTCCCCAAAACAAGATTATAAACCTAAATGATGAATTAGGATTACACCCCAGTTTAACACCATTAAAAAGGCTTTACGATAATGGTTGTCTGTCCATTATTAATAATGTAGGCTATCCCAATCCGGTTCGTTCCCATTTCAGATCGATGGATGTTTGGCAAACGGCAAGCGATGCCAATACGTTTTCCCAAACAGGATGGTTGGGCCGTTATTTAGATCGATATGGAAAACATCCTTATTCTGCAATTGAAATAGACGATAGCTTATCGCTCGCCCTAAAAGGAGAACATCTAAACGGTATAGCGACGCAAAATCCTAAAGTGCTGTATAACCTTTCCAAAGACCCTTATTTCAAGAACATAGGGACACATTATAACGATGCCCATTTAAGTGAACATAATTTAGGATATTTATACAAAACCATGATTGAGGCGCAATCTTCGGCGCAATACATTTTTGAAACCAGTAAAACTGGTACAAATAAAATGGAATATCCGAATAATAAATTTGGCAATCAATTAAAAACGACGGCACAACTCATTAATTCTGGGTTAGAGACCAAAGTGTTTTATACGTCACTAGGTGGCTTCGATACCCATGTGAACCAGTTAAATACACAAGGTAGGCTATTAAAAATGTATGCTGAAGGAATCGAAACCTTTGTTAACGATTTAAAATTGAACAATACCTTTAAAGACACTTTAATATTAACCTTTTCTGAATTTGGTCGACGGGTAGAGCAAAATGCCAATGTTGGTACAGACCATGGTACTGCAAATGCTGTTTTTGTAGTAGGCGACCAGTTGAAGAAACAAGGTATTTATAATGGTATGGCCAGTTTAAGTGATTTAGACGACATTGGTGACCTAAAATTCGAAATCGATTTTAGAACCATATACGCTACGGTTTTGAATAAATGGTTAGATGTCGATGATGAAAGCGTGCTTAAGAGATCCTTTACGTCTTTAGATTTTATTTAATACTACAAAAAAACCTTGTTCCAAATCCGAGGTTATCGGTAGAAACAAGGTTTGTATCATAAAAGATTAATAGCGGTACAAATGTAAGAAATTTTAATTAACATATGTTAATTAAATGTAAAGTTTTTACAATTTAGTTATATTGAACTTTTCGTAGCACGCGTAGCGATTCTTTGTATAGGGTGTAAAGGTCGTTATTATAAGATTTTAGGTAAGGTTTGGCTTCGTTAAGCTTAATAATAGCTTCAGGAAAAGTATTAAAATGACAGATTAAATAAGTTAATGGTAAGCTTTTTAAATCCATTTCCTCATGCTTTGTTAGTGTAAGTCCTTTTTTTAATTTTTCCAAAATGGCATTATTGGTATTGTAAATATGAAAGAGCATTTTTTTATCAAACTGGGGAGGCTCAAATAATAACTTGGTTTCAATATTATAATTGGCGTTGTCTGAGAAGTAAATAAGGGTTTCTTCAAGTTTATAATATTTGTTTGTATTCTGAAGCCCAAGATTTACGTATTCAATAATTTTAAAACTATCGTTGCTTATTTCAATAGAAACTTCATCCAAGGCAGAAAAGAAAAGCTTTACCTGTTCATTTATCAATTCTATATCTACCCTAGAGTAAAATGTTTCATCCTTGACTACTTTTTTTTGCCCCGCCCAGCATACCACAAAGTATTCTTTAAACACCTTATATCTCGGATTGTAATCAACACGTTTGTTCATAAAATCAATCACGCCATCTAAAGTATGTTCAATATTATTTTGCGCATTATTTTCTATGGCAGCAACAATTTTAGAGTTAATATCTTTTACTTCAATATCAAATACTTTGGGCATACTCATACTGCCTTCTCGAAAAAACACTGCTCCGCCATAATACTTCCAAATGTTTTTTCTTAGTGATGTAATACTATTGTTTGGCCTAATGGTAACTAAACCAACCACTTTATTTCCAGATAAATGAGGGAAAGGAATATTTTCGTATTGCACTATAGGGGGGTTACTCAAATAGGCATTAATGAGGTTTTGGATTTTGCTATCATCAAAAAAGTCAACACCTAAAATGCGATTGTCTTCATCTTCAACACCAATAACAATATACGAATTGTTTTTAGGGTTGCTGTTGGAGAGCGCACAAATATGTTTTAGAAATTTAGCTTTGCCCTCTTTGTGGCTTATATCGATTTTTCGCTTTTTATCGTAAAAGCTATTTTCGTCGTTATGCGCTAAAAGGTGTTTTATAAGAAGGCGCTTGTTAATCATGGCTATAGGCCTTTAAAAATTAAGAATTCGATTTGTTGTTTATAACTCTTTTTTTACGGTTGTACTGTTAGCTTGTGCTGTTGGAAATACTAATAAATCGGCAATGTTTACATGTTTAGGACGCGAGATAACAAAATAAATAATCTCTGCAATATCCTCTGCCTGCAAGGCTTCAAACCCGTTGTAAACCGTGTCTGAAATGATGTCGCCTTTAAATCGTACTTTAGAAAATTCGGTTTCTACCAAACCAGGGTTTATAGCGCCTACTTTTATCCCAAACGGATTTAAATCAATGCGCATCCCTTCGGTGATGGCCAGTACGGCATGCTTACTTCCGCAGTAAACATTACCTTTTGGATATACTTCCTTCCCTGCCGACGAACCAATATTTATAATATGGCCCGATTGCCGTTCGGTCATTTGAGGAATAATAGCTTTACTTACATACAATAATCCTTTAACATTAATGTCCATCATGGCATCCCAATCCTCAATACTTCCAGATTGAATAGGGTCTAGTCCGTGTGCGTTACCTGCATTATTAATTAGAATATCGATGGTATTAAAGTTGTTGGGAAGCGAATTGATGGCGTTTTCAACATCGGTTTTATTTCTAACATCAAAATGTAAAGTATGGACTTTGGTTAGTGGTTCCAACTCTTTTTTAATGGATTGAAGACGCTCTTGTCGTCTTCCGCATAGTATTAATTGAAGGCCGTGTTTAGCAAATTCATAAGCAGTTGCTTTCCCAATCCCACTTGTAGCTCCGGTAATTAATGCAGTTTTTGTCATTTTTATGGCAATACTTTTTGTTTGTTAATTTCTAGGTATCATGTTTATTTGACCTTTGAAATTCATGTATAAAAATACTTAAAACAACATTAATATAGTAATATTGTTTTTTGCATTTTGGGAATGGTCTCAATTAGCACCGTGCTTAAAACCAGATAGTTTTTTGCCAATGAACATAACTTTTAAGTTATTAGCATAATAGCTTTTCAACGAAAAAACTATGTCATTTATCGAGATAGGCAACACTTCGTATATTTTTTTTACAGTTCATGTAATAAACTGTAAAAAGGGCTGTTAATATCGTAATATTGTTATTAAAAATTGAACTTATAGTCCAAGATGTATTTTTATTCGTAAATATACTTGTAAACTAAAAAATGATATTCATACTATGAAAAATTTAAAATTAATCATTCCATTATTTATTTTATCCCTTTTCGTTTCTTGTAATGATTCCAACTCCGATGGAGCAGCAAAGAGTGCACCTACAATTTCTGTAAGATTGGTTGATAATCCTGGCGATTATGAAGCCGTTAATGTAGAAGTTGTTGATGTCATGATTAAAATGGATGACGATAGCGATAGTGACGAAGGGTGGATCTCCCTTGAAGCCAATAACGAAACGGTTAACCTTTTAGATTTTACCGGAGGCATTAGTAAAGTGCTTGTAGACCGTTTTCCTATTCCAGCTGGAACATTAAGCCAAATGCGTTTAGTATTGGGTGATGGTAATACCATTGTTATTAAAGACGAAAATGACGAGGATGAAACCTTCGATTTAAAAACACCCAGCGCACAGCAATCTGGTTTAAAAGTTAAAATAGATGTGCTTATTGAAGAAGGTTTTACCTACGATTATGTATTGGATTTTGATGTTGAAAAGTCTATTGTGCATGCTGGAAACTCAAGTAATATTATATTGAAACCTGTACTTTACGCCAGTGCCGAGGTTTCTTCTGGAATTATTGAAGGAACTGTTGAGCCTTCAGAGGCATTGCCGGCAATGGTTTCAGTATTAGTTGATGATATGGGTAATGAAGACCCAAACGATGATTTTATAGTTTCTGCTAACACCGATGAAACCGGTGCTTTTGCACTGTGGGGAGTGCCAGCAGGTACTTACGAAGTGATGGCAGAATCAACAAATTCTGATTATGCAGTAGGTAGTGCCATGGATGTTGTAGTCGTGAATGGTGAAATTACTACCATTCCCGAGCCTATTGTTTTAATGTTGAAACCGGGAACTATTAGTGGTACCGTATCAGGAGTTGCAGAAGGTGTTACCATATCTATAGCTATAGATGATGCAGACACTACTACAGTTGAAGCAGATGCAGAAGGAAAATACCTTATTGAAAATGTTGCTCCAGGAGATTATAAAGTAACTATTTCGGCAGAAGGTTATGTGACTCAAGAGTTTGATGTAACCATAGATCCAGATGAAGATGAAGTAGTAGATGCTACTTTAGCAGCAGTATCGTAGTACATCATATTACAAAATAGATTAAAAAGAGCAATGCTTAAAAGTATTGCTCTTTTTTTATGAAATAAAATGGGTTAAAGACCCTTAAATTATTTAACCTATCATTAACAACTATTTTAACCAACCATTAACATCATGTGCGAAATTATTTTAACAATTTGCAATGCTCAAATAAGCATGCTATATTCGGGCTTTTAAAAATTAAAACATGATGGAAGATACAGGTACAATTGATATTAAGACAATTAACGAGAAAATTGAAAAGGAAAGTGCTTTTGTTGATTTACTTACGCTGGAGATGAATAAGGTTATAGTAGGCCAAAAACACATGGTAGAGCGCCTACTTATTGGTCTCTTGGGGCAAGGGCATATCTTATTGGAAGGCGTGCCGGGTTTGGCAAAGACCTTAGCCATCAATACCTTGGCGCAAGCGGTAGATGGTAGTTTTAGCCGAATACAGTTTACGCCAGATTTATTACCTGCCGATGTTACCGGAACTTTAATTTATAATATAAAGGCCAACGATTTTTCCATAAAAAAAGGACCTATTTTTGCCAACTTTGTGTTGGCAGACGAGATTAACAGGGCTCCGGCCAAAGTGCAATCGGCATTATTGGAAGCCATGCAGGAAAAGCAGGTGACTATAGGTGACGATACTTTTGTATTGGACAAACCATTTTTGGTTATGGCAACGCAAAACCCTGTTGAGCAAGAAGGAACCTATCCGTTACCAGAAGCACAGGTAGACAGGTTTATGTTAAAAACAGTTATCGATTACCCAAAACTGGATGAAGAACAACTCATTGTACGGGCCAATTTAAAAGGCGCTTGGGATAAGGTAAACCCAGTGGTTTCCCTAGAGCAAATTTTAAATGCGCAAAAGGCCGTTAGGGATGTGTATATGGATGAAAAGATTGAAAAATACATTCTCGACATTATTTTTGCAACACGATACCCAGAGAAATATAAACTTGCCGATTTAAAACCTTTAATTTCATTTGGGGCATCGCCTCGAGGAAGTATCAACCTGGCTACCGCTGCCAAATGCTATGCTTTTATTAGACGCCGTGGTTATGTTATTCCTGAAGATGTTCGTGCTGTGGTACATGATGTGTTACGACACAGAATTGGTATTACTTATGAGGCAGAAGCCGAAAATGTTACTTCAGAAGACATTATCAATAAAATAGTAAACGAAATAGAAGTGCCTTAATCAGTACTCGGTATTCAGTTTACAGTTGGCAGTTATCATAATTTCTGCAACTGAATACTGTTTACTGCTCACTGCATACTGAAAAAATGGATACTAAAGAATTACTAAAGAAAGTACGTAAAATAGAGATCAAGACACGTCGTTTGTCCGATCATATTTTTGGAGGCGAATACCATTCTACCTTCAAAGGGCGTGGTATGACTTTTAGTGAAGTTAGGCAATACCAATTTGGCGATGATGTAAGGAATATCGATTGGAATGTTACAGCACGTTATAATGAGCCCTTCGTAAAAGTTTTTGAGGAAGAACGCGAACTTACCATGATGCTCATGGTAGATGTGTCGGGTTCCGAACTATTTGGTACGGTCGAGCAGTTTAAAAACGAAGTAGTTACCGAAATAGCGGCAACTTTGGCTTTTTCGGCAACGCAGAATAATGATAAAATAGGGCTGATTCTATTTTCAGACCAAATCGAATTATACATTCCACCAAAGAAAGGACGCTCCCATGTGTTACGTATTATACGGGAGCTTATAGAGTTTGAGCCCGGAAGTAAAAAAACCAACTTAACCGAAGCCTTAAAGTTCCTTACCAATGTGATGAAGAAAAAAGCCATTGTTTTTGTGATGTCCGATTTCATGGTAGATGACTATGAGCATACCATGAAAATCGTTTCGGGAAAACATGACGTAACGGGTATACGGGTGTATGATAAACATGAAGAAGCGATCCCGAATTTAGGAGTGGTACAAATGGAAGATGAGGAAACGGGAGAGCTTATGTTGGTCAATACGGCTTCAAAACGAGTGAGACGCCATTACGAAAAGTATCATAGGGATAAGGTTAATTATTTTAAGGAAAGCTTTTCTCGTTCTGGCGCAGGGACTATAGACTGTAGGGTGGATGAAAGCTACGTGAAAAAACTATTGGGCTATTTTAAACAAAGAGGATAAACTGAGTTAACGATTTATGAATTACGAATTACGAGTTATGAAAGCAAAATCTTCTGTCTTCGGCCTTCCGTGTTCGGTCTTTTTTTTAGTCTTTGTTCTTTGTTCTTTGTTCTCAAACGCTCAAGTCAAATCAACTATAGACTCCACCTCAATAAAAATAGGAGAGCAAATCACCTATAAGATTGAAGTAGAAACCGATACTACAAGTCTGGTGGTTTTTCCGGAAGGACAAACATTTTCGCCATTAGAAATGATTGAGTCCTACAAAATTGATACCGTCAAAACCAACGATAAATACAACCTTATAAAAAAGTATGGCCTAACCCAATTCGATTCTGGAGCTTATACCATTCCAATACAAAAAATACTTGTAGGCGATAAAACTTTTTTTACCGATTCGTTGAAGGTTGAGGTCAATAATGTGGTTATAGACACGACCAAACAAGGGCTTTATGATATTAAACCCATTATAGCCGTTAAGAAAAAAGGAAGCAATTGGTGGAAATATGTACTGCTAACCTTATTAATAATTGGAGCAATCGCTTTTTTAATGTATTGGTTTATTTGGCGCCAAAAGCCATTAACCGAAGCTGAAAAAATAGCCTTATTGCCACCTTATGATAGGGCAAAGTTAGCTTTAAAAAAATTGGATGAGAGTCATTATTTAGAGCAATCCGAACTCAAGGAATATTATTCAGAATTAACCCTTATCATTAGAAAATATTTGGATGAAAAGGTTTATGACCATTCTTTGGAGAGTACTACAGACGAATTGATAAGTAGGTTGCAATTGTTGAAGGAAGGCAATCAAATCGATTTAAGCAAAGAGACCATAAAGAATATTGAAAACATATTAAAACGTGCCGATTTGGTGAAATTTGCAAAATCGGCTCCAGATATTGCCTTGGCCGAATTGGATAGAAAAACAGTCGATGCAGAAATAGACCACGTAAAAGAAGTATTGCCCGAGCCAACAGAAGAAGAAAAACTCCTAGATGAAAAATATAGAGAGGAATTAGCCAGCAAGAAAAAACGCCGCAAAATAATTATAACTGTAGTCGTTGGGGTGTTATTGCTTATCATGACGTTGGTTGGATTCTCACTTAAGTATGGATTTAACTATGTAAAAGATACCATTATTGGCCACGACAGTAAAGAGTTGTTAGAAGGCGAATGGGTAACCAGTCAATATGGCGTGCCTCCGGTAACTATTACAACACCAAAGGTCTTAAAACGGATAGAATTGCCTATTCCAGACAATTACAAGGCCTCAGTGAGTATGTCGTCGTTTGTGTATGGTACTTTATTGGACGAATTTAGTATAGCTGTCAATACAACTACATTGGGGCAAGCGCCAGAAGGCGGTATCGATATAGAAAAGGCTATTGAAGGTAGTTTGAAAGGGATGGAGTCACAAGGTGCCAAGGATATTGTAAAACTAAACGATAAGTTTACAACACCTAATGGTGCAGAAGGCATTAAAACGTATGGTTCTTTAAAATTTGATGTGCTTAAAACAGGTAATTTTGTTGAAGCCAATTATGTTATGTTGCATTTCACATCAGAAAATGTGCTTCAACAAATTGTAATAACCTATCCCGTAAACGACGTGTATGCCGACCAAATGATAGAACGTATTTTAAATTCAATAGAATTAAAACCAGACGAAGAATAATGTTAGAAGGTATTGAGTTTGTAAATAAAGAGTTTTTTTGGGTATTATTAGTACTGCCCTTGGCCATATTATGGTATGTGGCAAAGCGCAATAAACAAACCTCCGAACTTAAGATATCCAGCTTGCAAGGGTTTAAGACAACCACATCATGGTTGCCTAAATTAAGGCATGGACTCTTTATTTTGAGGCTCTTGGCAATAGCCTTGTTAATAACGGCTTTGGCAAGACCACAAACCGTTGATGTGTCAACCAAAACAAAAACAACACGGGGGATAGATATTGTTATGGCCATTGACGTGTCTGGAAGCATGCTGGCCAAAGACTTGTCCCCTAATAGATTGGAAGCCTTAAAAGACGTGGCGGCCAATTTTATTAAAGGTAGACCAAACGATAGAATTGGGTTGGTGGAATATGCTGGAGAGAGTTATACCAAAACACCAATTACTAGTGACAAAGCCATTGTGCTTCGTTCCTTAAGAAGTATAAAATACAATAATGTTATTGAAGATGGTACCGCTATAGGTATGGGCTTGGCTACGGCAGTAAATCGCTTAAAGGATAGCAAGGCTAAAAGCAAGGTTATCATTTTATTGACAGATGGTGTTAACAATTCTGGGTTTATAGACCCCAAGATAGCCAGTGAGCTAGCTGTAGAATATGGTATAAAAACGTATACTATTGGAATAGGGACCAATGGAATGGCCCTGTCGCCAGTGGCAATAGACCCAAGAACAGGTGATTTTCAGTATCGTCGTATTCAAGTGGAAATAGATGAAGCCCTTTTAAAAGAAATAGCCGACGTTACAGGCGGTAAATATTTTAGGGCGACCAATAACAAAAAACTAGAAGATATTTATAAAGAAATCAATAAACTTGAAAAAACAGATATAGAAGAATTCAAGTTTTATAATTACGAAGAAAAGTACAGGCCATTAGTGTTATTGGCCGGAGCTTTGTTGCTTTTTGAGTTTTTGTTACGCTTTAGCATATTTAGAAGTTTTGTTTAATAATACATATTGAAAAACAATGGGCAATACTATAAACATAAAGGTTAATTATAAGGCCATTGTCATTTCGAACATAGTGAGAAATCACAAAAAAGGATTTTTAATTTATAGCTGAAAGTAACCCAATGGATTCTTAAGGAGAAATAAAGCGATTAAAGTGATGTAAATTATTAGTGAACCTGTCTATCGGTAGATAGGTTTGTGGCCAAACAACTAAACAAATCCACAAAAAACAAATAAAATAATTAATGCAATTAGAAGAAAAAATATGGTTTTGGATTTTAGGGATTATCCCCGTTATCGTGTTATTCTTTTTGGTTTTGCAACTATGGAAACATAAAACACAAAAGAAATTTGCAGATAAGGCTCTTTTAAAAAGATTGAGCCCCAATAAATCATTGTTTAAATCGGCATTAAAAGTGGCTATGCTTTGTTTAGCCTTTGCGTGTATTGCCATAGCTATGGTAAATCCTAAGGTAGGAACAAAATTAGAAACCGTTAAGCGCGAAGGGGTCGATATTGTTTTTGCAGTAGACGTGTCTAAAAGTATGTTGGCCGAGGATATTGCGCCTAATCGTTTGGAAAAAGCGAAACAATTAGTTACCCAGATTATAAACAATTTGGCCAGTGACCGTATTGGTATTATAGCATATGCAGGTAAAGCTTTTCCACAGTTGCCCATTACAACCGATTATGCGGCGGCCAAAATGTTTTTGCAAAACATGAATACCGATATGTTGTCGTCGCAAGGAACAGCAATTAATGAGGCCATTAATTTGGCTAAGTCCTATTATGACGACGAAGAACAAACCAATAGGGTGCTAATTATCATTTCAGATGGTGAAGATCATAGTGAAGAAGCTGCTGCCGTAGCAGAAGAAGCCCATAACGAAGGTATTAGAATTTTCACTATAGGAGTAGGCGATGTTAAAGGAGGGCCTATACCTGAGAAAAAGAATGGTATTGTAGTGAGCTATAAAAAGAATAATGAAGGTGAAACGGTCATTACTAAGCTAAATGAGGACACTTTAAAAAGCATTGCCCAAGAGGCTAATGGCGCATATATTAACGGGAAGAATACCACCGATGTTGTAGAAACCATTAGGGAGATATTAAATAATATGGATAAAACCGAGTTTGAAGCCAAACAATTTTCCGATTTTAAAGCGCAGTTTCAATGGTTTTTAGGGTTTGCCATTTTCTTTTTGGTGCTCGATATTTTTCTTTTAGAAAGAAAAACAGCGTGGCTAAAGAAGTTGAACTTGTTTAATGAAAACCTTTAGTTTCAGTGAATGTGAAAATCTTGTAAAGGAGATTCAAAAAAATAATTTATAAAATTTTTAACGAACAGCACAAGAGTGATTTTATATATTGCTATAAAGAATAGATTAAAAATGAAGAGGATAGTTTTTGTTGCGTTTATGTTTATTGTTGGGGTTTGCAATGCCCAAGAGGAGAGCAAAACCCAAGAGTTGACCTTTAAAAAGGCTAATAATTATATTTTTGAAGGTAACGAGCTTGCTAGCAAGGAAGATTTTGTTGAAGCCGAAATGGCATATAGGAAGGCTATTTCGGAGCAACCTTCAACTGTTGGTGGAAATTACAATCTAGGCAACTCGTATTATGAAAAGGGAAATTACGAAGAAGCCTTATTCCGTCATCAACAAGCCATTAAACATGCTACTTCCAAGTTGGAAAAACACATGGCCTATCACAACATAGGTAATATTTTAATGCAAAACAAAAAATGTAAGGAAGCTGTAGAGGCTTTTAAAAATGCATTAAGGAACGATCCTTCAGACGACGAAACCCGTTACAACCTTGGTTTGGCAAAAGCCTGTGCCGAACAACAAAAAGATCAGCAGGATCAAAACAAGGACGACGAGAACAAGGATAAAAACGACGAGAATAAAGATCAGCAGGATCAAAAAGACAAGCAAGACCAACAAGATAAAAAAGATCAGGAAGGCGATAATCAGGAAGATCAAAAAAACCAAGATCAAGGCGAAGACGATAAAAAAGAAGGCGAAGACCAAAAAGATAAAGATGGTGAGCCTAAAGATGAAAAAGAAGATAAAGGCAAGGAAGGGGAAAAAGACCAAAAGAAACCACAGCAACCTAAGCCACAACCAGGTCAGTTATCACCACAGCAAGTAAAAAGTTTGTTGGAAGCCATGAACAACCAAGAGCAAAAAGTGCAGGATAAAATTAATGCCGAAAAGCAAAAAGGCGTAAAAGTAAAGACTGAAAAGGATTGGTAAATTTTTGATTTCGGATTAACAATTGACGATTTAAGAATTTATGTCCTAATTTATAATGAACGAATGAAAACTAGCGATCTAGAAGATAGAATAATTGATTTTGCAGTTGATATAATAGATATTACTGAGTATATAAAAAACAGTTATGCAGGTAGCTATTATGGAAACCAAATTATACGATCTTCAGGGTCTCCGGCATTAAACTATGGAGAGGCTAGAAGTGCTGAATCCCATAAAGATTTTGTTCATAAAATGGGAATTTGTTTAAAAGAGTTAAGGGAATCATATAATTGCTTGAGAATAATTAAAAAAGCCAATCTTTATTTTGGAAATGAAGAGCAAATAAATAAGGTTATAGACGAAAACAATCAATTAATTTCAATTTTTGTAGCCAGTATAAAAACATCCAAGAACAATAATTCAAACCTCAAAAATCGTTAATCGTTGTTCGTTAATTATTATGTATAGTTTCAAAAACATATCAATTTTAATATTTCTATTAGTAACACCTTTTGCTTTTTCACAAGTGAAATTTGAAGCTAAGGTTAGTAAAAAAACACTTGGAGTAAATGAGCGGTTACGGGTAGATTTTGAGATGAACCAAGATGGCGACAATTTCAATCCACCTAGTTTTTCTGGGTTTAATGTTGTTGGTGGCCCAGGTCAATCGGTTAGCAATTCTTGGATTAATGGCAAAAAAACCTTTAAAAAGACATACAGTTATGTCTTGGCGCCAAAAAAACGAGGTGATTTTAAAATAGGCCAGGCATCAATAACTATTGATGGAGAAACCTATAAAACCATTCCCATAAAAATTACGGTTACTGCTGCAGTAGAAAAACCAAAAGACCCTAATGACCCTAGTTATATTGCCTCAGAAAATATCCATTTGGTTACCGAAGTATCTAATACCAATCCATATTTAAATGAGGCTATAACAGTAGTTTATAAGCTTTACGTGTCACCAAGTATCAATCTATACGATATAGATGTGCTGGATATTCCTAAGTTTAACGACTTCTGGAATCAAGAAATTAAGTTAAAGGAGTTAAAGCTAGAAAATGGCGCCTACAATGGTGAAGACTACAATTATGTTGTTTATAAGAAAGTGGTGTTGTACCCTCAAAAAACAGGGAAACTAAATATAGAACCATTAAGTTTAAATATTGTTGCAGCTGTGCCAACCAATAGGCGCGATATATTTGGTAGTCGCATCATGCAGCGTTTAAGTACAACTGCGACGAGTAGCAATAGGGCTATTAACGTTAAACCATTGCCAGAAGCAGGAAAACCAGTCGATTTTACGGGTGCAGTTGGTGATTTTTCATTTAAAGTAACGGCATCTAAAACCCAATTGGATGCTACCGAGTCTTTACAAGTTAAAGTTAATGTTAGTGGTAAAGGAAACCTAAAGCTTTTTAATTTGCCAAAGATTTCACTGCCCAGCTCTTTAGAAGTTTACGAACCAGAGCATACAGAAAATGTAAGGACCAATTTGGATGGCATGCAAGGCAGTATTTCAGATAATTATACTGTTGTGCCTCAATACAAAGGGAAATATCCTATACCAAGCATTTCGTTCTCTTATTTCGATTTAAAAACCAAAAGTTACAAACGCGTATCGTCCAACGAAATTGTTATCGATGTCCAAGATGGTCCGGTAAATTCGGGTGATGCTAACAATGATACAGTTTCAGGAAGTGTTAAACAACGTGTGGTTCTAAATAACGATCAGTTTAAGTTCATTAAAACCAAAACGAATTTTACTGCAATTAAGTCATCTCATTTCTTTAAGACCAATTTATTTTGGTCTTTGGTAACACTGCCATTTTTGTTAATACCGCTGGCAATGTTAGTTAGAAAAGAGAAAGCTAAAAGAGCTGCCGATGTGTATGGTAATAAAATAAGAAAAGCAGATAGGTTAGCCAGAAAATATTTAAGTAAAGCCAAGAAAGAGCTTGGAAAAAAGGAGGCCTTTTACATTGCCTTGGAAAAAGCCTTGCATAATTATCTTAAGGCAAAATTACATATAGAAACAAGTGAGTTTAGTAAAGATAGAATTAAAGATTTATTAAACGATAAAGGTGTAGACGCTGAAGTTATTAATGATTTCAATAGCATATTAGAAAATTGTGAGTTGGCAAGATATACACCAATCACAACGGTTACCATGCAAGATGATTACAATAAAGCAGCAAAAACAATAGCATTAATAGATAAACAGGCACGATAACATGAAGCGTTTTTTATTTATAGTATCAGTTTTATGGAGCTTTGGTTTAATGGCCCAAAACAGTGTGTTATTCGATAAAGCCAATACGTTTTATAATGATGGTAAATATGCCGAAGCTATAGATGCTTACAACCAAATTTTAGATACGGGTAAGCATTCTGCCGAATTATATTTTAATTTAGGAAATGCCCATTATAAACTTAATAATATAGCGCCAAGTATTTACTTTTATGAAAAGGCATTGCAGCTATCACCTAATGACGAGGATATAAAAAACAATTTGTCGTTTGCCAGAAATATGACCATAGACGATATTGATATTATTCCAGAAACAGGCATGGCCAAAATAATAAACAGCCTTACCCATTATTTAAGTTTTGATGGTTGGGCAAAGACTGTTGTGGTGTTTGTGTTTTGCTTTGTTATTTTGTTTTTAACATACTATTTTGCCTATAGTACCTTAAGAAAGCGTATTGCTTTTTTGGCTAGTATGGCTTCTTTATTTCTGTTTTGTATCACATTGGCTTTAGCATTTCATAAATATAATTTAGACCAAAAAGATAGGCCAGCTATTGTCTTTGCTTCAGAAAGTAAAGTAAAGAGTGAGCCCAACACCAGAAGTGAAGAATTATTCAGGTTGCACGAAGGTACCAAAGTACAAATTATGGATACCATTAGTGATTGGAAAAAAATTAAACTTTCCGACGGTAAAACAGGCTGGGTAACTAATGAAGATATTAAAGCCCTTTAATTTAAATAGCTCTCCTATTTTTTAAGGAAGAATGGATTCTTTTAAAAAATTTAAAGTCATGGCGGTCGCTCTATGTCTTAATATCAAGTTAACAGAAAAGAGTTTGTTAGATAATTCCACCGTTTGAAGGGGTTTCTCCATTTTCTTCTTCTTCTTCTTCAGCGTTAATTATGGAAGGTAAAATTAAAGGAATAAGAGACTTAACGGGTTTGTAGAGCATCGATTTATTTATTGCTTCTTCATCCATAAAGGATATTGGGGTATTTACTTTTTCAAAAATTATTAATACGACACTTAAAATTAGGGCGTATTTTAGTCCGCCAAACACAGAACCGAGCATTCGGTTTAAAAGGCCTAATGCAACAAAATTAGCTAGTTTTGTTAAAGCCTTACCGGCAAGCGCAATGGCCAATACAATAATAACGAAGGTAATGGCAAAGGCAGTAATGTTAATGGTTTTTTCTTCCCAGTCCACTTTTTCCATCAAGAATTCGGCAGCAAAATTGCTAAAATGAATGGCGCCATAAACCCCAGCAATTAGGGCAACCAATGAAGCTACCTCCACAAAAAGCCCTTTTATAAATCCGCGTACCAGGCCAAACAAAATTAGCGCCCCCAAAACTATATCTATAACACTCATAGTTGCTACTTTTTGTAAATATAGAGATAAATTCTTTTTTACCGTTAGATGTTATAAATAGACCAATAGCTTTTGTAACTTTGAACCCAAAACTTCAAACATCGTACGTTTAATTATTTACTTTGAGCTATGTCTAGGGACCAACAATTAAAAGAACGCTGGGAATTGGTAGTTAAAAAGCTGTCCAGTCAATTTGCCGATGGCGAAGTAATGGATCTTGATGCTATTATTTATTTAATTGGCGTACAGGAATTGGGGCAATTGCATAGAGATTTTAAAAAAGACCAAAAGCTAGACTTGATGCATATTGCCATTTGTAAGCTTTTAACCCCTTATGGTTATTACGAGCTCGATTTTGTTGATAACGATGGCTGGCCACATTACAAAGCTAAAGCCGAACTGCCCTTTTTAAAGGCTGGTGAACAAAGTGTGTTAATGAAAGAAGCTATAGTAAACTATTTTTTGGAAACAGAGTTTATAGACTAATTAGCAACAAATAAATGATTCATCCTCTTAGACAACATATTGAAGAAATAATTCCCCTTACTGATGAGGAATTTGATTTTGTTTTGAGTCATTTCGTATCAATAAAAAAACGCAAGCATCAATATCTTATTCAAGAGGGAGATTACGTCAACAAAGAATATTGGGTAATTAAAGGCTGTCTAAAGACCTACTTTAATGATGATTCAGGTAAAGAGCATATTCTTCAATTTGCTATGGAAAATTGGTGGAGCACCGACTATGAATCATTCATAAACAAGGCTCAATCTAAAACCTCGATAGATTGTCTTGAAGATAGCGAATTGCTATATATTACCTATGAAAACCGTGAAAAGCTTACGGCCGAAATGCACAAAATGGAACGATTTTGGGCTAAAAAAAGTAAAACAGGTCGAATAGCACTTCAAAACAGGATACTTTCGTTATTAAAAAATTCTGCCAAAGAGCGGTACGACCTGCTTCTTGAACAATACCCTCAGCTTTTTCAGAGAGTTCCTAAAAAATTAATAGCCGCTTATTTAGGTGTTTCAAGAGAAACATTAAGCAGGCTCAGCTCCTAGTATTTACTAGCTCAACACCTATTTATTGCAAAACCGTGCCGTGTGATTTACATCACATGTAAATAGTGATATACCTCCTTCTCTTTTATTCGACTTCACAGCAACTTTGTATTGTAATTATTAATCATAAAAACATACGACTATGCCGTACATTAACATTAGAGTCACAGATGAAGAAGTGACAGCAGAACAAAAGGGACAATTAATAGCAGGAGCAACTCAATTGGTTGTAGATGTGCTTAAAAAAAATCCCCAAACAACACATGTTGTAATAGATGAAGTACCAATTGAAAATTGGGGAGTAAACGGGAAACAATATTTAGGGGCTAAGAAATAGAAACCATGAAAAACAAAACAGTAATTATCACAGGGGCCTCATCTGGAATTGGGAAAGAAATGGCGAGGTATTTTATCGAAAAAGGAAGTAACGTTATCATGAACTCTTCTAATGATGAAAATTTAAAAACCAGTTATATGGAATTAGGATCTCCCTTAAATGCAACTTATTTCGCAGGAGATATTAGTAAGCAAGAAACAGGGAAAAGATTAGTAGAATTGGCAATCAAAAAATTCAATTCTGTAGATGTTCTAATTAATAACGCAGGGGTATTTGCCCCAAAACCATTTTTAGATGTAGATGAAAAGGACTTAGAGCTTTATTGGAATGTAAACTTAAAGGGAACATATTTCACCTCTCAGGCAGTTATTCCCCAAATGATAAAACAGCAAAAAGGTTCCATCATAAATATAGGAACAGTATTAGTTGAACACGCTATTGGGGGATTCCCAGCAACAGCACCCGTATCAAGTAAAGGCGCAATCCATTCTTTAACACGACAATTGGCTGCAGAATTTGGAAAAGATAATATTAAAGTTAATACCATTGCTCCAGGAATAATAAGAAGCCCATTGCAAGGAAAAATAGGAGTTGAAGATGCCGACAGCTTAGCAGGTTTACACTTATTAAACAGAATAGGTGAAGTAAACGAAATTGCAGAAGCAGCATACTATTTAGCTTCAGCTGATTTTGTAACTGGAGAAACCATAAACATAGCTGGCGGGCATACTGTCGGACACTCAATTTAAATTTTAAGAAGATGAACAATTTATATAAAATCGCTTTGATTGGAATATTGACCATAATATCAAGCGTTAGTTATTCTCAAGAATCAAATAAAATAAAAATTTTATTTGTTGTAACCTCACACGACCAATTAGGTGATACAGATAAAAAAACGGGACTTTGGATAGAAGAGTTTGCAACACCATATTACTATCTAATCGATCAAGGTATAGAAGTAGTTATTACATCACCTAAAGGTGGTCAGCCACCGATAGATCCGAAAAGTACCCTTGTTGATTATCAAACAAAATCAACTAAAAGATATTATGCTGATTCCAAAGCACAATTGATTTTTAGTAAAACTCTAAAATTAGCGAAGGTGAAGCATGAGGATTTTGATGCTGTTTTTTATCCTGGAGGGCATGGTCCGCTTTGGGATTTATCTAAGGACAAAAAATCTATCGAATTGATAGAATCCTTTTATAATAACAACAAACCGATAGCCTTTGTTTGTCATGCTCCAGCTGCACTTCAAAAAGTAAATGATTTAAATGGAGACCCTTTGGTAAAAGGAAAAAAAGTAACTGGTTTTACTAATGGAGAAGAAAAAGCTGTCGGACTTACCGATGTAGTTCCATTTTTAATTGAGGACATGTTAAAAGAAAATGGGGGAATTTATGTAAAGGGGGATGATTGGTCAGCCTTTGCAGTCGAGGACGGTTTATTGATCTCAGGACAAAATCCTCAATCAGCAAATTTAGTTGCAAAAATGTTAATCGAAAAATTAAAAAAACATTAATTATGTACGATAAAAATTCAACCGAAATTAAAGCTGTTATTTCCGATTATTTCAATGGAATATATAATGGTGATGCAACTCTGCTGGAAGATGTCTTTCATACAGAAGCGCTACTCTTCGGAGATATCAATGGAGTTCCTTATTTCAAAACTGCACCAGAATACATAGCCGGGGTCAAGAGCAGAAAAAGTCCTAAAGAATTAGATGAGGATTTAAAAATGAAAATAATTGGAATAGATATTATGAGCGAAATTGCCATGGTTAAATTACATGTCCCTATGCTCGGCTACAACTATTACGACTATTTGTCTCTAACCAAAATCAACAATGATTGGAAAATTGTTAATAAGATTTTCACTCATGTAGAATAAACAGTTGCTAGCAATGTATAAAAGCAATAGCGGTTTGGGCGATAACTCGAGCCGCTATTTTGATTTAATTTAGTGTTTTTCAATCCGAAGGATAGTGCGTATCTTCCGCTACTCCTCTTATACTAACCATATGTTATAATCACTTTAGAGAAATCATTTTCTCCGATGATGGTGTTTGAAAAACGATATTAAACGTTATTTCAGGAATCACTTTTACACGGGCGCATCCTCGTAATGCCAATATTTTCATTAAATTTGCCCTCAGTTTTTGAATACTGAAATAGATTCATTACAAGTAAGATATCATGATAGATAAGATAAAAGAGCTTATTGAAGAAGCAGAAGCTTTTAAAGCGCAAACAAAAGAAGAAGTTGAGACTTTCAGAATAAAATATTTAGGATCCAAAGGATTGCTAAAAGAATTTTATGGCGAGTTAAAAAATGTCGCTAACGAACAGAAAAGAGAGTTTGGGCAAATTATTAATCAGCTTAAAAACACTGCTGAAGAAAAAGTCAATACCTTAAAATTGGAGTTAGATAGTAAAGAGGAGGTTAAGGGTATTTATGGAGATTTGTCGCGTCCAGGAGAACCTATTCAGCTAGGGGCACGTCACCCTATTTCTATTGTGAAGAATCAAATTATCGATATCTTTTCCCGTATTGGTTTTAATGTAAGTGAGGGACCGGAAATAGAAGACGATTGGCATAATTTTACGGCCTTGAACCTTCCGGAATACCACCCTGCACGCGATATGCAGGATACCTTTTTTATCCAGACCAATCCAGATATTCTATTGCGTACCCATACCAGTTCTGTGCAGGTGCGTTATATGGAAAACAATAAACCGCCTATACGTACCATTTCACCAGGAAGGGTGTATAGAAACGAAGCCATTTCGGCACGCTCGCATTGCTTTTTTCACCAGGTAGAAGGCCTCTATATTGATAAGGATGTTAGTTTTGCCGACCTTAAGCAAACCTTGCAGCATTTCACTACCGAAATGTTTGGCAAGAGTAAAATACGTTTACGCCCATCTTACTTTCCGTTTACAGAGCCTAGTGCCGAAGTGGATGTGTATTGGGGCCTGGAAACCGAAACAGATTATAAAATGACCAAAGGCACCGGTTGGTTGGAAATTATGGGCTGTGGTATGGTAGATCCCAATGTTTTGGAAAACTGTGGTATAGACTCTAAGGAATACTCTGGTTTCGCTTTTGGTATGGGAATCGATCGTATTGCTTTATTGCTTCATCAAATTAGTGATATTCGCCTGTTAAGTGAAAATGATGTGCGCTTTTTAGAGCAGTTTAAAAGTGCCTTATAATATTTAGCGTTTATACGGTTCGGTTGTCAAACAATCGTTTTCCCATATTTTTTTGGTGGTTTCTTGGTCTATATTGGCTCCAGATAAAATAATGACTACCGTTTGTTTTTGCTGTTGTTTTTGTAGCCATTGAAAAGCAGCTTCCATAGAAAGGGCACTAGTGGGTTCAATACGTAATTTAAGTAAATGGGTAAGCCATTGTGTCCAATAAATGATGGCTTCTTCAGTAATTTCATAAAAGCCATCTAGCTGTTTTAAGTATTCAAAAGTAATATCGCCTACGGCCAAGGTCATCGCGCCGTCGGCTAAAGTTTTAGGCGCTTCGGTTAAATGTTGAATGGTATTTTTGCGAAGTGATTCGGCAGCATCATTTCCCATTAGGGGTTCGGCACCAATAACCTGCGTTGTTTTCGATAAGCCTTTTGCGGCGATTAAAGAGCCAGATAACAAACCGCCACCACCACAAGGGGCAAATACCGCTTCAACAGATCCTATGGCCTTTATGGCCTCAAAAGCGGCTGTGCCTTGACCGCAAATTACCTGTTCGTGATTGTAGGGCGGAATCCAATAGATGCTTTTTTCTTCTGAGGTTTGTTTCACTAATGCATCTGCCTCTTGCCTGGTTTGGCATAAAATAACTTCGGCTCCATAGGCTTTAGTGGCCTGGATTTTAACTTTTGAAGCATAAGCAGGCATGTAAATGGTCGCTGGAATATTAAACCGTTTAGCAGCCCATGCCACAGCTTGTGCATGATTTCCAGAACTGTTGGCTACGATATGTTTTGGGGTAAGGTCGTTTTCAATTAACCAAGCTATAGTATTGCTGGCGCCCCGTGCTTTAAACGCCCCAATTTTTTGAAACCCTTCAGCTTTAAAATAAATGGTGTGTCCCAACCATGCATTCAATAATGAAGAAGTAATAACCGGAGTTTCATTGATAACGCCATCGATTCGCGACTTGGCTTTAACGATATCTTTTAGTGCTAGTTGGGTGTTCATAATTTTAAAGAAAGGTGTCTTCAAATCAAATATATCAATATTACTATAATAATGGTCGAAATCCATTATTTTTGAAGCCTTAATTTAGTTTCTAATGAAAAAGGATATCCAAATTCCACAAGTAGAAGGTGTTTATATTGCGGTAGTAAACGAATTTAATGAGGTATATAATACGCAAGACTGGAGTGCTTATATTATTAACGATAAAGAGGTAGACATAGAGATGGTTATTATTGTAACCAGTGGATATTCACAAGATAAAACGACATCGGTGTTTAGAAAACGTATTGATGTGCTGCCCAAAAAGAGTTACGCTAAGATTGAGTTGATGCAAGAGGAGCTATTTGCACTTAACAATACCTTTAAGGTTTCCTTTTTTGAAGGCAATCAAATGTTTGATAATACCTATGTATTTAGAAAAAATACGATAAACGAAAAAGCATTACGACCCGTACCTTTAATGCAGGTTAAAGGGGTTTTGGTGAAGTAATTTACTAAAGTTTATTTAGTATCCCTTACCTCTAAAGGAATCTGCACATTAAACGAACTACCATCTTTACGATTGTTAACATTTACTAAAGCAGAGGCGCAGTAAAGCGTCGTTGGAAAACCGTTGTCATCAATTAACAACTGTGGGCGTTCCAAACGATCGACCTTAATGGTATCACCATTGTTAAGTATCAGTTGTTTTTTCATAAACAATGGATTTTGGGTTTTTGTCCATATGATACCATCATTCGATTCTAAAACAGCTAATCCAGGTACAGCATTCGTGATTTTCCCCGTAAAGTCTTTAAATACCACATAGAATTTTTCATGTTGATTGTGATACCAGACATAAGGATCTTCAGCCGAAGCAATAGAGCCATCGTCCATTTTTATATCAAAAACATAAGGGTCTAAGGGGGTGAATGGGCCTGTTGGGGTATCTCCTATGGCAACGCCATGTACACCACGCCATGAAGGAAGATATACATTGCCTTTAAAGTAAAGCAGGTATTTACCGTCTGAAGGCCGTTGTACAACCGATGGGTTAACCACAATAATATTATCTGGTTTAGTAATTGTGCCTTCGGGAGAAGGATTGACAATATTGTTAGGCTTAACACGGGTTCTGGGCGATAATAACGGTGCGTTTGGACGTTTGAAATTACCAGAAACTAATTGTTGGAAGTTATCGAATGCAATAACGCCTATTTTTTGGTTTTGCTGTATGCGATCCCTTTTACTTAATTTCTCGCCTGGCGAACCTTTGGGTTGTATTCCTGGATCCTTAGAACCTATGTAGTACAGGTAATATTTATTATTGAACTTTTTAAGATGCGGATTATGGACCATTTGTGCGTCCCAAGCTAGGGAATCTCCAGTTAAAGCACGCCCTTCCAACACTACCTTTTGAAATTTAAAGCCTCTATTCGGATATTCCGATACAGCATAGGCTATTTTAGAATGTAATACCCACGATTGACTAAAACTAGGAATGGAATCGCCACATTCCCAGGTGCTATACAACATATGGTATTTACCATCCTCCCCTTTAACCACGCTTCCGCCCCAAACAAAATGTGTGGAATCGTTTAAAACAGAAGTTCCTTCTAAAATATCACCATTAATTTTAGCGTCTATAGGCTGAGCGAAAACCTTTAATTCGTTAGGTTTTTTAGAGTTACAACTTAATAATAATACGATTAAAGTGATACTAAATAGGCGCAATATCATGGGTTAATCCAATTTCTCGGTTAGTTTTTTAAATACCTTTTTAGGGTTTTTGTTTTCGTAAAGCACACCGTATACTGCATTTATAATAGGAAGTCGAGTCTTTTTTAAATTTTTTAGGTTTAATTCATGTGCGCTTTTGGTGGCGTAGTAACCTTCTGCAACCATATTCATTTCCATCATGGCACTTTTTACCGTGTAACCCTTGCCTATCATATTGCCAAACATGCGGTTTCTGGAAAATGTAGAATACCCCGTTACCAACAAGTCCCCCAAATAGGCGGAGTTATTTATGTTGCGTTTTATTTTATGCATCTTTTTAATGAATCGTTTCATTTCCCTAATGGAGTTGCTCATTAAAACACTCTGGAAATTATCGCCATAACCTAAGCCATGGGCAATACCAGCAGCAATGGCATAGATATTTTTTAGCATAACGGCATATTCTACGCCTACAATATCATCGCTAATTTTGGTTTTTATATAATCACTGGAAAGGTTTTTGGCTATAGCCCTTGCTTTGTTGGGATCAGCACAGGAGATGGTTAGGTAAGACAAACGTTCTAAGGCGACTTCTTCGGCATGGCATGGGCCTGCAATAACGGCAATATTCTCGAAAGGGATGTTATAGGTTTCATTAAAATGCTCGCCAACCAATAGTCCTGTTTCTGGGACAATACCTTTAACCGCAGAAACCACTATTTTATTGGAAATATCTACATTAAGCTTTTCCAGTTCGCTATAAATAAAGGCCGAAGGAATTACAAAAATTAACACATCGGCATAAGATGCCATTTCATTAATGTCGTTGCTTAGTTTTAATTGTTCTAAATGAAATTCAACCGAGCTTAAGTAATTGGGGTTGTGCTGTTCTTTTAATAAATGTTCTTTGGTGTATATACTTCGCATATACCACCCTACTTCATCTAAATTTTCACATAGCATTTTTACTATGGCCGTGGCCCAGCTACCAGCACCAAAAACAGCATATTTTAAAGGGTTGTCCATAAGAAGAGAAATGATTATAGGGATCAAAAATAAACAAAATATTGCTCTTGGCTAAGGTAGCATTTTATAATGTTTTTGATTTTTGGCACGTGTTTTGGAATTACTTCAGAAGAAACCCAAAACATGTTTGATTATGAAGACTGTAAAATTACTCTTAAGTATCTCGTTGTTTGCAACATTATTTACTTCCTGTTATACTGAAGTTATCGTTGAGGACGAACCCGGAATTTCAATTCATCAATTGCTAGCGTCCCATGAATTATGGTACGTAGATATTAATAAAACGGTAGGCTATGGAGAAACGCCCTTTTTGCAAAAAGCATTTACCATTTCATTTAGAAATGGGGTAGTGTATGCGAACAATAATATTGTTGGTATTGGAGACACGGGGAATGGTTTTGGTATTGATATAGGTGAATATGAAGCTTACGATATGATTTTAGATGTATATCATGATATTGATGGGTTTGAGACCTTTGATGTCTATCAGGTAGATAGTAATACCATAGAACTTTACAACCTTAATAATGATACCTCTTATTTTTTAGAGGGGTACCAACGCAGCAATTTCGATTATGATTTTGTGTTTTATGATAACATTCATTATTTCTTACAGGAATATGAGGCTTGGGAAAAGACCTATACTAGCGAATATGGTGCTATTAATGAGTTTGATAATGAAAATTATCTGCAATTTTTAGCTGGAGGAAACGATTCGACATTTCAGAGTTCACAAGACGAAGTAGGGATGGACCCTGCAAACTTGGTATGGGATTACACAGGCGTTTATGGTGTTGGTGACGTCACAGGAAATATGTACCTAAAAACTTTAACATTAGATTATGATTATTTCAATAATGAATATTTCGAATTGAGCGTTATTAATGATGGAAAGATAGAGTTATTTCACCCTGCTTCCGAAACGGTATACGAGTTTGAAGGACGTGGTTATATACAGTATTTAAAGACTGCAAAAACGAAAGGAGAAACCGCTACAGGAACAACAGATAAAATGCGTAAACCTAGAAAAGACAAAGTGCCCAACCCGAGGGATAACACTAGGGTTTAAATAAAAAATAAATGGATGAGATCCTGTTCTGCAGCAGGATACGTTCAACTAGCTAATTTGAATGTTGTTTTCACAACTCAAATTAGAATTTCACATTATTTTGGTTGGTTATTTAGTTGAAAAGCCGTTTAAAGCAACTTGTTTTAGGCGGTTTTTTTATTAGGGATTTATGTGATTACAGGTTAAAAGGTTCTTTTACGCTGATTTACATTTGCCATATTAGATAGTTTAAAATCTATAGAATAAAAATATTTTTATTTCAGAAAGCATAATAATTCTATTTGGGTAAAAAACAAGATTGATAATAACCCAACGTTAAAAGCAGTTAAAAAGAGTCTTTCAAATTCAAACGTTTTCTTAAAAACCATTACCCCAATATTAATCAGTTGAATGATTCCAGCGATTAGTAAAGCAATCATTAAAAAAGCCTCCCCAAAAAAAATAAAAGCCCCTTCATTGTCTTTCCACAAATGGCTTGCATTTATAGCTACAAATAGGACCGAGATTATAAATGAAAATAATAGTTGCCTTTTCAATATTTGGTTTTTATAAATTAACCATAACTTCAACATAAAAAGCATTTAACAATTACTTTTTAGCAGGTGGTTGGTCATGAATAAGTGAGGCGACAACGAAAATAGTTGGAAATTTTTACAACACCAAAAAATGTAATCGTTAAGTTGACTTGTAAAAATTCATTTCATCCAAGTACTCCCAAACCAATTCAGGTAACATGGGCTTTACGTCTTTACCGTCCTTAATAGATTGACGGATAAAAGTTGATGATATTTCCATAATGGGAGCATCAATAAAATGTACTTTATTGTGCTTGTGAAATTGGGTATCTATAGTTCCCTGTGAAACCCTAGGATAGACATACAAATGATGGTTTTCGAGGATGAGTTCGTAGTTTTTCCATTTGTGGAAACTCTTTAAATTGTCTTCGCCCATAATCAAGGCAAATTCATTTTTTGGGTATTTTTCTTGTAAATGTACCAGCGTATTTATGGTATAGTTGGGTTGGGGCAGATTAAATTCAATGTCGCTAGGTTTTAGGTTGGTATACTCTTTTGTAGCGCGATATACCATTTCCAAACGTTGGTAATTGTCCAATAAGCTGTTTTTCTTTTTAAAGGGACTGTGCGGGGTCACTACAAACCAAACTTGATCGAGATCGCTGTATTCCACTATATGGTTGGCAATTATTAAATGGCCTACATGTATAGGGTTAAAGGAACCAAAGAACAAACCAACTTTCATTATTAAAGAATTAGTTAAGAGTTAACAAAATCACCTATAATGGTTTCGGCATCTTTGAGCGCTTTTTCCAAATGGTCATTTTCTATAATCACATCAAATAAAGGTGCTGTTGCTAATTCTGCTGATGCTTTGGCAACACGCATATTAATTTTATCCTCGCTTTCGGTCTTGCGCTTCTTAAGGCGTATTTTTAGTTCGTCTATACTGGGTGGTTTTACAAAAACAGCAATGGTTTGCTCTGGATATTTACGTTTTATGCGTAAACCACCAGACACGTCAATATCGAAAATAACATGTTTGCCTTTCGCCCAAATACGTTCCACTTCACTTTTTAAGGTGCCGTAAAAATTATCGCGATATACTTCTTCCCATTCCAAAAACGCTTCATTCTTTATTTTGTTTTTAAATTCCTGAGCCGATAAAAAGTAATAGTCTTTGCCGTCGACCTCGGTACCCCGTTTTGCTCTGGATGTTGCCGAGATTGAAAATTCTAAATTTAAACGGTCTATGCCTAATAAGTGTCTAACAATAGTGGTTTTTCCAGAACCTGAAGGTGCCGAAAATACAATAAGTTTACCTTGTTTAGAGTTGTTGTTTTCCACGAAAGTTTTTAAATTTTTTATACTGAAGAAGGTACTTCCTAAAGTACGTTTAATAATTGTTCCTTTATTTTTTCGAGTTCATCTTTCATTTGAACCACTAACTGTTGCATGGGGGCATAGTTGCTCTTGGAACCAATAGTATTAATTTCCCGACCCATTTCCTGACTTATAAATCCGAGCTTTTTGCCATTGGAGTCTTTAGAGTTTAAACACTCAATAAAATAGTTTAAGTGGTTTTTTAAGCGCACTTTCTCTTCGGTAATGTCCAATTTTTCAATGTAGAAAATAAGCTCCTGTTCAAAGCGGTTTTCGTCGAACTTATCTTTTAGGTCTTCAACACCTTTGTTTAAACGTTCCCGCACCCCTTCAATACGTTCGGGATCCATTTTAATAACATCATCTAGGATAGCATTTATAGTGTTAACTCTATTTCTAAAATCGGCTTCCAGAACTTTACCTTCATCCAAACGGTGATCGTTTAAATCGTCTATGGCTTTTTTAATTTCGGCTTCAATGATTTGCCATTCATTTTCATCAATTTCTTCACGAACTGTATTTAGGGCATCGGGAAAACGAACGGCCATTTTAAGAAGCTCTATTTCATCCCCATTAACAACATTTCTTAATTGTTCTATATACTGTTTTACAACAGGGGTATTTATTTGAGTTGAAGTATCTTCTGCAGTTGTTTCAACATAAATGGAAAAATCAACTTTACCGCGTTCCAATGCATTGGCCAGCAATTTTCTAATCGCCAATTCTTTTTCCCTATATAAAGAAGGCATTCTCGCATTGAGATCAAGGTTTTTGCTGTTGAGCGATTTAAGCTCTATGGTTAATTTTTTTGTTGGTAATTGCAATACAGATTTTCCATAACCTGTCATTGAATGTATCATAAACGGATGTTTTAAGTTATGCAAAAGTACATGAATTTTTTCATTAGAAATGTGTATGGCCTTTTTTGAGCATACCTTAGCCATAGGATTAAAACAAGTTTATGTAAATCTTTCTGCCTATTGGCAGAAAGATAGTGGTTATATTTTTCTTAAATTTTATGTTTTTTAGCGGCGATGATTAGTTCTTTTGAAGTTAGGGACATTAATTTAAGGAGTGTATTCAATAGCCTGAAGATAATCGTTGTTGTTGGCAACCAAAATAATTTGTTTGTCACCAACCTTAATAGTTTTCATTTGTTTGGCATCCCCAGGCGTAAAGAAACCACTTTCTTTAATTGATGTAGGGTGGAAATCACCTGCTCCATTACCTTTTAGCAGCAACCCTGTGCCTGCATCATTCCTGGGTGTTTCAATTTCTGAGGTAAATAGGTTTCCTGTTATAAGTAGGTCTTTATTACCATCGGAATCATAATCGTTAATTAGTATGCTGTTGATTGATGAAACCTGTGCCAGAGAGGGCAGCGGTTTAATGTTAAAATGCCCCTCGCCTAGGTTTTCAATATATGCTGAAGCAAAGGTTTTGGATTTTAGGTTTAAAGCATCACTTAGTGATGTTCCGTAAATATCGGCCAAATCTGAATTGCCAAACGCTTCATAGGTAGGGAATTTTTCTTTTAAAGAGGGGATTTGTTGTGTAGAGCAACTTTTTCCCCTAACAGGAAATGCTATACCATGTTCGTAATAGCTTAGCACGATATCAAGACTGCCATTGTTATCAAAGTCGTAGCTATATACTTCGAAAGGTTCTTCAACAGAAGCTTTGTATTTATAATTTAGGCCTAGATTGCCTACAATTAAATCGCTGTCTTGGTCATTGTCCATATCGGTCACTTTAACACTGTAATACCAACCTTCACTATTAGGTATTGATTGTTTATTAAATTTACCTTCTTTAGTCTGGTAAAAGAAGGTTATGGGCATCCATTCTCCCACAACCACAAGGTCATTTAATCCATCTTTATTGAAATCTCCCCAATCGGCTGAGGTAACCAGTCCCAGATTTTTAAGGTCTGGAGCTTTTTCTTTGGCTACATTAACGTAATGTCCTCCTTTGTTTTCCAGAATACAACTGGTAGCGGGCAACGGGTATTTACGGGGTGTTAGCCTACCACCAATAAAGAGGTCTATATCACCATCCTTGTCAAAATCATTGGGGATGACACACGATCCGCTGGTATAGTCTTTTGGAAGTTTATTTTGGCTTTTAGAGAATTTACCTCTACCATTATTTATATATAATCGGTCTTGTAGCTCTGGGGCATCTACATTAAATTCATTACCTCCACTAACAACATACAGGTCCAGATCGTTATCGTTGTCTACATCAACAAAGGTAGCCCCCATATCTTCACTTGCCTGATCCTGTGTCCATGCGCCTTGTTGAATTTCGTTAAAAGTTCCATTGTTATTTTGAATGAAAAGTTTTCCTGAAGCCCCTGCAGCACCACCTAAAAAGAAATCATCTTTGTTGTCGCCGTTGACGTCGCCCACAGCTATAGCCGGGCCAAATTGAGACATTTTATGGGGTAATAAAACTTCATACTTGAAATCATCGTTATTATTTTCGATATGCCTTATTTGAGAAAGATTTAAAGCTGCGGTAACTTCCTTAAACATGGTTGTTTTTGGTGCACTCTGTTTATCCGTTTCGTTTTCGGAAAGGTCTTTTGAAATTTGATATACTTTATTGGCTTCCAGATTATTTATTGTTTTTTCACTCCCATCAGGCCACTGGATAACTGCTTTTTCTATTGTATTCTGATCTCCAATACCGAAGTGAGCGATATCTTCGCATTTCGACATGTAGCCTCGAGAGTTCACTATTTGGTTAACCTGCCATATCTTATCTGCTTTATATAGGATTATTTTTGTGCCATAAATAATTCCATTTTCATCTGTAGACATTTTAAATCTCAAATAATTCCCTGTCTTATTTTCTACAGCATTATTTCTATAGAGTAAAGCATTATCATCGATGTTATTAATCACAAGATCCAAATCGCCATCATTATCAAAGTCTGCATAGGCTGCACCATTTGATAATGTTGGGAGTTCCATGCCCCAATCCTTAACTTTGTTGCTAAAGGTTAAATCGCCATTGTTTTTATATATGTAATTTGGGAGCTTATCTGTAGGAGCCATTTCAACAAATTCCATGACGTCTATCATTTTTGTTGGGTCCATATTTTGTTGTTGAGCAACTTTTTTTATGCTATCCAGTTTTTGTTGGTATTTGTTAAGTAGGTCACTATTACGAATATTACTTTTTATACCATTGGTAACAAAAAGATCTTTAAAACCGTCATTATCAAAATCGGCAAAAAGGGGTGCCCAACTCCAATCGGTGTTCGTTACACCTGCTAATTGCCCCAGTTCACTAAATGTCCCATTCCCATTGTTCCTTTGTAGCGTATTAAACATGTACTGGTAATGGCCTCCTTTATTGACAATATTCCAAAATTTTTCCGGTTGCATGCCTCCCATGTGGGTCTTTATTCTTTTGTGATCTTCTGCTACCATATCTACAACAACGATATCTAGATTGCCATCATTATCATAATCTGCAATATCGCTTCCCATACTAAAGAAGGATATATGTTTCGTAGCTTCACGAATGTTATCTTTAAATGTGCCATCTTTTTGATTGATGTACAAATGGTCGGCCACATCGAAATCGTTGGAAACGTATATATCTTGCCAACCATCATTATTAAAATCTCCAACTGAAGCTGATAGCCCAAAGCCAAAATTTCTGATATTGCTGGATATAGTTTGGTCTTCAAATGTCCCATTGCCGTTATTTTTGTAAAGCCTGTCACTAAAAAGTATATCGGAGAAGCGTGTTACATTCATTTTATCACCAATATTTGGAATACTTGGAGGTTGGTTTACCACATAAACATCTAATAATCCATCATTGTCATAATCAAAAAATATTGCTTGTACAGAAAATCCTTTGTCATTTAATCCAAACTCGGCTGCTTTTTCGGTAAATGTTAGGTCGCCATTGTTAATATAAAGTTGATTGGCGCTTTTGTGGTTTTCAAGATAGATGCTTCTGCAAACGTAGATGTCTTGGTCACCATCATTGTCTATATCTACAAAGGTGACTCCCATAGACCATTTGTTGTCTTGGCTAATGCCAGCTTTAATTGAGATGTCTTCAAATTTAAAATCTCCTTTATTTAAAAACAACCGATCCCTTACCTGATTTCCTGTAAAAAAGATATCTTGAAGCCCATCATTATTGATGTCTCCAACAGCCACACCACCTCCAGATATGAATTCTGAATTTATCATATGGTTGTTTTCCCTAGTTTGTTTGACGGTATTGCTAAAAATTAAATTAGAATGATCTTGAGAAATTATAGTAAATAGTGAATCACTTTTTATTTTTTCCTTTGTTTTATTTTGGCACCCAGAAATAATTAAGAGTATTGCTAAGTGAACCATGATTGTTCTAATATGTATCATTCTATTTTGATTTTTAAAATTAATTAGGAAATTGTTGCAGTATCATTTTAATGAAAAAAACGCCTGTAAAATGAGACTATTCTATAGGCGTTTTATCATTAAATTAACTAAACTACTTTTTATCCCACCATAATTTGGTGTTGTTTTTATCATTCCCTCCTAATTCAGGACTTGCTATTGCGGCATTTACTGCTTCTGAGTTTGTGTTGAATTCACTAGTTGTATAGATCATTCTTCTCATAATTTCATTTGCGGCAACATCAGGGTTTTCAGATTGAACTCTTGCATATTGCTTTGGATATCCTGTTCTTCGTAATTCAGCCCAGGCTTCCCATCCATTTGGATATAATGCTAACCATTTCTGTGTTATAATTTGTTCAAGTTGTTTTTCTGGGTCGCTATAAAATGCTACAGGGATATCTGTTACAGGCATAGCTCCAGAAGCATAAGGGACGGGTACATTGTTACTTGTTATGTAGGCTTCAATATCAGAGGCGCTAGCTCCTGTTTGTTGAGCCATAGACATTCTAATACCATCGGCATATAAGTCGCTGGCGGTTCCACCCATGTTCCATCCTTCCAATGCTCCTTCAGCTCTTAAGAAGAATACTTCAGCTGCATTCATTATTTCTATTGGAGGGTTTTCACCTCCTTTGGCCACATCGATGTATTTTGTTGCCAAATCTGAATGGCTAGCATTTTGACTGGTCTGTAAAGTGACCTTAGTTTGGCCATTCAATAAGCCTTCATAGGGATTCCCATCACCATCGGAATCACCATCTATAGCAGGCGCAAAATAGGCACTAATACGAGGGTCGTCATAACCTTTTAAGATACTTTCCATGGTAGCGCTCATTCTAAATTCTCCCCAATCGGTAATGGTCTCTAAAGGATTTCTATTGGTGTCATCGACAACCACACTGGCATTATCGTCATTTGTTAAAAATACACCATCAGCCACCGCTTTTTCAGCCTCGCTTTTGGCTTTTGCTGCATCAACATATTTAATTCTCAAAGCCAAACGTAGACGAAGGCTATTTGCAAACTTTAGCCACTTGTCTGCATTTCCGCCGTAGATGCGATCGCCTGCAGCGAATGAAGTAGCTCCAGAATTTGCTTTTAATTTACTAACCGCATCATCCAAAGTTGTAAAGAAATCAGTGTAGATGCTTTCTTGAGAATCGTATGGAACGGATAACTCTTCATTTCCAAATTGGCTATAAGGGACTGGTCCCCAATAATCTGTAATTCTATGGTAAGCATGTACTCGCCATATTTTTGCCATGGCATTACCTACATCATTACTATTGGCAGCGGATAGGTCTTCTATTAATTTTACTTGAGGAGCAGCTTCTCCATAAAAGGAGCTCCACGCTAAATCTGCCCATCTACCTACTTGTACATAGCGATCGGAGTCAAATCCAGATGCGGTGGTTGCAAAGTACTGGCACCAAATGTCTGAGAACAAATTTTGAGATATTTGGAAGCGCCAGTGTAAACCATTTACCGATGTGTATTGGGCTTGGGCAAATACCTGAGCTTGTAATGCTTGGCTACTTTCTAATTTATCGGTACTTAAAGTTAGCGGATTGGTGTTCAGTTCTTCGAAATCGCCAGTACAATTGAATATTATAATAGGCGTAAAGAATACTATAATTGATTTTATTATTGTGTTTTTCATTGTCATGTCTTTTTTAGAATCCTAATTTTAAATTTAATCCGATACTTCTTGTGGATGGAGGCGCAAATGATTCAAATCCATCTGCACTTGTATCAGTGCCTGTAACAACTTCTGGATCGACAGTAGCGCTGTTAGAAAAGAAGAATAAATTTCTGCCAACCAAAGATATTTTAGCCTTTTTAAAGGGGGTCTTGTCTAGCAACGATTGTTTAAAACTATATCCTAATGTAATTTCACGCATTCTAATATTTGATGCATCTTCAACGAAAGCTTCTCCCACAGGGGAATTTCTACCGCCTAAGTTTGCCCATAAAGTTTCAGAGTCAACTTGAATATTATTAGGGGATCCATCTTCTGTCACGGCAGTATTATTAGAAAATATGTTCTGGCCAAATACCAATGAGCCATCTCTGCCAGCTAGGGTTCTGTTAAGTGCGCCGTCAGAAAGTAAAATAGCATTGGTGAATGACACTACCTGTCCACCTTGGCGGATATCAATTAAGAAACTTAAGTTGAAATTTTTATACCTAAAAGTATTGCTTATACCACCCAACCAATCGGGGTTGTAGTTTCCAATGTTAACATCTTGACCGGAGGTGATTAATGGAACTCCATTGGAGCCAACAATAACTCTTCCTTGATCATCTCTTTGGAATCCTCTGGAAAATATAGTTCCCCATGCTTCACCTTCAATTAGCTTAAATTGTCTAACAAATTCACCACCAAAGCTTAAACTTTTGATGCCTTCTGCTAATCTTGTAACCTTGCTATTGTTTTTGGTAAAGTTTACTGCTACATCCCAAGAAAAGTTTTCTGTTTTTACTGGTGTACCCGTTAAGATTAATTCAATACCGTTATTTTGAATATCTGCACCATTTATAAATTTGGTAGAGATACCAGATGTAGTGGTAACTTGTTGGCCAAATAATTGGTCAATACTATTGGTTTTATAATACGTAAAATCAAGGCCTAAGCGGTTTTCTAAAAAGCGTGCATCAAAACCGAATTCAAAAGATTTTGTACGTTCTGGTTTTAAGTTGGCATTAGGAAGTGTTGTTGATAGTTGTATGAAACCACCAGGAACTAAGTTAGCGGTCCTTACCAAGCTGAAGGCTTTTGTATCATTTCCTACTTCTGCATAAGAAGTTCTTAGTTTTAAATAAGAAAGAAAATCAGGCAATGATACTAAGTCTGAGACAACAGCACTTACACCAGCAGAAAAATAGTCAAACCTATTATTTGCTTTGGGTAAAGTAGAACTCCAATCGCTTCTGTAGGTCAAATCCAAGAAAAGAGCATCATTATAGCCTAACCGACCAAAACTATATAAAGAGTTAACCTCTTTACGGCCTAAAGTTTGGCTTGCTGTTAAGTTGGACGCATTACTAATGGCAAAAATATTAGCAGCGTTTAATCCGCCATTGCTTGTAGACACGGTTTTAAAATTAGAAATCCTATGGTTTCCACCTACGCTAAGGTCAAAGGAAAGTTTATCATTTATTTCTTTGGTATAGGTTAATAAAAAATCAGAGTTCCATTCCAAAGAATTCCCATTTTCAGTAAGGTATTCTCCATTATCAGCAATAATATAAGAATCATTGTAATCTTTATCCTCTCGGGAATTTGTTTGTTGATCGACAGATGTCCTTGCAAGCAAACTTAAATTGTCATTAAAATTATAAGTGAGAGAAAGATAGCCTATAACTCTATTGATTGTAATTTCATTTAAGTTCCTGTTAATGGTCCAGTAAGGGTTAGCGCCACCATTATTTCCGGGGTCCCAATAATTCTGTCTTATATTTCCGGTGGCTGCTTCAATATATTCGAAGGTACGAATATCAGATGTTCTAATGTTTCTAGGTAGTCTGTAGGCATGGCGTAATGGATTTGCAAAGCTTTCTCCAGTGTCTAATTGATTATCAATACTTGTTCTTATGTAGTTAACTTTTGCGCTTAGGTTTAATTTATCGTTAATTAGTTTGTTATCAATTTTTAGGCTTACGTTATGTCTTTCTAATTCATTTCCAGGAACAATTCCTTTTTTTATGTCGTTTGTATAACCAAAAAAGGTTTGGTTCTTTTCACTTCCAGAACGTACAGAGATGTTATTGGCAATACTAACTCCAGTATTAAAAAAATCTTTAACATTGTTTCTCTGAGCAGAATAAGCATAAGGGTTAGTACTTAATTCGGGACTCGGTGACCAGTGTGCAACAGAGCTGCCGTCTAAAGAAGGTCCCCAGGAGCCTAAAGAAGCAGGATTGTAAACACCGCCACTTCCTTGGCCATATTGATTTTGATAATCGAAGAGGATATTGGCTGTTTCGGTGGTAATTGTAGAGCTTAAATCAACACTTACTCTATCTTTACTGCCAGACTTTGTTGTTACGATTATAGCTCCGTTATTTGCTCGGGCACCATAAAGAGCAGCTGCATTAGCTCCTTTAAGTACGTTTATCGATGCTATATCATCTGGACTTAAATCAGAAATATCACCTCCTAGTGGAACACCATCAACAATGTATAGCGGTTGACTACTGCCTGCAATTGATCTATTACCTCTTAGTACAACTTTGGAAGCACCGCTAACACCATTTCCTGAACGCTGAATTGATAAACCAGCTACTTTACCCGATAGGCTGTTTACTAAGTTTTGATTTGGTCTTGCCTCATCTATACCATCTACATCTACATTTTGAGTAGCATAGGTTAATGATTTTTTTTGCCGTTTAACACCAAGCGCAGTTACTACAACTTCGTCTAAACTTTCGGCATCTTCAACCATAACCACATCAATGGAGTTTGTGTCCCCTACGGTAACCGAAACAGATTTCAAACCTACAAACGAAAATTCCAAAATATCGCCTTTTGATGCTTGAATGGTATAATTCCCATCAAAATCTGTTTGTGTTCCAACTGTTGTATCCTTAATTATTATGTTTACCCCAGGAACAGGGGCTCCATTAGTATCGGTTACAGTTCCTTTGATTTCATTTTGAAGTACACTTTCAAAGAATGTTTTAATTTCTTCATGAGACTTCTCGTTGTTTACAAGGTCGTCAATAACTTCAATAATAGACGTATTATCTCTAGGGAATAATATAATTTGGTCCTTTAATAGCCTGTAGTCTATATTGGTGGTTTCAAACAAGTTGTTAAGAACTTGAGTAAGCTCTTGGTCTTTTGCTTCCAAAGACACTTTTTTTGTTACGTCAATTAAGCTGTTGTTGTAAAAGAAATTGAGTTCGGTTTTCGTTTCTATTTCAGCGAAAACTTTTTCAAGTTCAATGTTCTTCACATCAATTGTAACATTTTGTCCATTGGCCTCAACAGCAAAAAGCCTTGTCATGGTAACAAAAAGTAAGAGCATGTAAATTTTCATAATCCGTAAAAGATTTTTTTTCATAATTTTGTTTGGTTTAGAGGGTTATTACTTTCCGGAGTGATAATTTGAACTGGAAAGAGAATGTGGAGGCATTCTCTTTCTTTATTTTATATCATCCCAGAGTTTTATTTCCTTGTTTTTAACAGAGTACTTAATAGGTGAGGAAATGGTTAACACCTTAAGTACTTCATAAATACTTAAATTGTCGAATGTACCTGTATACTCATAGTTTAATAGTTTTTGTGAATTAATATTAATTTTAACGTTATATTTTCTTTCTAAGTCAATTGCAACTTCATGCAAGGGCGTTTTGTTAAAAATTAGGCTGCCATCTTTCCAGGCCACAACATCGTGTGATTTAACCTCTTCAATTTCCATCTTGTTTTCTTTTTTATAGAAAACGGCTTTTTGGGAAGGAGCTAATATAATAGGGGTCTCTTCGTCTTTTATAAGCTCTACTTTTCCTGTCACAAGCGTGGTTTCTATTTTTTTGTCCTTGCTATAGGATTTTACATTAAAAGAAGTGCCAAGGACTCTTATTTTAAGATTGTTGGAGTTAACAATAAAAGGTTTGTAGATGTTTCTTTTAATATCAAAAAAAGCTTCCCCAACAAGGGTAACTTCCCTTAGGCTGTCATTAAATTCTTTGGGGTATATCAACTGACTGTCTGCATTGAGTATTATTTTGGAACCATCTGGTAGATAAACTTCTTTTCTATCGCCTCTTTTTGTAGTAAAGCGCACGCTACCATCAGATTTAGCAATAGTTGCTTTTTGGGGATTTTGAATAATGGTTTCCGAATTGTTAACAAGAACACTAGAATTCCATAAAAGAGCTATTATAACTATTGCAGAAGCACATCCATATAATAATAGTTTCTTAGGCTTTCTCTTTTTTATACTGTTTTTAAACCTTTCAAAAAAGACGCTATTATTTACTGGGTTATTAGGAATGTTTTTAAATGTGGATACAACATGCTCAGCCTTTACCATATTGAATTTCTTATGGTTGTCTGGATGCTTTCTAATCCATTCTATCGTTTTTCTTCTTTCGATAGCATCTAATTCATTATTTAAGTACTTTATAAGTTGTTTTTTGTTCATTTTAAAGGTCTGCTATTAATATGACGAAATTAACCATGGGTATCCCCTAGTCGAAATGTGTTTTTTTACGAAGAGACAAGTTTTATGTTATAGAAAATGAAAAAAATCTCGAAGCGATACCCTTAAATGTTTAAGGGCTTTTGTTAAATGGTTTTCTACTGTTTTTGGAGAAATATTCATTTTTTTTGATATCTCTTTATGTTTAAGTCCTTCAATTCTACTCTTAATAAAAACGTCTTTGCATTTTTCAGGAAGGAGGTTGATGGACTTTAACACAGCTTCATTTAACTCCCTCTCAAGAACCAAAGAAGCGGCATCATCGGAAAGTGCATTATAATTTATGGAAGCTTCTAACTGAAGTAAATTGTTTTCAATATTCAATTGTTGCTTTTTGGTTCTTAAATAGTCTAAGCATGCATTTTTAGTGAGCGTGTATATATATCCGTTTAAATTGGATTTAATATTTTTCTTAGACCAGATTTTAATAAATACATTCTGTATTATTTCTTCGGCATCCTCTCTATTGGCTATATAATTAGAGGCTAAGAACAAAAGTTTTGATTGGTATAGGTTAAATAATATTTCAAAAGCAGCGACGTCACCTTCATTAATTGAATTGATGAAATCTTCATTATTTATGCTAGCTATATTGCTCAAAAAGAAGCTTTTAATTTAGGTTGGTGAAATATTATGATGGTTTGACCAAATTTAATGTAAAATTATTGAAGAAATCAATTAATTTTTATAAATATTTATTTTGAAAGGGTTTAATATGTTGTTGTTCAGTGCTTTGTATTGTGTTAAACTTTGCTTGGAAGGAGGTTTAAAGTTGGATTTTTAACAAATACATAAGTGTGTATAATTCTAGATGAATTTTTGTTATTTTCTAATCAATGTCTTTAAAGCTTCAATATTAAATATTTTCAACCTATAGATGTGATTTAATTTATTGATAACTACATTTGTCTTTAAAGATTAAAAAAGCCTAATGAAGAATTCAAAGTTTCTTGTTGCAATAATTTGTGGTGTTTTTATGATAGTATCTTGTAAAAACACAAAATCGGAATCCATAAAGTCTAATGATGATGAAAGAGGAGCTATTATTTCAAAGACCGAGCGTGATAGTCTTATTGCAAATCCGCCTAAAGGGATGGTATGGATTCCCTCAGGGACTTTTTTGCAGGGTGCTGTACCACAAGATAAAATGGCGATGAAACATGAAAAACCCCAACACGAAGTTTATGTAGATGGGTTTTTTATGAATATTACTGAGGTTACCAATGCCCAATTTAAAAAGTTTGTAGACGAAACAGGATACATTACCATTGCCGAACGTGATATTAATTGGGAAGAGATGAAAAAGCAATTGCCAGAGGGTACACCAAAACCACATGATAGCATATTACAGCCAGGATCATTATTGTTCAAGAAAACAAAATCTTCTGTTCCCAATCTTTACGATTTTTCGCAATGGTGGCAATGGGCTATAGGTGTAAATTGGAAGCACCCCAGCGGACCAGAAAGTACTTTGGATGGCAAGGATAACCATCCAGTAGTCCACATTGCCTATCAAGATGCCTTGGCCTATTGCGAATGGGCTGGCCATCGCTTGCCCACAGAAGCCGAGTGGGAATATGCCGCTAGGGGTAAAAATAAAGATGTTACTTACTTTTGGGGGGATGATCGTTCTAAATTGTCTCAAATGGCAAACAGTTGGGAAGGTGAGTTTCCAGTGTATAATACTTTAGAAGATGGTTTTGAAAGGACAGCGCCAGCAAAATCCTATCCGCCAAATAGTTTTGGCCTCTACGATATGGCCGGAAATGTTTGGGAGTTCACTTCAGATTGGTATAACGTGAACTATTATCAAGAGCTTGCCAATACCAATGGACTAACAAAAAACCCTAAAGGAGCCGATAAAGCTTATAATCCGAACAATCCATATTTACAAGAAAAAATAATTAAAGGAGGTTCTTTTTTATGTAGTGATTCCTATTGCGCAAGTTATAGGGCTTCTGCTAAAATGGGAACAAGCATGGATTCTTCTGCAGAGCATATTGGGTTTAGAACAGTAGTGACTATGGAAATGTTGAGTAGGGATTAAATCGTTTGTCCAAAAGCAGTAAAGTAAATTTTATTAAACAATAAAAATGATTTTAAAAAAAGTTAACATTCTATTCTTTTGTTTGATGGTGGTGGTATTATCGGCTTTTAAGTATGAAACTGGTAATGGTTTAGAAAGAACCACTATAAAAGTAATTAGTTATAACATTTGGAATGGCTTTGACTGGGGTAAGGATGTCAATAGAAAAAAAGCATTTATAAGTTGGGTAAATAAACAAAAGCCAGATGTGTTAGCGCTTCAAGAACTTTGCGGATACACTCATGAGAAATTATTGGAAGAAGCTAAAGCTTGGGGGCATGGTTATGCAGAAATTTTAAAGACAGATGGTTACCCCGTTGGAATTACTTCGAGCAAGCCAATAGAAATAAAAGAAAAAATTCTAGAGAATATGCATCATGGTGCATTGCATTGTAAAACGGCTGGAATTGATTTTTTTGTTGTGCATTTCTCGCCATTTAGTTACAAGAAGAGACTGGAAGAGGCAAAAATTATTCTGAATAGACTGTCAAAACTATCAAGTGAAGAAAGTAGATACATGATTTTAGGAGATTTTAATGCGGTTTCACCTTTAGATGCCGATTTATATAAGGATAAACCAACTGTGGTCGCTTCCATGCAAGAATCGGAAAAACAACATGAACACGTTCGAAACCTTTTTAATGACCAGTTAGAATATGGGGTGTTAAGTACATTTTTAAGTTTTCCCTTAATGGATGTTACTCAAAAGTATACCCAAGGATGGGATGACCGCATAAGTTTCCCTACACAGGTTTTTGAAGTAGAAAAGGGCAAGGGTAGAAGCGAAAACTCCATCCGTATAGATTATATTTTAGTTTCACCTATACTGGCTAAAAAATGTATTAATGCAACAGTGGCAAATAAGGAAGATACTTTTTATCTGTCAGATCACTATCCAGTAGTAGCAGAATTCAGTAAATAAAGGTTTTTAAATAATGGTAGTTGAGTGAAAAGTGTGTAAAAAAATTAGGAGCAAAGCCTTGGCCTTACTCCTAAAAAACTACAAAAACCATTTTTGATTTAAACTAAACTATTTACTAACTCAAATAATCTTAAACTATGGTACAAATTTACAAGTAGACATCATTGAAATCTACTAATAATAAGACTAGAACTAATACTTTTTTTGCACTTATAAGAGGCTTGTAGCATTTTTCATCATAAAATTGTTTAAACGAACTTGGGGTTTTGGAATATAAATGAAGTTGAGGGCTCCATTGTCTAGATATGAGATTTCTTTAAAGTTGCAATAAGAGGAGTTTAAAGAGTTATTTGGGCAAAAATAATACATACTTTGGTTTTATTTATAGTAGTGAATTAGGTTTTGTGAGCTTAAGTTTGTGTAATTTCCCTTATAAATTAAGAGTGGGGTTTATAGTATAAAGAAAGTTCAATAAGAAAATAAAACTTTTAACTATCAAAGGTTTTGTGCCTAAGGACACTTTTCAATGCTTTCATAAATTGGAGGGTGGCCATTAATAATCAATAGATAAAGCTTATGAAATATTCTCAATCTATTTTAATTTTAGTTTTTACCTTAAGCGTTTTAGTGTGTAAAGCACAAGATAAAGTTTATGAACCTACTTGGGAGTCTTTAGACACAAGACCAGTTCCAAATTGGTTTCAGAATGCTAAATTTGGGATATTTATTCATTGGGGACCTTATTCGGTGCCTGCATGGTCTCCTAAAGGAACGTATTCCGAATGGTATCAATATTGGTTGCAAAGCAAATCCCTATTTGGAAATGGAAAGTTTAAAGGGGATGAAGTCGTTAATTTTCATAATAAAACCTATGGTGAAAATTTTAGCTATTATGATTTTGGTGAAATGTTCAAGGCCGATTTGTTCAATCCAGACGATTGGGCAGAACTCTTTGAGAAAGCCGGGGCTAAATACATTGTATTAACTTCTAAGCATCACGACGGATTTACGCTATGGCCCAATGAACAGGCTAACGACAGGGGCTTTGCTTGGAATAGTATGGAAGTTGGCGCTAAACGGGATTTGGTAGGTGAACTATCTACTGCAGTAAAAAAAACCGATGTTAAAATGGGTTTGTATTATTCCCTTTATGAATGGTACCACCCTTGGTGGCAAAATGATAGAGAACGTTTTGTAAACGATCATTTTATACCGCAAATAAAAGATTTGGTAGTAAAGTATGAACCAGATATTTTGTGGCCCGATGGTGAATGGAGTATGGAAGCCGATAAGTGGAAGACTAAAGAATTCTTGGCATGGCTGTTCAATGAATCTAATGTAAAGGAAACGATTGCTATTAATGACAGGTGGGGTAAAGGTGTGAGAAAACATCATGGGGGGTATTTTACTACCGAGTATGAAGCCGCAACACCAGAATTTAATAAGCCTTGGGAAGAATGTCGCGGAATGGGCTTTTCATTTGGATATAACCGAAACGAAGATGCACAGGATTATAATAGCCCTAAAGCTTTGGTGTTAACATTAATAAATATTGTAAGCACAGGCGGTAATCTATTGTTAGATATAGGTCCTGATGATAGAGGTAGAATACCCGTTATTATGCAGGAGCGTTTATTGCAAATAGGCGGTTGGTTGGAAACCAATGGCGAAGCAATTTATGGTACGCGTCCCTGGAACCACTCGTTTCAGTGGTCTTTAAACGGAGAAAAGAATTATATGCCCAAGCAACATTATTTAGGGGGCGATGTTATTTTAAAACAGACCGTCGACCCAGAACCGGGATATGCTGTTAAAGAGTTGTTTTTTACACAAAATGATGAGGCTTACTTCGCCATATCGCCTAAATGGTCTGAAGAAGTAACGATAAGAAATTTTAAGGGATCGGAGCAAGCAAAAATTACATTGCTCGCTACTGGTGATGTATTAAAAGGGAAACAGGTCGGAGATGATTTTATAATCGAAATGCCGAGTTACCAACCTAATAAAATGAAAGCAACGGATGTTTATGCCTATGCTATTAAAATAACAAAAAAATAAAGTATTAACCCATGTACAGACTATCCAGTTTACTAATTGTTTTATTGATTTCCGTTTCTTGCAATCAAAAAAGAGGATTGGTATTAAATACCAATAATACTATTGAAATTAAAGAAGGCGAATCTAAAGATTCCATTGTATTAAAAGCGGCTCATGTGGTGCCTACGCCCAATCAGTATGAAGCACTTAAAAATGAATTTATAGCGTTTATACACTTCGGCCCTAATACGTTTACTCGTATGGAATGGGGCAATGGTATGGAAGATCCTAAGATTTTCGATTTAAAAACCTTAGATACCGACCAGTGGTGCGAATCCATGAAAAGTGCCGGAATGAAGATGGTGATCATTACCGTAAAGCACCATGATGGCTTTGTGCTTTGGCAAAGTCGCTATACCAAGCACGGCATTATGTCTACAGGGTTTAAAGATGGAAAAGGTGATATTTTAAAAGAACTGTCACAATCCTGTCAAAAATATGGATTGAAGTTAGGTGTGTACCTATCGCCAGCCGATTTATATCAAATAGAGAATAAAGAAGGCCTTTATGGTAATTTAAGTAAATATACAGATCGAACCATACCTAGACCTGTTGAAGGACGTCCGTTTGCCAATAAGACAACTTTTACGTTTAATGTAGACGATTATAATGAGTATTTCCTAAATCAGTTATTCGAACTGCTTACCGAGTATGGTCCCATACATGAAGTGTGGTTCGATGGCGCCCACCCAAAACGGAAAGGCGGGCAAAAATACAATTATTTGGACTGGAAGGAATTAATAAGCGCTTTAGCTCCAAAGGCTGTTGTTTTTGGTAAACAGGATATACGTTGGTGTGGTAACGAAGAGGGTAGAACACGAGATACCGAGTGGAATGTTATACCGTATAAAACCAATCCGCATGAGATGAATAGCTTTGCCGATATTACGGGTGAAGATATAGGAAGCCGGGAGAAGTTGTATGATGCCAAGTTTTTACATTACCAACAAGCCGAGACCAATACCTCCATTCGCGAAGGATGGTTTTATAGGGACGATGATAAACAAAATGTACGTAGTGCAGATGATGTGTTCGATATTTACGAGCGTTCGGTAGGAGGGAATTCCACTTTTTTATTGAACATACCACCTAATAGAGATGGCCGTTTTTCAGATGAAGATGTTAAGGTACTAAAAGAAGTGGGGCAGCGTATAGAGGCGACCTATGGAACCAACTTGTTTGAAGGAGCCTCTGGACCAAATAAAGTGTTGGATGCAGACATGGAAAGTTATGAATTGTTGGATCCTTCAAATGAAATAATCATTACCACCCAAGAACCTGTGACCATTAACCGCCTAGTGCTTCAGGAAGCCATAGCAACGCATGGAGAACGTATTGAAGCACATGCCCTTGATGCTTGGGTCGATAATACCTGGAAAGAAATTGCAAAAGCCACCAATGTGGGGTATAAAAGTATCCTGCGGTTTAAGGAGGTGACTTCCAATAAATTTAGAATTCGAGTTACGGCATCACGTTTTGTGCCTGCAGTTTCAAATATTTCTGCGCATTATTATAAAACGCGGCCCCCACAATTGGCCATTTCAAGAACCTTAGACGGTAAGCTTAATATCGCGCCCAAAAAGCATGATTTTGGTTGGAAACCGCATGGGGAAGACGCCATTAATAATTTGAACACAGGATATGAGATCCGCTATACAACCGATGGAACGACACCAACAAAATTGTCCAAATTATTTAATGATTCTGAAATTGTAGCATCAACCCAGGTTAAAGCCCTTGCCATTGATAAGGAAGAATTGGGCAGCGTAGCATCCTATGTGTTTGGTATTTTGAAAACTGACTGGAAGCTTGTTGGAACCGATAGCGATGCCAACAAACATCCGGGAACCGATGCTTTTGATGAAAACCCAGATACCTATTGGCAGTCTGAAGCAAAAGGGGATGCACATTATCTTACTGTCGATTTGGGACGTTCTTATAACCTAAAAGGCTTTGCGTACACCCCTCAAACAAAACATGCGGAGGGCATGATCGAGCAAGGAACCTTTAAAGTAAGTGAGGATGGTAAACAATGGCAAACAGTTGAAGCCTTTGAGTTTGGAAATCTAATCAATGACCCTGTAAAAAGAAGTCATTACTTTAAGAATACAGCTGTGGGTAGATTTATTAGAATAGAGTCTAAAGCTATTGCGGGAGGAAAGCAAACAGCAGCTATTGCTGAGTTGGATATATTTGAATGAACACATGTACGCTTGAATGGAGCAAATCGTAAAATATAATGTGATAGTCGTTTTATTCTTTTTAGTTAGCCTAGGTTGGGCTCAAAAGAATACAGATGAATTGCGCTTATATGATAATTTCAAACCCATAACTGCCGATAATGTTTTTAAAACAGAGGGCTATTACAATTGGGGAACTTCAATACTAAAAGGAAAGGACGGTCTTTACCATATGTTTTATGCCCGATGGAAAAAAGACTATGGGTTTACAGGTTGGCTTACCCATTCTGAGATTGCACATGCCATTTCTAAAAATCCCGCCGGCCCATGGCAATTTAAGGAGGTGGTTTTAGAAGGGGCTCGTAATAACCGATGGGATGCAATAACAGCACATAACCCTAAAATAAAATATTTCGATGGGAACTATTATCTGTATTATATAGCGACCAATTTGGGAGATAAAAAATTTACAGAAGAAGAACTCATAGAAACAGCCCATACAGGCTATAACCATCCAAACTGGAAAATTTTACGCCCAAACCAACGTGCCGGTGTGGCGGTTTCCAGTTCTATTAATGGTCCTTGGAAGCGTATGGAGGCCCCGTTAATAGAGCCTTCGGGACCTATAGCAACACTTACCGTAAACCCAGCTATCGATAAAGGGAAAGATGGCAACTATTATTTAATCGTTAAAGGTGATAAGCCCAATGAAAAACGTTTTATAAGAAATCAAGCAGTTGCTGTTTCAAAATCACCTACAGGACCTTTTAAAATGATGGATGAGCCCGTAATCGATTATATCGATACCGAGGATATGTCTGTATGGTACGATGAAAGTAGAGACCGTTTTTATGGTGTTTTTCATGCACATGGCTTTATAGGTATGGTCACCTCGCCAGATGGGGTGCATTGGAAAAAGGCCAATGAATATGTGTTAATGCCCAAAAAGTTAAAAATGGCAGATGGTACTATGCTTGTTCCCGATCGTTTGGAACGACCCTTTATTTATCATGAAAACGGAAAACCAAAAATATTAAGCCTTGCGGCCAAAAAAGGAAACGAATCCTATAGTGTTTTTATCCCCATTGAAGAAACAGCATATCCCAAACCAAACAGTAGGCAACTGGCTTGGCAAGAAGCAGAAATGGGCGTGGTTTTTCACTATGATCTGCATGTGTTTGATGGTGTAAAATACGGACAAGGAAATAATAGGATAGATCCTGTTCCCGATTATCAGATCTTTAATCCCAAACACTTGGACACCGACCAATGGGTTAAGGCGGCCAAGGATGCCGGTGCTAAATTTGCCATATTAACAGCAACGCACGAGACCGGATTTGCCTTGTACCAATCCAATGTTAATCCCTATTGCTTAAAGGCAGTAAACTGGCGTGACGGTAAAGGGGATATTGTAGCCGATTTTGTAGCATCCTGTAGAAAGTATGGGGTTAAGCCCGGTATTTATTTAGGTATCCGATGGAATTCCTTTTTAGGGGTTCATGACTTTAAGGTCAATGGCGAAGGTGCGTTCCGGGAAAATCGTCAGAAGTGGTATAACCAGATGATAGAAGGTATGGTAAAGGAGCTGTGTACCAATTATGGAGAACTTTTTGAAATTTGGTTTGATGGTGGTGCCGATCATCCCGATAATGGCGCCCCAGATGTATTGCCTATAGTAAGGCAGTATCAGCCAAATTGCCTGTTTTATCATAACGGGCAACTGGCAGAAGCACGTTGGGGTGGATCCGAATCTGGAACAGTTGGCGATCCGTGTTGGGCAACATTCCCTTATATAGCAACAGGTGCAGGAGAAAGTGCTAGAAAGAATATAGCAACTAATAGTTTTCAATTACTGAAAGAAGGCGACCCTAACGGCAAATTTTGGATGCCCGCCATGGCCGATGCACCCTTAAGAGGCTATAATGGACGTCATGAGTGGTTTTGGGAACCCGGTGATGAAGCACATATTTTCCCTTTGGAAAATTTAATGGATATGTATTACAAATCTGTAGGCAGAAATTCAACCCTTATTATGGGCTTAACACCTAATACCGATGGTCTGTTACCAGAGCCCGATGTTAAACGATTAAAAGAATGGGGCAATGAGATTAAAAGGCGATTTTCTAACCCGTTAAAAACAACATCTGGCACAGGAAACAAATTAACCATTAAGTTAAAGCAAGCCACAGAAATCAACCATATTATTATCCAGGAAGATATTACTCATGGCGAACGTGTAAGGGCCTATGTTGTGGAAGCTTTCGTTGATGGTAAGTGGAAATTGTTGTATAGCGGAGAAAGTATTGGGCACAAACGAATAATACAGTTTGAAACGGTGAAAGCTAGTCGGTTAAGACTTAGAATTTTAAAGAGTGATAGAGAACCTCGGATAAAGAATTTTAGTATTTTCAATGTAAATTAGGTAAAGTGGGACAAAAAAAGCAGCCATATAAACTAATCTACGTAATACTACTGTTAACCGTATTTGTTACAAGTAGTTTTTATGATGACAAACCCAAAATACTAATCATAGGAGATTCTATTTCTATTGGTTATATGCCTTTTGTAAAGGAAAGTTTATCAGGTGTAGCCGTTGTGGAGCATAACCTTGGCAATGCACAACATACAGGTACGGGGTTAAAAAACATTGAAGCTTGGATAGGTGATACCAATTGGGATATTATCCAGTTTAATTGGGGGCTTTGGGATTTGTGTTACAGGCACCCCGATTCAAAAGTGTATGGTAACAGGGACAAAATAAACGGAACCATTACCTATACAGTGAAAGAGTATGCCGATAATTTGGAGGCTATAGTACAGATGATTAAAAAAAAATCGAATGCAAAGCTCATTTTTGTAACAACCAGTTATGTGCCTAATCAAGAGGCTGGAAGATATACAAATGATGCTAAAAAATATAATAAGGCCGCTAAGAAAGTTATGCGAAAATATGATGTGGTTGTTAACGATATATATAAGGCATCAAAAGTTATTCATAAGGAATATGGCATAGGAGACCATGATGTCCATTACACCAAAGAGGGGTATATGAAGTTGGGCGAAAAAATATCAGAATTTTTATTAACTCAAATAATGACTAAAATTTAAGCGAATGAAAATAAAGTTGATAATTGTCGCACTTTGCATTTGTATATTACAGGTTTCTTGTGATAAAAAACAGAAAAAAGAGATAGAACAGGAAACTGTAAACCCTCCTAATATTGTTTATGTACTGGCAGACGATTTAGGGATTGGCGATGTTAAGGCCTTTAATGCCAATGGTAAAATAGAAACACCTAATTTGGACAAATTGAGCGCTGATGGTATAATATTCACCGATGCCCATACCTCTTCATCGGTTTGTACACCTACGCGTTATGGAATCCTTACAGGGCGATATAATTGGCGAAGTGAACTCAAAAATGGTGTTCTAACGGGAACCTCCAAAGCTTTAATTCCGAATGGCAGGGCTACAGTAGCATCATTTCTTAAAGAAAATGGCTATTACACTGGTTTTATAGGGAAGTGGCATTTGGGATGGGATTGGGCAAAGACACAAAGTGATAGCTTATTAGGAAATGGATGGGATCCAGGAGACTTTAAAAATATCGATTTTTCAAAGCCTATAACAAATGGGCCAAACGATGTAGGCTTCGATTATGCCTATGGACATTCCGGATCCTTGGATATGGCCCCTTATGTATATGTTGAAAATGGTATGCCAACTGCTATACCCGATACCATAACGGTCAATAAGGCAAAATACTCATGGTGGCGGGAAGGGCCTACAAGTCCCGATTTTGTTCATGAAGATGTAACGCCCAACTTTTTTAGAAGGTCGTTTAATTTTATTAAGAAACAGGCTCAAGAAGAAAAGCCATTCTTTTTATATCTGGCACTGCCATCACCCCATACACCTATTTTGCCAACCGAGGAGTGGCAGGGTAAAAGTGGGTTAAACCCTTATGCCGATTTTGTGATGGAAGTCGATGACTATATGGGACAATTGCAGGCAGCCATACAGGAAGCGGGAATTGAGGATAATACCATCGTCATTTTTACAAGTGATAATGGTTGTTCGCCACAAGCAGATTATGAGGTTTTGGCAACATTTGATCACGATCCAAGTAGTATTTATAGAGGGCACAAAGCCGATATTTTTGAAGGAGGCCATCGTGTGCCGTTTATTGTAAAATGGCCGAGTAAAGTAAAAGCAGGGTCTGTTTCGAACAAAACAATATGTACTACAGATCTGTTTGCAACCTGTGCCGATATTGTAAATGCAAAGCTGAATGATAATGAAGCAGAAGATAGTTTTTCGCTATTTCCGTTATTAATGAATAATGAACAGGAGTTTAAGCGAAAGGCAACCATTCATAGCTCTATAAATGGAAGTTTTGCCATTCGGCAGGGTGATTACAAATTGGTGATGGCTCCGGGTTCTGGTGGTTGGAGTTTTCCAAGGCCCAACTCAAAGGAAGAAAAGACATTACCAGAGATTCAATTGTATAATTTGGTAACAGACCCAGGAGAAACACAAAACATTTATAAAGAGCACCCTGAAAAAGTAACCGAGTTAAAGACTTTATTGGAAAAGCAAATCCTGGAAGGAAGAAGTACACCGGGTAAACCACAGAAAAATGATGAGGTAGACCACTGGAAACAGATTGATTGGATAACCAAAGTTCATAGTGATTAAAAAAAAGAGTAGCCCCATGACCAAATTTATAATTGTTTTATTTGCCTTAGTATTGGTTAACTGTAATACGTCTCGATCAGTTATTACAGATGAGTATATTTTCGTTCAAAAGGATACCTTGCAGACATCGAAGTGGCAAGTGGTGTGGGAAGATCATTTTGACCAATCACATATTGATACAACAAAGTGGGCAAAAATTCCTCCGAATAAAGCCGATTGGGGAAATTACATGTCCGATAGCCCTGATTGCTATAGCATTTCAAATGGTAAACTACACTTAAAGGGGATTGTTAATCCAGATACTATCGCCGATTCTCGGCCATTTTTAACAGGAGGCATTTATTCCAAGGGTAAGTTTGCTTTTCAATATGGAAAAATTGAAATACGAGCCAAATTGGAAAGTGCAAAAGGAGCCTGGCCGGCCATCTGGTTATTGGCAGAGCAAAAGAAGTACGGGAAGTACCCAAGAAATGGAGAGATTGATATTATGGAACATCTCAATTTCGATAATATAGTCTATCAAACCGTACATTCCTATTATACCTTGGAGCTCAAACAGAAAGAACATCCACTTTACTATAAAACAGCAAATATAAATCCAGACGACTTTAATACCTATGGATTGGAATGGTATCCAGATCAATTGGTGTTTACGGTTAACGGTAAAATAGCACATACTTACCCTAAATTAGAAGGTGCCGATCCTACCCAATGGCCGTTCGATCAGCCTTTCTACATATTAATCGACCAGCAATTGGGAGGTTCCTGGGTAGGTGATGTTGAGCCTAATGACCTTCCAGTAAATATGATCATAGATTGGGTGAAAGTGTATCAATGAAGTTATTATAAAACAGATGAAAAACTTAAAGATATTTTTTCTTTTTACGACAACATGGTTCTCATATTCTATGATAGCTCAAAACTTAGAATGGAATGAAATACACAATGGTGTTTGGCGAGCTAAAATAGGAGCCGAGCAACATATTAGTTTATTAAAGGCAGCAGAGGTTAAGCCAGATGTAAAGGCATTGGATAACCTTTCGGATGTAACATTTCCTTTAGATAAAGCCAAAATAAGTGCCGAAGTCATTAGCGGTAAAACTTATTTACGATTTCCTCTGGAAAAGGAAGAAGAACTTTATGGATTAGGATTAAATTTTAAGACACACAATCAGCGGGGAAGGATTTTAAATCTCCATGTTGACCATTATGGTAATGGTGACTCAGGTCGTACACATGCCCCGGTTCCTTTTTATGTGTCAACAAAGGGTTATGGTGTATTAATTGATGCTGCTAATTATTTAACGGTATATGCCGGTACAGGTGTGCGTGTCGAAGCCGATGAAAGGCCAGTATTAAGAAATCGAAATTCAGACCCCAAATGGGAGGCTCAGCCATATTCTGATGCAGTTGAAATATTAGTGCCGGCTAATGGAACGGAAGTGTATGTTTTTGGAGGCAACTCCATGCTAGAAGTCGTGCAGCGCTATAATCTGTTTTCAGGAGGAGGCTATTTACCGCCAAAATGGGGACTGGGTTTTACACAGCGTGTTCCAACCTTATTTTCGGCAAAGGATATTTTAAACGAAGTGGCCGATTTTGAGCATCATAATTTTCCTTTGGACTTTATTGGAGTGGAGCCCGGATGGCAATCTATGGCTTATCCCTGTACTTTTGAATGGGAGAAAACACGTTTTCCAGACCCTGAAAAATTCATCAGTACATTGCTAGATAAAGGGATACGAGCTAACTTATGGTTAAATCCTTACGTGTCTCCCGTAGGCAGTCTATATCCAAAGGTTAAGCCTTTATCGGGATCGCATACCGTATGGAATGGAGTTGTACCAGATTTAACTCTAGATAAAACAAGACATTTATTTAAAGAACACTTTTATAAAAACCATTTGGATATTGGGGTTAGTGGCTATAAAATTGATGAGGTAGATGGTTTCGATCAATGGTTATGGCCAGATGTAGCCACATTTCCTTCAGGAACAACAGCAGAAGAAATGCGGCAAGTATATGGGCTTTTAGTGCAGAATATGACAGCCAAATGGTTTAAGGAGATGAACCGGCGTACCTATAGTTTGGTTAGGGCTTCCAATGCAGGGGCCAGCAGCTTCCCATATGTGATCTATGACGATTATTACAGCCATAAAGATTTTATAACAGCCTTAATAAATAGTAGCTTTATTGGGGTGCTATGGACTCCCGAGGTGCGTGCCTCAAAGAGTGCCGAAGAATGGTTAAGGCGTATGCAAACAGTTTGCTTTTCGCCAATGGCCATGTTAAATGCTTGGGCAGATGGGACTAAACCCTGGTCATTCCCCGAAGTAGAAGCGCAAGTACGTGATGTGGCACAATTACGCATGCGTTTATTACCTTACATGTATACCTCTTTCGCCCGATATCGTTTTGAAGGAATACCACCATTTCGGGCCATGCAATTGTTGGAAGGATTTGTGTTTAAGACCGAAAAGATAGAGGGGAAACTGGATGGAACCGATAATCCCTATGCAGGACATAAAACCAAAGAGGTACGTTACCAATACATGATGGGAGATGCTATTTTGGTAGCGCCTATGTTTGTAGGTGAAACGTCCCGAGAAGTAGTGCTCCCCAAAGACAAATGGTATGATTTTTATACTGGAGCATTTGTAGGGGAAGAAGAAATAATCACCATTGAACCGGGATTGGACAAGATTCCTCTTTTTGTAAAAAATGGGAGTATTATTCCTATGACAGAAGCTAGAAATAGGGCGCCGAAGACAGATGAAAAACTGGATTTGACTATTCGGCATTATGGCGATAAAGAAGGACAGTTTACTTTGTATGATGACGATGGCCTGAGCTTTGATTTTGAGAACGGACAATTTTCTCAAGTTGAGATTAAAGTGGTTAGAGACAGATCTGGACACTTTATAGGAAGTATCTCCAAACCGGAAAGAGGTAAGCCCTATGGTTATAATAGAAAAGTCGCGTGGGAGTTTATGACTCAAAAATGACAACATCCAATAATGCATGAACTAGATTGTTAGGTATGAATAGGGAGTCCTATATACTATATAATGAAGAGATGGATTATATTTTGTTAGATGAACATGATAAGTAATCTTATAAGGCTTAAACAAAAGACTATTTCATAATCAAGTACCAATATTAATATACATATGAAAAAAATAATTCTGGGGTTGGTTTGTTCCCTGTCAATTACAAGCTTTACTTATGCTAAAATATGGTTGCCTTCCATTTTATCAAACAATATGGTATTGCAACAACAAAGTGAAGCTACTATATGGGGTTGGACAACCAATGCGGCCGAAACAATTACAGTAACAGCTTCGTGGCATAGTGAACCTTTTACAACAAAAGCTTATCAGGGCGTATGGTCTTTAAAGTTACCAACACCTAAAGCTGGTGGACCATACACCATTACCATTACAGGACATGAAGTATTGGAGCTAAAAAATGTGCTGATAGGAGAAGTTTGGTTTTGTTCTGGGCAGTCCAATATGGAATGGTCGCCTTTAAAGGGATTGGTTAATGCCGAGCAGGAAATAAAAGCAGCAAATTATCCTAAAATAAGGTTGTTTTCCGTAAACAAAAAAAAGTCGGAATATAAACAAGATGACGCAGAAGGGGTTTGGGAGTTCTGCAGGCCAGAAACCATGAAGAACTTTAGTTCTGTTGCTTATTTTTTTGGGCGAAAATTGCATAATGAATTAGATGTTCCAATAGGTTTGGTTAATTCCAGTTGGGGAGGAACACCTATTGAAACCTGGATAGATAAAGCACAAATTGAAGCACATCCAGACTTGAAAGCGGCGTCTCAAAAAATTAAAGACTATGTTTGGTGGCCTCGAGATCCTGGAGTAACCTATAATAGCATGGTGCATCCGTTTACCAATTTTGATATAGCAGGATGCTTATGGTATCAAGGGGAATCTAACAGGCAAAATGCTAAATCCTATTATAAATCGCTGCCACTTATGATAGAAACCTGGAGAAATGCATGGGGTAAGGGACTTCCGTTCTATTTTGTGCAAATAGCACCATTTGCATATAATGATTTTAAAGACGATGTGCCATTGGTAAGAGATGCACAGTTACAGACCATGATAACCGTAAAAAATACGGGAATGGTCGTAACAAATGATATTGGAAATCTAAAAAATATCCATCCAACAAATAAACAGGAAGTGGGTAAACGGTTGGCACTTTGGGCCTTGGCCAAAACCTATGGGGTTAAACATGTAGTATATAGTGGCCCTATATACAAGCAAATGGAAATCAAGAGAAATAAAGCGATTATTTATTTTGACCATGCCGAAGGCGGATTGAACTCAAAAGGAGAAGAACTAAAGGCTTTTTATATTGCAGGGGCAGATAAGGAATTTCATCCAGCGAAAGCAAAAATTATAGGGAACGTTGTAGAGGTGTATGCAAAGAAGGTTAAGTATCCAGTGGCTGTTCGGTTTGCGTTTTCAGACGATGCATTGCCAAATTTATTCAATGCTTCGGGATTGCCAGCTTCAGCATTTAAAACCGACACTTGGATAGAATAAGATTTAATCTAGATAAAATTATGAGTAAACATTTTATTTTATTGGCGCTTTTTTTAGCTCTTTTCAGTTGTAAAGACAACGAGCTAATAAAGATTGCCTGTGTGGGTGATAGTATTACTTTTGGTTCGGGCATTGCAAATCGTGAAATGAATGCCTACCCTAAGCAATTGCAGGCCCTGCTTGGAGAACATTATCAGGTTAAAAATTTTGGGGTTAGTGGCAATACACTTTTAAAGAAAGGAGATCGTCCTTACTGGAATTCAGATGCTTATCAAGAAGCTTTAGCGTTTAATCCTGATGTTGTTTTTATTAAATTGGGAACAAACGATTCCAAGCAACAAAATAGGGTGTATTTAGAAACCGATTTTGAAACCGATTATAAAGCACTCATACAATCGTTTAAGGAAAGGAATAGTAACGTACGTGTGGTATTATTGCTTCCAATACCTTCTTTTTTAAAGGATTCTACAAGCATTTGGGATCCTGTTATAAAAAACAAAATTATTCCGTTAACACAAAAGGTGGCCTATGAAACCAATAGCGAGCTTATAGATTTATATCAGTTGTTTATTGATAGTCCTAATCTTTTGCCAGATACAATACACCCTTCTTCATTGGGGGCAACACGTATAGCGAGACGTATTTATGAAGCAGTAACACAAGATATTTCAGATCATTTTAATATCACTTTAGATCGGTTCGTAGATAAACAGGTACAGAATTTCCATGGATACAGACAAACCAACTTTAAATGGAATGGAATTGATTGTAAAATAGTTGAACCTAAATTCGTGACCGAGGAACGTCCTTGGGTAATGAGAGCCAGGTTTTGGGGACATGAACCCCAAACCGATATAGCCCTTTTAGAAAGAGGTTTCCATATTGCGTATTGCGACGTAGCCAATTTATATGGTGCGCCAGAAGCGGTGTCGCGATGGGATGCGTTTTATGAATTTATGACAACCAACGGATTTTCAAAGAAGGTCATTTTGGAAGGCATGAGCCGTGGCGGACTAATGGTCTATAACTGGGCTGAAAAGAACCCAGAAAAGGTAGCCTGCATATATGCAGATGCGCCAGTTCTAGAGGTCAAAAGCTGGCCTAAGGGAGATGGTATTTATAAAGGAAGCCCAGAAGATTGGGAGCAATTAAAACAGGTTTATGGTTTAGTGTCGGATAGTTTGGTTGCGACATTTCAGGGCGATCCCATTCATAAAACAAAATCAATAGCTTCGGCAGGAATACCCATGCTTCATGTTTGTGGGTTAACCGATAGTATTGTGCCAGCCGATGAAAATACCGAGCCATTTGTAAGAGCAATACAACACTATGGCGGACAGGTAGAAGCCATATATAAAGAGAATAATGGGCACCATCCACACAGTTTAAAAAACCCAACGCCTATAGTTGATTTTATATTAAGAGCTACCAATAGAAAAATAAATTTTGCGGTATTGCCGGCACCAGGATCTGAATACCGTTCGGGAGCTGGTTGGAAAAAAAGTAAGGGTTGGTGGTCCCAAATGAAGGATATCGATTCTTTATGCCAAGCTACAAAGGATATTGATCTGTTACTGATAGGAAATTCCATAACCCAGGGCTGGGGAGGTAACCGTACTTTTACAACCCATAAACCGGGCCAGGCTGCAGCCGATAATTATTTTAAAGATTTGAAATGGATTTCGGCCGGGATATCTGGCGATAGAACAGAACATGTGCTTTGGCGGATTAAAAACGGCCATTACAATTATGCATCTCCAAAACTGGTGGTGTTAACCATTGGTGTCAATAATTTTCCTTTTAATACAGCCCAGGAAATTAGTGCAGGCATAATAAAGGTTGTCGCATTGACCAAAGCAACATTTCCCAAGTCTAAATTATTATTATTGGGACCACTTCCCACAGGATTGGACAAAAATTCAGATAGACGAAAAAAATATAATGACATTCATGAATCCATTCAATATTTAGGAGATGAACCATCGGTATATTATTATAATTTGGAGCAGTTTTTTTCTGATGATAATGGAAACTTGAAAGAACAATGCTATAGTGGCGATGGTATCCATTTAAAATCTGGTGGCTATAGCGTTTGGGGGCAATTTATTAGAGAGAGGTACGACGAATTAATCAAATAAAAAAACCTCAATCTAATAATAATTAGTTGAGGTTTTAGTCTGTACTCAAGGTGGGAATCGAACCCACACTTCCGAAGAAACTGGATTTTGAATCCAGCGCGTCTACCAATTCCGCCACTTGAGCTTAGTAAGGTGCAAATTTAACTTTTATCTCGAATTAAACGAAGCTTTTCTTTGCCTATTCCAGATTTCCAATATATTTCTCTTTTTCTGGCTTCGTGTCTTTCAACGTCTAGGGCTTCAGAATACATTAATTCTAAAGGTCTGTTAGCCTTGGTAGTTTTTTCTCTACCTTGATTATGTCTTTCAACTCTAGCCTCAAGATTTGTGGTCATTCCAACATAAATATAATTTCGTTTTAAACTTGAGATAGCATAAATATAAAACATAATCAGAACTTTTCAAGAAGCGCGCCTGCCTGTCGGCAGACAGGTCTACCAATTCCGCCACTTGAGCATTTCGGACAGCAAAAATATATATTTTTCTGGAAATAATCATAAAAATAGCATTCAATATACTTTTTAGGTTAAAATAAATGTATAAATTTGCACCTCGTTAAAAATAATGCGTCTTTGTGCGCTTAAAAACAAGAAGTTAACTATGCCAATTGTAATTACGGAAGCAAAAATTTTTGCATGTACACAAAGTAAAGTTCTAGGAGAGAAAATAGCTAAAGCTTTTGGAACAGAACTGGGCAATGTTATTACTTCTAAGTATAGTGATGGTGAGTTTCAGCCATCTTACGAAGAGTCTATAAGGGGGACACGTATTTTTATTATCGGTTCAACCAACCCAGGGCCAGAAAATTTAATGGAAATGTTGTTAATGATCGATGCTGCCAAACGAGCTTCAGCGAGACATATTACAGCAGTATTACCTTATTTTGGTTGGGCAAGACAAGATAGAAAAGATAAACCAAGAGTGCCAATTGCGGCTAAATTGGTGGCTAAAATGCTAGAGTCTGCAGGGGCAACTCGCATCATTACAATGGATTTACATGCCGATCAAATACAAGGATTCTTTGAAAAACCTGTAGATCACCTGTTTGCCTCTACTATTTTCTTACCTTATTTAAAGAGTTTAAACCTAGATAATTTAACTATAGCTTCTCCAGATATGGGAGGGTCTAAAAGAGCTTATGCATACTCAAAGGCACTTGAAAGTGATGTTGTAATTTGTTATAAGCAACGGGCTAAAGCCAATGTGATATCCCATATGGAATTGATTGGAGATGTAACAGGAAAGAATGTAGTCTTGGTAGACGATATGGTAGATACAGCAGGGACCTTGACCAAAGCGGCAGATTTAATGATGGAGCGCGGTGCTTTAAGTGTTAGGGCTATTTGTACACATCCTATATTATCTGGTAAGGCTTATGAAAATTTAGAAAATTCTAAACTGGAAGAGCTTATCGTAACAGACTCTATTCCTTTATCACAAGAAAGTGATAAAATTAAGGTGTTAAGCTGTGCCGATCTGTTTGCCGATGTCATGCATCGTGTACATGAGAACAGTTCCATTAGCTCTAAATTTATAATGTAGCTTCGACGTGCTCAGCTACCAAAATAGTATAATTTAAATTAATATATAAACAAAAATGAAATCAATTACAATCAACGGATCTCAAAGAGAAAGCGTGGGCAAAAAATCAACAAAAGCCTTACGTAATGCTGGTCAGGTTCCTTGCGTATTATACGGAGGAGATAAGCCAGTGCATTTCTCTGCACCAGAATTAGCTTTCTCTAAACTTGTATACACGCCTAATGCGCATACAGTTGTGATTGCTTTAGAAAGCGGAGAAACTTTTAATGCCATTTTACAGGACATTCAGTTTCACCCTGTAACCGATAGAATCTTACATATAGATTTCTATCAGTTGTTCGAAGACAAAGAAATAACCATGGATATTCCAGTACAATTTGTTGGAAACTCAAGAGGTGTTAAAAATGGTGGTGTTTTACGTAAAAATAAGCGTAGCTTAAGAGTAAAAGCCTTACCTGCTAACTTGCCAGATTTTATCGAGGCAGATATTACGCCGCTTAGAATAGGTAGTAAATTATACATCACTACTTTAGAAAACGATGCCTATAGGTTTATGCATCCAGATAATACAGTAGTTTGTCTAGTAAGACGTTCTAGAGCTTCTATGGATGTTGAAGACGAAGATGATGAAGAAGAAGAAACAACAGAAGCAACTGCAGCTGAAGCTCCAGCAGCAGAAGCAGCACAAGAATAGAAAGCTGTTTTAGTAAATAATAGAAAGCATCCTAATTTATTCGGGATGCTTTTTTATTTTTACACAAATTGAGACAAACAATGTTTAGGTTGATTAAGAATTTGTTTGAAAAGAAAACCAAATCTTTTATAGTTGAAGAAGGAAACCCTATGAAGAAATTTTTAATTGTTGGTTTAGGAAATATAGGTGAGAAATATGCAAATACACGCCATAATATTGGGTTTAAAATCCTGGACCATTTTGCAAAGGAAGAGCAATTAACCTTTGAGGCTCAAAAGCTGGGCGATATAACCACTTATAAGCTAAAAGGGAGGACCTTTATATTTCTAAAGCCAAGTACTTACATGAACTTAAGCGGAAAGTCGGTACTATATTGGTTAACAAAAGAAAAAATTCCATTGGAAAACCTGCTGGTTATTACAGACGACCTAAACTTGCCTTTTGGGAGTATACGACTCAAAACCAAGGGGAGCGATGGTGGTCATAATGGGTTGAAAGATCTTCAGGATAAACTTAATACCACCAAATACAATCGCTTTAGATTTGGTATAAGCGATACTTTTAGCAAGGGCAGGCAGGTTGATTATGTATTGGGTGAATGGAGTGTCGAAGAAACCGAAAAACTACCCGAACGTCTAGATAAATCTATTGCACTTATAAAATCATTTGCATTATCTGGAGTTAATAATACGATGAATGTGTTTAATGGGAAGTAAATAAGCCCTCTTAATCTATAACAATTTTTTTGGTAGATTGCCGATTGCCATCATTCACATTTAAAATATATATCCCCGTTTGCGCATTTTTAAGGCTTATGGTTTCGTTAAAATCACCTGAACCCTTGTAGCTATTATTGTAAATTTGTCGACCTCTAATATCAAAAACTTCCACCTTAATTAGATTAGATAGGGAACCTTTAAGAGTGATAGTAAACTCGCCTTTGTTTGGGTTAGGAAATATTTTTAGACTGGATATGTTGTTAAATGCTGGATTATCTAATGTTAAGCTTGTAGTGCAAAGCTCTATGTACCAAGAATTTAATGTTCCTGTGTCTCCATCTGCTAAATCAATAATGCCCAAGGTCCAATTTCCAGAAGGGTTTTCTCCATTAAAGTTATTTAAGGCATCGCCTGTTGGTTTATAAACTTCATTGTTTTCTGTGTAGGCACAATCAATTTGGGTTGAGGAATCGTCAAATTTAACCATTAGGCTTCCTGTAGAACAAAATGATTGAGTGGTTAAGTTTATTTGGGTCGATTCGGGGCTTACTAAAGCTATTTGTAAGTCTCCTTTATAGGTATGTGTAATATTGACTCCTACATTCAAATCGGTTATAGTTGAAGATTCGCTTACACTAATGGTACTGGTCTCAAAACTGTTGCCATTGTCGGGAATAGAAATAGGTAGATTTGTTCCGCCGCTGTATTGATTACAAGTTTCAGTTATGGTGTATCCAATAGAAAAATTTTCTTCGTTAATAGAAAAAAATATGTTCTGGGAAGGATCTGCTTCAATCATAATTCTGCAATATGGAGCTGCAACGCCTGAAGGAAAAGTGATGTCAGCATTACCATCATTATTAGTTGTAGTTAATATTGTAGGATATGTTAATCCGCCATCAATAGATAGTCTTATGTTAACCATAGATGTATTGATAGGGCTTAAATTAGTGTCGGCTACATTCCAAGTTATGGTTTGGGTGCTGCCCACAGGATAGCTGATGTAAGCATTTTGTGAAGTGACTTTGAAAGGGCCATTGGCATCAATAACTGTTATGGTCATTTCGTCATTGTCGGTCTGTCCGTAGTTGTTGTCTTTTCCATTATCCCTTACCGTTAATTGGAAATTTAAACTTCTGGGTACAGACGCTAATTTTTCCCAAGTTGTAGAACCATTAGAAAATCTAAGGTCTTTAAGATTAGGAATATATCTTACTGGATCTGAAGTTGGTTCAAAAGACCTTACGAGAGGGCCTGTAGTATTATTTTCTGAAATACTACCTTGAGATGTTGCTAAGTCAAATTGTTCCCATGTATAGGTATGTGTGCCTGTACCGTCAATATCTGTTGAAGATCCTGTAAGTTTATAAGGTGTTGATACTGGTATAGTATAATCTATTCCTGCGTTAGCTGTTGGAGCTGTATTCCCCGATGAGGCTTCTGTGTCACAATTACTGCTATTGCCACTGCTTATGTTAGCCCAAATCATTTGAAGACTTTTTTGGTGGAAATAATCGTCGCCATTAAGCTGTACGTTATCTGGAGCACATAAACCAGCATAAGACATAATAGTACTGCCACTTCCGGGTTCATAGGCATTTGTAGAGGACCATTCTGTTGCGGAACATCCGCCACTATTGCTTGACCAGGTATGCGGAGCTCCAAATTGATGCCCCATTTCATGGGCAACAAATTCGACATCAAACACATCGCCAACAGGAGCAGATAACCCAGTAACACCTTTAGCTTTGCTTCCTGACACACATGGTGAATTGAGGCTGGCTATACCTCCGCCTCCTGTACTAAACACATGGCCTATGTCATAATTCACAGAGCCTATTGCGTTATCTATAATGGTTTGGTTTTCGCTTAGCATAGTTTGCCCATTATCATTGGTATACCCGTCGGGTTCTGCTATAAAGATGATATTGGTATTGTCTACCATTTGCATGGTGAGGGATATTTCGCGTTCAAATATCCCATTTACCCGATTCATGGTAACCATCATAGCTGCTTTTACCGCATTTTTCTTTTCGGTATCTGTTCCTCCCGATACACCGGCTGCATCAATATGATATGTAGAATACTCAACTGTTGAAGCTAGTGCCAAGTCATATGTTCGTAAAATACCATCATTTGCATTTCTTGTCGAGTTTGATTTTGAGGATGAAGTATTTTTAAAATGTCCTAAATCATCAATATACTTGCAGTAAAAAGGGGGGGGTAAATTAACTAAGTCACTTTTATTATAAGATATATAATATTTGTTGTCGAGGCCAGCGGGATCTATTAGTTGAAGGCCTTTTTCTGATGACAATGTCATAGCGTGTAATCCAAAAGGGGTAATGCTGAATCTTATTTTATTCCCATTATTAGTTACGCTGGTGCCAACATAAGTTCTTAATTCTGGATGTTTTTTTTGAAAATCAGGTTTAAATAATGGTGCTTCATTAATTCTAAATGCTTCTAAGGTACCTTCACTGTTAGGAAAACTTATTATGATATCAGATGTTGTGTTATTGTTTCTTAGAGGGGCGTCTTTCAAAAGGGTTTTCAAGCTTTCAATGTCTAATTGATAGTAAGAAGCTCTATTCTGTTTTACATCTTTATTAGGAAGTTTTCCATTAAAAGCTTTTTCTTGAGAGGTTTTAGTCCATATTGTTTTTCCGTTTTGAGTATAAAGGGTGCTTGAAAAAAATAACAGTATTAAAAGAAAAACTATAGTAAAGTTAGAGAAAGCCTTTTTCATGAGACAAAAGTTTAAGGGACATAAAAATAACGTCTAAATTTGTTAATGGCAAAAATTAATATATAACATTATCTAAATTAATATATTTTTGAATATGAGATATTTAAGTGTGGTTGTCTTGATTGTTGCTCTTTTGTCATGTAAAACGAAAGAGCATATTAATAAAAAAAAGACTAATGAAGTTACTGTTAATTGGTGTCCAGATAATGGAAGGTGTTCTTTTGAAGTTTTTTCAAACAAAGAATTATTAATTAAGTACGACGAGTTCAATGAACTTTATTCAAGTATTGTTGATGGCAAAAATATTGTTCTAAAGATTGAATATGTAAGAAATGAAATGCCTAATACAGTAGATGGAGGGTTAAGGGAGCAAGTTTTTTTAGAAGTAAATCCAAAGACAATTAAAGAGGAGGCAAAAGATTCGAAAAGCATTAAGATAATATATGCTAGGTGGTGTTATTGTAAAGGACAGGCGGGATATTTTAGACCAAGTAACAAAGAGGTTTACTTTAAAAAAGTTAACAATGAAAGATATGAGTTAAATTTAGATTTCAAAATGAAAGAAATTCCACAATCAATTTCACATATTGTTCAAGTTTTTAATTTGCCTTAATACTAGTGGTAATTTGTTTTAAACCATGTCAACAATTATTTTCAAGCTACCAAATATTAACCTTTTTCTTGGTCTTTATATTGCCATCACTTATAGAGAGAACATACATTCCAGACTTTACATTTTTTAAATCAATAGCTTCCCTAAAGTTTACTGTTTTTGGGTAGGTTTTATGCAAAACAATACGGCCTCTTGTGTCACTAGCTATAATAACAATGTCTTGCTTGGATTTAGAAGTGAAAGCAACGGTAAATTCGCCTTCATTGGGGTTTGGGAATACTTTAATGCCTTCAACTTCATCACCAAGATTGGGATTTGTTATGCTAGTGGTTTGGGTGCATATTTCCATCCCCCAGGAATTTAATTTACCATCGTCTACAGAGGCCTGGTCGGCAACAGAAATACGCCAATTTCCCTTTGCGTTTAATCCATTAAAGACTTCTAATAAGCTTGCTGGAGCATAAGTGTTATTAGCGGAGGTATTATTGCAATTGATGTTATCTGCCCAATCTTCAAAATTTATAATAATATTATCCTCGGAATAACAATTTCTGTTCCATATTTTCGACAAAGTTGTTCCGTTGGGATGGGTAATTGTAATAACAAGGTCGTCAACATAGGAATGGGTAATATCTGTGCTAACTTTAACATGGCTAATAATGCCATCATCTGGCACATTAATGGTATGGTTTGTCACGGTGGTTTCGTTAATGTCCAAATTTAAGTTAGCAGGGGAACTATAAGCTTCTGGACAGGTTGTGTCTATGCTGTAATTAATGGCGAAGGCTTCATTGTTAATGGCATAAAAAATATTGTCTACGGCTTCCACTTTAATCCTGCAAAAAGGAGCCGATACTTTGGGGACTACAATCTCCTCTGTGCCATCATTAGGGGTGTTGCCAGCGAGGGTTATAGGGTAGGTTAATCCGCCATCTGTAGACAATAAAATGTTTACATGCGAGGTGTTTATAGGGCTACTATCGGTGTTGGCCTTGTCCCAGGTGATGGTTTCCAATGTATTTGGTGTCCATTCTATGCCGTCAATAGTTTGGGAAGATACAGTAAAAGGCCCAGCAGAATTATTAACGGTAATGGTCATTGTGTCAAAGCTCGATTGTCCATTGGACATAACTGTGGCAGGACTTTTGTCACGAACGGTAAATGCCCAATTAAGGGTTCGGTTAACTGTAGAAACCGATTCCCAAGAGCTTCCTATGCCAGGATTCGATTCGGTAAGTTTACCGTTTAGTACACTTTTTATATTGGGGATGTATCTGAATGGAGATGTGGTTGGAGCTAAGGATCGGTTTAAGGAACCATTGGCCAATGTAGCATTGAAATTGGCGCTGGTAACCACACCATCGTCTATCTGTTCCCAACAATAGGTATGGTTGTCGTTGCCATCGGCGTCTGTAGCACTACCTTTTAATACATAGGCCGTTCCGCTAGGGATAATGTAATCGGGTCCTGCATTGGCAAGAGGTGGATTATTGCTAATGGCTTGGTTTGTTTGACAATTCTTAGTACTTAGGTTTTCCAAAATTTGTTTAATGCTGTAAAAATGAAAATAAGCATCACTATTTAATTGGACATCATCATTCTCGGTAATACCAGCATAGGCCATAATGGTGCTTCCGCTACCAGGTTCAGCGTTCACTCCAGTACCTTCACTTTCATAGGACCATGTATGGTTGGCTCCCATTTGATGCCCTATTTCATGTGCTACAAAATTAAGGTCGAAAGTATCCCCTTCCGGGACATCATTAGCAGGAGAAGTAAAGGCGCTACCTTTATTCTTGTCGGTAGTAGACGAAGTGTCGTTAGTACAAACACAGCCAATACAGCCTGCATTTCCCCCGCCGCCACTGGCTCCAAACAAATGACCAATATCATAAGCTGCATTACGTTCGGCCAGTGAATTGCCCAAAGCACTTGTCGTGGACAGTTCATTTTGCAATTGTAGGCTCCATCCATTTAAATTATTAGAGTTATCATCATTAGCTCCAATATCGGCATCGGAATATGGATCGGTAGCGGCATCGGTATAAATTAAGCCATCGTTATTGGCAATAAGCTCAAAAGTTACGGCCATGTCGGTCTCAAATATTTGATTGACCCTTGTTAATGTCGCATTGATGGCTGCTAAGGCATCTGCAACTGTGCCTCCGTGGTATGCCGTATATTCACCAGTAACAGAAGTGGCAATTCTAAATTTGCGAAGCGTTTGGTCGTTAGCACCCCCTTCATTAGTTCCCTTTGCACTGTTATTCGGTTTATTATTTATGGCGTCATTTATGGCGTCAATGGTTTTACATTTAAATAGGGATGTAGAACGGTATTTGCTACCTCTGTCATATAACATATATTGCTCGGATCCTTTAGAAATAGGTTGCATAAACAAAGTAGGTTTATCGGGATAAGAGATCATGGTTTGAATTCCCTGGGGTGAAACACTCATGCGTATTTGCGTATTGGGGTCGTTTAGCGCAGTGCCTGCATACGATTTAATATTAGGGTATTTAGCTGCCAGTTCAGGAGCAAAAACGGAAGCTTCATGAATTTTAAATGACTCCAGTATGCCATTTGGCCCAGGAAGACTAATAATAGTGTTGCTTTTATTATTGCTGCTTTTCTTTAAGGAAGCAGAGGCTAAATTTTTAGCGAGTAAATTTGCATCAAGTTCAAAGAAATGAACGTTGTTTTTGTCGAGATGAAACTTAGATAAGTTTTGAGGGTTTTTAATGCTTTCAATACGTTTCCATAAAGAATCTTGGGCAGATACTGAAAAGACAAACAAAAACATTGTCATTGACAAAACATAATGTAGTTTTGTTTTCATAAAAAAAATTTAGGGCAAATTCATTAAATACCGAATTAACAAAGCTAACTTTTTTTAATTAATTAGACAATATAACTCGTTGGATGAGAGAGGTAAAAGATATTAAGGCCTATAAGTCGGAAGAACCAACCGTTGTAACCATAGGTACATTCGATGGTGTTCATATTGGCCACCAAAAAATTATTTCACGCTTAATAAACACCGCCAAAAAAGAAGGATTGAAGTCGGTTATACTTACTTTTTTTCCGCACCCAAGAATGGTATTGCAAAAGGATGCCAATATAAAGTTAATCAATACTATAGATGAGCGTTATGCTATTTTGGAATCGTTAGGGCTGGACTATTTGTTTATAAAAAAGTTTACCCCCGAATTTTCCCGTATTGGAGCGGAAGATTTTGTTAAGGAACTGCTAGTAGATAAATTGCATGCCAAAAAGGTTATTATTGGTTACGACCATAGGTTTGGGAGAAACAGGAATGCCAATATAGACGATTTAAGGCGTTTTGGAGATCAGTACGGTTTTGAAGTTGAAGAGATTTCTGCCCAAGACATTGATGAGGTAGCCGTAAGTTCCACTAAAATTAGAAGAGCATTAAGTGAAGGTGATATCGCAAAGGCTAATGCTTATTTGGGATATCATTTTGTGATTGTTGGTACAGTAACCAAAGGTAAAGGTTTGGGTAAACAATTAGGGTTTCCCACAGCTAATGTTAATATAGAAGAAGATTATAAGTTAATTCCAAGACAGGGGGCCTATATTGTGAGCTCGGTAATTGATGACGATTTGGTTTATGGTATGATGAATATAGGGGTTAACCCTACTGTTGATGGTAAAAACCTGTCTATTGAAGTACATTTTATAAATTTCAATAAAGATTTATACGGAAAGCAGATCAAGATAGAATTATTGGAACGTTTGCGGGATGAACAAAAGTTTGAATCTGTCGATTTACTAAAAGCCCAATTAAAAAAAGATGAAATGGCAGTAAGAAGTTATGTTTTAAGTACAGATAATAACTAAAGAAAAATTTCTTTACGCTTACGAATTCATTAAATTTGTCGCTTAAATTTTCAAGACATGTTACAGGTCCCATTTATTAGAGAAAACAAAGATTTGGTTATTGAAGGACTGGCAAAACGTAATATTGACGCTGCCGATATAGTAGACCAGGTTATTGCCCTAGATGAAGAGCGAAGAAGCATCCAGGCCGAATTGGATAATACCTTAGCAGAATCTAATAGTATTTCGAAGGAAATAGGACTGTTGTACAAAGCTGGAGAAGTAGAAAAGGCCAATGCTTTAAAGGCGAAAACAGGAGAGTTAAAAGAGTCGTCTAAAATACTTAATGAAACCTTAAACAATAAAGTAACCGAATTAAATGAGTTGCTTTATAAAATACCCAATGTACCAAACCGTTTGGTGCCAGCTGGAAATACCGAAGAAGATAACGAAGAGGTGTATCGCGAAGGCGACATACCTACATTATTTGATGGCGCATTACCACATTGGGAATTGGCCAAGAAGTACGATATTATAGATTTCGAACTCGGAAATAAAATTACCGGAGCCGGATTTCCGGTTTATAAAGGTAAAGGAGCACGACTTCAACGTGCTTTAATAGCCTATTTTTTAGATAAAAATACCGAGGCCGGTTATACCGAATACCAATTGCCACATTTGGTTAATGAAGCCTCTGGTTTTGGTACAGGACAGTTGCCAGATAAAGAAGGACAAATGTACCATGTAACGGCAGATAACTTATACTTAATCCCTACAGCAGAGGTGCCGGGAACCAATATCTTTAGGGATGTACTACTAAACGAAAGCGACTTACCTATTGGTATTACAGGTTATACGCCCTGCTTTCGTCGTGAAGCAGGAAGCTATGGCGCCCATGTAAGGGGATTGAATCGATTGCACCAATTTGATAAAGTTGAAATTTTACGTGTAGAGCATCCTACCAAATCCTATGAAGCATTAGATGGTATGGTGAACCATGTAAAAACCATTTTGCAGGAATTAAAATTACCATATCGCATTTTAAGGCTTTGTGGAGGGGATTTAGGATTTACATCGGCATTAACTTACGATTTCGAAGTCTTCTCAACAGCACAGGACAAATGGTTGGAAATCTCATCGGTGTCTAACTTTGAAACCTTTCAGGCCAATCGTTTAAAGTTGCGTTTTAAAAACAATATTGGTAAGAATGAACTTGCTCATACCCTTAATGGAAGTTCATTGGCCTTGCCTAGGGTGTTGGCAGGTATTTTGGAAAATTATCAAACAAAAGACGGTATAGAGATTCCCGAAGTGCTTAAACCATATACAGGTTTCAGTATTATAAAATAGTAGGTCTTTACTTTCAAATTGAGATAATGTTAATAGAAATAATCGGCAAAATGCATTTTTATATGTTTTTTTGCATTTTTCTTTGTTAATCTTTTGATTTTCATTAGAAATTTCCCAAGTTAGCATACCAAATCTTAAATTAACCTACCATGAAGAATGTTAAACGCATTATTTTGCTTATTGCACTTGTATTTTTCGTAAGTAAAGTTTTGTTTTCAGATTTTGAACTTGTAAAGTCTGAAAATAAAATTGCTGCTATTATCGGTAAATAACACAGGGATTATTTAATTAAGAATTATTGTCCCCAATCGAGTAATTATATCGTTTTTTAACTAACGGTAGTTAATAGGCAAATTTATTTTGGTTGGTTGGTGCCCGAATTTTTATTCGGGCACTTTTTTTATGTTAATATTAGCAATGTGGCCAACCCACATTTGTTATATTTACAGTATGAGATTCATTTTTATCATATGTTTTCTTTATACCATTGCAGGGGTGGCACAAAATGATGCTATTGCCAAAGACTATTATAGTAAAGGCGAATTTGAAAAAGCATTAGTTGAGTATAAAAGACTTTACGCACAGTCACCATCCAATATTAACTATATCAATAAAATAGTAAGTACACATCAGCAATTAGAACAATATGATGATGCCGAAACCTTTTTGCTAAAAATAATGGAACGCATTAATTATCCGGCATTTTTTGTTGAGTTAGGATATAATTTTCAGCTGAAAAATGACTTGGATAAAGCGAATAGTTATTACAATAAGGCACTAGCAAGTATAGAAGAAAACCCTAACCATGTGTTTGGCATTGCCAGAATGTTCCAATCGCATACGCTTTTAGACCAGGCTATTGAAGCTTATAATAAAGCCACGTTAATAAAGCCGGAATTTAATTTCGATTTACAGTTGGCACAACTTTATGGTGAGCAGGGTAACGTTGAAAAAATGTTTACCAGTTATATCGATTTTATTGCAGCAAACCCCATTGCCCTAACCAATATAAAACGGGCAATAAACGATTTTATAACTGAAGATAGTACCAACGAAAATAATATACTCTTCAGAAAGATTCTACTCAAAAACATTCAGGAAGAACCAAATTTATTATGGAATAAATTACTGAGTTGGCTTTTTATACAGCAGCGGGATTTCAAAAAGGCATTTGCCCAAGAGAAGGCTATTTTTAATCGTGAAGCCGAAAGCTTATCAGGATTGGAACAATTAGCACATATAGCATTAAATGATGGCCAGGACACTATTGCTTTGGAGGTGTTTACGTTTATAATTAACACCGCACAGGATATTGACACCCAATTAAGAGCCCATCGTAATATCATGCTTATAAAAACAAAACTGGCCAATAAAGAAGATTATAAAACTATTAATGAGCAATACCTTAACATTTTTGAACAATATGGAAAGTTGCCCCAAACACTGGACATACAAATCTCGTATGCCCATTTTTTGGCATTTAATATGGATAGCCCAGAGCAAGCGACCCAATTTTTGGAAATGGCTTTAGAGTTGCCACTAGCTCCATTGCAAAAAGCACAGGTTAAATTGGAATTAGGGGATATTTTATTGCTTCAGGAAAAGTTCAATAAGGCGCTCATCTATTTTTCACAAATCCAACGGAATTTAAAGAACAGTACCATTTCACAAGAAGCACGCTTTAAAGTGGCTAAGGCCAGTTATTATAAAGGTGATTTTAAATGGGCAGAAGCACAGCTCAAAATTTTAAAATCATCAACCTCACAACTTATCGCCAACGATGCGTTGGATTTAAAGTTACTTATTTCAGATAATAAATATGAAGATTCCACCCAAACCGCTTTAAAGCTATATGCCAAGGCCGATTTGTTAGCCTTTCAAAATAAAAACGAGGCTGCCATTGCATTGCTCGATAAAATTTTAAAGGAACACAAAACAGAGCCTATTGTCGCCCAAGCCCTGTATAAGCAAGGGCAGTTATTTGAAGGCCAATTACAGTTCGAAAAAGCCATGACCAATTACGAATTGGTAGTAGCCAATTACCGCGATGGTATTTTAATAGACGATGCCCTGTACAGGCTGGCCAATATTTACATAAAACAATTTAACGACAAAGAGAAGGCTAAGGCCCTGTTGGAACAAATTATTTTTAATCATGCCGATAGCATTTATTTTGTAGAGGCTAGAAAACTATATAGGAGCTTGCGTGGTGATGTAATAAATTAAATGATGGCTATAGCAGAAACATCACGATTAGTGCTTTCTAAAATAACATTAAAAGATGCCTCCTTTTTTGTTGAATTGATGAACACGCCAGGCTTTTTGAAATTTGTGGGAGACAGAAATATAAAAACTACAAAGGATGCCAAATCGCATTTAAGGAACAGATTTTTAAAAAGCTATAAAGAACACGGTTTTGGATATTATAAAATAACATTAAAAGAGCAGCCCAATGCTCCTATTGGTGTTGTGGGACTATTAAAACGAGAGGTTTTAGAATACCCCGATGTTGGCTTTTCCTTGATCCCGCAGCATGAAAAACAAGGATATGCCTACGAAGCTTCGGTGGCGGTTTTAAAATTGGCCAAAGATAAATTTAACCTTAAAACAATAACAGCCATTACAAATCCAAATAATGATAAATCCATTAAATTATTGGAAAAATTAGGGTTAACTTTCGAAAAAAGGGTAAATCCTTTTGATGAAGCCGAAGAACTCTTGTTGTTTTCAAAAGTTTTATAACAAGACATGATTTGTATAGAAAACCTTCAGATAGGCGTTAATTAGTTTTTGAATATATTAAAAACACTGGGTTTTGACACTTATGACGTAAATATGACACTCTAAAGACGCAATCAATTGAGTTCTTTTGGAGGTAATTTTACGCAAAATTAAAACCTAATAAAATGAGCGAATTGAATTTAGCACAACGCGTAAAAGAATTAAGAAACAGAAAAGGACTATCTCAAGAAGATTTAGCAGAAGAGTCTGGCTTGAGTTTAAGAACCATCCAAAGAATCGAAAATAGTGAAACAGAACCAAGAGGGGATACTTTAAGAAAATTGGCTGAGGCCCTAAATTGTTCTCCAGAAGACATTATAGACTGGAAAATTCAGGAAGATAAAGGTTATTTAGCTTTGTTGAGTATGTCTGCTTTGGGGTTTTTGTTTTTCCCGCTTTTGGGCATCATTATACCTTTAACCTTATGGGTTTTCAAAAAGGATAAAGTAAAGGGAGTAGACCTATTAGGGAAGTCTATTTTAAACTTTCAAATAACTTGGACGCTTTTGTTGTTTTCTTTTTATATTTTTCTGTTTTCTGGTGCTTTTGGACTTTTAAAGGGGTTAGACTTTTCATTTGGTCCAATAAAAATAGTACTGTTGATTATTGTTACTTATGGGTATAATTTGATGGTAACCTTAATTAATACAATAAGGATTTATCAAGGTAAATCATTTAAATATATACCAGCGATTAGAATTTTGAGGTAAATTATTTTGAAGATGGTCTAGAACAATAGACCTTTGCAAAAACACTTCCAAGATGTATATATATAACGTAACGGTAAACATAGATAAAAGCATTCACGACGAATGGTTGGTTTGGATTAAGCAGCACATCCCACAAGTATTGAGTACGGGAAAATTCGATAAAGCCACACTTACTAAGGTTTTGGTGGAAGAAGAGATGGGTGGGGTAACCTATTCCATTCAATACCGTTCCTACTCCCGTGAGGCATTAGATGCCTACTACAGAGAAGACGCCGATAGGTTAAGAACAGAAGGGCTTAAAAAGTTTGCAGATAAAATGTTGGCCTTTAGGACAGAACTTCAAATTATTGATGAATATTCGGTAGAATTTAAGTAATTGTCATTCCTACGGAGGCAGGAATCCATTCAGATAGCTTACTTTTGTTTTTAATAATAGCTCAAAACCGTGGCCAATAATTACCAAGTTAAAGCAAAAAAACATTTAGGACAGCATTTTTTAAAAGATGAAAATGTAGCCCGTAAAATAGCCGACACCTTAACCTTAACAGGTTATAATAAGGTGTTGGAGATAGGCCCGGGTATGGGTGTGCTTACCAAGTATTTGTTGGAAAAAGATCTAAAGACCTATGTTATTGAAATCGATTCGGAATCGGTTGAGTACCTTAAAGCTAATTATTTAAATTTAGCGCCACGGATTATAGAAAAGGACTTTTTAAAGTACGATTTAAACCAAGTTTTTAATAACGAACCTTTGGCCATAATTGGCAATTTTCCATATAATATTTCCTCACAAATCGTATTTAAAATGTTGGATATGCGAGAGCAAATACCTGAGTTTTCAGGGATGTTCCAAAAAGAGGTAGCACAACGTATTTGTTCTAAGGAGGGTAGTAAAGTGTATGGTATCTTATCAGTATTAACACAGGCGTTTTATAACGCCGAGTATTTGTTTACTGTGTCGCCATCGGTGTTCAATCCGCCACCAAAAGTAGATTCGGGAGTGTTACGCTTAACAAGGAAAGAAAACTATGCCTTGCCCTGTAGCGAAGCCTTATTCTTTAGAGTGGTTAAGCAAGCATTTCAACAACGCCGAAAAACGTTGCGTAACAGTTTAAAAACATTCAATTTGCCAGATAATTTAAAAGCAAATAGTATATTTGGCAAACGCCCGGAGCAATTAAGTGTGCCAGAGTTTATAGAACTCACCCAATTAATTGAAAATGGCCTATAGGTCATTGAGGTTCTCGAAATGATCCAGAGGGTTTTCTTGTTGGTTTCGAAAGCCTCAACCAACATTGAGAATAATTCCGAAATTAATACGGAATAGAATAGGTGAATTACATGTCCGAAGAAAAGGAAAACATACAATTTGAATTAACCGATGAGCTTGTAGAACAAGTTAAGTTACTTATTGAATCCAAAAACAATAAGGAACTTAAAAAGTTGTTGGACGAGTTTCATTATGCCGATATAGCCGAAATTCTGGATGAATTAAATCTGGAAGAAGCAATCTATATCATTAAGTTGCTGGATTCTGAGACGACTTCCGATGTGTTAATGGAACTCGATGAGGACAACAGGGAGAAAGTCTTAAAAAACCTGTCGGATAAAGAGATAGCCGAAGAAGTTGAAGAACTGGATACCGATGATGCGGCCGATATTATTGCTGAGTTACCAGAAGAGCGGCAACAAGATGTTATTTCCCAAATTGAAGACGAAGAGCACAAAGCCGAAATTAAGGAGCTTTTAGCTTACGACGAAGATTCTGCAGGAGGGCTCATGGCCAAAGAGCTCGTTAAGGTTTATGAAACTTGGACCGTTGCTGGTTGTTTACGACGCATAAGAGGGCAAGCCAAAGAAGTAACGCGGGTACATTCCATTTATGTAGTGAACAAACATGAGAAATTAATTGGACGCCTCTCGTTAAAGGATTTAATCGTAGCCAAGAGCGAACAAAAAATAGCAGACATCTATATTTCCAATGTAGATTATGTAAATGTAAATGATGATGCTGAAGATGTTGCCAGAGTCATGCAAAAATACGATTTGGAAGCGATTCCCGTAGTAGATGATAATTTCATATTGCTCGGAAGAATTACCATTGATGATATTGTAGATGTTTTAAAGGAAGAAGCCGATAAAGATTACCAACTCGCAGCAGGTATTACTGGAGATGTAGATTCAGACGATAGTATTTTAGATCTTACCAAAGCGCGTTTACCTTGGCTGTTTTTAGGATTGGTAGGTGGTGTGGGGGCCTTTTTAATTATGGAAGCTTTTCACAATACATTTAAAGGACCAGAGGCCGTAGAAATAGTTACAGGTTTTAGCAAATATGCAGTGTTGTTCTTTTTTACTCCGCTAATAGCAGCAATGGCTGGAAATGTTGGTGTGCAATCTAGTGCCATTATTGTACAAGGGTTAGCTAACGACGATATAAAAGGAAGTATTAATAATCGGTTATTAAAAGAAATGTTTTTAGCTTTATTAAATGGTTTGGTATTGGCTATATTTCTATTTCTTTTTGTTTGGGGGTATAAAGGAGAGCTAAATACCGCTTTTGCTATTTCAGTATCCTTGGTGGCTGTTATAATAGTAGCAGGCTTAATAGGTACTTTTGTACCGTTGTTCTTAGATAAAAGAGGTATAGACCCAGCCATAGCAACAGGACCATTTATAACCACTAGCAACGATATTTTTGGCATCCTTATTTATTTTTGGATCGCAAAACTTATTCTAGGTATATAATATTTGGGCGCCTGCCTGTAGGTTGCCCTTAGAGTTTATTGGGAGCACAGTCCTAAGATTATAATATTTAGCATGACAAAAGGATTTTACTGTAACCGCTAACACAAAACTTTGTAATTTTACGGTCTAAAATTCAACCATGAAAATCCTTCACCTCGACACCAATCATGAGCTTTTAATTAATCAATTAAACGATTTGGGATTTACCAATCATGAAGATTATACCGCTTCAAAAGAAGCTATAGAAGTTAAGGTTAAAGATTATGATGGTATTATCATTCGAAGTCGTTTTACAATAGATAAACAGTTTTTGGATGCAGCCACCAACCTAAAGTTTATTGGGCGTGTGGGAGCTGGTTTAGAGAATATAAATTGTGACTATGCTCAACAAAAAGGAGTACATTTAATTGCTGCCCCAGAAGGTAATCGTAATGCCGTAGGTGAGCATACTTTGGGCATGCTATTGTCGTTGTTCAATAAACTTAATAAAGCCGATGCCGAGGTAAGGCATGGTAAGTGGCTGCGTGAAGAAAATAGAGGTATTGAGCTCGATGGTAAGACCGTTGGTATTATAGGCTATGGCAATATGGGTAAGGCCTTTGCAAAAAAACTACAAGGGTTCGATGTTGAAGTGTTGTGCTACGATATTAAAGAGGGTGTGGGAGATAATCTTGCCAGACAAGTAAGTTTAGAGCTGTTTCAGCAAGAAGTAGATATCGTTAGTCTGCATACACCACAAACACCGTTAACGTTACATATGGTTAATGCAGCGTTTATTAATGGCTTTAAAAAACCGTTTTGGTTTTTAAATACAGCACGAGGGAAAAGTGTAGTAACTACCGATTTAGTGAAAGCCCTGCAATCTGGAAAAATTTTAGGCGCTGGATTGGATGTTTTGGAATATGAAAAAGCATCGTTCGAAAACCTGTTTAAATATAATGTCGGTTCGAGTGCGGTCACTGAGCATAGTAGAAGTGCAGTCGAGAACTTGCCCGATGCTTTTTCATATCTAATAAAGGCCAAAAATGTATTGCTTACACCACATGTTGCGGGTTGGACTATAGAAAGTAAAACCAAATTGGCACAAACCATAGTCGATAAAATTAAAGCTAAATTCTGTTAGGATTTGTTATAAAGTTGAGGTTAAAGTTCTCTTCACCCATTATCATTGCCCATTTTTCACTATTAATTATTCATTATTAATTATTCGTAGCTAGGATTGCCTACTTTTCCCATAAAACAAATGGAGCCGGTTTCTTTTTCTGTGATTATGAATATAAAAGGTTTATCTAACAATACGTGCTTTACACTACCGCTTGATGTCGTTTCTATTCCTACTGCAGTAACAGCAGCAGCCTCTGTTCCTTTTTCGTTTACTTCAATAAAAGTTTTTTGTATTACAAAAGATATTTTTGTGCTTACATCGCTTATACCACCAAAATTTGCTCCATCGCTAAAAGCAATGCCAAGACCTAGATTTTTTAAGGCGTCGTTGAATTGTTTTTCATAAGAAAAAGTAAACTTGGGGAGTGTGAGTTTTAAATTTTGAGGACTATAGTTATCTTGCCATTGTTTCCAGTTTTCAATAGTTATTGATGATATAACGTCATCAATGGTGCTATTAGCTTCCGGAAGTATAAGGGTCATAGTATATTTATCATTTTTATAAGGAAGTTCTACAGCAGAAAAAGTTGCGTTGGAAAAGTATTTTAAACTTTGATCCATAGTCATCATGTCTACTTGTTTTGTTGAACCGTCGCTTAGATGAAAAGGTAATGGTTCTGTGTCATTTGGGTTAAATTTAAACTTCCAGTCGCTTTTAAAGTAAAGTGCATTAATTACATAAAGCACTGCATTTTGTGAAATTTCATTTAATATTTTAGGAAGCTTTCCCTGTGTATTGTTTGAAACCCAATTATTTATTGATTCTAAAGTGTTGGGATCACTAAAATCTTTGTTTTGAACTTCTGCATAATAGTACGCTTTGTTAACATTCAGGAAAGATGTTTTGACAGGAAATGAGTTATTGGCCCAAATAGAATTGGCAATTTCAAAAGTTGTTCCAGAAGATGTATGGGTAAGATGATCTATAATACTTTTATTGACCAAGTTGGTTTCTGGTGTGGTGACATTGTCATAGTTAAATACGTCGACAAATGCTTGCTTGGTATCTCCATCGGCACCATTATATACCATGTTTAAAGCAAGAGAAGCGCTAGCAGGAGAAATCATAAAATTAGTTTCAGTCTCCGATTGGAAAATGTCATTAAATAAAGAAAAAGCAAAATCATTGTTTGCAGTCACAATGTCTTCACTCTTTGCAATGGATTCGAAAGGGGTTAATGGGGAATCATCAGTTGTAGTACAGGCCAGAAAAGTAATTAGACTTAAAAAAATAGTTAGACAAAAATTAATCGATTTCATAGTTATATTTATTAATTAGCAATGTTATTATTTTCTAGATGTGAAAAAATGCTAAAGGTTGCGAGGTTCGTCAGAAAAATTAACTAAATCCTTTGGGATAGTGGTGTGATATCATATGGACTATACAAACCATAATCAATAAAATAAAGCACTCAGTCATGGAGAGGAGCTAGGAGACGAGCCAATCTTTTTGTATTTTTAATGGCGTTCATTCATTGGCCTTTGTAAACATTGTAGAATAAATGTTTAAGTAAAATTCAAATTAAATGAAGACCACAATAATTAAATACGGCATTTTTGGGTGTTTTACAGGGTTTGTGATATTTCTGTCACATTTAACATTTGCCAAACACTTAAGTTATGACATACTTGAAATATTGGGGTATGTCTCAATCTTTTTGTCCTTATCATTCATTTATTTTGCGATCAAACACTATCGGGATAATGTAAATGAAGGCGTTATATCTTTGGGAAAGGCCATTTTAATTGGGACGCTTATTTCGTTGTTGGTTGGTATTGGCATTGGTGTTGCCGATTTTATATACACTCAATTTTTAAATCCCCATTTTTATGCCGATTATACCCAAAAACTTATAGATGAAGGAAGAGGCGATGAGGTTTTTGAAATGACAAGTCTACTTGGGGCACTATTAATGGTGGCATTGGTATTGGTTATTGGTTTCATTATATCTTTACTATCAGCATTAATCTTACAACGTCATAAATAATTATGAAGTATACTGCATCAACGCCAGAAGCATATATCGCTCAGATTCCAGAGAATAGAAGGGAAGCTGTGCAAAAATTACGTCAGGTCATTCTTGAAAATTTACCACAAGGCTTCGAAGAAGGTATGAACTATAATATGATAGGGTATTATATTCCACATACTGTTTACCCCCAAGGTTACCATTGCAATCCTAAACAGCCATTACCATTTATGAATATCGCTTCACAAAAGAACTCCATAAATGTGTACCATATGGGTATTTATGCTAAAGAAGATCTTAAGCATTGGTTTGTTGAAGTCTATAAAGAACAGTCGTCTAAAAAGTTGGATATGGGGAAAAGCTGTATACGATTTAAGAAGGTCGAAGATATTCCTTTTGATTTAATTGGGCAATTGGCTGGTAAAATATCGGCCAAAGAGTGGATAGCTTATTATGAAGCAGCTGTAAAAAAATAATAATACAAATGAAAAATCACGTTACAGGAATAGGAGGGATTTTCTTTAAAACTAAAGACCCTAAAGCAACTAAGGAATGGTACAAAAAACATTTGGGATTTAACACTGATGATTATGGATGTACCTTCTGGTGGAAGAACAAACAAGGGAACGATTGTTCTACACAATGGAGCCCTTTTGCTCAAGACACCAAATATTATGAGCCTTCAAAAAAGGACTTTATGTTCAATTACCGGGTTGCAGATTTAGAAAACCTACTTAAAACATTAAAAGAAGAAGGTGTAACTATTGTTGGGGAAATCGAGGAATACGATTATGGTAAATTTGGCTGGATATTAGATAACGATGGCAATAAAATAGAATTGTGGGAGCCTGTAGATAAGGCTTTTTTGTAACTTCGCCACCTTAAAAGAGCGCGGTTGTCTTACTTACAAATACTAGAATCTTATCACCTAACAGCATTACAATGGATTGCCATAAGTATTGCTGTTTTTGTATTGGGCCTTTCAAAATCTGGAATAAAAGGGATAGGGATCATCATTATTTTGGTACTTGCCTTTGTGTTTGGAGAAAAAGCATCTACAGGTATTTTACTACCCATGTTGGTAGTTGCAGATATTTTAGCGGTTATTTACTATAATAGGCATGCACAGTGGCAGTATATTTTTAAGCTATTGCCGTGGATGGTTGTGGGGGTGCTTGTTGGTGTTTGGGTAGGAAACGATATCTCTGAATTGCTTTTTAAACGCATTATGGCCGTTATCATTATTGCTTCGGTGATAGTCATGTTTTATTCGGAGCATAGAAATTCTACATCTTTACCTAAAAGTAAACTGTTTTCTAGTGCTATGGGTTTTTTAGCTGGATTTGCTACAATGATAGGAAATTTAGCTGGCCCTATTGCCAATATATACTTTTTGGCCGTGCGTTTTCCAAAAAATGAATTTATCGGTACGGTAGCATGGTTGTTTTTTATCATTAATGTGTTCAAACTCCCCTTTCATATTTTTGTATGGCACACGGTAAGTAAGGAAACCTTAGTGTTAAACTCGGTTATGGTGCCGGTCGTCATAATTGGGTTTTTTATGGGCGTATCTATAGTAAGGTTAATTTCAAACTTAAATTACAGACGTTTTGTCTTAATTGTTACCGCCTTGGGTGGTATTTTAATGCTATTTCGGTAGAAGATGACTTATTTTTTGCTAAATTTAGGCTGCTAATTTTAAACCAATAAAGAATGTCAGACGATAAGAATTTAAACGATATGCTAGACGATGCTAAAGAAAAAGCTAGCGAATTTGCAAAAGAAGCAAAGGAATCGGCTTCGGAGTTTGCCGAGGGGGCCAAAGAAACATTTGTTTCAAATGATAATAAAAAAATATTAGCTGGAGTTTTAGGGATTCTATTTGGAGGGCTAGGAATACATAAGTTTATTTTAGGATACAATAAAGAAGGCGGTATCCTTTTAGGAGCTACATTAGTTGGAATTCTTTTAACTTGTGTTGGTGTTGGAATTCTATTTGTTTGGATACCTGGAGTGGTGGGTTTTATAGAAGGCATTATCTATCTCACTAAGTCTGATGCTGAGTTTTATAACACTTATCAAGTAGGTAAGAAGCCTTGGTTCTAAGGGACAAAAAATATGAAAAAGCCAAAAAAATGTATTTGGCTTTTTTTATTTCATTTTATTATCGTAATATTGCAATATTAAAATGATAAATAATTATGGGAACTACTAAATCGCAAATATTTACAGAGCAACAAAACGATTTGGCCCAACTTTTTAAAGTTTTGGGACATCCTGCACGAGTTGCTATTTTACAGTATATAAGTCATCAAAATGCTTGTATCTGTAACGATTTGGTTGAAGAAATTGGTTTGGCCCAGGCTACCATTTCTCAACACTTAAAAGAATTAAAGGGTCTAGGCCTACTTAAAGGAGAAGTAGAAGGAAAGCGTATGTGCTATTGCATAGATATTGATCGTTGGAATAGTATCCAAAATCAATTGAACAGTTTTTTTAATACCACAAAATCTAATTGTTGTTAAACCTTAAATAAATAGAGTTATGAAATGCCCAATAATAATTAGTATGTCACCGATTATGAATAATTAGGGCATTACACCTGCCTGCCGACAAGGCAAGTCTAACCTTTTAAAAACAAATATTATATACAGATGAAACGAATCAATAAAAAATACGGATCGCAACAACCGTCTACCACGTTGTCAAACGAATTAAATTCAACCAGAAAATGTTGCAAGCATAGTCGCAAAATGTTAGTAGGATATTTTGAAGCTATGTCATTAGTTAAATAATTAATAAAAACCGCCTGTTGGATATGCAGGCAAATAAACATAAACACATGAAAACGCAAGACTTATTCACCATACTTGAAAACAATAAAGATAAAGCCTTATTGTTTGAATATACTCCAAGCCTTTTTGTAGGAGCCAATTACCACATTACCGAGGTTAAGCATGTTAACATAGATTCTGTAGACTGTGGTGCACAAACCGATGCATGGAAAGAAACCATAATCCAACTATGGGAAAGTCCCAACGAATTGGATAAAACAGAATATATGTCGGTATACAAAGCATTGTCCATTTTAAAAAAAGTGGCAAAAATGAAACCTTTTGCTTTAACTTCAGAGGTTAAGTTTGAATATAGCAATGCCACCTTTCATACCGCGCAGTTATTTGTTAACGATTTCGACATACGGGATAATAACTTAATTTTTAAATTAGCGGTCGAAAAAACAGATTGCAAGGCAAAGTCCACTTGTGGCACTTCGGCCTCGTCCAACACAAATGTTTCAACCCAACCAGAAGCTGTATTGGCTGAGACAGAACCCTGTTGTTCACCTGGAGGTAACTGCTGCTAAACTATTGCCATTCCTGCGGAGGCAGGAATCCATAATAAGAAAAACGATTTAAAATAGATTCCTGCCTCCGCAGGAATGGCAAGTTGAGTATGAAAAACATTTTAGTATTATGTACAGGAAATTCCTGTAGAAGCCAAATGGCACATGGGTATTTAAACCAATTTTTAGAGGGCAAAGAAGCAACTGTTTATAGTGCAGGCATTGAAACGCATGGGATTAACCCGGGAGCTGCTGCTATAATGAAAGAAGATGGAATAAGTATAGACCATCATACATCGAACCTTGTGGAAGAGTATGCCCATATTAACTTTGATTATATCATTACGGTTTGCGACCACGCAAATGAAAACTGTCCTTATATTCCCAGTAAGAATGCTGTAAGGTTACACCACAATTTTTTCGACCCTTCAAAAGTAGTGGGGACAGACGAAGAAAAACACGCCGCTTTTTTAAAGGCAAGGGAGGAAATTAAAACCTATTTTAAGAAATTTGTCGAGGAGCATTTATTATAATGAATAAAGGTTTTGGTCAAACACAAATAGTCCTATTTGCCTAAGATTGCCCAATAGGAGACGTTAATAATAAGAGTCTACCTTGTACTTGTTTAAGTAGTCTGTAACGCCTACTTTTTGTGCTTCTTTTTTGAATTCGGCAGGCGCTTTTTTAAAGGATTTTTTAAAGCATCTTGAAAAATACTTTGGATCGTTAAAGCCGGTCATAAATGCAGATTCTGAAACTGTATAACCGTATTTGGCAAGTAAGATGGCTGCTTTTTTTAATCGGATTAATCGAACAAAATCTAATAAACTATGGCCGGTTAAAGCTAGGCATTTTCTATAAATACTGGAATATCCCATATTTAACATATCGGTCAATTCCTCCATCTTAAAGTTGGCATCATCAATCCTTAAATTAATGTTGGCCACAAGGTTTTCAAGAAAGATTTCGTCTTGTGATTTTTTTTGTTTTAAATTGGGACTGCTTATAAGTTCTTTACGGTACTTTGAGATTAAATGTTCTTTAGACTTAATAATATTCTTTACCTTAAGCTGTAGCTCGTTAGTGTTAAAAGGTTTACTAATATATTCAATAGCTCCAGACTGTAACCCTGTTAATTTAGATTTTGTTGAGTTCTTAGCTGTTAATAACACCACGGGAATGTGCTTGGTTAAGTGATCTTCTTGAAGTTTTCTACACATTTCAATCCCATCTAGTTTGGGCATCATAATATCACTTAAAATAAGATCGGGAAAGTTGCTTTTAGCATAATAATAGCCCTCTTCACCATTTTCGGCTAAAATGATATTATAGTCTTTGGAAAGGATGTCCTTTAAAAAACTTTGAAGGTCATAATTGTCTTCTACAATTAAAACGGTCTTTTTTAATACATCTTCATCACTTTTTTCATTTGGTGATATGGCATTTTTTTCTTTTGCAGTTGTACCTATAACTTCTTCAGGTTCATCTGCAACAATGCGTTCCGAATCGTTATAGGAATCCTTTGAAATAGGGATAATGACAGTAAATACTGTGCCATTAACAGGTGAAGATTCAACTTCTATCTTTCCTTTATGCAAGTCTATTAATTCTTTGGTAAGTGCTAAGCCTATACCCGTTCCCTTATTGTTTTTACTGGTCTTCGATTGGTAAAACAATTTAAAAATATCATTCAGCTCTTCTCTGGGAATACCATGGCCAGAATCGGTTACGGTAAGCTTTATCATCTTTTTAGAGTTAATAGGCGTAACGGTTAATTGGATATTACCTTCTTGCGGTGTAAACTTAAAGGCATTGGATAGCAAATTATAAATAATATGCTCTAATTTTTCTTTATCATACCATACTTTTGATAGATTTTTAGGGCAATTGATAACAAAATCGATATGCTTTTTTCGAGCTAATTCTTTAAAAGATAGGCCAAGGGCTTCAATATTTTCATGCAAATTATTTTTAGTAACATTCAGTCTAATGTTATCTAATTCCTTATCCCTAACCAAGGTCAATTCGCGGGCAATACCAGAAAGGCGTTTGGCATTATAGGCAATAATATCAAGTCGTTGTTTAAGTAGTAAATTCCCATTGGCTTCAGCACGTTTCAACATGTCCTCAATAGGACCCAAAATCAACGTAATTGGCGTTTGGATTTCATGGGACATCTTAGCGAAGAAATTCATCTTGGATGCATTTAACTCGCTATCTTTTTTGTGGTTTATTTTTTCTAAGAGCAGGTTCTTTCTTAAAGCATACCAACGTTTTGTTCCATAAGCTATTGCCCCTAACACACATAGGTATATTATATAGGCTAAGGGTGTATTCCAGAAAGGTGGTGCTATGGCAATATCAATCTTTTTTACAGGAATATCCCATATCCCTTTTTTTGTTCCTGCCTTTACTTCAAAAGTATAATTCCCTGCAGGTATATTGGTATACGTTGCTATACGCTCTGTATTACTGGTAATCCAATTAGAATCAAAACCATTTAAGCGATATGCATAATGGTATTTAGGGTCTAGAACATTGTCGCTAACCGCAGAAAACCAAAATGAAAAGGAAGATTGCGTGTTTTTTAATTGTAAGGATGTAACATCGTATAGCTCACTTGGGATTTGTTCTGGGATTAAAGCACTCGCGGGTTGATTTAAAATTTCTATATTGTTTATTTGAAGTGTTGCTAGCAATGGGGTTTTGTCTAAATCTCTCGGGTAAAAGTAATTAAGCCCTTTAAAGCCGCCAAAATATAACATGCCATCGGGTGCTTTAAAGGCACTTCTGGACATAAACGCATTATCTTGTAACCCATCTGCTTTATAATATGTTTTGATAATGGAGTCTTTTACATTAAAATGACAAATACCATTACCGGAGCTTAACCATAAATTATCATGGTCTTCTGTTAATACAGCAGAGAACGATTTATCAGCTAGAACTTCTGTATCTTTAAATGAGGTATGAGTATAATGGTTTGTGTTAAACTTTAATAATTTCCATTTGCTGTTTATCATCCAAATGATATTGGAGTCACCTAAAGCCATAGATTTAATTCCTGTTGCACTGTCTGGAGAAGTACGATTTACAAAAGATGAGGCCCTGAAGTTGTCTTTATTTTCAAGAAACTGGAATAAACCACCTTCATATAGGCCTAACCAGACAGTCCCGTTTTGGTCTTCAATAATAGATTCAACAATACTTCCTTTTAGTCCGTACGCGTTATATTCAAACGAACCTAAAACCCTTTGGTCTTTGGTATATACATTTATAGAAACATCAGACCCAACCCAAATGCGTCCTTTAGAATCTTTGTAAACCGTTCTAACATCTGAGGCTTTTAATTTTTTTGAATTGGATACCTCTACTTTTTTAAAACTATCGTTTTCTGTATTACAAACCCATAAGCCATTTTTATAAGTTCCCAACCATAAATTAGAATTATCGTCTTCTGTTATAGATTGAATGTAAAGCCCTTTATTTAAAAAAGTGTCGGTTAGGTATTGTTTTTCCTCTGTGCTTCCGTCTTTATTGAAGGTGATTTTTGTGATGCCTTCACCATCGGTTCCAACCCATAATACACCTTTGGAGGTTTTGTACATACTAAGTATGCGCAACGGGGAATTGGTTTGGGAGCCTTCATGATAGTGAATACTATTATTGGCATTGGGCAAAATATTTACTTTACCATAATTGGTTATTACCCATAAGTTCTTATGGGCATCTTCATGAATATCTATAACCGTATTTGTACTTAATGAAGATTCGTTTGCATTTTGCTTTGTAAATAATGAAACTTCACCGCTAATCGTGTCTATTCTATATAAACCCCCGCCGTCTGTGCCTCCCCATACATATCCATTACTATCATTATATAAGACATAAAATAATTCCTTTCTTATATTGAATAAGTTTCCTTTAAAAAAAGTGTCTTGTATAAATTGCCTTTTTGCTATATCATAAACAAATAGCCCATTGTTTTCGGTTCCAATCCAAAGTTTACCCAGTTTGTCTGTGGCCAAGGTCAAACCTCCGGGGTACCCTTTAAAGGGAGCATCTAATACTTCCAGTCGTTTTAGTTTAGTGGAATAGTCAAGAATGGTTCCTGTTCCATATCCAATACTTAAAAATAGTTCGTTATCCGGACCTACTTCAATAGCATTGATGGCATTTTCAGGAAAACGATTTTTAGGAATTTTAACTATACTGTCCATAACAGCATTTGCATAACGGTATACAGTACCCTCTTGAGTACCTAACCAAATAGTATTGTTTTTTGCTTTTATAACATTAATAGTAGCTCCTTTTAGTAGGGGAGTAAGGTCCTCAAAATGTTTGCTTTTTGCATTGTATTTTGTCAATAAGCCTTGCTGTGAAATCAACCAAATGTTCTTAGCGTTGTCTAGAGCGATATCTTTAATATAATCACCAGGTTCTCGTTGGGGAAAAATAGTGGAATTACCTATAGCCTTATATCTATACCCGTCATAGATTAACAGACCTCCACCATGTTTCATCCATATATTTCCCGATATATCCTGTACAGTTTTAGTTACTCTAATTTCACGATTGTTTAGCGTTGGGGAAATATGACTAAAGTTTGTATGGTTTTGCCCGGTAGTTGTTAATGCAAAAAGTAACACACCTGCCAAAAACATATAAAATTTATACTTGCTCATAAGTTATATACTTAAACCATCAAACTGCTTAAAAAAGCACATGGAAACAATTAATATCTAAAGTAAATAGTATTATTCAGGTACTATTTAAAGTACTCAATAAAGATATTAATAATACATCTTGTAATTCAGGTTGTTACCACAAATTGAGATAACAATTTAATCAAAAAGGTGGATGTTTTCGGCAACTCTTGGAAAAAGCTAAAAATGTCCGCCTTTATGCGCAAAATAACACCATGTAAATAAATATACAAATAGCATCTTTGGGATATCAATTAAAAGAGTATTCAATTTTACCATAAAACACTTATGACTTCAAGACGAAATTTTGTTAAGACAACAGCACTTGCTGGAGCAGGAGCGGCTTTACTTCCAAACTTGTCGTTTGGATCCATGTTGGGCTCCAATGATCAAAAACTTAAGTTGGCTTTTATAGGTGTTGGCCTAAGAGGGACCAACCATTTGAACAATGCACTGCACAGAAAAGATATAGAGGTTACGGCCATCTGCGATATTGACTCTAATAGAATCAGTATAGCCCTGGACAAAATAGAAAAGGCAGGCCATAAGAAACCAGAGGTTTTTGGTAGCAACGAGCTAGACTACAGAAACCTTTTGGAGCTTAAAAATGTCGATGCCGTTATAATAGCGACCCCATGGTTATGGCATACCCGTATGGCCAAGGACGCGATGTTGGCAGGAAAATATGCCGGACTGGAAGTATCTGCTGCAAATACCTTGGAGGAGTGCTGGGACCTGGTAAACACGCACGAGCAAACTGGTACGCATATGATGATACTGGAGAATGTGAACTACCGTCGCGATGTATTGGCCGTACTTAACATGGTCAAGCAAAATGTATTTGGAGAACTGGTACATTTTAGATGTGGCTACCAGCACGACTTACGTTTCGTGATGCTCAACGATGGTAAAACGGCTTACGGTAAAGGTGTGGAGTTCGGGGATAAAGGTATTTCTGAATCTGTATGGCGGACCCAACATTCCGTATTACGAAATGCCGATGTATACCCTACGCATGGTGTGGGACCAATTGCAGCGATGTGCGACATCAACAAGGGCAACCGATTTGTATCGCTAACCTCCCATGCCACTAAGAGCAGGGGGCTGCACAATTATATTGTAGATCATGGTGGTAAGGATCACCCCAATGCCAAGGTTAACTTTAAAATGGGGGATGTGATAACCTCCACCATTGAAACGGCCAATGGAGAGACCATTATCGTTACCCACGATGTATCACTGCCAAGACCTTATTCATTAGGTTTTAGGGTACAGGGTACAAATGGCTTATGGGAAAAGGATGGTGATAGGATTTATATAGAAGGGCAATCGAAACCACACCGTTGGGACGATTCCAAAGAATGGTTAGAGAAGTACGACCACCCGTTATGGAAAAAGTATGGCGAGCTGGCCACAGGTGCCGGGCACGGTGGTATGGACTTCTTCGTGATGAATGCTTTTGTAGAGTCTGCCAAACAGAATATTGCACCGCCATTGGATGCCTACGATGCAGCGGCATGGAGCGCCATTACGCCACTGTCTGAAGCCTCAATCGAGAACAATGGTGAGCCACAGGACTTTCCAGATTTTACTAGAGGCACTTGGATAAAGCGCAAACCCTATAACTGGATGAAGGACAGTTTTTAGTTGTATCTAATTCTAGATTGTTTAAGGACGAAAATAATAATGTAAATGCCTAGTAAAAGTAAATTAATGCATTTAAGAAAAATCAATATTATAGTTGGTTGCTTTGTTGTTATAACAAGTTTGATGGGCTGTCTTTCTAATGCCAAATCGACTACAGTACAAAATATAGTAACTAAGGAAAGTATTGATAGTACGCAGGTACACATTCCAACGGCGGGAAATAGCTGGGTGGTGAATCGATTGGATGACAATGCATCTGTAATAGGAAAAGAGGGCATCCACAATTGGAAAAACTTAAATAGTGTTATACGCACCTACTTTAAAACGACTTCTTCTGGAAAGCTAAGTATTGCTTTACGTGCTAAAACCAACGAGGGGCCTTCAACAATTAAAGTCTCTATTGGAGATGTCAGCAAAACTGTTGATATAGACAACAAAGCCTTTACTTATGTAAACGTTGGAGGTTTTATTGTTTCTGAAGGTTATAATTATGTAGAAATACAAGGTCTAACTAAAACTGGAGAAACCTTTGCAGATATTACAGACATAGTGTTGAATGGTGAAGCTGTTAAGAGTAAACCGTATTATGTTAATGAAGACTTTTATTTTGGGCGACGTGGACCATCTGTTCATTTAAGGTACAATACACCAGAAGATAAAGAGGTGCTATGGTATTATAACGAGATAAATGTGCCCGAGGGAGAAGACGTTCTGGGGTCTTACTATATGGCCAATGGATTTAAGGATGGTTATTTTGGAATTCAGGTGAATTCTGAAAATGAACGTCGTATCCTGTTCTCGGTATGGAGTCCTTACGTGACGCAAAATCCTAAAGATATTCCAGATGAATATAAAATAAGACTCTTAGGAAAAGGTGAAGGTGTTACTACTGGCGAGTTTGGTAATGAAGGCTCTGGAGGGCAGAGCTATAAGGTGTTTAACTGGAAGGCTGGAAATACCTATAAGTTTTTATTAAAAGGCGAACCAACCAAGAATAATGAAACAGATTATACGGCCTATTTCTTTACGCCCGAAGATAATACATGGCACTTAATAGCGAGTTTTAGAAGGCCAAAAACGTCCAGATACTTACAACATTTCTATTCGTTCTTGGAAAACTTTAGAACCGATACGGGACATATTTCAAGACAAGCGAACTATCTAAACCAATGGGTATATACAACCGATGGTCAATGGACAGAGCTAACGGAGGCTAAGTTTACAGCCGATGCTACAGCGCGGAAAGAATCTAGAATGGATTACGCGGGAGGTGTAAATGGAAATGCATTTTATATGAAGAACTGTGGCTTTTTTAATGAAACCACTAAAATTGATTCTGAGTTTATAAGAGAAGCCAATGGCGTGGCTCCAAATATTGATTTTGCTAAGCTTGAAGTGCCGAGTATAAAATAGGAATAATATAAAGTTGTTTGTACAACATAAAAATATAGTAGTTTTTTAATTTTTTGAGTTAGTTTTTTTCAGTCACCTAAAAAGTGTTATAATGAATTTTTGAGATAAAGGATTCATTACTTTTTAGGTGGCTTTGTTGTTTGTTAAGGCTTTTAAATAGCTGTTAACAGCTTGCTAAATAGCAAGAATTAAATTGAAGTGTTGCAAATAAATAACGGTTAAGCCTAACTCCCATTATTTTCCAGTTTACGCTCCAGTTCGGCTTGAAATTCTTCCATAACGGGGCGAACGGTACTTTCGGGCAGATCGGCAATTTTAATGTACATTAAACCATCAACGGCATTATTAAATAAGGGGTCAACATTAAAGGCCACTAATTTAGCATTCTGTTTGATGTATTTTTTTAGCAGAACGGGTAAGCGTAAGGCTCCTGGTTCTACCTCGTCGATAATCTTATCGAATTTGTTTAAATCGGCTTCGGTTTCATCAAATACAAAGTCTTTATCGGCATCCTTAAGTTTTACCTTAAACTCCTTTTTAGGGTGTACGTATTGTGCAATATAAGGGTCGTAGTAATGCGATTTCATAAACTCTATCATCAACGATTTCGAGAAGTTGGAAAACTGATTACTAATACTTACACCACCAATTAAGTACTTATGCTCTGGATAACGTAATGTGGTATGCACGATGCCCTTCCAAAGTAAAAATAAAGGCATAGGGCGTTGTTGGTATTTTTTAATAATGAAGGCACGTCCCATTTCTATGGACTGGCTCATCATTTTGTAGAGTTCGGGTTCAAAGCGAAATAGGTCCTGTAGGTAAAACCCATTAATGCCATAACGGTCAAAAATTTGGGAGCCCAATCCCATACGATAGGCACCAACTATAACTTGTTGTTCGTTATCCCATAAAAACATGTGGTGGTAATACCTATCGAAATTATCTAAATCTATGGCTTCGTTTGTCCCTTCACCCACTTCCCGAAAGGTTATTTCCCTTAGGCGCCCAATTTCCCTTAAGATGTTTGGAATGTGTTCGGGCTGGGCCAAAAACACCTCATAATTTTTACTTATAAGCAAGCGGTTATCGTTTTCACGAAGCGCTTCAACCTCATTGCTCATGGAGTCACCATCAACAGGGGTAATTATATTCTTTGGGAGCTTAGGTGCTTTTAATGATGATGAAATGTTTTCCAATATTTTTGACTTATCCTCAAAAGCATTGGATAACATATAGGTTTTTTTACGTATAAAATTAGAGAACTCCTCAAGGCCTTCATATTCTTTTTGGTCGTTTACAGCAATAGGTTTCCCTATTCTAACCTTTATAACCCGTCGCTTTTGGGTTAATAGTTCCGAAGGTAGTTTAGCGGTTCTAAAGGTATCGCTAATTTTAGATAGCTTATAAAACAGTTTACTGTTCTTAGCATGAAAATAAATAGGTACGATGGGTACCTCGGCTTTTTTAATGAGTTTCATGGCCGCTTCTTCCCAAGGCTTGTCAACTACAAGCTTACCGTCTCTATAGGTCGATACTTCGCCAGCTGGGAATATGCCAAGCGGATGCCCTTCCCTTAAATGCAGAATGGAATTTTTAAAACCAGATACACTCGATTTAATTTCCTTTCGGTCCTCAAAAGGATTTACGGGCATAATATAGGGCTTAAGCGGGGCTATACGGTGCAGTAAAAAATTGGCAATTATTTTAAAATCCTTACGCTGTTCCAGCATCAATTTTAAAAGTAAAATACCGTCAATTCCGCCTAATGGATGATTGGAAACCGTAATATAGGCTCCTTCTTTGGGGAGGCGCTTTAAATCTTCTTCGGGGATTTCAAATTTTATCTGAAAATCGTCTAGAATACCATTTAAAAAGTCTAGGTCTTTAAGGTGTTTATTGCTTCGGTAAATTTTATTGAGAGTAGATATTTTAAGGACTTTCATTAATATCCATCCTATGAAAGTTCCTATAACACCATATTTATCCATTTGGATAGCTTTGGCAACTTCTTTAGCTGATACTAATCCAGAATGTTGTGGTTTGGTCATGGGCGTAAATGTACTAAAAAAACTATTTTGTAACTACTTGAACGGTTTCTTGTGTTAATTGTTTTAATAACACCATTTTGTCGGTTTCAATTTGAGCAATAGCCTTATCATTATAATGCCTAATCGTGTATAAAGACACATTTTCGTGACAAGTTACTTTAAATTTTGCTTTTAAATGCAACAATAATTCTTCAAGGTTATTGTAAATATTGTCAACGCACACCGAAAAACTAATTGCCGAATTTTGAATTACGTCCACTTTCATTTTATATAGGTGCAGTAGGTTAAAAATATGACTAATATTCTCTTCAACAATATAGGAAAAGTCTAAAGAGGATAAGCTAATGAGTACTTGATTTTTTTTAACAATAAAGCAAGGTGTCATGGGGTCTAAAACCACCTCTTTGCTAATTTTTGTGCCTTTGGCTTCGGGGTTTAAAAACGATTTAACATGTAAGGGGATTTCCTTGCGCTGTAATGGTTGCAAGGTTTTTGGGTGTATTACCGAAGCACCGTAAAAAGCCAACTCAATGGCTTCGCGATACGATATTTTATGAAGCAGTTTGGCATTTTCAAAATAACGGGGGTCGGCATTTAACACTCCAGGAACGTCTTTCCAAATGGTGACACTTTTGGCATTTAGGCAATAGGCAAAAATAGCAGCGGTATAGTCACTTCCCTCCCTGCCCAAGCTGGTAGTAAAGTTATTGGCATCGCTACCTAAAAATCCCTGCGTAATGTTTAAGGTACCCTTATTAAAGTTTGATGCGATTAAACCTTGGGAGGCTTCCCAGTTTACATTGGCACGGCGGTAATAGGTGTCGGTTTTTATAAATGACCTAACATCTATCCAATTATTTTTTAACCCGATATGGTTTAGGTATTCGCTAATTATGGTGGTAGAAAGTAACTCACCATAACCAATAACCTGATCGTAAACAAAGTTGTAATCTGGAGATTTATTGATGCTTAAGAACGAGTTTAATTCGTTAAAAAGTGCACTTACTTTTTTAAATGCTGAGTGGTTTTCATCATCGAACAACTCCAAAAGAATCTCGTTGTGATATTTTTTCACTTCTTGTAGCGCACTTTGTAATTCGGACTTATTGTTAAAATAATTTTTAATAACTACCTCTAGCGCATTGGTGGTTTTTCCCATTGCTGAAACTACCACTAGAGTATTGTCGTAACCTATGGTTTGCAATACAATGGCTAGATTTTTTACGCCATTGGCATCCTTTACCGATGCTCCACCAAATTTAAATATTTGCATTTTGAGTTAATGGTTATGAGTTATTAGAGTTGTATTGTTGCCACGAATTCACAAATGGGTTTTTGATTGAAGCTTGCCGAAAGATAAAACTTCTTAAAATGATGTTGGCTTAATTAATTCAACCAAATTGCGACTACTTAATAACCCAATAACTTAATTCTTAATTATCAATATTATCAATATATCTTTTAATCCCAGCTTCATTTAAGTGTACCACATCCCATTCGCGCATTACGTTGGCACCTTTATTTTCATAAAACGTAATTGCAGGTTCGTTCCAGTCCAATACTTCCCAATTCACACGTTTTACACCTAAGTTATGGGCATATTTTATAACTTCATCCAAAAGCGCAGTGCCTATACCACTTCCTCGCATGGCTTGGCTTACTATTAAGTCTTCCAAATGGATGGCTTTACCCTTCCAAGTGGAGTAACGGTTATAAATTAAAGCGATGCCTTCAATTTTCGAATTTACTTCGGCAACAAAGCAGTGGAATGCTGGTTGCGTGCCAAAACCATCGCGTTGTAAATCTTCTACAGTAACCTCTACGGCATCGGGTTCTTTTTCAAAAACAGCCAGTTCTTTTATCAGTTCAAGTGCTGCTGGCATGTCATGTTTTGTGGCTTCTCTTATTGTGTAATTCATAGTTTTTAAATAAATTCAAAAGTATGTGATTTTTTTTATTTGAAGACTTACCTAAGATAAATGAAAAAAATCAGATACTAACAAAGTGGTAACCAATGTGAATTAAATTTTTGTTTTTTTAAGTGCATACAATGTTTTGATTTTTACAGTGGAAATATAACTTAAAGTTAATTATTTTGGACTATTATTAATTTACGAAAACGTTGTAGTTAGATAAAATTTATTGGATATTTGCACCATAAAACGGCTATACATGACCTACAAAAAACAAACTCTAGGAGAATTTATTATTGAAAACCAAGCGGCTTTTAAGTACTCGTCTGGAGAACTGTCCAGTTTGCTTAATTCCATTCGACTAGCAGCTAAAGTGGTGAATCATGAGGTGAATAAAGCAGGTTTGGTAGATATTATAGGTGATGTTGGTGATACGAATATACAAGGGGAGAACCAGCAGAAGTTAGATGTTTATGCCAATGAAAAGTTTATACAAACCCTAACCAAGCGGAATATTGTTTGCGGTATTGCAAGCGAAGAGGAAGACGATTTTATTAGCATTAACAGCCAAGACGAAAACCATCAGAACAAATATGTGGTTTTAATTGATCCGTTGGATGGGTCATCGAATATAGATGTTAATGTTTCGGTAGGGACCATTTTTTCAATATACAGGCGTATTACACCAATAGGAACACCTGTTAGCCTTAAAGATTTTCTCCAGGAAGGGCATAAACAGGTGGCGGCAGGTTATGTGGTTTATGGAACGTCTACCATGCTGGTATATACTACTGGTGAAGGGGTTAATGGTTTTACGCTTAATCCCGCTATAGGGACGTTTTACTTATCGCACCCCAATATGCAGTTTCCTGTAGACGGCAATATTTATTCTGTTAATGAAGGGAACTATGTTCATTTTCCGCAGGGAATAAAAAATTACATTAAGTATTGTCAAAAAGAGGAAGGCGATAGGCCCTATACCTCACGCTATATAGGATCTTTGGTGTCCGATTTTCATAGGAATATGATTAAAGGTGGCATTTATCTCTATCCACAAAGCTCCAAAAACCCAAACGGGAAATTACGTTTGCTTTACGAGTGTAACCCTATGGCATTTCTAGCAGAACAAGCTAATGGTAAAGCCAGTGATGGATTTACCCGTATTTTGGATATTGAACCTACAGAGCTCCACCAACGTGTGCCCTTTATTTGTGGTAGTAAGCATATGGTTGAAAAAGCCGAAGCCTTTATGCGAGGGGATGAATAACAGAATTAAAAAGTGTCATCCCATACAGGTATAGCATGACACTTTAACTTTTTAAACTTCTTTTATATTCGCTTTTATCCAACTGGTACAGCTCTTAAAACTGGAGAAAATATGTTCTTTAGCTATTAAGTCTGGAATAATGTCAATGCGCTCCATCATATATCTTGGTTGATTAAGCACATTAACCAATAATACAGTAATGCCAGATTTTTCTAAATCTACCAGTACATCTTCCATAGCGTATAAACCAGATTGATCCATATATTGCATTCTCCCCATCCTTATAACCACCACTTTGGCGGTACTGGGGATTTGTTTGGCCAGTTGTTGAAAATCACTGGTCGACCCAAAAAACAAAGGGCCTTTAATATGTTTTATAAACACTTCCTCTTTTAAGTTTTCGGGGAAATTGGCCTCATCGTCCCAAGCTTTTTCTTTTAAGAGCGGTTTTACATCAGAGCGTTCGGCAGTTAAGTCGCCTATCTTTTTCATAAACATTAAGGAGGCAATAACCAGTCCTATACCAACAGCATAAACTAAATTCCAAAATGTTGAAAGCAATAAGACAGTAACCATGATAAGAACTTCTGAACTTAACTTTAAAGGGCCAAAACTTATATCCCTTGGCAAACTAGGTATGGCTTTTAGGCCTTTATAATCCATAACTCCAATGCCAACGGTAATTAATATTCCTGCTAAAACAGCGGCGGGAATTTTAGAGGCTATTGGGCCTAAACCCAATAAAATAACAAGTAACATAATACCGGCTATCATACCAGAGAGTTTAGTTTTTCCTCCAGAGGTTATATTTACAACGGTTCTAATGGTTGCACCTGCACCAGGAAGTCCGCCAAAAACAGCAGCTATACTATTGCCAATACCTTGACCAACCAATTCTTTATTAGGTTTATGCTTGGTTTTGGTCATGTTATCGGCTACCACACTGGTTAATAATGAATCAATAGCACCTAACAACGCTAATGTTAATGCCGTAAACACATATGGCGTAACACTGGTTAAGCTAAAACCGGTAAATATTTCTAAATTGGGTATTGGAAAACCACTTGGGATTTCTTCAATGGGTCTATAATCCAATCCAAAACCAACAGCAATACCAGACATAACTATTAAGGCAACCAAGGTACTGGGAACCGCTTTGGTAATATATTTAAAACCATAAATAATAAAAATGGTTCCTAAGGCCAGAATTAGTTCTAGCCAACTAATATTTTGCAGTGCCCGCGGTAGCATTTTAATGACCCCTAAGGTGTTTTTTCCTTCATTTTTAGCTATTGTTGCAGCTTCATTTAAGATTTCCGCTTCAGTAATTTCATTAGCTCTTTTTATGGTTTCCTTAAAATCCTCTAAAACTAAAATGCCTTCTTTGGCTTCAGCCTCAATGATGTTTTTTAGGATAATATCTTCAGCTTGAATTTTAAAGGATTTCACAAACTCCACATCTTCTTTAGGGTAATACCCAATAGACGGCAAAATTTGGGTGAGCAATATAATAACTCCAATAGCTGTCATAAAACCAGAAACTACGGGGTAAGGTATGTATCGTATATATTTCCCAAGGCCTAATATACCAAGACCTACTTGCATTAAGCCTGCCAATAAAAACACGGTAAGAATTATAGGTAAAGCTTTGTTAACATCACCATCGTTAACAGCTATTATAGTAGCGACCACCACCATACTTACAGCTGTCATAGGTGCTGTAGGGCCCGATATTTGTGTATTGGTGCCACCAAATAGAGCTGCGAAAAAGCTAATGAAAATGGCGCCGTATAGACCTGCGGTTGGTCCTAAACCAGATGATACCCCAAAAGCTAAAGCTAAAGGCAGTGCAACAATACCTGCTGTAATGCCTCCAAAAGCATCACCTTTAATGTTTGAAAACAAATTCTTCATAGTGTTAGTATTTTTATTTTTACTAATTTAATTTTTTTAAACAAATAAACAGTACAATGAAAAGCTAATACCAGAAGAATTAAAGGTGTTTTATTCCTATAATGTCGTACTGGTATTAGAAATTCACAAAAGTGATGATGTTTATTTGGTCCCTTCCAGAGTTCTCAAAAAACTGGTTCATATAACCTAGTTCTATTTTCACAGCATCTGAAAACTTATACCCTAAACCTCCGTACAAGCGGTTTCTGTCGAAAACCGAAGACTCTGAGTTTAGGAAAATTTCGTTGTATGCCGATAAATAAAGTGGGTTTTTACCAGATTCCTTATATTGTAAAGGCACATTTATGCCCAAAAAATACCGAAAACGCAATTTAAAATCACTTTCAACAAAGCGTTGTTCAAATCGGTAACGGTGATTTAATTTTACCTTCCCTATAGCTTGTTTAGCAATGAATTGTTGAAATATCCTGTGCTCATTTATGGAAACTTTATCGTCTTCATTTATATAATTTTCAGAAAGGATATAGCCATAGCCTAATAATACATTGTTTTTGTTGTTGTTAAAACTATATCCTAAACCAGTACGTAATAACAATTGCTCTAAATCACCAATGGCATTGTAATTTCTGTATTGTACTTCGTTATGAATGTTCCATTTATTGTTTAGTTTTTTGTTTCCAATATAGATTAACCAATTTCCAAGATCGCTGTCCTGACCATGGATATTAAGTAATGGCATTAACATAAAAGTCAATGCCATTACCGCTATTTTCTTTTTCATAAATATCATAGCGTACTTGTTATTCGTAAAAGTTTACAGCACCCGTTTTAATGTCATACATCGCTCCAATAATCTTAATTTCCCCGTTCTTTTCCATTTCAGATAGGATTGGGCTTTCCTCGTGGATTCTTTGTATTGTGAGCTGTACATTTTTTTCAGATACATTGTCAACAAACTCCAAATTTGAAGAGTTTCTAAGGTTTTCGTCTTTAGGTTCTTCTACGGCATTAACAGCAGGCGTAATCTTTTCAATAAGTTTGGTTAAATTACCCATTTCGGCATGGTCGCAGGCCCCTTTAACAGCACCACAACTGGTATGTCCTAATACTACGATTAGCTTAGTTCCTGCTAATTTGCAGGCAAACTCCATGCTGCCTAAAATGTCTTCATTTACAAAATTACCAGCTATACGTACGCTGAATATATCGCCCAAACCTTGGTCGAATACCAACTCTGCCGATACGCGCGAATCTATACAGCTTAAAATAGTAGCAAAAGGAAACTGGCCTTCGCTGGTATCGTTTACTTGTTCTAATAGATTTCTATTGGCTTTTAGGTTATTTTGAAATCGTACATTACCTTCTTTTAAAAAAGTTAATGCTTTATTTGGGGTCATTGTGGCTTGTGTTTCTTTTGTATGTGCTTTCATAATGTATGTTTTTAATGTTATTATTTTTAATTTAGGCTAAACTTGTATGGTTTTCTGCTGAAAGAAGAAGTGATACATTGAGTTCATTTATCATGGTATTAAGATCTTTTTTCAGCATGTTATCGCCATTAGATTTACTTTTAGTTCTATCAATATACAATAGGTTGACATTACTCTTTTCTAAATAATTTGAAAGGGTTGCTATTGCATTGTTGTTTTGACCAAATACAAACTCTACGGTTTCAGTATCAATCGCTAAACGGTCATCCGTTGTTGCATTAAGGTCATCCACTATTTTAAATGATTTAATCGGCTTTTGGGTTTGTGATATTAATGGCTTTAATAAATCTATATCAGCCATTTGGTTATTGCCGTTAAGAACCCCTAAATTTAATATTTTATTAGGGGTAATGGTATTGCTTTCATCAGTAATTAAAATAGTGCCTGGATGATACTTTAAAATATACTTAGTTAAGTTCCCGCCTGCCATTTTTAATAGCTTAGACTTTCTTTTGCCTATTACAATAATATCAGGTTGTTGTTCTTTAATATATTTTTTTATTTCATCCTTTATCTGACCTACAACAAATGAATAATTTATAGGGACACAAAAATCTTTTGCAACCGCTTGGGTTAGGGTTTTAAGCGTTTTATTCACTACAGTGTATTTCCCATTAATTTCGCGCATTGCAGACAGCTGATTGTCTTTTTTTACGACGTCGGTGGGATTTTCTAAGCAAAGTAAATTTATTTCAGCATTAATAAGCTTAGCTAAACTAACCGAACTATTTAAAGTAGCGCTAATAGTGTCTTTTAACTCTGTAAGTACTACTATTTTATATGTTTTGTTTGCCATGATCTTTAATTTAAACTTAAACTAGATTTAGGTCTTTCGTTAAAGAACTGTATAAAACTTGGGGGATTTTCGACAACACCACGTTTTGAAACAAGCTTAATATCTATATTTCTCTCTTTAGCTTTAAATGCAAAGTCTTCCAATATTTCTATTATGTCGTTGTCTAAATATCTGGTTTTTATTAAGTTTAATTCCAAATACGTGTCTTTTGGTAAACTATCCAGTTCTTTTAAAATGGCACCTTTGTTAAAAAAGGTCACTTCTTCGGCAAGGGTCATTTTTATTTTGTGCTTTCCGTTGCTTTTATCTTCAATATGAAGAAAATGGGAATTTTGGTAGCTCTTCAATAAGATAACAACTATACCTACTGCCAACCCAAGTCCAATACCCCAAAGCAAGTCAATGAATATAATACCTAAAACGGTTACGGTAAAGGGTATGGATTGTTTCCATCCTAAATCGTACATCTGTTTGAAAAGCTTTGGTTTAGCTAGTTTATAGCCAACAATTAACAAAATGGCAGCCAGTACAGACAGCGGGATCATATTTAACAATCTTGGAATTAATATTACCGAGATTAGCAATAAGATACCATGAATTATAGCAGACAATTTTGAAACGCCGCCCGATTGAATATTGGCAGAACTCCTAACAATAACTTGTGTAATGGGTAAGCCTCCAATTAATCCTGACAATATATTACCTGTTCCTTGGGCTAATAACTCCCTGTTAGTAGGGGTTACATTTTTATGTGGATCCAATCTATCGGTGGCTTCAACACATAATAAGGTTTCCAAACTAGCTACTAAAGCAATGGTAAAGGCTACAATCCATACATCTGGGTTAAAGATTACACTAAAGTTAGGGAAGCTAAATTGAGCCAAAAAGGAGCTGGTATCCTCTGGAACAGGTACACTTACCAAGTGTGACTGTGCTATGGAAAGAGCATCGTTTGATTTTGTTAACGAAAAGAATATAATACCAACCACAACGGCTACTAATGGCCCTTGAACTAATTGAAAGATTTTTGCTTTCTTGGTTAGTACTTTATCCCAAAGAATTAAAATGGCCAGGGCAATAATACCAACAATCATTGAACCTAGGGTAATGTTGTCGGTTATATTTAGTATGGATGTAAAGGTGTTTTCGCTAGAGGAACTAAAAAAACTGTCGGCACCTTCTGGTTCTGCATCATAGCCAAAAAAATGGGGTATTTGTTTTAAAATGATAATGATACCAATACCTGTAAGCATCCCTTTAATAACCGAAGATGGAAAGTAATAACCAATGACCCCCGCTTTTAAAATTCCAAATAATATTTGAATGATACCTCCCAACACTACGGCCACTAAAAAATTCTCATAACCACCTAAAGTACCTATGGCTGCTAGAACAATGGCCGCCAATCCGGCTGCTGGACCACTAACACCAATTTTAGAACCACTAAGGGCCCCAACTACAACACCTCCAATAATTCCTGCAATTAATCCTGAAAAAAGTGGCGCACCACTAGCTAAAGCAATACCTAGACATAAAGGTAAAGCAACAAAGAATACAACTATACTCGCTGGTAAGTCGTTTTTTATAGTTTTAAACATAAAAAATTAAGTTAATTTAATTGAATAATAAGATAGCTGGAACAACCTGTTTTTTTAAGAAAAACAGACCGTACCTAAATAAAAAAAACAAAAAAATTAACTTAAATCTGGTGGAGGAGAAATAAGATTTAAATGGGGTTTGGTGTATTTTTTAAAGAAATATTCTAAATTGTTTTCTGATTCAATTAAGTTAAAATCAGATTCAATTGCATTAGCGGCGAAAAAAAGTATTTTTTCTCCACCTTTTTCCTCTTCTTCTGCTAAAGAATAGAAAACAGAAATATCAATAGAATCATCAAGTATAGTAATGATTGATGGCGCTGTAATGAAGCCCATAAAAATTACCATAAAAAATGTTACTATTGCGTTTTTGTTCATATTGATATTTGAGATGCAAATATAATATATCTCTTTTTTGAAACTGTTAAAGGATGTTTAAAATTGATAAATGCCATTCAGAACGAATTAAATGAAGCGAAAAACCTTTAAATAAAAGAGTCTTCTGTCGACTTTCAAGTCTCCTTATGTAAGGCACTAATATATTTTAGTTACCCATTGTACTTTTAGGTTAAAATGATTTTAAGAATGTCAGTTCGAGTGTCCGCCAAAGGCGAGACGTATCGAGAACAATTGAACTTTCGACTATACAGGCTTCTCGACACAAAATTCTTCCAGAATTTCACTCGAAGTGACATCCTGAACCCTTAAACAAGGTTCGAGCTAAAACATAGTGGGTTTTAACTTTTTATAAAGCCACCAAATCACCACTAGCATCTTTGGTGGTTAAGTCTGATTTGCCCATAAGGAAAATATCAACTTGTCTAGCGGCTTCACGGCCTTCTGAAATGGCCCAAACAATTAATGATTGTCCACGACGCATATCACCAGCAGTAAAGATGTTAGGGATATTGGTTTGGTATTTGCCATACTCTGCTTTATAGTTAGATCGGGCATCCTTTTCAATACCTAGTTTATCTGCAAGCGTACTTTCGGGTCCTGTAAATCCTAAAGCTAATAAGGCTAAATCGCAAGGCCATGTTTTTTCGGTGCCTTCAATTTCTATTAACTGAGGACGCTCTCCAGGAACCATTTTCCATTCAACATTTACCGTTTTTAATGCAGTAAGCTTTCCGTTTTTATCGGTAATAAACTCTTTGGTGTTAATTAGCCAGTTACGTTCTACACCTTCTTCGTGAGATGATGAGGTTTTTAACTGAAGGGGCCAAAATGGCCATGGCGTTGTTGGCGAACGGTGTCCTGGCGGTTTAGGCATAATCTCGAAATTGGTAACCGATTTAGCTCCTTGGCGGTTAGAGGTTCCAATACAGTCAGATCCTGTGTCACCACCACCTATAACAATAACATCCTTTCCGGTAGCCAATACTTGATCTTTTACTTCCTTACCAAACAATACTTTGGTTTGTTGGGTTAAAAAGTCCATAGCCTGTACTACGCCATCGGCATCAATACCAGGTGTTGGTAAGCTACGTCTTTCGGTTGCACCACCACAAAGTACTGTGGCATCAAAAGCCTTTAATTCTTCAACATCGTAATTAACGCCAACGTTAACATTGGTTTTAAAGGTAATGCCTTCAGCTTTTAAAATGTCAATACGTCTGTCTATAATTTCTTTTTCTAGTTTAAAATTAGGAATCCCATAACGCAATAGGCCACCAATTTCATCGTCACGTTCAAAAACGGTTACCGTATGACCTGCCCTGTTTAATTGTTGGGCAGCAGCCAAACCAGCAGGGCCAGAACCTACAACGGCAATGGTTTTTCCTGTTCTTGTTTTTGGAGGTTGTGGCTTGATCCAACCTTCTTTAAAGGCGCGCTCAACAATCATCTTTTCTATATTCTCAATAGACACCGGGTCTTCAATAATGCCTAAGACACATGATTTTTCGCATGGTGCAGGGCATAAGCGTCCCGTAAATTCTGGGAAATTATTGGTAGAATGCAGTAGCCATGAAGCTTTTTGCCATTCTCCCTGATGCACCATATGGTTAAAGTCTGGAATTAAATTTCCTAATGGGCAGCCACTATGGCAAAAGGGAATACCGCAGTCCATACAGCGCGACCCTTGTTTGGTTAATTCTGGCTCGCTTAATGCAACTGTAAATTCTTTATAATGCTTTACACGATCCTTTACAGGGGCGTATTGCTCATCTTGTCTTTCAAATTCTTTAAATCCTGTTACTTTTCCCATGACACTATGCTATTGTTAGTTCTTCCACCATTGGTTCTTCTGTCTCGATGCGCTTTAAAGCGACTTTGTATTCTTTAGGCATTACCTTAACGAATTGTGGTAAATAGTCTTCCCAGTTAGCAAGGATGGTGGCTCCTTTGTCACTGTTTGTATGGGCCACATGCTTTGCTATAAGGCTTTTCAATTCGGCTTCATCTGCCTCATTAATTGGATCGAAGTCAATCGTCTCTTCATTGCAAAGGCCTTTTGTAAATTGACCGCTTTCATTTAGGACGTATGCATAACCACCACTCATACCAGCGGCAAAGTTTCTTCCAGTTTTACCTAGTACGACCACTTTTCCTCCTGTCATGTATTCGCAACAATGGTCGCCTACACCTTCAACAACCGCAGTGGCTCCCGAGTTACGAACAGCAAAGCGTTCACCTGCTATACCGTTAATATAGGCCTGACCTTCAACAGCACCAAATAAACATACATTACCTACAATAATATTTTTATCGGCAACAAAAGTTGCTTCGGTTGGTTTTTTAACGATAATCTTAGCTCCAGATAATCCTTTTCCAAGATAGTCGTTAGTATTACCTTCTAGTTTAAAGGATAAACCATGAGCTCCAAAGGCTCCAAAACTCTGTCCGGCTGAACCTGTGAAATTAACATTCAAGGTATCTTCAGGCAGTCCTAAATGGCCATATATTTTAGAGATTTCATTACTTACTATGGCACCTACAGTACGGTCGGTGTTTTTAATTTTGTAAGCTAATGTGGTTTCCTCTTTTCTGTATATAGCTCTATGTGAGTCTTTTAATATTTCAAAGTCCATAACCTCATTTAAATTATGGTCTTGTTGTTCTGTATTTCTTATAGGCAATTGGTTATATTCGGCAGGTCTGTGTAAGATATTCGATAAATCCAAACCTTTAGCCTTATAGTGTTTAATGGCCTTATTGGCATTTATTTTATGTGTTTGCCCTACCATTTCGTCTAAGGTTCTAAAGCCTAGTTGCGCCATAATACCTCTTAATTCCTCGGCTATATAGTAGAAGAAATTAATAACGTGTTCTGGCGTGCCTTTAAAGTTTTTACGCAATTCCTTGTCTTGTGTGGCTACACCAACCGGGCAGGTATTTAGATGGCATTTACGCATCATAATACAACCTGAAGCTACTAACGGAGCTGTAGCGAATCCGAATTCTTCGGCACCAAGAAGGGCGGCTATAGCAACATCGCGACCTGTTTTTAACTGGCCGTCACATTCTACAACAATTCTACTTCTTAGTTTGTTTAATACAAGGGTTTGTTGTGCTTCCGATAAACCAAGTTCCCATGGTAAGCCAGCATGTTTTAATGAAGTTAGAGGTGATGCACCGGTACCTCCATCGTAACCAGAAATAAGTACAACATCGGCTTTTGCTTTGGCTACACCGGCAGCAATGGTACCTACACCTACTTCTGATACTAATTTCACGTTGATTCTAGCGTCCCGATTGGCATTCTTCAAATCGTAAATCAATTGCGCTAAATCTTCAATAGAATAAATATCGTGATGCGGTGGTGGTGAAATCAACCCTACAAAAGGCGTTGAGTTACGTGCAGCAGCAATCCAAGGCAATACTTTTTCACCTGGTAGCTGTCCACCTTCCCCTGGCTTAGCACCCTGGGCCATTTTAATTTGAATTTCCCTGGCATTGGTAAGGTAATGTGATGTTACACCAAAACGTCCCGAAGCCACCTGCTTGATTGCAGAGTTACGGCTATCGCCATTAACATCTGGATGGAAACGTTTTCTGTCTTCCCCTCCTTCACCAGAATTGGATTTACCACCAATACGGTTCATGGCTATGGCCAGGTTTTCGTGGGCTTCGCGGGAAATAGACCCGTAAGACATGGCGCCTGTTTTAAAACGCTTCACTATTGCTGTCCAAGGCTCTACCTCTTCAATAGGAATTGGGTTTAAGTTGTCGAACTCGAACAGACCTCTTATGGTCATTAAATTTTCAGACTGTTCGTTAACCGCCTTGGCATAGGTATCGTAACTCGCTTGGTCATTCAATCTAACCGCTTGTTGTAGTTTGGCTACTGTAGTTGGGTTGAACATATGGCGTTCGCCATTACGTCTCCAGCGGTAATCGCCCCCTATGTTAAGGCCTAAACGTTTGTCTATATATTTATCTGGATAAGCGTATTTATAACGCTCATTAATTTCTTTTTCGATCTCATACAAGCCAATACCTTCAATTCTGGATGCCGTGTATGGGAAATATTTTTCTACGAATTGTGAGTTGAAACCAACAATTTCGAATATTTGTGAACCTCTGTAGGAATGTAGTGTAGAGATTCCTATTTTGTTCATAATCTTTAACAGGCCTTTACCTATGGCTTTGTTAAAGTTTTCTACCGCTTTATCCTCGTCCATTCCAATTATAAAGCCTTCCTTAACCTGCATTCTTATGATTTCGTTAACCATGTACGGGTTAATGGCACTGGCACCATAACCAAATAAAGTGGCAAAGTGGTGTGGTTCGCGAGGTTCGGCCGATTCGATAATAATATCGAAATAGGAACGCTTACGTAAACGGTTTAATTGGTGGTTTACGTAAGAACAAGCTAAAAGCGCAGGGATAGGAGCAAACTCTTGGTTTACACCTCTATCGGAAAGGATAATGATATTGGTCTTTCTTTCCAGAGCTTTTTCAACTTGTTTAACAATATCTTCTAAAGCATCTTCAAGTCCGTTTAACCCTTGTGCTTTAGGATAAAGCATTTGAATGGTTTCGGCTTTGAAGCTTTCAATTTGAATGGTCCTGATTTTTTCTAAATCGGCATTAGAAATTACCGGGTTTTGTATGCGTAGTTTTCTACACTGTCGTTCGGTAATACTAAATATATTGCGGTCTTTACCGAGATTTAAACTAATGTCGGTTACAATTTCTTCGCGAATACCATCCAACGGTGGGTTGGTAACCTGGGCGAACAATTGTTTAAAGTAGTTGGAAATTAATTGTGGTCTATCCGATAAAACAGCCAAAGGCGTATCTGTACCCATCGAGCCAAGAGCTTCTTTGGCATTCACGGCCATAGGTGTAATGATCTCCTGGATGTCTTCGAAAGTGTAATTGAATAAACGCTGTCTTGTTTTTATATCAATAGTTTCAATAGGACAGGTTTCGTTGGTATAAGGTACATCCCTTAAATGCAACCTAGTTTTGTCCAACCATTCTTTATAAGGGCGTTCTGAAACGATTTTGTTCTTGATTTCTTCATCATCAACAATACGGCCTGCGTTCATATCTACCAAGAACATTTTTCCTGGTTCCAATCTACCATGTTCTTCAATATCGGAAGGATCGATATCCACAACACCAACTTCCGAAGACATGATTAGTTTACCACTCTTTGTCAAGGTATAACGCGATGGTCTTAAACCGTTCCTGTCCAATAGGGCGCCAATATAATCACCATCGGTAAATGGTACCGATGCAGGGCCATCCCAAGGTTCCATGATACAACAGTTGTATTCATAGAAAGCCTTTTTCTCTGCGCTCATGGTTTTGTGTTTTTCCCAAGCTTCGGGAATCATCATCATCATGATTTCAGGTAGCGAACGGTCGGTATGTGTTAAAAGTTCAACCACCATATCCATGGAAGCCGAGTCAGACTTGCCTGGTAAGATGATAGGGAACAATTTATCTATTTGAGGGCCAAATACCTCACTTCTCATAATTTCTTCGCGCACGCGCATTCTACTAACATTGCCACGAAGGGTGTTTATTTCCCCATTCTGACACATAAAACGGAACGGTTGTGCCAATTCCCATGTAGGCATGGTGTTGGTAGAAAAACGTTGGTGTACCAAAGCTAGTCTGGTTACCAAATCCTTTTCCTGTAAATCGGTATAATAAGGACCAATATCTTCTGGCATGATAATACCTTTATATATAATGGTCGTAGTCGATAAACTAGGAACATAGAAATATGAGCTTTGCGAAATCTTTGATTGGCTAATGGCGTGCTCTGTTATTTTTCGAGCAGCATATAATTTAGCTTTAAAGATATTTTCGCTAATATCTTCTGTTTTGCCAATAAAGACTTGTTCTATTGAAGGCTCTGAAGCCAAAGCAATCTCACCTAATTGAGAAGGATCTACGGGTACCTCTCTCCATCCTAAGATGGTTAAGCCTTGCGCCAATATCTCTTTTTCAAAAGTGTCTTTACAATATTGGTATTGGTTTGCAATTTTAGGTAAGAATACCATACCTACAGCATATTCTCTTGCGGCAGGAATATCGAAATTACAAACGCGTTTAAAATAATCGTGAGGGATGTCTATTAATAAACCAGCTCCGTCACCAGTTTTTCCGTCGGCACTAACGCCACCTCTATGCTCTAATTTTACTAGAATTTCTAGGGCGTCATGTATAATTTGATTTGTTTTTTCCCCTTTAAGGTTACAAATAAATCCGGCGCCACAGTTTTCGTGTTCAAATTCAGGTAAATAGAGTCCTTGTTTCTTCAGCATAATCAACAAATTTTGGTTTAAAAATTTGAGTTGGAAAGGCTAAGATAGACACTAAGATTCGAATTGCAATGAGGGCAATTTCATTATTTCGATTTTAGGAGCTATGTGAATATAAAAATAAGTATATAACAATTAAAGAAGGAATTTTTAATAAATATTCAATAGGTAAAATTAAGGTATAAATGTATAAATATGAATTTATTCTAAAGAAAATTGACATTTCTAAAAATATAGTTACAAAATAAGAGCAAATGTTGGGAATAATCTAACCTTTTTGATTGTAGAAAAATCAAAAAATCAAAATATTACATTAGTACCCCTAAAAAAAGAGGGGTAAAATTTAAATATTGATAAAAATATGTTTTTAACCCATGAAATTTATGGGGGTATTAGTTTTTTAATATAGTTTTACGCCAGTCTTAAGGAAATTTTAGGTCTAATTGCAAAAAAAATAACTATAAACCAACTCAATTTTTAGGCCTAAAGCATTAATAACTTAAAATGAAAACTATTATGAAAAAAATTATTACACTTTCAATGCTTTTAATGGTAACTGCATTATTTGCCCAAGAAGAGGAAACAAAGAAAAAAGTTTCTATAAGCGGAACCGTAGATGCTTATTACCAAACCAACCTAACCTCTACAGATAGAGCCATTTTTGGTGATGCGGGAGACGAGTTTCAATCGTTTGGAACCTCATTTGCTAATGAAACAGGCTTTGCTTTAGGGATGGCCAATATTATAGCGTCTTACGAAGGTGAAAAAACAGGTGTTGTTGCAGATGTGGTTTTCGGACCTCGTGGAGATGCAGCTATTGGAGGTTATAACCTTAATCAGTTATATGCTTACTGGAATGTATCTGAAAGCACTACATTAACTATGGGGCGTTTTAATACTTACTTAGGTTACGAAGTTATTTCCCCAGCAGGAAACTTTAACTACAGTACCTCTTACTTATTTTCTAACGGGCCATTCTCTCATGTTGGTATTAAAGCCGACTTTGCTTTAAGCGACGATTTTAGCTTAATGTTAGCCTTAATGAACCCTACAGATGTTAATAACAATTTAGTAGGAGGTTATGCATTAGGAGCTCAATTAGGTTACGCAGGTCAGTATTTAAACCTTTATTACGACGATAACGAAGTTTTAGGGTTTGAAATTGATTATACCGGAGGGTTCGATGTTTCAGATTCTTTCTTTTTAGGTATTAATGCAGCCTATGCCGATAATGAAGGTAATGGTTTCTATGGCGCAGCGCTTTACCCACAATTATCAGTTTCTGATGACTTCTCATTAGGTTTAAGAGGGGAGTACTTTAATTGGATGATCGACGGTGTGTCTGATGAACCAAATGTATTTGCTACGACCTTAACAGCTAGCTATACAGTAGAAAACCTAACTATTAAACCAGAATTAAGATTAGATAGCAATTCAGAAGAAGTATATTTTGATAACGATTTGATGCCAACAAAGAGTTTAGGTACTTTTTTAGTGGCAGCCATCTATTCATTCTAAAGATTATAACAAAGCATTGCTAAAACATTTAGCAATGCTTTTTAAAATAAATGTCTAACCATAAACATGCTTAAATATGAAAAAAATTGAAGCAATTATTAGAAAGTCCAAGTACAGTGCAGTAAAAGAAGCGTTGCATGAAGTTGGGGTTAATTTTTTCTCCTACTGGGATGTTACCGGTATTGGGAACGAAAAAGAAGGTCATGTGTATAGGGGGATTTCCTATAGCACAAGCGATATACAACGTCGGTTTTTATCTATTGTTGTGAACGACGATTTTGAGGAGGCTACTATTGAAGCTATCCTTAAAGCGGCGTCTACGGGAGAAGTGGGCGATGGAAAAATATTTGTATCAGACATTAAGGAATGTTACAGAATTAGAACAGGAGAAAAAGGTGGGGAGACCTTAAGATAATATAAGCATCAAACATTAAAATTATGGAATTACTTACAATAAATAATGTATGGATGATGATCTGTACAGCACTTGTTTTCTTTATGCACTTAGGTTTCGCATTTTTAGAAATAGGTTTAACAAGACAAAAGAACACAATAAACATATTGTTTAAAAATATCTTTATCATCACGATAGGATTGCTTTTATACTACTTAGTAGGGTTTAATTTAATGTACCCTGGAGAATTTAATGGTTACCTTGGTTCTATAGTACCGGGTATTGCCCCTCCAGAAAATGGAATGACTCCAGATTATGCTAGTGGCGGTTACACGTGGTGGACAGACTTCTTGTTTCAAGGGATGTTTGCTGCAACAGCTGCAACCATTGTTTCTGGTGCCGTTGCCGAGCGTATAAAGATTGGACCATTTATGATTTTTACAATAATATATGTAGGGTTAATTTACCCAATTGCCGGTTCTTGGAAATGGGGCGGTGGATTCTTAGATGAATTAGGGTTCTACGATTTTGCTGGTTCTACTTTGGTACACTCTGTTGGTGGATGGGCTGCTTTAGTTGCCGTATGTGCATTGGGCCCTAGAATTGGTAAATTTAAGGATGGTAAGCCTCAAGCGATACCAGGTCATAGCATACCACTTGCAACTGCTGGTGTGTTGATCCTTTGGTTAGGATGGTTTGGATTTAACGGAGGTTCTGTACTTTCTGCCGATCCAGAATTAACCTCTTTAACTTTAGTAACAACCTGTTTGGCTGCTGCTGCCGGTGGTGTTGTAGCTGCTTTAGTTTCGTTCTTAAAGTTTAAAAACTTAGACCTTACCATGTTCTTAAATGGTATTTTAGGTGGTTTGGTTGGTATTACAGCAGGAGCAGATGTTATGACTCCAGAAAGCGCTATATTAATTGGGGCTATTGCTGGTGCATTAATAGTATTTGCCGTTAGCTTTATAGATAGATTACGTTTGGATGATCCTGTAGGTGCTATTGCAGTACATTTAGTATGTGGTATGTGGGGAACGTTAGCTGTTGGTATATTCTCAACAAACCCAGACCATACATTATACGCTCAATTTATTGGTGTGTTATGTTATGCTGCTATCTGTTTGGTTTCTGCATTCTTAATATTCTTTGTGATGAAGAAAACAGTTGGTATCCGCGTTTCTGAAAAAGAAGAATTGGAAGGTCTTGATGCCCACGAACATGGCATGGATGCTTATCCAGATTTTAGATTGAATGAGCATTAAATAATGACTTAATCAGTTTAATTAGTGTTAAAACGCCTTGCGAAAGCAAGGCGTTTTTTTATGGGGTTATTTAAGCTGTTAAAATGAAATACTATAGGGGGTGGTAGGGTGTTTAACTGTGTGCTTTATGGTTTGTGGTAACTCTCTGAAAAAGTTAAAAATCATATAATACATATGTTAAAAAACGAATAAAACTTTCTTTATAATAATAAAAAACTTACATTTCAGATGTGCTATGAAAGCAATAGCTTTTGTTGCTTAGTTTTAGGCATTTATTATACAAGGTCGGAATAAGCAGAAAATGGCTTTAAAGTGAAGTAAGATAAAATCTAAATCAATTAAAATGAAAGAAAAGTTTTGTGTAATCTTGTTAATATTGATTTTTTCTTCATTTTTAGGCTGTACTAGTGATGAAAATATTAATCTCCACAGAGAAACAATAATACAACCTAGATTTCTGGAACAAGATTTACAATGGGGAAATCTGTTTGCTAAAACAATTACCAATGCAGTATACCAATTAGAAGCAAAAAAGACAACTAATTCAAATGATGTATTCAACAGCATAGCTAAGGATATTAATAACTTCTATAAAATTCCAAGTAGAAAAGACTTAAAACTAACTAATAAGAAGAATAGTGAGTATACAAATGAAATAATTACCGCTATATTAGTTAATAATGCTAGGTCTTTAACATCTGCTCAAAAAAAAATATTAATCCGAATTGATAATGCTAAGAAAAAAAGCGAATCTTTTAGTGAATTCGTGAAAAAATTAACCCAAATTAATGAAGACATATATATAAATATACCTAAGAAAGAACAAAAAAAGCTTTTCTTTGTTACATCAACTCTTTTTTTTGGGTTCAAAGCTATAAATGATTATCACTTTAAGAAAGTTTCAATATCGAGTATCATTAGTAAAACATATTCACCTTTATTTTCAGTATTTGGTATAAATACCGCTTACGCTCAAGAAGATAATAATGATGATGATGATGATTGGTGGGGTGAGTGTGATGGGCAATTGCTTTCAGTATGGACAATAGCATTAGCTGAACCTACACCTATAGGTGAAGTTGTTGCTACTTTAGCAACAATTTATATTGGCGGTGTACTAGTAGCTGAATTAATTACTGAATGTTTTCAGAGTGATGAAATTAGTACACCTTTAATTGACATTAATACATGTATAGATGCTTATGTAACCTGTACAGAAGTCACTCCTTATGATGATTGTTCTACATGCTTGAGTTTCTGTGGAACTCAGGGGTATTGGCCATCAGATATATGTCCTTTGAGGTATGTTCCTGCACCAGAATAGTTTATAAGAGCATATCTTGGGCATTTTTTAAATTAAGTGTTAAAAAAAATCTAATAATTAAACAAAATAATGATAGGACTTGAATTACAAACGGATAATAAGACAATATCTGCCTCAATAGAAAATGGTGGTGTACAAATATTTGTTAACAAAGTATCAGGAAACAAAAATGGTAATACAGGGTTAACCTTTACAGCATACAATAAAGAGGATGGAAATATGATAACATTTTATAAAAAAAACGAGTTATCTTTAGGAGATAAATTTATTATCAAAGTTGTTGACGTTATTGAAAATTCTCCTTATATAGAAATTAACCCCCTAATAATGTCAAAGGAAAAGTTAATTGAACAAAAATTAATGAACTATAGAGTTCTTAAAAAGGAATTAGAAGAGCTTAATCTAATTTAAATAATGCTCATAGCCGGTGTATCAAAAATAGCAATTCAAGAGCCGAACCAAGTCTTTGGTTCTTGAAATGCAGCTTTTGGTATAATACGTCAGACTAAATTTGATATTTTAAAGATACATCCTTTACAAAGTTAAGGGGACATATTTTACACTTATTGGATTATAAAATACTTTAATGAAAATAAATAACTATTGTTAACATAGTCTTCCATAAAACTACTAACCGCTCTAGGCTTTCATAATAACAGAACCATAACCAAAACCGTTAGGCTGCATTCGAATTATTACATAATATGGCCAATTAGATACCTACAAATTAATTATGGCTTAATTATCTTGTTGCGTATTTAGCGTGTTTTATTATCTTCGGTTTATGGATAAACCCTCGCAGCGTTTCCCATTATAAACGCTTACTGAAGAGCGTTAGTAATTAATAATAGCATGATAAGACATGAGTGAGCATTACTATAAGACCAAAGCATCTGTTGAAGAATATATCAAATTAGCAAAAGATGTTAATGGAAGCCAATTAATTGCTAAGTTAAACAATTACCTTTTGCCCGGTGCTTCCTTGCTTGAGATTGGTTCTGGCCCAGGAACAGATTTTCAAATTTTGAGGCAGGATTACAGTGTTGTGGGTTCCGATTATTCAACAGAATTCCTTAAACGGTTAATGCAAAATAACCCCAAAGCGGAATTTTTAAATTTAGATGCCATAACGCTAGAGACCGATAAGAAATTTGATGGTATATATTCAAATAAAGTTCTACAGCATTTAACCAACGAAGATTTAAAGCGCTCCATTTTAAGACAAGTTGATGTATTGCATGACAATGGCATAATTTGTCATTCGTTTTGGAAGGGAGAAGGGGATGAGATTTTTAAAGGCTTACTTGTTAATTATCAAACCAATGAAAGCTTAAGACTTTTGTTTGGGAACTATTTTGAAATTTTGCTTATTGAAGCATATAATGAGTTTGAAGATGGAGATTCGTTAGTGTTAATTGGGAAGAAAAAATAGCGAACACATGCTGTGCAATTCGTAAGGATTTAAGATTAGAGTGTTATTGCCTGCTTGATTTTTATATAGAAAATCTTTAAACAAAATGTGTCATTACTTTAGTTAAGCAGTTAACTTCAAACCAAAACAAATGAATTTAACAAAGGAACAGTTACAGGATTTTTTTGCAAGAATTGAAAAATGGAACCCCAAATCAAGCCCAAAGTTTGGGGTTTGAAAAAGTAAAAAACCAGATATAAGATATTATAACTATGGCTTTACCACTAAATAGATATACAATATGGATTGCCTTATTTGTACTCAATATCTCTTGTGCCAAAAAGGAGCAAAAGCCATTTTCCTTTGTTCAATTGTGTGATACGCAATTGGGAATGGGAGGTTATATGCATGATTTAAAAACATTTAAACAGGCCGTTAAACAAATAAATGCGCTTAACCCTGATTTTGTTGTCATATGTGGCGACCTGGTCGATAAGGCTACAGATAGCTCCTATGCCGATTTCAAAAGCATTATGAAAGGGTTTAAGGTGCCTTGCCATGTCGCACCGGGAAATCACGATATAGGTAATACGCCCAATGATACCACGCTACATTATTACCGAAAAACCATAGGAAAGGATTATTACCAATTCCAACATAAGGATTATTCGTTTATTGTAACAAATACCCAATTGTGGAAAGTTAATGTTAAGGATGAATCGGAAACACATGACCATTGGTTTAAAGAAACACTTAAGGCGCAGCAAGACAAACAGTATCCGGTATTTGTTGTTGGGCATTATCCGTTATATCTAGAGTCTCCCGAAGAAGAAGAGCAATACTTCAACCTTCCTATGGAAAAAAGACAGGAACTACTGGACTTATTTGTACAGCACAAGGTAGTAGCGTATCTCTCTGGCCATACGCATAAGTTGGTGGTCAATAATTATAAAGATATCCAACTGGTAAGTGGTGAAACTACCAGTAAGAATTTCGACGATAGGCCTTTTGGCTTTCGGCTTTGGAAGGTTTCACCAGATTCGATAGCGCATCATTTCGTGGCCTTGCTATCGCCAATTGAGAAACAGAATAAAACAACTCATTAAAATATGGTTCTATCAATATTATTAAGTATGATCTTCATTGTACTCGGATTAATTCATTTCAATTGGGTTGTTGGAGGAACGTTTGGATTCGCACAATCCCTACCAACCAATGAAAATGGAAAAAGGCTATTGAATCCTAAAAAAATAGACAGTGCTCTTGTTGGGATAGGCTTAACAGCATTCGGAATGTTTTACCTGTTTAAATCTGGACTTATTGCCTATAATTTGCCCGAATGGTTAATGACCTATGGAAGTTGGATAATACCTATAATATTTCTTTTGCGGGCTGTTGGAGAATTTAAATATGTTGGCTTTTATAAACGTGTGAAAACTACTGAGTTCGCTAAGTGGGATACAAAATTGTTTTCGCCACTTTGTTTGGCAATTGGAGTATTAGGTATTATAATACATGTGCTTGAACCAGCTTAACTAACCATAATGTGTTAAGGGAATAAACCTGTTGAAAATGGCAAGCCCCGCTTTATCATTGTAAATTTTTGTAACCCTAAATTTCTTATATTTACAATAGCTCGGGACCTATCAAGAAACATTCAATGATTATGTATTACAGCAGGATTAAGACCGTGCCCTTTGGATACGATTCATAAAAATTTGCATTAGCATATTATGAGCAAGAAAGTAGATCATTACGGACCACAGTACTCCAATTTTGTGACCAATCTTTATAAAGAGATAAGGCAGGAAACATATGGGTCAGATATTGGTCAGAATGGTTGGATTACCCAAGAGGAGCAAGATCTTTTTATTGAATGGTTAAGCTTAGACAAAGAAGATGTACTGCTGGATGTCGCCTGTGGTTCAGGAGGGCCTACCCTACGCTTGGCCGAACGTATGGGTTGTTTCATTACCGGTGTAGATATTCATGAAGATGGCATTAAAGCTGCAAAAAAGCAAGCCAAAGAAAAAGATCTCACAAGCCAATCAAAATTTATGGTAATTGATGCCAGCGGCAAGCTGCCATTTGAAAATGCATCTTTTGATGCTGTTATGTGTATAGACGCCATCAATCATTTGCCAAATAGACTTCAGGTTCTAAATGAATGGAACCGTGTACTTAAGTCAAATGGGAAACTGTTGTTTACAGATCCAATTACGGTAACAGGATCACTTTCAAAAGAAGATATCGAAATTAGATCATCAATAGGATATTTTCTTTTTGTAGCAGACGGCGTTGACGAGAAGTTATTAAGTGAATCAGGGTTTAATATTGTGCATAAAGTAGATAGAACTGAAAATATGGCTCAGATGGCTTTAAAGTGGAGAAACGCTAGAGCAAACAAAGCAGATTTACTCATTAAGGCCGAGGGTAAAGAGGTATTCGAAGGGCAGCAACAATTCTTTGAAGTATGTGCTAGACTGGGAGCACATAAAGATTTGTCAAGATTTGCTTTCTATGCAACTAAAAAATGACAATGAATAAAAGATGGGTATTTATTCCAATGGCCATCAGTTTTTTAAAAAAACAGTCGGACAGGGAAAAGTTGCCTAAAGATTAGGAAGGGGTTAAATGAGTTACATTGAAGTAAGACGCAACCAAACAAAGCATAAAGCAATTGCACTAATTAGAAAATATACAATATGACTAAGATTACAAAGGTTGCAGCAGCTCAGTTGTCACCTGTATTCCTAAACAAAGAAAAAACGGTTGAGAAAGCATGCCAAGCTATTTTAGAAGCAGGTAAAAAAGGGGCTGGTTTAATTGTTTTTCCAGAGGCATTTATCTCTGGTTACCCAGATTGGGTGTGGCTAATCCCCAATAGCAAAGGCGCAGAATTAAATGAGCTGTATTTGCAATTGGTAGCAAACGCTGTTTCTATTCCAGATGAAACCACTAGTAGCCTTTGTAAAGCGGCCAAAGCAGCAAAAATAAATGTTGTTATTGGTCTCAATGAACGCAATACCGAAACCAGTAATGCGAGCTTGTTCAATAGCTTGTTGTTTATTGATGACAAAGGAGCAATTATTGGTAAGCATAGAAAGTTAATCCCAACGGGCGGGGAACGCCTTATTTGGTCACAAGGCGATGGTAGTACCTTGTCTGGCTACCATACTTCAGTTGGAAAAATAGCAGGATTGGTTTGTTGGGAAAACTTTATGCCTTTGGCCAGAAATGCCATTTACGAATTGGGAACTCAAATTTTGGTGTCCCCTACCTGGGACAAGAGTCCTAACTGGTTACAAACTATGCAGCATATAGCCAGAGAAGGGGGCTTGTTTGTAATAAGTACCTGTATGGCTTTAAAAATGGAAGCTATTCCAGATACCCATGAATTTAAAAAACGTTACCCAGAAGGCAGGGAATGGATAAATACCGGGAATAGTGCCATTATAGCACCTAACGGAAAAATTATTGCGGGGCCATTAGAGGCTGAAGAAGGCATTTTATATGCAGATATCGATCTGGATGAGATCGTAAAGGCAAAACGTATGTTTGATGTCGTGGGGCATTATTCTAGACCCGATGTGTTTCATTTTTCTGTAAAAAAGAAAGGATAGCAATTTTTTCAAACTCCTAACTTATGAATTCTATTATTAAACAGAGATTGTCCTATTGTAAAAGGGGTATTCTTGTGGCTATTATGTGCTCCAGTTTGTTCAGTTCCATTTTATATGCCCAAGAGAATATAAACTTTAGCAGTCCGGAACACCTCGTAAGCCACCTTTATGACCAAGTAACCTTTCCAGCTGGGAAAACCCCCGATTGGGATTATGTGCGAACCTTATTCTTAAAAGAGGCCATCGTAGTAATGCGTTTAGGGCCAGAAAAAACAGAAGCCTTGACCTTAGAGGGTTGGGTTTTGGATTTTGAGAATTTCATAAAGAACTACAATGTTAAAGAGACGGGCTTTGAGGAAAAGGTGGTAAAAATTAAATCAATGGTTTTTGGAAATATAGCCCATGTACTTGTTTTATACACTTCATATATCCCAGGTAAAAGTAAGGCGCCTAGAGAGGGTGTGGATAGCTTTCATCTAATGAAGCAAGAGGGGCGTTGGTGGATTGTTTCTATTCTTAATGAAATTCCAACTAAAAGTAGACCAAAACCTGAAATACTTTTAGACTAATTCAATTTAAATAAAACCCGAGTTTGGGTATTAAACTTCTAATAAAAAAGGCGCCATTACATGAATGGCACCTCTTATAAAAATGTAATCTTCTTTTATTTACGCCGAATTCCTACTGGCATTAATATTACCAAATAAAGAACGGGTAACGATTTTTTCAAAAATCTTAAGTTGCTCTTCGTCCTTAACATCGGCTTTATTCAATTCCTGAACCTTTTTAAGGGCGTATTGCTGTATCGTCAATAGAGGTAATACAATAGATTCGCGTACCTCGATGGAGGCTTTGCCCGAAGGTTCATTTTCCATTAGTTCCTTATAACCTGCTACTTTTAAGAGTAGGCGTTTAGTGGTTAGGTATTCGTCGTATATAATGCCCCAAAATGCACCAAATTCTTCGTCTTTCGACATGTATTTTGTAAGATCGAAGAACGATTTGGTTAGGGACATCATACTGTTTTCCAATAAAGTTTTAAAGAACTTAGAGTTATTGTAAAGTTGTATAACCTTGTCTAATTCTCCTCTATCTTCATAAGCTTTTATGGCCGTGCCCACACCAAAAAATCCTGGTACGTTTTGTTTTAACTGGCTCCAAGACCCTACAAATGGTATGGCCCTTAAATCGGAAAATACCAATTTATCAGATTTAGAACGTTTAGATGGACGGCTACCAATATTAGTTTTAGCATAGTATTTTAAAGTACTCATGCGTTCCAAATACGGAATGAACATAGGGTGACTTTTAAAATCCTTATAGGCTTGGTAACTGGTTTCGGCCAAATCGTTCATTACGGCTTTATCGTCGGCAGATATCGGAATTTTATTTTTTCCGAAGCGGTTAAACAATCCGGAACTTATAAGTTGCTCCAAGTTGTATTGCGAAGAATCCAAAGTTCCAAAGTTAGAACTAATGGTTTGTCCTTGTATGGTTAACTGTACTTCTTTGTCTTCTATGGTTGGGCCTAACGAAGCATAAAAATTATGGGTCTTTCCGCCACCTCTTGCTGGTGGTCCACCACGGCCATCAAAAAATATGGCTGTAATATCATATTTTCTGGACATTTCGGTAAGGAGTTCCTTGGCCTTGTAAATACCCCAGTTGGCCATTAAGTACCCACCATCTTTAGTACCGTCTGAAAAGCCTAACATAATGGTTTGTCTATTGCCGCGTTTGGCCAAATGCGCTCTATAGGCCGGGTTGCTATACAATTGCTCCATAACGGCAGGGGCATTTTCTAGGTCAGGAATGGTTTCAAATAATGGAACCACATCAACTGTTAAATCGTCTTTAAAGGCTGCCATTTTTAGCATAGCAAACAACTGCATAACATTTAAAGCCGTTTGGTTGTTACTAATAATGTAACGGTTAGCACCTTTTTCCCCGTTATTAGACTGAATGTCTTTAATGCACTTAATAGTCTTAAGGGTATTGACCACCATTTCATCATCGAATACACTTAAATCATCTATGTCATCGTTTGCTTTCGATAGGATCTCTATTTGTTCAGCTTCACTTAAATCGTGATAATTTTTAGGGAAGAATGAACTGCCTTTTTCAATCAAGTGGTCAATAACCGTAGTGAAAACGGTATGGTGTATTCTACTATCTTGCCTAATGTCCAATGTGGCAAAATGGTAACCAAAAAGATGGATTCTGTTAATTAAAGTGTTTATTTGAGAAACGTATAGCGATTGGTGTTCTTCAACAACCAGGTTTCTTATGCTTAGTAATTCCTTAATGAGTTCTTTATAAGTAATAGCATCTTCCTTATAAGGATCTAGGCTGTAATTGTACATAAGGGTTTCCAGCCTTACAATGCGTTCCTCAACATCCCTAAAGGTTAGGCGTCGTCTTAAATTCTTTAAGTCCTGATAGTATTTTTTAAGGACAGCCTGTTTAAGCTTTTTGGCTACTTTTAAGGTTGTGTCTGGCTTAACAAAAGGGTTGCCGTCACGGTCACCACCAGGCCAGAAGCCAATGTTAATGATTTCGTTGTGCTTCTTGCCGTCGTCGTAAATATTTTGTTGGATGTAATTGTAAATTTCTCCAAAAGAAGTATAAAACACATTCTCTAAATACCAGATTAAGCTTATGGCTTCATCGTAAGGGGTTGGTTTTTCCCTTTTGAAAAACGGCGTCTTACCTAACTGACCAAATAAATTATTAATCTCGTTTAGGTTGTTTTCTTTAATGGCTTCGGTTAAATCGGTTATAATACCTAAAACAGAGCCAGGGTAAAACTGAGTAGGGTGAGCCGTTAGGACGATACGTACCTTAAACTCCTCTAAATAGTCTTTGAGTTCCTGTAATCGGTTTTCAGAATTAGCAGTTTCCTTTAGGTTGCGTAAAGTTCCCAGCCCTTCCATATTATTGATTATAGGGAAAGCGGCATCTTCAATGGCATCAAATAAAACTACCTGGCGTTCTATGTACTGGATAAACCTAAACAGTAAATTTATTTGGCTTTCTTTGGTACGTCTGGCTTGGTATTTCTTAAAAAAAGTATCGACTATAGTGGTGGGATCATCACCTTTAGCAAACCCTTTTTGGCAGGTTTCATGGAATAAAGGCAATAAAACTCCTGTTTTTGTAATGGTGTCAAAAGGTAAGGTCATAAATATACTGTTGTATATTTGGTATTTTGACAATACATTTTGCTTAAATCGTTTTAATTTTGGTTCTACGGACATAGTATCAGTCTATTGAAAATTAGCCATAAAAATACTAAAGCTTAAATTAAGGAGCGTGTTTAAGGCTAAGTTTTATCAATTTAAGCTATTTGGTAAATTCTCATTAAGAATAATTAAAAAAAAGGCTTGCTATCCATGTATCTTTTTAATGCTTTCCTTGCATAAATTAGGGTTTTAATAAGCGGGATATGTTTTACTACATGACATAAATCATGTTCTGCGGGTTTTATACACAATATATTTGCCGATTAACGTAATTTTTATGAAAAACACACATTCGTTTCACATTCCCGTTATGGGAATTGGCTTTACAATTGATACACCTCTAAAAGTAGCACAATATGGTATGGATTCTGTAATTTCTTTGGTCGATGATATCTTGCTTGAGAAATTAAGAAAAATGTATTGCGAAAAATTTAAGCTGCCTTACCAAGAAATAACTAATAGAGCTGAAGATTTTCGAGCCCAAAGAATCACATCATATCTTAATTTAATAAGTGATTTGGCCACCAAGAAATTTGAGGAATTAAAACAGCTGTCAACCGAAAAAACCGAAGATTTTTTAGCCTATATAGATATGCTTCCAGAAACCTCTAAACTTAAAACAGAGTTTAAAAAATTGGCTTCCAAAGGGTTTGACTTTTCAGAAATAAAGCAATGGGCAGCTCATAATCTGTCTATGGGTAGTATTGATGTAAATATCATGACCAAGGTCGATAAGGACAATTATAAAAATAAGGAAAAACTACCTACCATATATAACGATGCCCATGCTGCTTTAAGGGGTTTTGTAAAAAGTAAACTAAATTCCTCGGTGGTGCTTTCTGCCGGAATGAACCCGAGGCTTTACAGTTACCTATCACAGTTCGATGATTTTTTCCCAAACGAAGAAGGCCTATTTAAAAAGAAGATCATCTTAAAGGTTAGCGATTATAGGTCGGCATTGGTTCAAGGTAAGTTTTTGGCCAAAAAAGGATTATGGGTTTCAGAATATAGAATTGAATCCGGTCTTAACTGTGGAGGGCATGCTTTTGCTACAGACGGACTCCTTTTAGGGCCTGTTTTGGCTGAGTTTAAAGAAAAAAGAGCCGAATTAAGGGTAGATATGGAGGCCTTGTTGAAAAAAGCATTGGAAGCCCAAGGGCGTACAGTTCCTAAACAACCATTACAAATAAAGGTTACCGCCCAGGGAGGTGTGGGAACAGATGAAGAGCATGCCTTTTTGTTAAAACATTATAATTTGGATTCCATAGGTTGGGGGTCGCCCTTTTTATTGGTGCCCGAAGCAACTTCGGTAGACGGTGAGACATTGGATAAGCTAGCTAAGGCAGAAGAAAAAGATCTGTACTTAAGTGATATATCGCCTTTAGGTGTGCCTTTTAACAACCTTAAAGATAATACTAAAGACGCCGAAAAGCAGACCCTAATTAACAAGGGAAGACCAGGGAGTTCATGCCCAAAAAAGTTTGTGGCACTAAATAAAGAGTTTAAGGATACGGGGATTTGCACGGCCTCCAGAGAATACCAACATTTAAAAATAAAGGATTTACAGAAGCAAGGACTGCCAGAAGAAGACTATCAAAAACAATACAATGCCATAACAGAAAAATCATGCACTTGTGTTGGGCTAGGGACTTCAGCGTTATTAAAATACAAATTGGATACTAAGGTAGAAGGTAAAGGTGTCTCTATATGCCCGGGTCCAAACATGGCATACTATTCAAAAGTGATGAGTTTAAAAAATATAACCGATCATATTTATGGTAGAGCCAATATGATAGCCAGAAAAGATCGTCCAAACTTATTTATAAAGGAACTACATATCTACATCGATTTTTTAAAAACCAAATTAGAGACTACTAAAGCCCCTTTCAATAAAAAAGAAGCAAACTATTTATTGGTTTTTGCTAATAATATGATAGCGGGTGTTTCATACTATCGCAATTTATTTAACGACACCAAGCAGGTGTTTGAAAGTATGAGAGAAGCCATTTTAAACGAATTGGATAAAAGTGAAATGGTATTAAATCGAATCCATTCTGAAATTATTGAGGTGCCCTCAAAGGTTAATTTAAAATAGTAAACTTTAATTTGTAGATTAAAAAGAGGTTTAACTTTTTTGCAATAGTTTGCTCTGCGTATCCATACTTTAGTGAAGTGTTTATATGAATTTAATTTCGTATAATAATACCGTCTATGGAGGCTTTTATGTGTGCTATTGCTGTGTTTTTATTTTGTAATAAATTCAAATTAAGCCATTTATTATTTGTGGGCGACTAGTTGTTGATAACCTTTTTATAACTCACTTTCGTACAGTTAAAATCAAACTACAAAACATTTTATTTTTAATAAATGATAAAAAGGTCTTTTATTATTTATTAAAATGAACTACCATAATTTTGAAATAGCGCTGCAAGAAGTGCCAGGGGAAATAAGTTTATGCTTTTCCATTTCCGGATGTCCGCTAAGGTGTGAGGGTTGTCATTCCCCATTTTTATGGAATGCCAAAAGTGGAACCCCGCTTACTGTTGAGGGTTGTAATAAAATTCTTAACAAGTATAAGGGCTTTGCAACCTGCGTCCTGTTTATGGGGGGAGAATGGCATGAAAAAGAATTGATACAGCTTTTGAAAATTGCAAAAAAAAACAATTACAAAACTTGTCTATATACAGGGGAAGAACATATATCTAAAGTCCTGATAAAAGAGTTGACATGGTTAAAAACTGGATCTTGGAATCCTAAATTAGGAGGACTTAACAGTGCCACTACCAATCAAAAGTTCATAGAAATAAAGACACAAAAATTATTAAATCATTTATTCATTAAAAACTAACCTTATGATTCGATTAACAAACGAACAAGTTACCAAGAAAATTAATTTTATTGACCAGTATATTGCTTCCCAAAATGCTGCAGATGGTTCTAAAGTAGATGCAAATGCCAATGTAGTATCTAAAAACATAGCAACAATGGAAGCAGAACTTAATAAGGATATTAATATACAGGTTAATAGAGCATTGGTTAAGCGCAAAATAAAAGCGCTTTTTGGTGAGGCATTAGCTCATGAATACACCCGACAAATTGAGGCACATGAAATTTATGTGCACGATGAAACGTCACTAAAGCCCTATTGTGTATCCATTAGTATGTATCCGTTTTTATTCGATGGTTTGACCAAATTAGGAGGAGAAAGTAGGGCACCACAGCATTTGGAGAGTTTCTGCGGAGAATTTGTAAACCTTGTTTTTGCTATAAGTTCGCAATTTGCCGGTGCCTTGGCAACAGTTGAGTTTTTAATGTATTTCGATTATTTCGCCTCAAAAGATTATGGTGACGATTATTTGAAAACTAACCAAAAGTTAATTGCCAACCATTTACAGCATGTGGTTTATGCTATAAACCAACCTGCCGCCGCACGAGGTTATCAGTCTGTTTTTTGGAATATTTCGATTTACGATGAACCGTATTTTAATAGTATGTTTGGTGATTTTGTGTTTCCCGATATGACTAGACCACAATGGCATAGGGTAAAAGCATTACAAGCCTTTTTCATGAAATGGTTTAACCAAGAACGAACCAAAGCCATACTAACATTTCCTGTGGTGACTGCGGCCATGCTAATAAATGAGGGGCAACCTGTTGATACAGAATTTACTAATATGTGTGCCCAAGAATTAAGTGAAGGCAATTCATTTTTTATATATCAATCTGAAAACGCCGATAGCTTAGCATCGTGTTGTAGACTTAGAAATGAAATCAGCGACAATACTTTTAGTTATTCATTAGGTGCAGGAGGTGTGGCCACAGGATCCATTAATGTAATAACCTTAAATATGAACAGGTTGGTGCAACAAGGAAAGGATATTGTTCAAGAGGTAAAAAAAGTACATAAATACCAAGTAGCCTATAGATCTTTAATTGAAGAATATGAAACCGCAGGATTATTGCCAGTATATAAGGCTGGGTTTATTTCTTTAGATAAACAGTTTTTAACCATTGGTATAAACGGGATGGTAGAGGCAGCAGAAAGCCAAGGGATAAGCCCAGGGAACAACAAGGTTTACAAAAAGTTTATAAATAAGCATTTGAAAGCAATTTATGATGAAAATAAACGCGCTAAAAAACAATATGGTTATATGTTTAATACCGAATTTGTTCCAGCCGAAAACTTAGGAGTTAAAAATGCAAAGTGGGATAAGGAAGATGGGTATTTTGTGCCACGAGACTGTTACAATTCTTATTTCTACAAAGTTGAAGATCAGCAAACCAATACTTTAGATAAAATAATTTTACACGGCAAAGAACTTATTAAATATCTTGATGGAGGCTCTGCTTTGCACCTTAATTTAGAAGAAGCACCAAATAAAGAAGGTTTTGTTAAGTTAATTCACGCTACGGCAACATCTGGGTGTAATTATTTTTGTTTTAATATTAGAATCACCGTTTGTAATACTTGTGAACATATCGAGAAACAAACCAAAAATAACTGTAATGCATGTGGTTCAGAAGATGTAGACCATGCCACTCGGGTAATAGGATATCTTAAACGTGTATCCAGTTTTAGTTCGGGAAGGCAAAAAGAACACGATTTAAGACACTATCATTTTGAAAAGCCGGGACAACACTTATCAAAAAACAGAGTGGATGCGTTATCAAAAAAAACAAAATCAGAAAATACTGGTGTTCACAGTACGCAATTATAATATAAAGCCTTTTAGAAAACCATTAGTTGTATAACTGTTTATGAGCTCTTGTTAATCTTATCTCCTAAAGGATTAAAATCTTTTAAGGAGATAAGTTTCCCTGTTTTTTTTATTTCATTGCTGTATTCGAGAATTGTTTTACCTCTAAAGTTTTCAGTAATATAAACCTTAAAAGGAGCTACAATAGCATGAACTGGGCAGGGGTTTTTATCGTCACAAACCGATAAACCCAAAAAGCACTCATCAAATTTATTTCCGCCATCGATACTTATAATGATATCCCAAATGGTATTTTCTTTATTTTTTTCAGATAAATAAAATCCACCATTAGGGCCTTTGGTTGATGATACCAAGTTGTTTTTAGCCAGCTGTTGCAATAATTTAGAGAGGAAAGGTTGTGGTATATCCAATGCGTTTGCAATTGATTTTGCACCTACTTTATTCTCTCCGTTGCTCTTAAGGGCTAAATATAAAACAGAACGAATGGCATTTTTACAAGCAATAGATAACATGGTCGGTATTTAATTCAAACATAATAAAAAAAGAGGTTTCATTAACCATTAAAAAATAATTAAGATATTTGCAAAAAAATATTGATTACTGGAAGTCAAGTGTATTGACATGTATTCTGAAGAGATAGCTATGGATTTAGTAAAAGAGATACAACGCCTAAAAGAAGAAAAGAACGCCGTGATTTTGGCACATTATTATCAAGTGCCAGAAATACAGGATATTGCCGATTATGTAGGAGACAGTTTAGGCTTGTCGCAAAAAGCCGCCGAGACAGATGCCGATATTATTGTATTTGCAGGGGTGCATTTTATGGCCGAGACTGCCAAAATATTAAACCCAAACAAAACCGTAGTATTGCCCGATCTAAATGCGGGCTGTTCTTTGGCAGATTCTTGTCCGCCAGAGGCTTTTAAACAATTTACGGAAGCACACCCTAACCATGTGGTGATTACTTATGTGAACTGTTCTGCAGAAATCAAGGCGTTGAGTGATATTGTATGTACATCCTCAAATGCTTTAAAAATTGTACAGTCCATACCTAAAGAGACTCCTATGATTTTTGCCCCGGACAAAAACTTGGGGGCGTATATTATCAAAGAAACAGGACGCGACATGTTGCTTTGGGATGGTAGCTGTATCGTACATGAAGCATTTTCAATGGATAAGTTAATTGAACTTCATAAAAAACACCCAGATTATAAAATTATAGCACATCCAGAGTCGGAAGACCATATATTGAATACGGCCACTTATATTGGCTCTACATCCGGTATGATCAATTATGTGAAGCAGCACCAAGACCAAAAATTTATTGTGGCTACAGAGGCAGGTATTTTGCACAAAATGCAAGAAGAAATGCCAAATACAGAATTGATCCCTGCGCCAGCAAAAGAAGATAATACCTGTGCCTGTAGTGAGTGCCATTTCATGAAAATGAATACCATGCAAAAGCTCTACGATTGTTTGTTAAACGAATCGCCGCAAATAGAAGTAGATAAAGCCATAATAGATCGTGCTTTACTCCCTATTGAGCGTATGTTAGAGCTGTCTAAATAATTATAATGACTACAGACTATTTAGTAATTGGTTCCGGTATAGCGGGCTTAACGTTTTCGGTAAAAATAGCCGAGAAATTTCCTAATAGACAGGTAACCGTTGTTACTAAATCCAGCGAAGAAGAGTCTAATACCAAGTATGCCCAAGGCGGTGTTGCCGTGGTTTTAGACGATGAAAAGGACTCCTTTAAAAAGCATATTGAAGACACCCTAATTGCTGGAGATGGCCTGTGCGATGAAGCCGTGGTTGAAATGGTCATTAAAGAAGGACCACAACGGTTTAAGGAGCTTGTCGCGTGGGGAGCCAATTTTGATGTCGATAAAAGTGGTAACCTGGATTTGGGTAAAGAAGGCGGGCATTCCGAATACCGCGTGGTGCACCACAAAGATATTACCGGGGCAGAAATAGAGCGGGCCTTGTTGGCAAGAGCCCATCAGTTGGATAATATTACCCTTTTGCCGCATCATTTTGCTATCGATTTAATTACAAACCATCATATTAAAGGCCAAAAGCCCAAAGCAGATGCCTGTTATGGAGCCTATGTTTTCGACCAGGAAGACAATAGCATTTTCACCATAACTTCTAAAAGCACATTATTGGCGTCGGGCGGTATAGGTCGTGTGTATGGCCATACTACCAATCCGGTTATTGCCACTGGTGATGGTATTGCGATGGCATATCGAGCCAAGGCCCTGATTAAGGATATGGAGTTTGTGCAATTTCATCCTACGGCCTTATATGAAGTAGAAGGCGAATCGTCGTTTTTAATATCGGAAGCTGTTAGGGGCTTTGGTGCCTACTTACGAAATAAATCAGGCAAGCGGTTTATGTTGGATTACGATGCGCGTGCCGAATTGGCCTCCCGCGATATTGTGTCGCAAAGCATTGATAACGAGCTGAAAAAAACAGGTGAGACCCATGTGTTTTTAGACTGTACCCATTTGGATATTGAAAGGTTCAAAATCCATTTCCCCAATATTTATGATAAATGCAAGGCGAACCATATAAATATTGAAGAAGATTGGATTCCCGTGGTGCCGGCATCGCATTATTTGTGTGGTGGTATTGTGGTAGATAAAGCAGGGAAAACCTCGGTGCCCAATTTGTTTGCCTGTGGTGAATGTACGCGAACAGGCTTGCATGGCGCCAACAGACTGGCTTCAAACTCATTGCTGGAAGCCTTGGTCTATGCCCATAATATTTTTAAATATCACAGTACCCATGAACTTCAGGATGTTGAGGTTGCTATTCCCGATTGGAGCGATGAAGGAACGACCATAGCCAAGGAACATGTGTTAATACAGCATAACCTAAGGCAGTTGCAAGCCTTAATGCGAAACTATGTAGGTATAGTACGTAGCAATAGCCGTTTAACCAAAGCCATAAAGCACCTCGATTTAATTTATAACGAGGTCGAAGATTTATATAAAGCTTCCAAGATTACCACTTCACTTTGCGAATTACGAAATATGGTTAACGTAGCGCATTTAATTATCAATCAGTCGTTGCAGAGAACCGAAAATAAGGGCGGCTATTATAATCTGGATAACGTAAAATAATAAAAACTTGAGTTCGATTTTATTTAATTGATTTTAAGTCAGTTAAGATGATTCTGCGATGCAATCTGTCATTCCGAACGAGATATGGGGAGGAATCCCATCTTGATGAGATTTCTCGTCGCTCATGCTTCGCTCTTTCTAAATGACAAACAACTGGTTTCCTAATGCTTATATTCAATTTAGCTTAACTATTTTTAAACGAACTTAGGTTAAGAGGTTTTCTGAAAAGTGATTTATCTTGTGCCTTCAACCTTTTAGGCTTTTAGACATTTCCGTAGATTCTTTCCTATCATTAATAACATAGAAACTCACGTTAAATAGCTATAGTTTTTACAGCTCATTACTCTCTATATCAGTATGATAATGTAGATTGGTTATTTGAAGGTTTGTCAAGTAATTTGTAAATTTATAGGGCCAAACGCAACCGTTGTTATACTTCTTGCCTGTCCTTAACATCCATGACAATTAGCCCTTATAAAATCAACTAATATGAAAGCACTTGTAATTTTTTCATTGTACTTGCTTATGGGTCAGTTGTCCTTGCCTTCATTTAGTCAGGAGCGACCACCCATAATAGACATGCATTTGCATGCCGACCTTCCTCCGCACGAATATCATGGAGGAGAACCGTCTCTCTGTAGGCCAGATCCCTGCGAGGGAGTAGGTCATGCTACGGCCAATCATGAGGAAACATTAAAAAGAACCCTGGAGATAATGGACCGTTACAATATTGTAAAAGCCCATTTAAGTGGGCTCGATCCTGCTATTGTTGCAAAGTGGGTTGAAGCAGCTCCAGATCGTTTTATTGCTTCACCCTTTATCTTGATGGCTGGGCAACCCAAAGCAGAAGATCTTAGGCAGAAATATGAAGAGGGGTTTTTTACAGGTATGGGAGAGATTGCCACACAACTTACGGGCACTGCTCCCAACGACCCAAAACTTGAGCCTTATTTCGCTTTGGCCGAAGAATATAACTTACCCACTCTTATACATACTGCGGGAATTGGACCCTATTTGCCTAGTTTCCGATCTGCTTTAGGAAGTCCATTGCTGTTGGAAGACGTCTTGGTGCGCCATCCTAAACTTAGGCTTTTTGTGGAGAATTCGGGATATCCCTATCTAAATGAAATGATTGCCATGATGTACCAATATCCACAACTCTATGGAGATGTATCGACTATTACCTGGGTGATTCCCCGACCAGCTTTTTACAATCACCTTAAAGCACTTGTAAATGCAGGTCTTGGAAAAAGGTTGATGTTTGGTTCAGATCAAATGCGTTGGCCCGAAATGATTGAAAAAGGCATTGAGGCCATTGAAGAAGCCGACTTTTTGACCGAGGAACAAAAAAGAGACATTCTATATAACAATGCCGCAAATTTTCTTCAATTAGACATCCAGGATTAGCAACGGATAAATTAAATAAAACACCTTTCTCAAATTCGAAAGGTGTTTTTCTTTGACGGAATTCTGCTTTAGCGCATAACATTAATAACGGTTAAATTAATTATCGGGGCACAGATTATCAAAAACGGGACCCGTAACCACGAGTCCCGTTTACAAAAAAATACCGGAGATATTATTTACTAAGCATTAATAGCTCATGACATGCAATTTCTGTTAGGTAACGTTTGTTCCCATCCTTATCATCATAAGTGCGAGAGACTAGTTTTCCCTCGATGGCAATTTCTTTGCCTTTGGTGATATAGTTTTCAACCACCTTTACTAAGCCACCTTTAACAACAACTTGGTGCCAGTAAGTGCGTTCTACCTTGTTGCCTTCTTTGTCTTTGTAGCTATCGTCTGTAGCCAAATTAAACCGTGCCATTTTAGCACCATCTTCAAAAGTGATAATTTCTGGGTCTTGCCCTAATCTACCAATCAACTGTACTTTGTTTCTAAGCGTGTTCATAATTTTAATTTTTTTATCCTGAATTTATTTCAGGAACGTTAAACAATTGATACTATCGAGTTCTTATGTATCGACAGTGCAAATTTGGAATGGTTTTTCGGGCTTATTCGGGTGTTACTTGTTTAGATTCGTTTGTAAATGTTTGTAGTCGTTTGGAAATGGATATTTTGATGCTTAGTATGGCATCTATATACAATTTACCACAAGATTATAAAGAGATTTTATAAAAACGGGAAAGTCCGTTTTTTTGAGAAGTACGCAATTCATTTGACCCACCTTTGACCGTTACTAATTCAACGATTCCCAGTTGCGCTCTTGCTAGCTATCCAAAGCCTGACCAAACTATTGCAGTCAATGAGCGTAGGACTATTTTTTGTCCTTTGGTTTCTTTGGTACGGAAACCTTTAATACGTCGTCCAAAGTTCCCTTAACGTGTAAAGGCTTTTCTTTTGGCTTTTTGCCTTTTTCTTTGTTCATAGTACAAAGTTAATCATTTCCATTCATTTGGAATTTCAATTTCAACACCATTTTTAAGTGTTATTTTTTCCTTAAATTGATTATCTGATAAGTTTTTTCTACCCAATACAAATGAACTTCTTGCTACTTTTTGAATAGCTTTATTTGCTCTATTAGGCGGAAAAAATACAATGACATGTTTGTTATTAAAATTATCATGCACAGCTTTAATTGGAGGGGCTAAATCACTATCACCAGAGATTAAAATTGCTTTATCGTACCTATTATTCATAGCATCAATAATCAAACTAACAGAAATATTAACATCTGTCATCTTTTCTTCGTTGCTTTTCCATTTTGACCCACAATTAAAACATATTTTAGGTTTTGATAGATATTTCCCAGGTATTATTTTTACGCCAGAATCCTCTAAGGCATCTATATAGGTTGATTGTCTTTTTTGCTTTAGAGGATCCTTTTTTATTCTTGCTGTGAAGTACTTAACCTCTACTAATTCTTGGTGAGGTTTTAGTAGTTCTTTTGATAGTGAAAGTAAGTCTAACCATTTAATTTTCTTATACTTAGATGTCATGCCAAAATACAGGTTAAAACCATCTACATATACTATCACACGTTGTTTTTTAACATTTTTTTTGAAGATTGCCAACTTTTTTTTGTATTTTTGCACTACAAAACATCACTAAGGATAGTATCCTTAGCCCGACGCACCAGAAATGGTGCGTTTCTTATTTTATAAGTGTGGTTATAAATATATACTTCTGTAAAAGTACAAATCTTTTTACTTATTTTGAAGTTAATCTCTTATAGCTCAAAGTACTTTCACTTTCTAACAAAAACTTTTCAAACCTTTCTTGACTTGTCAAGGAGCGTGTGTTAAAACGTGCGCTAAACTCATCTAAATAGCGCTCTAAATGCTTGTCGCTTACTTGGTGGTAAACACCATAAAGACCACGCTTTAAAACACTCCAAAAGTTCTCTATAGTATTGGTGTGAACTGAACCTTCAATATAAAATCAGCCTTGACACTAAGAATTTTAAGCTGCTAGATGTTTCTTTTAACTTTATTCGGAATAATCTTATATTTGATAAAACTAAAATGAAATGAACGTACGCATTCCAAAAAATGAAAGTACACGCATAGAGGATTCGCGGGATATTGCCCGTATCATGCGCAAGATTCTTCTAAGACAGAATAAATTACACAGGAAAAAGGAATATTTCTGGACCATAGGACTAAACATTAAGAACGATATAGAATATATTGAACTGCTAACCATAGGGATACTGAACCAAAACAATATAGACCCTGTTGAGGTATTTAATTTTGCAGTGGCCAAAAAATGTAAACGATTAATTCTTTGCCATAACCACCCATCGGGAGATACAACACCCAGTGAAGCCGATATAAAAATCACGCAGAAAATAAAGAAAGGAGCAGAAGTACTGAACATAGAATTATTAGACCATATCATTATATGCGATGGTAAGGCATTTACGAGTTTAGTTGGACTGGAGATGTAAGTTTTTGTTTTTATGATGTATATTTAGTTACCACACTTATGAAAAGAATATTGCTAATCATTATATTATTTCAATTCTTGACAGAAATATCTCACTCCCAAACAGAATGTGAAAAAATTCTATCTGAAGAAATTAATTTAACTTTTTCAGAGAAAAGTGATTTAGACATCTTGAACGGTACTTTTTCCAAATTAATAGAGTGTGGGTTGGAACAAATTGATGTTGATTTTTTAGCTAACGGACCTATTTTGGCGACATTATTAGTCCCTTTAATAAGCGAAAATAACGGGAAGGTAACCTACCAAAACTTGTTTGACAAAATAATTGAATTTAAAAAAACTCCGCAATATGAAAAGACAATTGAACTCTTTAAAATTTCTAATGAGCTAGAGAAAAGAAAAGCGGATATAAATAACTGGGAAGAAGACAAACCTCTTTTTCAAAAACTACAAGTTTCTTCTGATTTTACGGATAAATTTTATGATTATTTAAAAGAACATTCTAATCCAGAAAAAACATACAAAGAAGTTTTTGCAAATTTCAGAGAAACCCAAAAACCTAAACAATTAGAAAATAAGTCAAACAATCAAGAATTTGACGGAATCTTTAAAAATGCAGGCAATGTCAATTATGAGGATCTTTTAAAAAAATCCATTGAACTAAAAAGGCCATTACTGCTCTATTTCACAGGATATGCTTGTGTAAACGCAAGAAAAATTGAGCATTACGTCTTATCTGATAATTCAATTAAAGAGAAACTTAAAAATGAATTTTATTTTGTAAACTTATATGTTGATGACAAAAAATGTTTGCCCGAAAATGAGCGAACGGAATCTAAATTAAACGGGAAATCACTCAAGTATGTTGGACAAAAACATTCTGAATTACAAGAAACAAAATTCAAGAATAATTATCAACCATACTTTGTAATATTAGATAAAAACGGTAATAAAATAAAGGAACAAGGATACACAACGGATATTAAATTATTCGAAGATTTTTTGAATTTAGAAAAATAAAAACGTGTGCCAAGCCGAGTAAATATAATTGCTTGGTTCTAGTCTACTAGGAAAATCCTATGGATTTTACTCTGGTTTGTTCCATCTTAGTAAGTTATTTGCCTGCACGCGTAACTATCCTTGCATATAAACGGTTCCCAAAAGCTTGAAAACAAGAGTCGTATTGAAATAAGTTGAGTTTTAACCAATCTGATTTTTATAAAAATTATTTTAATTCATAAAAAAAGACCGCTTAAATAAAACGGTCTTCTTGTAACAAATTTTTATCTTTAAAGGATAAAATATTTTTATGAATTAATCTATAACTTCTACGTTAATAGCATTTAATCCTTTTCTTCCTTGTTCAGTATTATACTTTACTTTGTCGTCTTCTCTAATTTCATCAGTTAAACCAGAATTATGTACGAAAATTTCTTCGCCTGTTTCTGATGATTTAATAAATCCGAATCCTTTTGAATTGTTGAAAAATTTTACTGTGCCTTCTTGCATCTTTACTTAATTTTAAATTATTAATTATTTTTTCTCAATAAAAAACATCCCAGTTAAGAAAAGCATACTAAAGAATTATAATTAGACTGAAAAAACAATCTATTAACTTAATAACACTATTGAAAAAGTAATTGTAAAAATAAAATTGGAAAGAAGAGATAAACTCGTAAAAACTAATTGTACTAAATACTACCTTAAAACTCTAATAGAGTATATTTTATTGAACTGCAAAGATACGCTATTTATTTAACGCCACCTAATTTTTTGATTTAGTAGTTAATTTAAAGCTTTTTATTTTAATAGTCAGATTTCTAAATGTTGAAATAGAATTCAATAAAATTTAAAAATAACGAAATAAAAAACAGTGGGTAAGACGTGTATAATTCATTGCTTGAGCAATTGCCTACTTGGAAAATTCCTTCGGAATTTTCTCTGGCACGTCTTTGTTTGCTAAATTAGTTGCTTAAACACGCAACTAACCATACAAAAACGTTGTAGATGCTTAACATTAAGAACGATATAGAATATATTGAACTGCTCACCATAGGGATACTGAACCAAAACAATATAGACCCTGTTGAGGTATTTAATTTTGCAGTGGCCAAAAAATGTAAACGATTAATTCTTTGCCATAACCACCCATCGGGAGACACAACGCCAAGTGAAGCCGATATAAAAATCACGCAAAAAATAAAGAAAGGAGCAGAAGTACTGAACATAGAATTATTAGACCATATCATTATATGCGATGGTAAGGCATTTACGAGTTTAGTAGGACTGGAGATGTAAGCTTTTGTTTTATGATGTATATTTATAGTTGCCACACATTTGAAAAAAATGATAACTAATAAGCTGGATGAATTGAACACTACCGATTTTTTGAAAATTAAGACAAATTATCTCGGAATTGGAATTAGGACAATTCTATTTTTTGGAGTTCTGCTACTTATGATTTTTATTGAGATTTTGACTTTTTTCCTAATATATGGCTCTGGAGCTAGTTCAAGTAGAATTGCGGAATTATGGTATGTTGACTTGATTTTAAATTATCTGCCCATTTTATTTGTTGGTGGGTTTTTAGTTTATAGAATAATATTAGAATATAGAAAACAAGAAAAAGTGAAATTCAAAACGAATCTGATTACACTTTTGATTTTAATTTTTCTATTTTCAATTAGAAATCAACTCGAACAACTGATTTTCTGAAAATAAAATAAAAACGTGTGGTAAGCAGTGTATATATAATTGCTTGGTTCTAACCTATTCGGAAAATCCTCGAGAATTTTCTATTCGTTTTTTTATTTGTTAAATTAGTTACTTAACATCGCTACTAATCATATGCAAGCACATTAGCTATGTCAAAATAAAGCAACAAAAAATGAATCCAGACATTCAAGCATTCAACGACAGGCAAACCTTGGAAGACAAAAATATTTGTGATTTACTGGCTAAAACTATTGACAGTGAATTAACTGAAGCCGAAAGTAAAATTTGGCACGCTCATCCTGTTTGGTTCTTGGACGGCAACCCTACAGTTGGTTACAGCAGACAGAAAAAAGGAGTAAGACTGATGTTTTGGAGCGGTTCCGACTTCGACGAAGAAGCATTGCATATCAAAGGCGAAACATTTAAAGACGCGTCAATTTTTTACAACACACTTTCTAGCGTTAATACGAACGACTTAAAAAGATGGCTTCAAAAATCTAGAGAAATTCAGTGGGATTATAAAAACCTGATAAAAAGAAAAGGGAAATTAGAAAGACTCAAGTAATATGAAAATCACAGCAGAACATAATGAACGAATAGCAAAGTTGACATTTGCATCTGTCTATCCTCACTACGTTACCAAAGTCGAAAAAAAAGGAAGGACAAAAGAAGAGTTGCATCAGGTTATTGAATGGCTCACAGGGTTTGATAAAAATACGATAGCCGAGCTTATTGACGAAAAAGTAACTTTTGAAACTTTTTTTAAGCGGGCAAAATTGAACCCTAACGCTCATTTGATTACTGGTGTTATTTGTGGATACCGGATAGAAGAAATTGAAAACCACTTAACAAGACAAGTCAGGTATCTTGACAAATTAGTCGATGAGTTGGCGAAAGGCCGAAAGATGGAGAAAATTCTAAGGAGCGTATAAGCAAGTAAATAAAAATACAATAAAAAACAGAAACACAGCCTCTAAACCTATATGCTTAAAGGAGCTTTGTGTTTTGTGAAGTTCAGGTGCCTAAAAAACTTTTCAAACCCTTCTTGATTCTTATTTAGTATTTTAATCAACTTTCAATGTCTCTAACTCAAGTTGCTGTCTATAACGTTCAGAAACCCATACGGTTCCCAGTGGCTCGGCTGGAGCTAATCCACAATCTTCTGCCTGTTTAATACTTTCAGGATCATTTAGGTTTATTTCTATAATATCTGGACAATCATTGCCGTCTGAAGAACAATTCAAAAACGTGAAGACCATTAAAGCTAAAAGCAAAAGCTTCATAAGTTTAATCATATTGAAAATTTTGTAAGTAAATATATAACAAAATCATCTCCTGGAAAGCGGTAATTTTCTTAAATTCACAGTATTGAAATTATATACTAATTGAAGCGTAGGCTTTTTAATGCATTAGTTCCCATGAAACCAGAAGCCATTACCAACACATTAGAGCGCAACCAAACCGTTTTTAGGGGGTTGTTGCAAAACAAGACAACAGAGGAATACTTCTGGCGACCAAAAGTTAATAAATGGAATCTTTTGGAAATTACCTGTCATTTGTTGGACGAAGAACAAAGAGACTTTAAAGCACGTATTCGGTATATTTTTGAAAAACCAGATTACCCAATGCCTTCCATTAATCCGGAAGCTTGGGTGGTTCAACACAGCTATAGGTCTAGGGATTATCATGAAGTTGTAGCAGCTTTTTTAAACGAACGCCAACTGTCGGTGGCTTGGTTGCGTGAACGGATTGATGCAAATTGGAACCAAAGCATTATACATCCCAAATTAGGGGAGATGACGGCAGGTGTGTTCCTCGCCAATTGGCTCGCCCACGATTATTTGCACATTCGGCAAATAGTAAGCTTGGATTACCATTTTTTAAAGGCCAAAAGCGGACTTGACTTAAATTATGCGGGAAACTGGTAACATTTAATTATGAAGTATACTATAGAAAAAGCACTTGAAATTTTGGAACGCACGCCAAAAATCCTAAATATCCTTCTTTTAGATTTATCCGAAGAATGGATCGGTCAGAATGAGGGAGAAAACACATGGAGCCCTTTTGATGTTGTTGGGCACTTAATCCATGGTGAAAAAACCGATTGGATTGAACGCACAATGGTAATTTTAAGTGATAATGCCGACAAAACTTTTGAATCTTTTGACAGGTTTGCCCAATTTGAAGCCTCTAAAGGCAAAAGCCTTGCAGACTTGCTACAAGAGTTTTCAGAGTTTAGAGCCAACAATTTAGAACAGTTTAAAGCTTTAAACCTTACCGAAGACCAGCTCGATTTAAAAGGCAAGCACCCTCAATTGGGCAGTGTTACCTTAAGGCAATTACTGGCTACATGGGTCACGCACGATTTAGGGCATATAGGCCAAATTGTAAGGGTGATGGCAAAGCAGTACAAAGATGAAGTTGGGCCCTGGCAAGCCTTTATTCCAATTTTAAGCCGATAATTATGGAAAGACTGTGTTTAGAATGCGGCGAAAAGATTGTGGGTAGAATAGATAAAAAATTCTGCGACGATGCCTGTAGGAATGCCTATAACAATAGGGTGAACAAAGACAGTAAAAACCTAATTCGGAATACCAATAACCGCTTGCGAAAAAATTACCGGATATTAGAGGCCCTAAACCCAGAACAAAAAACAAAGACCTCACGGGCAAAACTCATAGAGGCAGGATTCGATTTTAATTATTTTACCAGTATATATACCACCAAAACAGGTACGGTCTATTACTTTGTGTACGATCAAGGCTATTTGCCCTTGGAAGGTGATTATTATGCCTTGGTAAAACGGGACAATTAAAATTGTAACATTTTTAATAAAATATTTACCAATAGTTATAACCATCGCTTTATGTTTTTAAGTCCCAAAGTTTTTCCAATTATTCCAGTTCTGGCTTTTAGTGCCATTGCCTTAATTATTATACTGGCTGTTGTGTTCAACCGAAAAAATATGGTGCTAAGAAAGTTGGCCAAATTTAAGCACAAGCGGGTAAGCCAGTTTCGAAATGACGAACCTACCAAAGTAACGGGAAAAGTTTTGGAAGTAGCAACACCATTTATAGCCCCATTTAGCAAGCGGCCCTGTGTTGCCTATATTTTTGAAGTCAAACAGAAAGTGAGTACAGGAAAGAGTTCCCATTGGAAAACCTTGGTGAAAAAAGAAGACATACAGGATTTTTTTATAGAACAAAAAGGCGAGTTGGTTATGGTGAAGCCTTCAATGCGTGCCAATAATTTTTACAGTTATATGGTAGAAGACCAAAGCGTAAAGTCAGGGGTCTTTAATAGTCCAACACCAGAATTTAAGGAGGTGCTAAATGATTTAGGGGTAACAAGTGAAACCTGGTTGGGATTCAATAAAACATTAAAATATACCGAACGGATCATAGAAATTGGTGAAACCATAACGGTAGGAGGGATTGCCAAATGGAAAGCAGTAACCGAACCCATTAATGGCCATAACTATTCTAAAATTGCGGCACTGGAAAGCGGTCCCAATCAAAAGCTTATCTTTACCGATTATCCCAAAGCTGTAACGCCTTTATATAGAGGGGTTTGATTTATTCCACCAATTTTGGCCTTTTAATTTCATAGCGGCCTTGAGCACATCCTTTTGGCTTATCTGTCCCACTAATTTGCCGTTTTCAACAATAGGGAACCGACGTCTCTTGGCATTTAAAAACTTGTTGGCTGCATCAAAAATATTCATGTCGCCATCAATAGTCTCAACATTGGTTACCATATGCTTTTCAATGGTTTTATCTTGCATGGGCATATTGTAGTAACGGCTTTCGCTAATCTGTTTAATACAGTCGCCTTCTGAGATTATGCCCACAAGTTCATTCTTGTCATTAACCACCGGTCCACCGGAAATACGGTTTTTTATAAGCGTTTGCATCACGCTTTCAATGGTTTGGTCTGGGGTAAACGTAATCAAATTCCGTGTCATATAATCACTAACCTTTAAAGGCGTATCGTCTATTGCATTGGCCTGTTGCCTTCTAGCACCTTGAAAACTTTTTATTCCCATAATTACTGAATTTTAAGAAAACTAAATGTAATTATTTTTTTTGAGTTTTCCTAAAAAACGAAGATTACTGCATGTTAGGGATTGGAAGTTGGAGGTTGGAGGCTGGAAGTTTGGGACTAGCTTTTAATGCCTGAAATTCTGCAAAAGCGATAGGAGCGGCAGCTTTTTTAAAATTCAAAAATTTTAAAAAACTATAGCGGATAGCGCGGTGGCTTGCCATTTGCCCTGATCCATTCTTTTGGAGTTGGTTTCAAAACAGGCTTTATTTGTGTACATTTATGGCATAACCATGTTAGCTTTTAAACCATGATCAAAAAAGCCATAGCCTTAGCAGTAATAATTTGTACTGTATATTGGAGTTTCTCAACACTTATGCCTAGTGAAGTAACGTCTATAGACAGTCCAGAGACCCAATTCTCAACACATCGGGCGCTCCTTCATCTTAAGGAAATTGCCCAAGCCCCACATTATTTAGGGAGCAAGGAGCATGATAGGGTACGGGATTATATTGTAAAGCAATTACAGGATTTAGGTTTGGAAACCCAAATTCAAACGCATTTTTCTATTGACGATTCTGGGAACTTGGCAAAGCCTAAAAATATTATTGGGTGTTTACGCGGGAGGGAAAAAGGCAAGGCCCTTTTGCTGTTAACCCATTACGATAGCGACCCGCATTCTTCCGTAGGAGCAAGCGATGCAGGGTCGGGCGTAGTAACTATTTTAGAAGGACTTAGGGCGTTTTTGAAAGCCAACAAAACGCCAAAAAATGATATTGTTGTTTTAATTTCAGATGCTGAAGAATTAGGTTTAAATGGCGCCAGTACTTTTGTAAACCAACATGAATGGGCCAAAGATATTGGATTGGCAGTAAATTTTGAAGCCAGGGGTAGTGGAGGCCCGAGTTTGATGTTTATTGAAACTAATCAAGGGAATGCTAAGTTAATAAAAGGGTTTATCGAGGCCAATCCCGATTTTCCTGTAAGTAGCTCACTATTTTACAGTATCTATAAAATTTTGCCTAACGATACCGATTTAACTGTTTTTCGTGAAGATGGCGATATCGATGGCTTTAATTTTGCATTTATCGACGATCATTTCGACTACCATACCCAACTGGATAACTACGACCGTTTGGATAGAAATACCCTGGAACACCAAGGCCGTTACTTAATGCCTATGCTACATTATTTTTCTGAAGCTAACCTAGAGGACTTAAAGAGTGACCAGGAGCAGGTCTATTTTAATACGCCTATTTTTAAAATGGTGTCCTATCCGTTTTCTTGGATTTATCCTATGCTAATCATAGCCATGGTTGTATTTATCATATTGTTGGTTTATGGATTCAAACAAGAAGTGCTTAGGGTTAAGGAAATAGGAAAGGGGTTTTTGGCAATTTTTTCGGCCTTAATTCTGGCAGCAGTGGTTGGTTATTTTGGATGGCCCATGTTTAAAGCAATCTATCCGCATTACAACGAAATGTTACATGGGTTTACCTATAATGGTTATGCTTATATTACAGCCTTTACGTTTTTATCGCTTGCCATTTGTTTGGGGGTCTACCATAAAGTGTATAGAAATAACAATACGGCAAGCTTGCTTGTGGCGCCACTAATGGTATGGATAATCATTTGTTTGGGCGTCGCTTTAAAGTTGAAGGGTGCTAGCTTTTTTATTGTTCCAGTCTACTTTGCATTATTGAGTTTGTTTGTTATAATTCGGCAAAAACAGCCCAATAGTATTGCCATGGCTTTATTGAGTGTCCCCATGTTGGTTATTTTGGTGCCTTTGGTAAAACTCTTTCCCGTTGGTCTTGGTTTAAAAATGATGGTTGCCAATACCGCTTTGGTGGTTTTGATTTTTGGATTGCTCATTACCGTATTTGGCTTTTTTAAGCATAAAAAGCTGTGGGGGTATTTGTGTGTATTGGTAACGTTGTATTTTTTTGTTTCAGCACATTTGCAATCTGGGTTTTCCAGTGAACGCCCCAAACCCAATAGCTTATTGTATGTTTATAATGCCGATGATAATACAGCCATTTGGGCTACTTACGATAAGATGTTGGATAATTGGACCACACCATTTTTTGGGGAACAGCCAGAAGATGCTTCAACACTGAACAACAATATTATTGACAGTAAATACAATTCGGGGTTTACATTTACTAAAGCCGCCCCAGTAAAGGCGTTAAGTGAACCTATCGTTCAAGTTTTTAAAGATACAATTATTGGGGAGTATAGGCAGGTAAGGCTTGCCATAATACCGCAAAGGCCTATTAATAGAATGGAATTGTTTGCCGATAGCTTAACTACATTTCAATCGTTTAAAGCCAATGGCCAGGTATTGAAAAACAAGGGTAAATTTAAAAGTAATAGACTGCTTAGCTACTTTGTTGCCGATAACGATTCGTTGGCATTGGAATTTGAGGTGCCTAAAAATCAAAAGACGCGTTTTACACTTTTAGAGGCGTCATACGATTTGTTACAGGATGGCACTTTTGAAATCCCAAAACGGGAAGCAGCTATGATGCCGAAGCCTTTTGTGCTTAATGATGCCGTTGTAGTTCAAAAAACGATATCAGTCCCATAAATTAATTAGCATTCTTTTAAGAGTTTAATAGGTAAATTTTTATAGATTTAGCAAAATTTTTAAATAAGTAGAGATGAAACCTTCATCTTGAAATAATTATTAATTAAGAAAAGGAATAATTATTGAAAACAGGTAAGGTTACATACTTGTACTGAGAGTCTGTAAAATAGGAATTCAGTCGAAGTATGACAATTAAGAACAATTAAAAATAAACACATGAAACGATTATTGCTGTTGATTTTGATGGTAAGTGCAGTTAACTTAAATGCACAGAGTAATTCAGAGTTAGTAAAACATTTTGAAGGCTATTATGCCCAAATGAAAGCCCAGGGTGATGTTCAGGGTATTATCAATGCCATGACGCATTTAAATGTCATTGCGCCATCACAGGCCAGAAAAGATACCTTGGCTTATATTTATATGAGTGAGGGGCAGCATGTGCAAGCCTTAAACACCATTGGGATAGATAAAGCAGCAACAGATTCTGATATTGCTGTTGAGGTGAAGGCCATTGCCCTAAAAGCCGTTAAGCAACCGCAATTGGCCGTGGGGCATTTTGAAGAGCTATTTAAAAGAAGCCCTAGTGCTTTAATTGCCTATGAATTGGCTGAGCTTAATCTGCAATTAAAAAACCTTACCGGTGCCCAAGAGCACATTAATTATGGTTTAGCAAATTCAAAACCAGAAGAAACCAAAGCATTTTACGAAACCCAAACGCCATACCAAGTATCGCTTAAATCGGCGTTTATGTATTTAAATGCCTTGTTGACCTACAATAGAGATCCTAAAGCGAATATTGATGCTGCGGTGGATATTTTGGATGCCACATTAAAAATAGCACCAAACTTCAACTTGGTGAATATTAGTAAGAATGAGCTGTTAAGACAAAAACAAGTATTGCAAGCACAAGAGGCGCAGCCTAAGAATTAATAATTAAGAATTAATAATTAATAATAAGGTGAGTCTAGGATAAGAGTTCTGGGTGTCACTTCGAGTGTGCCGACGGTAAACGTCGGTATGTATCGAGAAGTTTGTTTAGCCAAAATTTACTTGTTACAATAGTTTTATAGGCTGTTTAAAAATTACTGAAAGTTGTCTTCTAGACAAAATAAATAATTTTTTAGACAGCTCTTTTTTTACTTAAGAATCAGTTTTTTGGTGATTTTTCCACGTTCTGAAGTGATATTCAAAAAGTAAATTCCTGAAGCATAGTGGCTCATATCTAAGGTATAGTTGTTGTTTTTGACTTCTACCTTCGGATGTTGCATGACTAACTTTCCGGTTATATCGGTAACGCTAAAACCAAAGTGTTGCATGGTTTTGGTATTGATGTTAAAGCGGTACTCGGAAGGATTGGGATATATCCTGAATACTTCTGGAGCAAAACCAGAAACGTTTAGTGTGCCTTCTATGCTTAAGTCATCAATAAGAACGCCTTCATTAACCGTATATTCATCGGAATGGAATACAAACCTAAAGACGATGTTGGTTTCATTATTTAAGGCTGTTAAATCGTAACTGTATTCTTTCAGGGTAGCATTGGTTCCTGTCCATTGTTTGCCGGGGCAATTAAAGCAGTTGGTTTCCGGTAAGGTATCGCTATTGTACCAGTTGGGGTCATTGGCAGTTCCTAAAACGTTCCAATTTAAACCGGCATCGGTAGAATATTCAACATAAAGGATGTCCCAATCTTCCTCTAAATCAAAAGCCATTTTGAATTTGAGCATGGGGCTGCCCAAAATGGATAAATCATAACAATTGGTAACCAAATAGCTTTTTATATTATTGTCATAATTGCCACTTAAATTTGTTCCAAAAACATTATTGCTGGAAGTTTCAGTGTTTAATACACTTCCCGTAGCTATGCCACGGTCCCAATAACCACTGCTACTATCGCAGTTGCTCATGGCATTGAAATTAATGATGTCATCAGAAGGTGCTTCAAAAGTATTTACGGTATTGATGATGCCTGAAGTATTTGCGTAAAACGAAGCGGTTAGCTCGTTATTGCTTAAAAAGCCATCGTTGGTAATGGTGGTGTTGATTTTTAATTCCTGTAAGCCACTGCCAGAAACATTCATGGATGGAATGTCAATCAATTGTATGCTACCGGAAGTTATTGCGCCATTCCAAACGGTTTGGTTGCTATTGCCTTCTAGGGTATAGGTTACGGTTACCGAATTGATGGTATTGGTGCCTCTATTCTTTACGAGTGCTTTTATAGAACCAATAGAACCACAAACCACTTGTTCATCAATGCCCTGTATGGCTTCTAGGCTAATTTCATCGGATTGGGATGTTGTTGGGATATCCGATTGCCATATGCCCCTGCCATAAGTGGCTGCAGAGATATTGCCATCGTTTACATTAATCTCTAAATCCCTAACCGAAACGTTAGGTAAATTATTGCCAAAGGCTTCCCAATCGCCCATGGTATCATCGTATCTGTAAACACCTAAGCTGGTACCTAAAAATAAAGGGTTTTGGCTATGTAAAGGCTGGTGTTTAATGATGTTTTTGGTTATGCTGGGGAGGGAGCCTGTGATGCTGTTAAAAGTAGTGCCGCCATCAGTTGATTTGTATACACCACCACTTGAAGCACCAGCAGTTGTAACGTATACGGTATTGCTGTCGTTGTTATTGACTTCAATAGAAGTGATGTTTGTAGAGAACGTATAAACGGTAGAAAACGATTGTCCCTTATCGGTGCTTTTCCTTAAGGTTTTGTCGATGGCAATATATATGTTATTGGTGTTAATGTCATCAATTTCCAAAAAATCGATATTCACATTATTTCCAAATGAAGGCGATATGGCTTCCCATTCTGTACCGCATAGTTTATATAAGCTCGAATAACCAGCATACAATATGCCATCCTTATCCATGGTTAAGGGGGTTATCCAATTGCCACCACTATCATCAGTTCCAGTTTCGTTATCAGGAGCAGGGACATAAGCATCGTTACTAGCTCCTGTTGTATTTGATAGGTATAGGTTGCTTCCATATTGTATAAAACCGTACATCAAGTTGGTGTTGCTGGGGTGTATAGCGGTATCCATACCGTCTGCGCCATAATATACTTGCCAGTTATTGTTATTATAGGCGTAGCCCCCATTATCCTGCAAGCCGCCAACCATTGTATTTGATGTTTCTTTAGAAACACTAAGCCTGTAAAACTGCCCAATTTGTAAGCCGCTGCTTAAATCGGTGAAATTGGTGCCGCCATCTGTGGTTTTATAAAATCCGCCATCGGTACCGGCAAATAATACACCATCATAAAAACGCAACAAATGGATGTCGGCATGCGAATACGAGGCCGAACTGGGTTGCGACCATTCGTTGACCTTAGTGAAATTGGCTCCTCCGTTAATGGATTTCCAAATATTTAGTACACCAACATAAATTTCATTTTCATTCGTGTTAGATACAGCCAATGCCATATCGTAGTACGCTTGTTTACTGTCGTCAAAAAGATCTACATTAGAAGGTGTGCTGGCAGCCATTTGTGTAAAGGAGACTCCAGAGTCGGTTGACTTGTAGAGTCCCTGAAAATTATTGTTTAATGCGCTTAATACATAAACCACACTATTGTTGTTAGGTGTAACATCTATAACTAATCGATTTGAGGATGCTGGTAAGTTGGACCCAAAACCACTTGTGGTAAAAGTGTCCCCACCATCGGTAGACACATAAAAGGCGTCTGCTGTAACAGCATAGAGGGTGTTAGGGTCACCTGGTTTAAGTTTAAGGTCCTTAATATTCAAATTTTGCGTGCCGTTAGCGTTGGTCCAATTAGTGCCGCCGTCAATGGTTTTGTAAACGCCTTTATTGGTAGCTACCCAAAGAATTTGTGAATTGGAGGGGTGCATATAAATGTCGTTCATATTGGTTGGATGTCCTGCGGTTGTATTTAGACCCGTAGTATTCCATGTGGTACCGCCATCGGTTGACTTCATCACCCCAACACTATAGGTGTCTGCGTTGTCATCATCGCCAGTGGCAATATAAATAATATCAGAATTGTTATAGTCAATGGCAATTCCCGAAACACCAATTTGCGGTAAGTTGTCCGATAAGGGTGTCCAGTTGCTGCCGGCATCTGTAGATTTCCAGATACCACCTGCTGGGGCGCCTGTATAATACGTATTGCTATTGTTGGGATCTACAATAATGGCATTGATACGGCCTTGGCCCGAGCTCCACGATCCGGTATTGGTATGGCTAAACGGCCCTACCGGTTGCCAATCGCTTAAGTCTGCCTTAACACTACTTGTTTTAGCCTGTTGCACTTCAAGCCAGGTGTTCCAAAGTTCGTTTGAAGATGGTAGGGTGCCATCATCCTTCACAAAATGTTCCCAGTAATTTTCCCATCGCTTAAAGGGTTTATGGCCGCTTCCTTTGGTGTTGGGGTCTTTATCCTTCCAATAAGTGTTGAAGGCTTCAACAATAGTGTTAAAAGTAACTTTGTTAGCTTTTGAAGCTTGGTTCTTGGAAGTTGTGTTTAAGTTTTTCATCCAAGGCGCATCGGGGTTGTATTGTGCTTGGGCTACAAGCGATAATAAAATGGCAACCGTATAGATTAAGGATTTCATAACCATTAAGGTTTTTGGATACTATCATTGCGTTTAAACTCCATAAGCTTGTTGAGTTGTAGGTCTAAATTAGAGACGGCAATTAAAAGTTCTTTAATACCATCTATAAGTTCTGGTTTTGTAGATGTAGAAAGCTGTACCAGGCCTTCAAGTTTGTATGTTATGGTTTCAATGGCTTTTAACCTGGCTAATATGGCGTTGTCGTTAAGGTGGTCTGGGATATTTTTATTCAAGCCCTTCAACAGGGTTTCAATGGCTTTTTTGTTGTCGTTAAAATAACTTAAATCCCCTTTTTTAACATAGCCAATTTGTTCTTGCAGTTGGCTGTATTCTGCCCAGTTTTCGATGGCTTTTTGGGCTTCGGGGCTTAGAACGAATTCGGTATATTTAATTTTGGAGACGTCACTTTCGGTAATAGACCGATTAAGGGTTTGTTCTGTCTCATTATCAGTTTGAGTGGCTTCCTGCTTTTTACAGGAACAAAGCAATACAAGTAGACTGAGAATATATAAAAATTTCATCTGTTATATAATATATGTTTTTCAAAGGACTGATCTGCCTTGCCGGCAGGCAGGTGTAATGCCCAAATTATTATCGATTGGTTGATTAATATTAATGGACATTTCATGGGCCTCTTGTGAATTATGAGTCTCTACAAAGATATAGGAATATTTTATTTGTTTCATGGGGTTGCTTGAGATTAGAGGCTAGAAGTTAAAAGCTAGATGCTAGATATTGGAAATGTGGAACTTATATTGCTTGTAGGTTGTTCGTCTTCAGATCATATAATTTGAAATTGTAAACTACAACTGTAGCTATGTGATGGTTTCTGATTTTGGTTTTGAAATTGCCATCCGAACTATCAACTAAAATCGTATATTTAGCAACTTGAATAAAAAGATATACCATGCTTGAAAATTTTTGGTTTAATGTAGAATACGGTATAAACCATGTTCTTGATATTAATGCCTACGACCATGTACTTTTTTTAATAAGCCTAACGGTGCCTTATGCTTTTAAGGACTGGAAACGGGTTGTTTTATTGGTTTCTATGTTTACTTTGGGGCATACCTTGTCGTTGATATTGGCTGCTTATGGCATAGTGAGTTTCGACGCCCAATTGGTGGAATTTTTAATTCCCGTTACTATTTTGGTAGTTGCGGTTTACAACGTGTTTACTGCTGGGAAAGGCGCGCAAAAAGAACGTGTTGGGGTTTTGTTTTTTACGACCTTGTTCTTTGGACTGATTCATGGTTTGGGTTTTGCTCGAGAGTTTAGAATGCTTTTAGGCGACTCGGATAATAAATTGGTATTGCTTCTTGAATTTGCCCTAGGTATAGAAATATCACAAATTATTATTGTGTTTATGGTCCTCTTTTTAGGGTATTTGGGGCAAACCATTTTTAGGTTTTCTAAGCGTGATTGGGTAATGGTCATTTCATCTGTAGTGATTGGACTGGTCATCCCGATGTTACTTAATAGTGGTTTTTTTAAGTAATGGGTAGTAAGATATTCGAGGAAAAGATTTTGTGAATTTTGAAGGTTATTAATGGGGATTTGTACTCGATTATTGCGTAAAACTTTCATAAAACTTTAACGCCCTGGGGTTGTAATTAAAATACGAACCAATTATATTCGTTATAACGTTTGCGTGAAGGATTGCAGCGGCATCCTTATATTTTATTCTGGTGGCTGAGGCTCTCGAAGTACCAGAATAAAATATAAGATATAGCGGAAAGCCTGATTGCCCTAAGGCAACACGCCATAATTTAAAACATATTAATGCCAGAACATAAACAACTAAAATACGATAAGGCTTACTTAAGAATAGCGAAAGAATGGGGTAAGCTATCGTATTGCAAGCGCAAACAAGTTGGCGCGCTTATTGTAAAGGATAGAATGATTATATCTGATGGATACAATGGAACACCAACAGGTTTTGAAAATTTTTGTGAAGATGAAGCTGGTTATACCAAATGGTACGTTTTGCATGCCGAGGCCAATGCCATATTAAAGGTGGCTTCCTCTACCCAATCGTGTAAGGGGGCAACGTTATACATTACCTTATCGCCCTGTAAGGAGTGTAGCAAGTTAATTCACCAGGCAGGGATTGTTAGAGTGGTATATAACCAAGCTTATAAAGATGATTCTGGATTGCGCTTTTTGGAAAAGGCAGGGATCAAATTAAAATTAATAGAAGATTTAACAGCATAATGCCCTATCAAAAAAAATATTTACCCTTAGTTTTAGGTATCGCTATTGCGGCCGGAATTTTAATTGGTGGAAAGTTGAACTTTACCGATTCGCCAGACCGATTATTTTCTACCAACAGCAAGAAGGATAAACTTAACAGGCTTATAGATTATATAGAATACGACTATGTAGACGATATCAATACCGATAGCATTGTTGATGTTACGGTGAACGGTATTCTGGAAAATCTGGATCCCCATTCGGTGTATATTCCAAAAAAGGATATGGAGCGTGTGGCAGAGGAGATGCGTGGTGATTTTGTGGGCATAGGGATTAGTTTTTATCCTTATAAAGATACTATTACCGTTATACGTCCTTTGGTTAATGGCCCCAGTGAAAAAGCGGGCATAAAAGGTGGGGACCGGATTATTATGGCCAATGGCGATTCCCTTGTTGGTAAGCGTATGGCAGATGATAGTCTTGTGAAAAAATTGAAAGGGCCTATTAACTCAAAGGTGCATTTAAAAGTATATAGAAGGGGCGAACCGGAACTTTTGGATTTTACCGTAAAGCGCGGCGTAATACCCATAAAGAGTGTTGATGCAGCTTATATGTTAACGGATAAGTTGGGTTATATAAAAGTTAATCGATTTGCTGAAACGACATACAAGGAATTTAAAAAGGCCTTAAAAAAACTAAAAGGGAAAGGAGCAACCGAAATAGCCTTGGATTTGCGTGATAACCCAGGCGGATTTTTAGATGTTGCCGAAAAAATAGTCGATGAATTTCTGGAAGAAGATAAGCTCATTTTGTTTACCAAAAATAAACGTGGGGACGTAGAGGAAAGCTATGCTACTCGTAGAGGAGACTTTGAAGATGGTAAGCTGTACGTGCTTATCAACGAAAATTCGGCGTCGGCCAGTGAGATTGTTGCTGGGGCGCTTCAAGACAACGACAAAGGGACTATTGTGGGGCGTAGGTCCTACGGGAAGGGCTTGGTGCAGCGCGAAATGGATTTGGGCGATGGTAGTGCCGTACGCTTAACCGTGTCTAGATATTACACACCAACGGGACGTTCCATACAACGGCCTTATGTAAATGGGCATAAAGATTATTATGATGAATATCTGGAACGTATAGAGAGTGGTGAGCTGTTGGATTCGGAAAACATAAAAGTAGCCGATTCATTAAAATATACGACCCCAGCTGGTAAAATAGTCTATGGCGGTGGCGGTATTATCCCCGATGTGTTTGTGCCTATAGACAAAGGGTTATTCAATGAAACCCTAAGCTATTTGTTGCGTCGCGGTTATATGGGGTACTTCGTATTTGAAGAACTGGAAAAAGACAGGCACCTGTATGATGGTATTTTACGACAGGATTTTATTGATAATTTTAAAGTGAGTGACGATTTGGTTACGTCCTTTCAAGATTACCTAAATGTGAGATCGGATACAGATGTTACCTTTGTGGCTTATTACGAAGAGATTCGCCAATATATTAAAGCTTCCCTGGCAGATCAGCTCTACGGTGATGGCGCTTTTGAAGAGGTGTTCAATAAAAGCGATATTATGGTCGATGAGGTGATTCGGTTGAGTGAGGGGGAGTAGACACTTCAATTACGGGTCCAGAAATTTGAAAACGAAAGCAATGTCTATATTTGTTAAATATAGACATTTTTAGTATTTTTATATATCAAAGTAATCAATAATGAATGTAAGTCTAACAAAAAAACAAGAAGCCTATATTGCAAGTCAGATTGAGTCTGGCGATTTTCAAAATGCTAGTGAACTGGTTAGGGATGCGTTGCGGTTGCATGAAACCTATAGGCATCGTGTTATTTTGGATTTAAAAGCTGAAATTGAAAAGGGTTGGTCGGGAGCGTCAAGTAGCCGTTCTGTAAAGGATATTATTAAAGGCAAACTTTCAAAATAATAATGAAACCTAAGTTAAAGGGTTATAAATTATCTGAAAGTGCAGATATAGATTTAGAAGATATTTTTGATTATTCTGAATATCATCATGGTATTTCACAAGCAGCTAAATATCTTACCGATTTAGATTTGGTTTTTGATGCATTGGTTTTAAACCCTCAAATTGGAAGAAAGCGGGACGAAATTAAAAAAGGGCTTTATAGTATACCGGAACAAGAGCACGTTATTTTTTATAGAATTTTAAAAGACCATATAAGAATTGTAAGAGTACTTCATGGTAGCAAAGATTTGCCAAAGCATTTTTAAGGTGACATCTTATCATGCACCTTTGTATGTTTCCCACCATTCCAAAGCGTTAAAATATCGGTAGCCACATGGGCGCCACTGCCACTTGTTATGGCAAACTGGCTGCGCCAACCGGCTAACGAACCAGCAACATATAAGTTGTCTTCAATTAAGTGATCGGTATTCTTTAGCCAGATACGGTTTTTTTCGATTGCAGCCCTTGGATGTGGCTCTATATACTGTTCTAAGCCTGTAATACGCATTAAATTGGTATAGCCTACGGCAATGACAACAATTTTTGAACTATAAGTATTCTTATTGGTTTTTATAGTAAAATAATCTTTGGTTTTTGATACTTCTAAAACTTTTTCTTTGTCAATTTGTTCAACATGAGGATAGAGAGTCGATAACTGTAATTTGCCACCTTCCAAAATAGAAATGCCTGTAGTGCCGGGTGTAAGCCCCAATACATTGTTAAACAAGGCGTCCTGTAAATGGGATGCTTTTTGATGAACAATAATGCCAATGCGTTTGTCTTTAGCAAAAGGTTTGTCTTTGGCAGAACCTAAAACTAAAGCGCAGGACAAGCCTGCTGCACCACCACCAACTATTAAAGCGTCAAACATTACTTTTTGTTTTTTACTTTTTCCTCAATACGTTTCGATATTCTTAAAATAAACATCAGAACAATGGCACATAACGCTGCCAGTATGGTAATTAGTGCTACAATGCTGTCGCCTTCAAAAGGGTTGCTTAGGTCTACTTTAGTAATGTTAAAAATACTAAGCCCTATGGCTATGATGATGATTACGATTGAAAGGTACTTCATTTTATAAAGGCTTAATTAAATAAAACTTTAATGTTGTGTGCAAATAGTTTAACGGCAATGGCCAATAGGACCACGCCAAAAACTTTCCGTATAATGTTAATGCCATTGGCGCCTAAAAAACGCTCAATCCTGGAAGAAGTCTTCAGGACAATATAAATGAATATAACATTTGCTATTATGGCTACAATGATATTTTCAACTTCAAATTCTGCCCGTAATGAGAGTAGTGTGGTTAAGCTACCTGGGCCAGCAATTAGTGGGAATGCCAAAGGAAAAACAGAAGCCGTCATAGCGTTTGTGCTTTCTTCTTTATAGAGTGTTATGCCCAATATCATTTCTAGGGCAATAAAGAACAAAATAAAAGCACCGGCTACGGCAAACGAATTCACGTCAATGCCTATAAGGTTTAAAATGCTTTTTCCTAAAAACAGGAAAAGGATCATGATAATACCTGCAATAATAGCTGCTTTTTCACTTTGGATGTGTCCTACTTTTTTACGTAGATCGATAACAATGGGAATATTGCCGATAATATCTATCACGGCAAAGAGCACCATAAATGCAGTAAATATTTGTTTAAAATTTAAATGCATGGTTTTACAGTTAAAATCCGCTGCAAAGGTCTATATTAATTATTAAATAACAAGTAGAATAAATGTAAAGTTTGTCTATTTTTGCGGCAAGTAAGCGCGTTATGTTTCAGTTAGGAAAAACCATAGTTTCAGAAGATATTATTGAAAAGGATTTTGTTTGCAACCTTTCGGCCTGCAAGGGGGCTTGCTGTATCGATGGTGATGCCGGTGCGCCATTAGAGGAAGAAGAGGCAAAGGTGCTTGAGTCTATTTATCCTAAGGTTAAACCTTTTTTAAGGCGAGAAGGGATAGAGGCTATTGAAAAGCAAGGCACATCCATTAAGACTGAGGAAGGTGAATTGGAAACGCCATTAATTAATGGTGCCGATTGTGCCTATGTTATTTTTGATGACAATAAAGTGGCACTTTGTGCCATTGAAGAGGCTTATAACCAGGGTGAGGTAGCGTTTAAAAAACCAGTGTCCTGCCATTTGTATCCTGTACGGGTTAAAGATTACTCCGAATTTTCGGCAGTCAATTACCATAGGTGGCAAGTTTGTGATGATGCTTGTATCTTAGGAAAAGAACTTCAGGTCCCTATTTATAAATTCGTAAAAGAGGCACTTATTAGAAAGTTTGGAGCCGATTGGTATACCGAATTGGAAAAGGTTGCCAAAACACTTTAGGGAAGTCAATTAAAACCGCTTAAACTACCTGTCCTTATTAAGGATTTTAATTTTTGAAGCTTAATTTTTTTGATAACTTTTTCAAGATCAAAAAATTATAAAATGCTGAAAATCAGAATAATAACTATTTTTTTGTGTAAACTTCTGTTTCTTAGTGTTTTTCAATTTTGTTAAAAACTTGTTGAAAAGGTTTCTAGGTTTTTTAAAAAAAATAGCAATCATTTTACAATCTTTGTTAATCTCAAATCGACACGTATTTTCGTCAAACTTTTATAAAAAAATCCATTTCAACTATGTCTCAAGCAGTAGAGCCTATCCTTCAAGAAAACAAAGACCGTTTTGTAATTTTTCCTATTCAACACCATGATATTTGGGAATGGTATAAAAAGCAAGAAGCTAGTTTTTGGACTGCTGAAGAGATAGATTTGCATCAGGACATTACAGATTGGGCAACTAAATTAAATGATGACGAACGTTATTTTATCAAACATATCTTAGCCTTTTTTGCAGCTAGTGATGGTATTGTTAATGAAAATTTAGCCGAAAACTTTGTTAGTGAAGTACAGTATAGCGAAGCTAAATTTTTCTACGGATTTCAAATCATGATGGAGAACATTCACTCCGAAGTGTATTCATTACTTATTGATACCTATGTGAAGGACGAAAAAGAAAAAGACATTCTTTTTAAGGCTATAGAAAATTTTCCTGCTATAAGGGAAAAAGCGGAATGGGCCTTAAAATGGATTGAATCGCCAAGCTTTGCTGAGCGTTTAATTGCGTTCGCAGCGGTAGAAGGTATCTTTTTCTCTGGAAGTTTCTGCTCCATATTTTGGTTGAAGAAACGAGGGCTTATGCCTGGGTTAACCTTCTCTAACGAACTTATTTCAAGAGATGAAGGCTTGCATTGCGATTTTGCCGTGCATTTGCATAACAACCATATAGTAAATAAGGTGCCAAAAGAGCGTATTACAGAAATTATTACCAATGCGCTTGATATTGAGCGCGGATTTATTACAGAATCCTTGCCCGTTAGTTTGATAGGGATGAATGCTAAACTAATGACACAGTATCTGGAATTTGTAGCCGATAGATTATTGACGGAGTTTGGTTGTGATAAAGTCTACAATTCGACCAATCCGTTTGATTTTATGGACATGATTTCCTTGCAAGGAAAAACCAATTTCTTTGAAAAGCGAGTTTCAGAATATCAAAAGGCAGGTGTTCTCAATAAAGAAGAGAATGAGAACAAGTTTAGTTTTGATGAAGACTTCTAAGAAGATTCTAAAGTAACAACAAAAAATGTCGTCATCTCTTTGAGTTCTTAAAGGGAAGCGATTTCAACCATAAGTAACTATTTAAATTAACTGGATTTGAACCTAATAATATGTTAGTTTCAAATTTAGAACAACTAACTAACCATTTTTCTGAAGGTGTATCAGGAAATCTAAAAAACGTGTAAAACAATGTATGTAGTAAAAAGAGACGGAAGAAAAGAGCAGGTCATGTTCGACAAAATCACCGCAAGGGTGAGAAAATTGTGTTATGGATTAAACGAATTGGTAGATCCATTAAAAGTTACCATGCGGGTAATAGAAGGATTGTACGATGGTGTAACCACCAGTGAATTGGATAACTTGGCTGCAGAAATTGCAGCAACGATGACTACAACGCATCCCGACTATGCACGTTTGGCGGCGCGAATTTCGGTGTCGAACCTACATAAAAACACGAAAAAAACGTTTAGCGAGGTCATGCAAGACCTATACACCTATGTAAACCCAAGAACAGGTAAAGATGCTCCGTTACTTTCTGATGAGGTTTACAACGTTATCATGGAACATAAAGACCGTCTCGATTCTACCATTATTTACAATCGCGATTTTGGATACGACTATTTTGGGTTTAAAACCTTGGAGCGTTCTTACTTATTAAAACTTAATGGAAAAATAGCAGAACGTCCTCAACACATGCTTATGCGCGTTTCGGTTGGTATTCATTTAGATGACATTGAATCGGCCATAGAGACCTATGAGCTTATGTCCAAAAAATATTTTACACACGCTACACCAACCTTATTCAATTCGGGTACGCCAAAACCACAAATGTCGTCTTGTTTCTTATTGACCATGAAGGAAGACAGTATTGATGGGATTTACGATACCTTAAAGCAAACTGCTAAAATATCACAATCTGCAGGAGGTATTGGTTTAGCTATGCATAATGTGCGTGCCACAGGTAGTTATATTGCAGGTACCAATGGTACCAGTAATGGAATTGTACCAATGCTTCGTGTATTTAATGATACAGCACGTTATGTAGACCAAGGTGGAGGTAAGCGTAAAGGTAGTTTTGCAATATACTTAGAGCCATGGCATGCCGATATTTTCGATTTCTTAGAACTGAAGAAAAACCATGGTAAAGAAGAAATGCGTGCACGCGATCTATTTTATGCCATGTGGATTCCGGACTTGTTCATGAAACGTGTGCAGGAAGATGGTAATTGGACCCTCATGTGTCCTAACGAATGTCCTGGCTTGCCAGAAACGCATAGCGAAGCGTTCGAGGCCTTATATCTTAAATATGAAGCCGAAGGGCAAGGGAGAAAAACCGTTAAGGCACGCGAGCTTTGGGAAAAGATTTTAGAATCCCAAATCGAAACAGGAACGCCTTACATGTTGTATAAAGATGCGGCCAATCGTAAATCCAACCAGCAAAACTTAGGGACTATTCGTTCTTCTAACTTATGTACCGAGATTTTGGAATATACTTCTCCAGATGAAGTGGCAGTATGTAACTTAGCCTCTATTGCGTTACCTATGTTTGTTAAAAATGGTGCATTCGATCATAAAGAACTGTTCCGTATAACAAAGCGCGTAACTAAAAACTTGAATAGGGTAATAGATAGAAATTACTATCCAGTACCTGAGGCCGAAAATTCTAATATGCGCCACCGTCCTATTGGTCTAGGGGTGCAAGGTCTAGCCGATACCTTTATTCAATTGCGTTTGCCATTTACTAGTGATGAAGCTAAGCAATTAAACCAAGATATTTTTGAAACCCTATATTATGCTGCGGTTACAGCAAGTATGGAAGAAGCCAAGGCCGATGGGCCATATGAAACGTATGAAGGTTCCCCAATAAGTAAAGGTGAGTTCCAGCACAATCTTTGGGGGCTAAAAGATGAAGAATTAAGTGGTAATTGGGATTGGGCGAAATTGCGTAAGCAAGTGCTTAAGAATGGGGTACGTAACTCGTTATTGGTAGCGCCTATGCCAACCGCTTCAACGTCTCAAATATTGGGGAATAATGAGTGCTTCGAGCCTTATACTTCAAATATTTATACACGTCGTGTGCTTTCGGGTGAGTTTATTGTGGTCAATAAGCATTTGTTGGAAGATCTTGTAGAACTAGGGCTATGGGATGAAAATTTAAAGCAGGATATCATGAGGGCCAATGGTTCTATACAAAACATAGATATTATACCTCAAGATATAAAAGAACTGTACCGAACCGTTTGGGAATTGAGCATGAAGGATATTATAGATATGTCCCGTCAGCGTGGTTATTTTATAGATCAATCGCAATCGCTTAACCTGTTTATGGAAGGCGCTACGATGGCTAAATTAACATCAATGCATTTCTATGCTTGGAAGAGTGGACTAAAAACGGGAATGTACTATTTGCGTACCAAGAGTGCTGTTGATGCGATTAAGTTTACCTTGCAGACTTCTAAAAAGGAAGAGCCAACTGCTGAAGCAGTCGAGGTTAATAGTGCTTCGGTACAACAGGAAGAGGCTAAGAAAAAGAAATTGGCAGTCCAAAATGCAGCCAAATTCGCAAAACAAAGTACACCGGTTGAAGTTGAACCCATGAGTGCCGAAGAAATGAAAGCACTTATTGCACAGGCAAAAGCCAGTGAAGGGGACGACTGTCTCATGTGTGGGTCTTAAATCTTAATAGGAACACTATTTTATTAAGTGTTGAACAAAAAGCATCCGCCAAGCGGGTGCTTTTTTGATTTAACGATATAAGAACCAATAGGCTTGAGTTCGATTTTCACACACTTAAAATGAATTGATTTAGACTTGATTTAGGTTAGGTTGTCAATTACGAACCTTACTGAAATCAAAATATATTTTGATTGAAAGTACTTTGCAGAGCAAACGAGGAGGAATCCCATCATGTTCATTATTTTATGAGACTCAACTATGTTTAGCCCTTTTGTTTTCAGCCGTTATGACTGTAAACGTCAGGACTTTGTGGAAATGGCAAATCACGAATATTTATTTTTTTAGGAAAGAAACTTGGTTAGCAGGTTCCAAAATCCTGTTGGATGACTAAATTATTGATGTTCTTTCAATAGTTGTTTTCTTGATATTATGTCTATATTTATATCAATAAAGTTATAGCCTATGTGTGGAATGAATAGCCAATTATCAGGTAACTTCAGACTCATATTCCTAAAAAAATTATATATATGATTAGGAAGTCTATTTTCTACGGACTTTTATTTGTCTTGGCTATTTTGCTTTATGCCTATCCAAACTTTGAAACCATATCGGCTGGGGTTGCAGTATTACTGTTTGGTATGATTATGCTGGAAGAAGGGTTTAAGGTTTTTACTAAAGGACCTCTTCAAAATATATTAAAGGCAGCAACCAATAAGCTTTATAAGGGTATTACAACTGGGGCTTTGGTTACGGCTTTAATACAGTCTAGTTCGTTGGTCTCAGTCATTACCATTTCGTTTATAAGTGCCGGATTGATATCATTATCGGGTGGTCTGGGACTTATTTTTGGAGCCAATATTGGAACGACGGCTACCGCATGGTTAGTAGCTGGTTTTGGGCTTAAAGTCAAGATATCTGCCTTGGCATTGCCCATGTTGGTTTTTGGGATTATTTTTTCCTTTCAGAAGAAAGTATCGCTTAAAGGTCTTGGTAATATATTGGCAGGATTGGGCTTTTTCTTTTTGGGGATCCATTATATGAAAGAAGGGTTCGATGTTTTTAAAGATCACATCGACCTATCGCAATATGCGGTATCCGGTTTTTTGGGAGTTTTTGTTTATACGGGACTTGGTATTATTATTACCACCATTTTACAGTCAAGCAGCGCTACCCTGGCTTTGATTTTAACGGCGCTTTCGGTAGGACAAATAGAGTATGAAAATGCTTTGGCTTTGGCTATTGGAGCCAATGTAGGTACTACCATAACCGCTATTTTAGGGGCCATTAGTTCCAATAGTGCGGGAAAACGCTTGGCAACAGCACATTTTATATTTAATGTGCTAACTGGTTTGGTCGCTATTGCTTTTATTTATCCTTTGGCCAATCTTGTTAATAACACCTCTAATTTACTAAACATAGCCTCTACTAATTATACATTAAAACTAGCGTTGTTCCATACCTTTTTTAATGTATTGGGCGTTGTTTTAATGATCCCTTTTATTAAGGTTCTTGAGCGGACTTTGTTGCGTTTTTATATTGAAAAAGGTGATAAGGATATTGATGAGCCTAAATATTTAACCCCATCTGTTTTAGGATTTCCCTGGACGGTTATTTCTGCATTAATTAAGGAGTCTAAATATTTATACCAAAACAGTGTTTTTGAAATCGTAACACATGCCTTAAGCATTCATAGGGAAGATGTGAAATCGGATAAAAAGTTGAAGACTGTCATTAAGACATCCCAAACCGATTTCCATATTGATGTAGAAGGTTTATACTATACCAAAGTTAAGTCAATTTACGGTAAAATAATAACCTACGCCACCACAGCCCAGAGTACCTTAAAGTTAAATAACAGGCAAAACAAAGCTATTACCGATATAAAGATTGCTAATAGAAAAATGGTGGAAATCATTAAGGATGCCAGGGAGCTCAATAAAAATATTACCATCGCATTAAATACTAAGAATGCTTATTTAGCTAAAGAATATGATAGCTACAGAAAAAAGTTGGTTAACGTATTGCGTACAATCTATTTGTTTAGGAAGGAGGATGATAGTAAAAATCACGAATTGAAACTTAAAAAGTTAAAGAATGAAGCCAAAACCAATATTAGGCAGAGCAATAAATCTATTGATAAATTAATTCGTAAAAATTTAATTACTGTTGAAATGGCCTCGTCATTGTTTAATGATTATGCCAATGTAAATGATATGATAAAAAAGTTGATAGAAGTAGCAGAGTTACTTTATGGTAAGAAAGATGCATTGTTCGAGGACAATGGTAATGGTTCTGCCTGATATATAAGTATTGGGTTATAAAAATGGAAACGTCATTACGAGAAAATTTATTTCGAAGTAATCTGGTCATCAAATTAGATTGCTTCGTTTCGCCTGCCTATCGGCAGGCAGGCTCGCAATGACGTCTTCAAAGAACGCTTAGTTCTAAGTGTAAATTTAATCCAAAATCGTATTTTCAGCAACAGCATTATCTTCTGCCATTAAGGCAAAAAACTTGTCGATATTCGGTAATATGATTATACGTGTTCTTCTGTTTTTAGCCATGTTTTCACGAGAGCTATTTTCAACAAGAGGTTGGTAAGAACTTCTTCCCGCAGCAATCATTTTTTCTGGAGCTACGTTGTATTTTTCCTGTAGTTTGCGCACTACCGATGTTGCTCTAAGTACACTTAAGTCCCAGTTGTCTGCAATGTTTGCTGTGTTGATAGTTCTAGAATCGGTATGGCCTTCAACCATTACATCTAAGCTAGGCTCAGAGTTTATGACATCGGCTAATTTTTGTAAAATGGTATCAGCCTTAGAACTTAATCTGTAGCTAGCTGTATTAAACAACATATTGTCTGCGATAGAAATCATAACAACCGTTTCGTTAATGTTAACAGCAAAGTCTTCATCTTCGTTCATGTTACTTTCGCTTATGGTTTTTTCTAGGTTGTAGGCAATAGCTAAGTTCATAGAATCTTTAAGTGTCTTGGCTTGGCTTAACTTATCGGCATCCACGTGTTTTAAGGTTTCTCTCATTTTGGTTTTGGTATCGTTAGAGATAACACCAACGTTTTCTACGAGGTCTAATTTCGAATCGTTTTCTTGCTTGAGGGAAGCTATTTTATTGTTGTAGTCATCAACACGCTTTTGAATTTTTTCAAATTTAGCTTCTAAGTCTTCTTTTGCTACTCTGGTCTTTTGCAGTTCACTTTTAATTTCTCCATTTTCATGTTCCAGGGCTAAGTATTTTTTCTTTGATACACATGAAAAGGTAATCATGGTTAATGCTAATAAAACTGAAATTTTCTTCATAATAGTAATAATCTTTAGGTTTTTTCTATTTACGAGGAAAAGGCAGGTACAGATGTTAAAAGGTAAATTTATTTTGAAATAAAAAAGCATCCGCCTTTGCGGATGCTTTTTTAAAACGTATATATAATGCTTAGTTTACTCTTCTTCTGTGCTTATTGTAGCAGGCTTAACCGATGCATCGTGTGCATTATGGTATTCTTCTAAAAGATTCATAGTGGCAGTAAGCAAATCTTTGGTTTCCAATAATAGACCAAAGTAAAGTGTCGTGTTCTTGGGGCTAGACTCTTCGGTGCGGGTACGCTCGACCTGTTTTTGGATTTTTTCGGAAACAACACTAAAAATAGCTTTTTCATTATTTAAAATGTATCCTATCTGTTCAAAAGAACGCGTATCGAAAGCCTCTTTAATTTCGTTTAGTAGCTTTTCGAGATCGCCATCAACTTCTTTTAGTTCTTTTATTTGGTTGAATTTTAATTTTTTATGGTTGTTGTTTACGTGTTTATGGCTTACTTTGGAAATGTATTCCAAAGATTGGGTCATATCCTGTAGGTACCCTAAAATATTAATATAGAAATTACTTGCTCCCACACTGGACTCATCCAAATTTTTAATGAAATAGAAAATATTGTCCCTTAAACCATCAACTTCGTCAGAGAGTTTTAATATTTGTTTTTTGTTCTTTTTCAATAAGGCCAAATCTTGCTTGGCAAGTCCGTTTATGGCAGTAGTATATATTTTGTTACCTCGTTTTACAACATTAGCAATGTTGTTGGCACTTTCATGTATAACACCTTGTATAGAGCTGCTTTCAGCTTTTATCAAGCTGTCCTCGGCTTTGATTTCTTTAGACTTTTTGTTGTGTACTATGGTGCTTCTAATAAGTAATGCGAATGCTACTACTAACAGAATAGGGAACATAATACTTACGTTCAAATTCAATAAGTAGGCCACTAAAGCAGCTGCAGTAAATGCACTAATTGCAGTAAAAAACCATCCTCCAATAACGTTTATAACACCAGCAACGCGGTAAACGGCGCTTTCTGCACCCCAAGCCCTATCGGCCAAGGAAGTACCCATAGCCACCATAAAGGTTACGTAGGTGGTAGATAAAGGTAATTTGTATGACGTAGCTATAGAAATTAGTACAGCGGCTACCATAAGGTTTACAGCGGCTCTTACTAAATCGAAAGCAGGTAATTCATATTTTTTGTCCTTTGCTAATTTTATAACGGGAGCTTCAAATTGTTTGTCAATTTTTGCTTGCCACGATTCCGGTAATATATATGAAGACATTTGCGACATTAACATGGCAGATCTCACAAATCCTCTTGATAAGAAGTTTGGTTGAAAGCGTTCTTTGGTTTCCCCTTGGCTTGATAGGTCCAAAGATGTTTTTACTACATTCTTAGCTTTTGTTGAAAACCAAAGTGTTAAAACCATGATCATTCCGGCTCCAAAAAGTAACCAGTTGTTTGTAGGTACTTTTTTGGCTAACACACCCATTGAAAAATCGGATGCAGGTAAACCAGAAGCTGTCCACTCTAAAAATGAATTATAGGCTGCAACAGGTACACCAATAAAGTTAACCAAGTCGTTACCGGCAAAAGCTAAAGCTAAAGCAAAGGTGCCTACTATTATAATGAGTTTGTAAATGTTGGTTTTTAAGAAGCTAATTAAAGCATAAGATAATAAAGACCAAAAGACAGAGCTTACCAAAACAATGGGAAGTACTTGAGCCTCTAGAAAGTCTTTCATGGTGTTGCCGCCTAGTAAATCAAAGTTTTGGCTGGCATAAGAAGTACCCTTTAATCCTTTCATAAAAATGAAATAGGTAATTGCGGTTAAAGCTACACCGCCAAATAAAGCACCAACCCAGGCCGCTTTCTTTTCAAAATTATAAGACAACAAAAGTCTTGAGAACCATTGTATAATAGCGCCAATGGTAAAGGCGACAATCACCGAGAGTAATATGCCAAATATAATCTGGGAGGCCTTGGAGGTGTTTATATAGTTTATAACATCACTAAAGTTGCCACCGTCGTGCCCTATTTTAATCAAGGCTATGGCCACGGCCGCACCTAATAATTCAAATACAATAGAAACCGTAGTAGAGGTTGGCATCCCTACCGAATTGAAGAAATCCAGCAAGAGGATGTCCGTTATCATAACGGCCATGAAAATAATCATGATTTCATCAAACATAAACTCTCCAGGGTTAAAAATACCCTTTCTGGCCACTTCCATCATGCCACTGGAAAATACAGCTCCTACAGCTACCCCTAAACTAGCGACTATCATGATGGTTTTAAATGAAATGGCTTTAGAGCCTATAGCGGAATTTAAGAAGTTAACCGCATCGTTACTTACACCTACAACCAAATCGGCAATTGCTAAAATGGCTAGTGCAATAATCATGTACAAATAGATATTATCCATTGGGTTTAATTGTAAAATGTTTGCAAATATCATGATTATTATTTATTAGATTGTTATATAATTGTTATCTTTTTAAAAGTGGATGTCAACCTGTAAACGATACATTAGTTCATTGTTTCCGCCGTCTACTTCTAAATGGCTAATGTCGGTCTGTACTTTAAGGCTATGTCCAACTATGTATTTGGAGAGGCCCAATGTGTATTGGTTTTCAGGGTTTTTGCCTGTAATGGTTTGATCTAGTTCTATATTGGTATATCTAGCAGATATTTCCCAATTGTTGGTGAATAAATAACCAGCTTGAAGGTTTAAACCTTTGCCCACCTGAACAGCAACTTGTTTCCCTTTGCTATCTAATAAAGGAGAGCCATCAGAGTTTTTGGCATATGGGTCTTTAGCATCCCTATCGGCATATTCGGCCATAAGTGAAAAACCTTGGTATTTAAGCATGGCATCGATAAAAAGCGTATTGATATTGGTTTCAAAAAAGCCAGTATCCGTAACCATGTAAGAGCCTTGGTTACTTCGTGTTTTTACCGCATTGTTATTATGGTCGTAACTTGCTGCTAATGATAGTTTAGGTTGTTTTTCACGTTTTAAATCACCACCTTTATAATCGCCTTTGCTGGCGAAAGTGCCAAAAGGGAAAAGTTCAATCCTACCGGTATATTGATAACCTCCAAGGTTGCCTGTTGTTATGTTTCTGCCTTCACCTTGTGCTAAGGAAAATATTTCTTTTACAACAAATTTGTCGGTTAAATTAAAATGGTGTCTTAACTGAAAACCAAAATCGCGGTCAATAGTAAAACGTTTGTTTAATAGAGAACGATCGACTTGTTGTAGGTTTGCTGAAGAAATAACACGCTCCCTGTTTCCTGGTAATTTGGTTTGTCCGAACCAAATTTCGAAATTTTCGTAAAAGTTCCACATTAAAACGGCATCCAAAATATATCTAGGCGCATTGCTGGTAAAAAGTGAAGCTCCAGATTGATCTCTGTTGGACAGCCCTAATTCAATTTTATATTTTAATTTAGGACTATAGGCGTAACCATCAAATTTTAATCTTGATCTTCTAACGAGAAAACTGGTTTCATTGCTTTCGCCTTCTCCCCAAGTTGAGGTGCCTAACAGTTGTGCCCTTAAGCCAACTTTCATAGTCCAAGAACTATCTTTTCCTACGATGTTGAATAAGCCTTTGCCGAATTTTCCAGATTGGACCTCTTGCGCATTTAATGAGATAACCGCAAGTATTAAAATACCTATTAAGGTATATTTAGTATTCATAATATAAGTATTAGTTTTTGTCGCTGCAAAGAACTAAAACCAATGTTAACTAAATGTTTCCTAATTGTTATTGTTGAGTTTAATTAAAAAAAGACTGCCTTGGCCAAAGGCAGTCTCATTAGGCATCATAATAATGTAGTCGACAAAAACTAATAGATTATATGATATACTAATTGTTTTGTCTTAAGACAAGCACAAATATCAATGTTCAAGTTAAGTTAAATGTAACCCCAATATTAAGTAAACATTAATATTGTAATGTTAAATTTTAAAAAATACAGTGAAGAAAGTCAGCTGGTTACGGGTCCAATGTTAACTTAACGTTAAGATAATGTTGCTTTAATGTAAAGTTGTTTGTATATTTGATATATAATGTAAAACCCATAATTATGAAGAAATTATTTTTATTGTTTGCCTTCTTAATTACAGTGGTAGCTTTTGCCCAAGACAAGCAAAAGAGAGAATTAAAGCTTAACAAGGATACCAATTTAATTGAAGTGGTTTATTATCATGACAATGGTGTTGTAAGTCAAACAGGATTTTACACATTAGATGGTAAATTACAAGGTGAGTGGTTAAGCTTTAACAAAGAAGGCAAAAAAACGGTTTCGGCAAATTATGATAATGGTAAAAAAGTCGGCAAATGGATTTATTGGATTGACGGGGAAAAAAAGATCGTCAATTATACTGATAATGTAGCTTCGCTATAGCAGTATAGTAAGTTAAAAAACAAAAAGCATCCGCCAAGGCGGATGCTTTTTGTTTTTTAATGAGCCGTTATCCTTTATAGACCTTTTGTCCAACCAGCTGCCCAATCTGGTGCAGAAGCACCATTTCCAGCTCCAGTTGCAGTTCCTGTAGTATAGAAACTTTGGTTCGCTCCAGCGTAATCTGTTGCGTTAAAACCTGTGGCCTGATTTGCAAATTCTATGTTGGTGATTACTAAATCTCCAGCTTCAATTCTTACAGCTGCTTCAGCATCGGTACTTTTAACTTTAATGCCTAAATTGATGCCAGATGTATAGAAATTATCAATATTGAATTTTCCTCCGCCTTCTTTATAGTAAAGCGCACCTTCAGAAACAGGGCCTATAACTGTTATGTTCTTTAAAGTGGCATTGGTAACAGGAGTCGCATTACCGTTGTCGCCGTTGTTAGAACCTTCAACACCAGCTTTAGCGGCACCAGTAATATACCAGTTTTCTCCTGTTCCAGCCCAACCATCGGCAAAATCAATACCGTCATCCTGGCTGTTGGTAGACACTAAATATTTACCATTTACAGTACCTCCAAAGAACTCGATACCATCATCACTACCTTCGTAGGATTGCACATATTCAACAGTTGTACCAGAGCCTACCCCAAATAATGATAGACCGTTAAATTCTTTGTTTGGCGTAAAGTTAGCACCTGTATACTCTAATCTTAAATATCTAATTGAACCGGAATTGTCGTCTGAAATAGATCCTCCGTATGTTAGGTCAGCAACTTCAGAGGTTGCTGGTGCTGTCACATTTGTTGGCGCTTTGCCACAAACAACTAGGCCACCCCAATCTGCAGCTGCAGGAGATGCAGCTCCAGAGGTCATTACAACCGGATTAGTTGCTGTACCTTCTACAAATATTTTACCTCCTTGAGCAACGGCAATATATGAAGCTGTTCCTCCTGTGGCTTTAATTACAGTTCCTGCTGGAATGGTTAAAGAACCTCCATCTTTTACTACAAAGGAGCTAGTTAATTTATATTCAATAGAAGCATTTAATGACACATTTCCTGTAACTATACCAGCTAAGTTTTCACTGGTTACACCACTGTTATCAAGGCCTTTGGTCCATCCAGCGGCCCAATCTGGAGCGGCAGCACCATTACCGGCACCTGTTGCAATTCCTTCTTGTATAAAATCTTGATTGGCTCCAGTATAATCGGTATAAGTAAACCCAGACGTATTTTCAGCAAATTGAACATTAGTCATAACTAAGTTATCAGCTTCAATTCTAACACCTGCTTCTGCATCGGTATCTTTTACTTTTACGCCTAAATTAACACCAGCAATATAGAAATTGTCAATATTGAAATTTCCTCCACCTTCTTTGTAATATAGGGCTCCTTCTCCAACAGGACCAACTACTGTGATATTTTTAAGCGTGGCATTGGTTACTGGAGCAGCGTCACCGTTATCGCCATTGTTTGAGCCTTCAATACCAGCTTTTGCTCCTTCTGAGATATACCAATATTCACCAGTACCGTTCCATCCATCAGCAAAATCAATAGAGTCATCCCCACTTCTTGTTGAAACTAGGTATCGTCCGTTAACAGTTCCTCCAAAGAACTCAATACCGTCATCCCCGCCTTCGTAAGATTGTACATACTCTAATGTGGTTCCCGATCCAACACCAAATAAAGATAACCCGTTAAATTCTTTGTCATTCGTAAACGTAGCTCCTGTGTATTCAATTCTTAAGTATCTAATGGAACCTGAGTTGTCATTTGCTATGCTTCCTCCATAAGTTAAGTCGGCAACTTCTGAAGTTGCTGTTGTCCCACCAATAGCGACATTGGTTGGTGCCTTACCGCATACAACTAACCCACCCCAGTTTCCTGCAGCGGGAGAGGTGGCGCCAGAGGTCATTACAACGGGCTTGTCTGCAGTTCCTTGCACATAAATCTTCCCTCCTTGAGCAACAGCTATATAAGCTGCTGTACCTCCTGTTGCTTTAATGACAGTTCCAGCAGGAATGGTCAAGGATGCTCCATCTCTTACGACATAAGCAGAAGTTAATTGGTATTCAATAGAAGCATCTAAAGTTATATCTCCTGTTACATCACCTTCTAATGTGCTATTTGCAGCACAAGGTTCGCAAGCAGATCCTCCGCAATCAACTCCTGTTTCATCTCCATTTTGAATGCCGTCACCACAAGTGGCAGTATAGCTAGGGCTATCGTCTGATGTACATGATACAATAAAAGCTGAACTTGTTATTGCAAATATTAGTGTTAATAATTGGGTTTTAAATTTCATTTTTTTGTTTTTTAGTTTTTTTGAATTTTCAGCAAATAAATAACTCTAGTGTAAACTAATCATGTTCTAAAATTTATGATTTCATTACTCTAAGGTTAACTAAAGGTTAAAAGCTGTAAATAAGGGATAGTTTTAAATTTACACCTCTTTTATAGGAAGAAACCAATACATTTTGAACTTCCTGATGTCTTTCTATTGTGGGGTTTAATAAGTTTTTAGCTGATAGGTTAACACCCAAGTTTTTGTTTAGTTTGCTTTTAAAAACAAAGTCTAAAGTACCAATACCTTTATCTATCAAATCACCTTTGCCTTCAGTGCCTAAAGCAAATACCCTGTCTGAAAAATAGTTGTAAGCTATAGTGGTTTGTATACTTTTATCGTTTTTATATTCTTTAGTATAGGTAAGGTCGGCATTTAATAATAAATCGGAGGCACCAGAGAGTTTATCTTCTTTGTTTGTAAAATCAACACTAATAGGGGAGCCTGCTGCTGTGGTTTCCTCGATAACTTTGTCTTTATCCAGTTCCTGATTTGTATACATGTAAGAAGCATTAACGCCCACAGAAAAGTCGTTTTTTAATTCGTCATCACTCTCAAAGATATTTTTTCTTGCTTCAAATTCTCCTCCAATGGCTAAGGCCCAATCACCGGAATTCACATAGCTAATATCATTTGAAGCTGAATTTATAATGGATTCGTTTATGGGGTCTTGAATGTATTTACCAAAGGCTCCAATAGATATCAACTCTCCGTTTTTAGGAAAAATTTCCCATTTTAAATCGGCATTGTAATCGGTAGAAGCGTATAAGCTAGGGTTACCTATAAATGATTGAGTAGCACCTACAAATTGAAAAAAGGCTCTTTCAATATATTGAGGCAAAGTGTATGTCTTACTAGCAGCAAGTTTTAAGTTTTGTTTGTCGTTCAATTGGTATTTTAATGACAAGGACGGTAAAATTTCGGTTTCGTCAAGCACGCTTGATCCAGCCGATAGGGAAGTATTCCAATTTATCGTCTGACTTATTTTTTCTCCTCTTACACCTACCAACATTGTAAGTTTAGGAGTTAAGGCATATTCTAAAGAAAGAAAGGCTGCATGGATATCTTGAGGGCCATCAAAAGTTTGAGGGTCTAGTGCATTGGTAATAGAAGCGTTCCCCCTAAAGGTTTCAATACTAAATAAACCAGCATTTAGGTTGTTTTGGTTAAAATAGCTGTCTAAGTTATAGATATCAGATATTAAGGGTTGAGATACTTTTCTGTTAATTCTGAAATTGAATTGGGTAGCATCGAAATCTACATTTTTAAACCTTCCACTATAACCAACAGTTATTTTGCCTTTATAGGAGTCTTCTTCATCTTTATTGAAATGATATGAAGCCGAAAAATTAGCAGCAATTTCTTCTTCTTCTAAATCCTGATAGAATCTATGGTTATCTGACGCGTTATTGGTCTGTAAAAACGACTTTGGGCCTTCTGGATCATCCCAATTATTAGGGGTTAAGATATTTTGTCTTCTGTTAGGAATGTTATTCTTAACAAAGTTGTAAGAAGCTCCCCAATTAATTTCAAAACTTTCACCAATTTCATGGTCACCTAAAATTTGATGTACAACAAGTTGGGTTCTTTCAAAAGTTTGTCTTTGTAAAAAGGCGCCACCTTCAGGAGCATAATCAAAGGCATCAACCGTACCAAAATATTCATCTTGATCTTGGCTGGAAGTATTTACATATAATCCGTTGTATTTTAACTTATGATCCTTGAATTTTATACCTGCATTACCCATTAAGGTTGTGTTGGTATTATAAGAGTAACTAGAAAAAGTGTAATCTTTTCTTGGTACACCAGAGACATTTACACTTCCTCTTGAGATTCCTTCTTTATAGTCGTAGTCATTGTTAAAGGATGCAACACCAAAGAAATTAATTTTAGTGTCATCGTTAATCACGTAAGAGTCGCCCAACTTTAAGGATGCCCCAGAATTTATTGGAGTCCCAACTTTTTCCCTGTCCCAGCTTGTTGTAAAGTTATAGTTGTTTAAAGGAAAAGCAGGATATGTTTTTGAGTAAAAACCTGTTTGATTAGGGCCATCGTTTAAATAAAAATCTTTTTGGGAAATAGCATTTGTGCTAACGCCAGATTCCAATTGTATTTCTGCCATACCTTTACCAGTATAGTTTTTTGAGGCTATATTGATGTTTGCTCCTGCAAAATCACCATAGTTTTTAGTGTCATAGGTCTTGTCTATGTCAATGGACCCAACAATGTCTGTTGAGAAAATATCTAAATCAATATTTTTATTGGAAGGATTGTTTGAAGGGAGAGGCAATCCGTTTAAAGTTGTAATATTATAACGGTCTCCTAAGCCACGTACAAATATATTGCCAGACCCTTCTTGTTTAGAAATACCTGTTACTTTAGTAACTGCAGTAGCAACATCTCCAACACCTTTTCTTGAAAGCTCGTCTGAACCGATTGCTGTTTTAAAACCAACCGCCTTCTTTTGTTCCAATAGCAAGGCCGTTTCACTTTCTCTTTTGGTAGTGGTGGTTATCACCACTTCATCTAAAGAAGCGGCGCTGGCAGCCATAGTTACGTTAACTTCCGATACTTTTCCAGCAACAACAGCAACGTTTATTTCTCGGGTTTCGTAACCTACAAAGCTATATACTAAGGTATAGCTACCTGGTTCTAAATTTTCGAAACCATAAAGACCGTCAAAATCTGAGGTTGTGCCTTTGGTTGTGCCTTTAATTAAAACGTTAGCAAAGGCTAAAGGTTCGTTGTTAAATTCTTTGTCTGTTAATTTTCCGGCGATGGTTCCGGTGTTTTGAGCGCTTGAAAACGAAGCTATTAAAAGCGCCAATAGTAGTATAAAATGTCTCATTAGTTTTTATGTCAATTATGGCGCAAAGAAACTGCCGTTGTGTAAACCTAGTGTTACCTGGAGATTAAAGAACCGTAATAAAAGTGTTAGCTCAATGTTATCGTGTTAACAGATCTAGTACGCATAGATTACAATTAGTTAACATTGGATTTTTGCTTTTGGAATTTAAGATTTTATAAAGGAAAGTTCAATGTGTAAAAGGAAAAGAGAACTTAGGGGCGAACAGAGTTTAGGCTAGCAACCTTTACTGAAAAAATGAAAAAGATACTGGTTAATAAATAAGAGGAGGATTTATTTTACTGCGTAACCGAAGATGTGTTTGAAGTGCTTGTGTCGTTATCAGCACTAGCCAATGTAAGAGCTAAATCGTCAAGGGAAATAGTGCTTGCAGATAAAGATAATCTAACGTTGCTTGTTTTACCATTAACTATGTTGGCCTTAATCGCTTTGCTGTCGTAACCTACAAAGCTGCAAACCAAAGTGTAGGTTCCTTCACTTAAGTTTTCAAGTTTAAAAAAACCTTTGTCGTCCGATAAGACCTCAGCTCCAGTTTCTTTTACCTTAACTTTCGCAAAAACCAAAGGCTCGTTAATGGCGTCGTCGTCCATTAAAGTACCACTTATAGTTCCCTTGTTTTGGGCAAAAGTTATGGCTGAAACAAAACATACGGCGATTAATAAAAGGTTCTTCATTTGATTTAAACTTATCACTTGCAAATAAAGGGCATTATTATGATGCGTGTGTTAAGCGATTTTTAAATCGGTGTCATTAAAATGTTACCTTAATGTTAACAAATTTAGCCTTTAAGCTTAGGTTGAATTTAACTATCTTGTCGCCACTTAAATTGATACAATGAACTGGGAGCAATTATTATCCTTAAAACGTTTTGGAGACACCAATAAACGTATTCGAAAAGAGCAAGATGAAACCCGATTGGGCTTTGAAGTGGATTACGACCGTATTATTTTTTCATCGGAATTTAGAAGCCTACAAGATAAAACCCAGGTTATTCCATTGTCTAATACCGATTTTGTGCATACTCGTTTAACGCACAGTTTGGAAGTGAGTGTTGTGGGGCGATCTTTGGGGCGTTTGGTAGGCCAAAGGCTATTGGAAAAACATCCCCATTTGCAAAGCATCCATGGCTATCAGGCCAATGATTTTGGAGCTATCGTTGCAGCAGCTGCTTTAGCACACGATATAGGTAATCCGCCATTTGGGCATTCAGGCGAAAAAGCAATAGGTGAATTTTTTAAAAATGGCTTAGGACAGTCGTTTAAAAATGAGTTAACGCCTAAAGAATATCAAGATTTATGTGACTTTGAAGGTAATGCTAACGGATTTAAAATTCTAACCGAAAGCAGGGCGGGGCGTCAAGGCGGTTTGCGTTTAAGCTACGCCACTTTGGGTGCTTTTATGAAATATCCTAAGGAGTCGTTGCCTAAAAAACCAACCAACCATATTGCTGATAAAAAGTATGGATTTTTTCAAAGTGAAAAAGACGTTTTTATTGATGTTATTAATGAATTAGGGCTATTAAAAAGAAGCCAAACCGATATTAGTTTTTCCCGTCACCCATTAGCCTATTTGGTTGAAGCTGCTGATGACATTTGTTACACCATTATAGATTTCGAAGACGGGATCAATTTAGGGTTGATCCAAGAGGAATTTGCGTTGGAATATCTATCGAAAATAATTAGGAATACCATAAGACCTGAAAATTATTATGCGCTTTCAACTAAAAAAGACCGTATAGGCTATTTACGAGCTTTGGCCATAGGAACCCTTATTAATGAAGCTGTAGACATATTTATGAAGTATGAGGATGCTATTTTAAACGGAACCTTTGATTGTGCGTTACTTGATAAGAGTAGCTACGACGCTCAAATAAAGGATATTATAAAGGTTAGCATTGAAAATGTATACCAAAGCAAAGAAGTTGTTGAAAAGGAAATAGCTGGATATAGGGTTTTATCCGATTTATTGGAGGTGTTTATTACGGCGGTAAACAACACACATGATAATAAGGCTTCCAATTACGACAAACTAATCTTGCACCTTTTACCAGAAAACTTTAAAGATATTAAAGGGTCGTTATATGCCAGATTATTGTCCGTTTGTAGTTTTGTTTCGAATATGTCTGATAGATTTGCTATCTTGTTGTTTAATAAAATAAAAGGGATTGATTTAAAGCATTGATAGGTCTTTAAATCCTATTAAATAAGTTATAATAGTTAAGTTAATACCTCCCCAGAACTATCTGAATAAAATGATTGTTGACATACATGTCACATGCCGTATTGAGTATGGTTATGATTACTGAATATGGACGAAGTGTAGTATCTTCTATAAAGAACAATGAAATTTTAAATAGATGAAAAAAATTCTAATTTTTCTTTCGGCAATTATCATCGTGATTGTTTCAATAACCTTTTTTGTAAATCGTTCCCAAGAACAGGTTCATAAAATGGTAGCATTAAGAAAGCAGCATGAGCATTTCTTAAAGAACAGTCCATTTAAAGAAACGCTTAAACTTTCAAAGGAAGAGCGTAAAGCTAAAGGTATTCCTCCAAATAAATATTTTGAACGAGAATGGGAGTTAACTATGAATCCCGCCACGGGCAAGCCAGAACCGGAAAAATTATTCAAACTTCAAGATGAATTAAGAAGTAGTAATTCCAAGTCTATTGCGAGCAAATTACCAGGGGAAAAAAATAATGATTGGACAGAAAGAGGGCCTAATAATGTAGGCGGTAGAACCCGGGCCGTTATGTTCGATCCTAATGATACAAATCATACTCGGGTATTTGCAGGAGGTGTAAGCGGTGGTTTATGGGTTAATGATGATATCACCGATGCTAACTCGTCTTGGACAGAAGTTGATATTCCGCAAAATTTGGCCGTTTCCTGTATGACTTACGATCCTAATGACACCATGACTTTTTATATTGGCACAGGAGAATCTTATGTTCAGGGAGATGTTAACGGTAATGGTGTTTGGAAATCTACTGATGGTGGAGTCAATTGGGCAAGAGTATTTGGGGGTGTTACGGGTGAAACTACTTTTGAAACCAGTGCTAAGCTTACAGTTAATTCGCCTGCAATGTCCCCCAATGAATTTGTGGTTACTACAGCTGTTTTTGGACCTGCGTTAACAATAGTTACTGGAGATCTTGCTTTGGTAGATGATGGTACGGCAGATCCAACATTAGGGTGTAACGCATTGGTAAATGGAGCCTCTATAAGTGGGAAAGTAGCAGTTGTAGAACGGGGAAGCTGTAATTTTACGGTTAAAGTAAAGCAGGCACAAGATGCTGGAGCTATTGCTGTAGTTGTTGTTAACAATGTTGCGGGTGCTCCCATTATACTTGGAGGTGAAGATGCCACAATTACTATTCCATCTGTTATGATTTCCAGGGATGAAGGACAGGATTTGATTAGTCTTTTGGGCGGTGGGGTTAATGTAACCCTTCAATCGGTTGCATCACCAGTTCAGGCAAGTTTTGTAACACCGGGGATTCATCATATAAATGATATTAAAATAAGAGACAATGGTGGTACTAGTGAATTATATGTAGCTGCTGGGGCTGCGTTTTATCCAGATGCTAATCCAGCTTCTTTATTTGGGGTAGAAGATTTTGGGCTTTATAGATCCAGTAATGATGGTGCGAGTTGGGCTAAAATAAATTTACCTGCTGTTTCTGGGGGCTATGAGCCTAATGACATTGAAATTAGTGCAGATAATTCTGTTTGGGTGGCTACTAAAGATAATTTGTATGGTGCAGGTGGTGGGGCTATTTTATCATCAAGCAATGGCACTAGCTTTACTTTGAAAAAAACGATAACCAATGGTTCCCGTACCCAAATAGCAGTTTCATCAAGTAATGCCAATACCATTTATGTGCTAGCGGAAGTAAATACTGTTGATGTAAATGATGGAAGTCTTATAGCACCATTTTTATACATGTCCAAAACAACAGACGCTTTTGCAAATGAAACCAATTTAACGTTGCCCGATGATGCAGATACAGATATTGAAGCTAATGACTTTACACGGGGTCAAGCCTTCTATGATTTAATGCTTGAGGTAGACCCTTCTAACGATGCTGTTTTATATGTTGGAGGTATAGATTTATTTAGGTCTTCAGATTCTGGAGCAACATGGGGCCAAATTTCGAAGTGGTCCAATAATAATGATTTAGCAACCCTTAATCAGCCACTGGTGCATGCCGATCAGCATGCTTTGGTATTTCATCCAACAGATAATGATAAGGCAGTATTAGGAAATGATGGAGGGGTGTATTATGCCTCGACCTTATCTTCATCGCCTGCCGTAATTGAAGCTAGAAATAATAGTTATAATACCGTACAGTTTTATAAAGGAGGTATTGGACAAGAAGTAGGAAATGTAAAAATTCTTGGTGGGTCGCAAGATAATGGCACGTTGTATGAAGAGAATGGTGTTGGTGGGTTGAATGGATTTAATATTATTAATGGAGGTGATGGAGCTTATGTGTTTGTCGATAGGGATAATGAATTTGTTATTGCTTCTTATGTTTATAATAGCTACGTTAGGAGAAGTTATGCCGACGGTAGCTTTCAATATACTATAGATTCCGACCAAACTACTGGGGATTTTATTAATCCTGCAACTTTAGATAGCGATGCAAATTACCTTTATACCAATGGTACTCCAATAGGAACGACAACCTACCAAATTAACAGGTATAAATTAGGGGTAGGTTCTGCGCCACCGCCAAGTACTTTAAGTGATGCAGCAATGAATGGTGCGCCGTCTGCTTTTAAATCGTCGTCATCTGGTGTCTTGTTCGTAGGAACCGATAATGGTAAGTTGTTCAAGCTTACAGACCCAACAAACAACTCCAATCAAGGGTGGTCAGAAATTACAGGAATCGATTTTTATGGAAGCATTTCGTGTGTGGAATTGGGAGCAACCGAAAATGATATTTATGTTTCGTTTCATAATTATGGTGTTACTAATGTGTTCTATTCTTCAGATGGTGGTACAACTTGGCAAAATAAAGAAGGCGATTTGCCCGATTTGCCCGTTAAGGCCATAATGCCAAATCCATTAAATGCCAATGAAGTTATATTGGGTACCGATTTAGGTGTTTGGGCCACTCCTAATTTTAGTGATGCGAATCCTAATTGGTATCAAGCACAAAACGGGATGAAAGATGTGAAAGTCACTAGTTTTGATTTAAGAACTGCAGATAATACTGTGTTGGCTTCAACTTATGGAAGGGGGATGTTTACAGGCCAATTTACTGCTGCTCCAAGTACATTGTCTATAGAAGATACAACGTTGAGTAAGGCCATAAAAATTTATCCAACAGTATCTAATGGAAGTTTTAATATAGCTTCAGATGGAAGTTTAGGAAAAGGATTCGTATATATTTTTGATATTAATGGTAGGCAAGTATATCATTCAAAAATAGATTTTAAAGAACAAATTCATAAAGTAGATATTCAAGTATCAAGTGGATTGTATTTGGTAGAATTGACTTCGGGGAATTTAAAGGCCACCAAAAAAATTATTGTTAATTAAGAGTAATCAATCCTGTTGTGTGTTTTGGGTTAAACTAGTTCCAAAAATGTCAGTTCGAGTGTGCCGACGTTTACTGTTGGTATGTATCGAGAACCATTTCAAAGACTAAAATTCTTATAGGTCTGCCAGACGGTTAAGTTTACAGGATTTTAGCGGTTTAGTCAAGCATCCTGTTAAGATAATTAGCTATGCTTATAGTGTCTAAACCTATAGCAATCTGTAACTCATCAACACTACCTTGCTCAATAAATTCATCAGGAACCCCTAAGAGCTTTATAGGGTTTGTGTAGTTGTGCTCTGAAGCAAATTCTAAAATGGCACTACCAAAACCGCCTTTAATGGTACCGTCTTCAATAGTAACTATGGTTTCATAGGTGTTGAAAATGTGATGTAACAAAACTTCATCTAAAGGTTTCGCAAAGCGCATATCGTAATGTGAAATGTCCATATTTTTAATGGCTTCTGTAACATTTTTAGCGATGCTTCCAAGGCTTAATACCGCAATCTTAATACCCTTTTTTAAAGTAACGCCTTTACCAATTTCAATTTTAGAAAAAGGCTGTATCCAATCAATGGTAACACCTCTACCTCTAGGGTACCGAATAGCTATAGGAGTGTTCAACCCTAATTGCGCAGTATACATCATGTTACGTAATTCCACCTCGTTTCTTGGGGCAAATACAATAAGGTTTGGAATGCACCTTAAATAGGCCAAATCGAAAACGCCGTGGTGAGTAGCCCCATCTTCACCAACCAAACCAGCCCTATCCAGGCAAAATATAACGGGTAGCTTTTGTAAGGCCACATCATGGATAACTTGGTCGTAAGCACGTTGCAAAAATGTAGAATAGATGTTGCAAAATGGTATAAGGCCTTGTGTAGCCATCCCAGCAGCTAAAGTCACAGCATGTTGTTCGGCAATACCCACGTCGAAAGCTCGGTCTGGGATTTTATCCATCATATACTTTAAAGAACTTCCCGTAGGCATGGCTGGGGTTATGCCTACAATGTTCTTATTATTTTGGGCCAGTTCAACGATGGTATGGCCAAAAACATCTTGATATTTAGGTGGTTGCTGGTTAGAGCTGGATTTGGCAATAAGTTCCCCTGTAATGGCATCGAACTTTCCAGGGGCATGGTATTTAACTTGGTCTCTTTCGGCCTGTTTTAGGCCTTTACCCTTGGTGGTAATTATATGCAGGAACTTAGGCCCTTTTACGGTTTTTAAGCGTTGTAGTTCTGAAATTATAGCCTCTAAATCATGACCATCTATAGGGCCAGAGTAATTAAAATTTAAAGCCTCAAAAATATTGTCCTGTTTTTGTGTGCCCTTTTTAACGTTGGTTAAATACTGCTTTAAAGCCCCAACACTGGGGTCAATGCCAATAGCATTGTCGTTTAAAATAACCAGAAGGTTGGCCTCTGTAACCCCAGCATGGTTTAAGCCTTCAAAGGCCATACCGCTAGCGATACTGGCATCGCCAATTACAGCAATGTGGTGTTTGTCTTCACCTTTTAATTGAGAGGCTATGGCCATGCCCAATGCTGCCGATATGGATGTCGAGGAATGCCCAACACCAAAGGCATCATACTCACTTTCATCGCGTTTTGGGAATCCACTTATTCCTCCCCATTGGCGGTTGGTATGGAATTGGTCCCGTCTTCCAGTTAAAATTTTATGCCCGTAGGCTTGGTGCCCAACATCCCAAATGAGTAAATCGTCTGGGGTGTTAAACACATAATGAAGTGCAATGGTTAGTTCTACTACACCCAAACTTGCCCCTAAATGACCTTCTTTTGTAGCAACAATATTAATGATAAAATGGCGCAGTTCCTGAGCCAATTGAGCTAACTCATTTTGGTCTAAAAGACGTAACTCCTCTGGCGAATTTATAGTATGTAAAAGTTTGCTTTTCACGACGCAAAAGTACGAGAATTTATTGTTCTTCTGCTTGAAAAACGATGGGCAAACTATAAATTACAGTTATTGGCTTATTTCCTTGTATAGCTGGAATGAACTGGGGCAAAAGTTTTAGGACGCGTACTGCTTCAGATTCAAATTTTGGATGGGGTGCACGAACTTTAATGTCTACAACATTCCCCCTTTCATTAATCTTAAATTGTGTGTATATTTTTTGCTTTCCAGCGAAGCCTAATGCCCCTTGTGTAACCATGAAGTTTTTAGAAACGATTTTGGCTATTTGATTCGTAAAGTATTTTCGTTTTTCTTCAGCATTTAAGCCTTTGGGTGTGTTTTTGAATTGAGGAACTTGTTCAACTAAGGCAAATGGAATAGGATTGTTCAAATCTATTGTAGGTATAGTCAATCCTAAAACTTCAACTATATCACCAGTAATAATAGGTTCGTCTATGTTTTTTTGTTCTTTTGTAGGGGATTCAATTTCCTTTTTAGGGTAATTAGATGAAGAAATCGAATCGACTTTATCTATAGCAGGGAGTCCTAAGGTAACATCAACACAGTTGTTGTTAATGCTGTCTATAATTTCAATACTATCAATCTTTTTTTGTTTTCCATTATTGTTTGTGCAATTAAAAAAGGTAGTTCCCATAACTATTAGTAATATGAGCAAGAATGCTTTGTGGAAACTTTTTTGTTCTTCTATTACTTCTTTTGGGATAAATAAGTTAATACTATCCAGTTGGGTTTGTTTGAAATGACCACATATGCGCTGACTTTGGTTTTCACTTATAAAATCCTGAATTTCGTAAGTACTCATTTTTGTGAAGTCAATAACCGTTTTAGCACAGGAATCGCAAAATTTGCCTTTTTCTTTTGGCGTCATGGTATTCCAGTCTTCATGGCAAGGGTTGGGAATTGAAATGGCATAGTAGTTTTTCATGATGTTTGCCTTTTTATTGCAACAGCAAACTTCTTGCCGAAAGTGTTTTAATGATTTTAGGGTTTGCAGATTTGTAAATTAAAAGACCAATTGAACGCTTGTACCTTGATTCTCTTTGCTTTTAATTTGAATCTTGCCGTGGTGTAACAACATAATTTCTTTAGAAAGGCTTAAACCAATACCGCTTCCATTCTTTTTGGTACTGAAAAAAGGGATGAAAATGTTGTCTAAAATATCCTCGGGGATGCCTTTGCCATTATCGATAACTTTTATAATGCCACGAGCGCCAATGCTTTTTTCGGCAGCTACCACAATTTTAGGGTTGTGATTGTTTTTACAAGCTTCAACGGCATTAAGAATAAGGTTAATAATAACTTGCTCAATTAAGTACCTATCCATTTCTATTTGTAGATCGGGCATGTCATTTTTAAAGTGGAGTTCAATATTTTTACTTTCCAAAGACGATTGCATCAATGTTTTTATGTTTTCAAACAAATAATCAACTATAACATTATTTTTGTTTAAGGTAGTCACTTTATTGAGGCTTCTGTAGGTTTTTGCAAATCTTAAAAGGCCTTCACTTCTGCTTTTTATGCTTTCAATACCAGCGTCAAGGTCATTTATATTTAACTCCTCTTTTGAAGTATCCTTTAAGGCTAATTGTATCTTGGATTGGAGTGTGTCTGCCAAAGAAGAAATAGGTGCAATGGAATTCATAATTTCATGAGTCATGACGCTTAAAAGTTTTTTCCAGGCCTCCGATTCTGTACGAGTTAGTGTTTCATCAATATTCTGGAGCACAATCAATTTAAATTTATCGTCCTTTACATAAAATACTGTGTTCGAAATAAGCACTTCGATTTTTTCATTATTGACAGAGATACTAATATGCGTGTGTTCGCTATAATTGGTTTGGAAAATATCTTTATATAGCTTGGGATGCCTTTTCTCAACAAAATGAACCGATTTGAAAGAAGGTAAATTTAAAGTGTTTTTAAAGGCCTCATTAACCCATAAAACGGTTCCAGATTCCATATTAAAGGCAATAATACCCGTATCAATAAGTTCCAATATTTTTTTTAGGTATAAATGCTGTTCTTCTTTTTCTTTATTTAAGGAAATAATGGTTTTGTTTACACTGTTAAATCCTTTGTGGAGTTGTCTAATGTCTTCTGGACCACTTTTTTCTGGGTACCATCTGGAAAAGTCTTTGTATTTGGTAGATTCAAAAAAATCATCCATTTCGTAAAACCGCTTGGTGATATATTTTAATAGATTTCTAATACTAAAAACTATCAGGACAATAATGGGGAATAATACTATAATGGTAAGGGCTGTGTTGGTAGCTGTAAGAAGTAGCTTGTTTATGGCAAATGCCAATGCTATAAGCCATATCAATAGGATAACCACTCGAAAAATGAGACCCCATTTGTGTTTTTTATAAGCCATGTTTATCGAGTCTTCTATAAAGTGCAGATCGCGTTATACCCAATTCTTTAGCAGATTTTGAAATATTGCCGTTATGTTTTTCGATAACTTTTAGAATGGTGTTTTTTTCTACCGTTTCTAATTTTAGATTGTCGGTTTCTGTTCTTTTTGAGTATTTTTCAATAGGAGAAAATACCAGATCACTTTCGATTAGCGTATCACTTTCGGTCATAATAACGGCTCTCTCCAAAGCATATTGAAGTTCTCTAACGTTACCTGGGAAGGCATAGGTTTTTAGCTTATTAAAAAAGTTTTCGTTAGCTGTTAGGTTGGGCTTAAAATATTTTTCACTGTATAGTTCAATAAAATGTTTTGCCAATACCATAATATCTTTGCCTCTATCCCTAAGGGGAGGAATATCAACTTCAACAGTATTGATACGATAAATTAAATCTTTCCTGAATTTTGATTCGTCTGCCAGATGTTCTAAGGGGGCATTGGTGGCACAGATAAGCCGAATATCAATAGGGATTTCGGTATTAGACCCTAATGGAGTAATCAATCTATTTTGCAAAGCTGTTAACAAACGGGCTTGCTGTTGTAGGCTTATATTGCTTATTTCATCTAAAAATAAAGTGCCACCATTAGCGGCTTCAAATCGACCTGTTCTATCGGTACGGGCATCAGTAAAAGCTCCTTTTTTGTAACCAAATAACTCGCTTTCAAACAGAGAGGTAGTTAAGGCACCAACATCAACCTTAACAAAGGGCTTGTCTTTTCGTAAAGAATTATCATGAATGGCTCTGGCAATAAGGTCTTTTCCCGTTCCATTTTCACCTAAAATTAAAACATTGGCATCGGTAGGTGCTATTTTTTTAACTTTAAATAAGACGCGTTCCATGGGATAGCTTTCGCCTAAAAGTTTAACACCGTCTACTTGTGGCAGCCATTTTTTGTCTTTTTTACTTTTTTTGGGAGTAAGAACCTCTCGTATGGATTGTATTAATTTATTGTTTTGCCATGGCTTTACTAAAAAATCGGAGGCACCTTCCTTAAGGGATCTAATCGCTAAATCCATATCCCCAAAAGCCGTTATTAAAATCACATTAACGTCTTTATTAACACCTCTAATTTTATTGAGCCAATAAATACCTTCATTACCTGTATTGACCACACTGTTAAAGTTCATGTCCAAAATAACAAGATCGAAGGTTTGTTGCTTAAGTAAGGGCAGAATATTGTCGGGATATTGTTCTACAACGATGTCTTTTACCTGGGATTTAAGAAGAATCCGCATAGCTGTGAGTACATCCTTATCATCATCGACAACTAATATAGAGGCATTTTTTAATAGCATAATCACAATATTACAATTTTATTGTCGTGCTTAGAAGTATTTTAATGTAGAAAATGTTTAAGAGCAAAAAGTGTCTCATTTCGAACACCAAGTGTATCAAAACCGAACACTTTTATATTTATGATTAAACTTAATGTATTGATATTAAGAATGTTGATTTGTTGGCATAATTATCTCTATCTATAAGGTAAATTAATGCGCAATGGATGTCCCTTTAGAGAAAAAAAGATTTAGCAAGTCAAAGATCACCATGATTATAGGGGCAACCCTTTTGGTTTTGCTTATCGCTTTTGTGGTGGTTGCTACCAGTGGAAAATCTCGGTTGAATGTTGAGATGGAGCGTATTTCCATTAGTGAGGTTGAATCTGGAATTTTTCAGGAAAACATTTCTGTGACTGGTAATGTGCTGCCCATTACCACTTATTATTTGGATGCTTTGGAAGGTGGTATCGTAGAGGAGTTATTTGTTGAAGACGGTGCCATTATGAAACAGAATGATCCTATATTAAGGCTTTCCAACACCGATTTGGAATTGAGTTTGGTAAATCAGGAAACTTCGGTATATAATCTCCTCACCCAAATGCAGATATCACAAAATGCGGCACGGCAAAATACCATTAATAAATTGAACCGAATGACCGATGTAGAAAATGCCCTAGTAGAGGCCGAAAGAAAATACACGCTTAGTAAAAAGTTATTTGAAGCAAAAGCTATAGGGAGTCAAGAGTTTAAGGAGGCCAAAAATAATTATGTCTACCAAAAACAGCGTATGGAATTGGCAAGGGAGGTCTTGCAACAAGATTCTATTTCGGTTAGACAGGAAGCCATACAGTCTAGAAGTTTGTTGACACGTACCCAAAGCGCCTTGGAATTGATGCGGAAAAAAGTGGGCGACCTCATTGTACGTGCGCCTGCCGATGGGCAATTAACCTCTTTGGATGCCGAAATTGGACAATCCAAAAATAAAGGAGATCGTTTAGGGCAATTAGATGTATTAAGTGGCTATAAAGTGCGGGTGGATGTCGATGAACACTATATCTCTAGAATATATACAGGACAGGTAGGTACTTTTACATTTAATGGAGAAGCATACAAGCTAGTTATTAAGAAGGTATTTACACAAGTGACTTCTGGAAGGTTTCAGGTAGATATGCAGTTTGAGAGCGACGTGCCCGAAGGCATTAGACGTGGGCAATCGCTACAGATCCGATTGGCATTAAGCGAAGAGAAACAGGCTGTTATGGTTCCTAAGGGAGGGTTTTTCCAGCAAACCGGAGGTAACTGGATTTTTAAGTTAAGCGATGATGGAAAAACAGCTTATAGAACAATCATTCAACTGGGAAGCCAAAACACAGCATACTATGAGGTGTTGGAAGGTTTAAATGTTGGTGATAAAGTTGTAACATCCAGTTACGATAATTTTGGAGATAAGGAAGAATTAATATTAAAATAATCGTCATTACGATCCCGAGTATTCGGGGGATGTAATCTGTAAAATGGAAACAGATTGCTTCGTTCCTCGCAATGACAAATAAATAAATATAAAATAATGATAAAAGTAACAGATCTAGAAAAATACTATAGTACCGAAGAAATCAAGACCATTGCGTTAAACCAATTTTCGTTCGAGGTTAATAAAGGAGAGTTTATAGCTGTGATGGGGCCTTCGGGGTGTGGTAAATCTACCCTTCTTAACATCATTGGTTTGTTAGACGATTTAGATGGGGGCAGTTTTATATTTAATGGTGAAGATGTAACGCATTATAATGAGCGTAAAAGAGCCAACCTGCGAAAGCATAATATTGGGTTTGTGTTTCAAAGTTTTAATTTGATCGATCAGTTGACCGTTTTCGAGAATGTAGAATTGCCACTTATTTATATTGGTATGAAAAAGGCCGATAGGAAGAAACGCGTGCACGAGGTCTTGGAAAAAATGCAGATCATGCACCGTCGCAATCACTTTCCACAGCAATTGTCTGGCGGACAACAACAGCGGGTTGCGGTTGCTAGGGCCGTAGTGAATAATCCCAAATTAATTTTAGCCGATGAGCCTACCGGAAACCTCGATAGTAGTAACGGTGATGAGGTAATGGAACTCTTAACCGAGTTAAACGATCAAGGCGCTACCATCATTATGGTAACGCATAGCGAGCATGATGCCAAATACAGTCATCGAATTGTAAGAATGCTCGATGGGCAAAAAGTAACCGAAGTAAGTTTGGTTTGATAGCATCTTAAGATTAATCAATAACTCAATTATTAATACCTTAATAAGACTCAATGGTTTTAAATTTTCTTAAAATATCCTTACGAAATTTAAAAAAAAGACTTCCATTTACTTTAATCAATATTTTAGGGTTAAGTATTGGCATGTCTTGTTTTCTGCTTTTAATGGCGTATACGAAATATGAGGAGAATTACGACGACTTTCAAGAGAACAAGAATCAATTATATAGAATAATTTTTGAAAGATATAAAGGACAAGAATTGATATCTGTTTCACCCGCAGTAATGCCAGCGCTAGGATATAAAATTAAAGATGAAATTTTAGGGATTAAACACATGTCTCGATTTTCTTATGGTGGTGGTATTGTAAAAAATGAACGCATTACTGCAGAAGAAGGAAAAATATTTTATGCTGATGCTGATTTTTTTAAAATGTTTTCTTTTCCTTTAATAGTAGGGAATCCAAGTAATGTTTTAGAAAGTCCAAATTCAATGGTGTTAACAAAATCCAGTGCTTTAAAATATTTCGGAAAACTAAATGTTATTGGAAAAGAGCTGGAAGTATCCAATGAGTTTGGAAGCGTAAAATTCAACATAACAGGAATAGCAAAAGATCTTCCATTAAATACAAGCTTTAATTTTGACTTTTTGTGTTCCTACAACTCCATTTATTCAGGGCAGGGCTGGTTTGAACATCATTGGATGTGGTGGTCGTATCCAACAATAGTATCCGTTTCCAATACTAGAGACCTAGAAAATGTAAAAAAGCAATTTCCAGAATTTATAAAAAAATATAAAACCAATCCTATAGAAGCAGATGTTACATGGACTTTCGATTTTCAACCCATTCAGGATATCCATTTAAAATCCGATTTTAGAAAGGAAGCTTTGGGGCGAGATTCAAGAGCAAGAACTTTAAACCTACTCAAAATTATTGCGATATTAATATTGGTAATATCATGGGTTAATTATATTAATTTATCAACAGCCAGTTCTACAGAGCGTGCTAAAGAAGTGGCGGTTCGAAAATTCATTGGAGCTTACAGAAGTCAAATTTCCAAGCAATTTCTATTTGAGGCAGGTTTAATAAACTGCATGGCCGCTTTACTGTCAATTGGTATACTTTTTTTAGTGATAACGCCTTTTAGCAGTCTTTTAGGTTTAGATTATAGCATTGAAATATTAATGCAACCTAGTTTTTGGAGTTATTTGTTACCATTGGTTGTATTTGGTATTATGGCTTCAGGGTTATATCCTGCCTTTGTATTAGCCTCGTTTAAACCAACAGATATACTAAAGTCAAAGACAATTAGCACTACAGGAAGCAATACTGTTAGAAAGGTTTTGGTTGGTGTCCAGTTTACAATTTCAATTATTTTGATTGCTTGCACAGTTATTATGATGCACCAAAATGATTTTATGAAAAATCAGGATTTGGGAGTTGATATCAATAATGTAATTGTTATAAAAAAGCCAAACTTTGTCGAAAAACAGGTTTACGAATCACGTCTTAATAGCTTCACAAAGGAATTGCAGAAGTCTACAAAGGCTGAATATGTCTCGGCAAGTTTTGGTTTACCTTCAATTGGCAGTTGGGGATTGGCTGTATGGAAAAGCACGGAAGATTCAGATACACAACAGGTTCATATAGTTAATGGTGTTGATGCTAATTATATCCCTGCTTATGATTTAAAATTATTGGCAGGTCGAAATTTTGATGAAAATAGGGTGGCTGATGAAAGTGCTGCCATTCTATCAAAAAAATCATTAAAAATACTGGGGATTGATAATCCTAATGATGCTATTGATATAGGATTAAGATTGGAGATTTTTGGGGATAGGGTGTTTCATGTTATAGGTGTTATTGATGACTACCACCATAACTCATTAAAAACAGAAATAGGAGGAATGGTTTTAATTCCCAATACAGGATATTGGTATGGTTCTCCAAGATTTTTTTCCCTAAAATCAAATGGTGGTTTGCCAATAAACAAGGTTCTAGAGGAGGCAAAGCATACCTATGATACGTTTTTTCCTGGAGACCTTTTTGAGTATTATATTTTAAAAGATAAATTCCAGAAGCAATATGTTGAAGAAGATAGAAACCAAAGTGTATTTACACTATTTTCGGTTATAGCTATTTTTCTTGCCTGTATTGGGATTTTAGGTATGTCATCATTCATAGCTTTTATGAAAATGAGAGACATTGCTATTCGAAAAGTATTTGGAGCAGACAAATTTGTTATCCTTTGGATCTTATCAAAAGAGTTTTTAGTTGTTTTAATAGGGGCGAGTTGTGTCTCTATACCTGTAGCTATATATTTTATGGGAGATTGGCTAGCCGATTTCCCATATAGGGTAAGTATAGGTGTTTGGCATTTTACAACAACAATATTTTTAATTGTAATAATTACATCAATTGTTATTGGGATTAATCTCTACAGGTCTTTAAGTAGAAAACCAATAGGAGTTTTAAAAGGAGAATAATTATGATTCGAAATTATTTTAAAATAGCATTTAGGCTTTTCAAAAAGGAAAAGCGCACTACCTTGACTAACATAATGGGAATGGCCCTTGGTATAACCTGTAGTATTCTTATCTACTTATGGGTGCAAGATGAACTACAGTATAACGATTTTGTTAAAAATGGGGACAGCGTATGCTATGTAATGACCAACCACCCTATAACTGGTGGCGATATCAAAACGTGGGCTACAACACCACAACCACTAAAAGCTGTTCTGGAAGAAAAATATCCGGTAGTAGATAAAGTGGCTCTATTATCCTGGGAGCCACCAACCAATTTTAAAATAGAAAACGGATTTTTACAACAAAATGGCAATTATGCTTCGCCTGAAATTTTCGATATTTTTCAATTTCCTTTTGTTAGGGGAGGTCATGAGGAACTTTATAATAAGACCAAAACTATAGTTGTTTCAGAGCGTTTTGCAAGTTATTATTTTGGTGAAAATTGGAATGCCAAAAACATTATTGGAGAATTTATAACTACAGACAATGAAGACTCCTATGAAGTGGTAGGTGTTTTTAAAAACTTACCTGTACATTCAACATTACAGTTCGACTTTATTATACCTTTTGCCGAAAAGTTGAATAAGAACCCATGGTTAAACCATTGGGGAAATTTTCAGAACCAAATGTACGTTCAGCTGGTAGATGGTATCTCTGTTGAAGAAGCTAATAACCGTATTAAAAATGCCATTATAGATAACCGCCCCGATGAAGCAACTACAGAAGAACTTTTTCTTCAACCGTTTTCAGAGACCTATCTCTATTCTAATTTTGAAGGTGGTAAAGTGGCTGGCGGACGGATTGAATATGTGCGCATCCTATCTGTAGCAGCTATCCTGATTTTGTTGCTAGCCAGTATCAATTTTATGAATTTGTCTACAGCTCGAGCAGCAAAACGATCTAAAGAAACTGGTGTTAGAAAAACCTTGGGTGCTTTAAAAGCTAACCTAAGGGTTCAGTTTTTAATAGAATCGGTTTTAATTACAGGTTTCGGGTTTATAATGGCGATGGGTATCGTTTCCGTGCTGTTGCCAGAGTTTAATGCCTTAACAGGAAAAGACATTGGCCTGGCTTTTTTCACGCCTAAATTTATAATGATGTTAGTGGCCTTTATTGTTTTACTTGGATTGGCCTCTGGAATTTACCCAGCGTTTTATTTATCAGCACTTAAACCTACACGCTCGTTAACAGGGGGAGGTGTCCACAACAAGAATGAGGCTTTTTTTAGAAAGGCACTTATGGTCTTTCAATTTATCATTACTATGGTTATGATTATCGGAGCGACTTCAGTATATAAACAAGTTAGTTATATACAAAATAAGAATATTGGATTCGATAGAGAGAACCTGGTTGAAGTGAGTATGGGCGACATAAACCCTACAGGCAATTATCAGGCATATAGAAAAGAGCTTTTGGAAAAACCGGGAATACTTGGGGTTACTCCAATAAACCAAAACATTTTAGATATTGGTAATTCGACGTCAGACCCAGAATGGGATGAAAAGGATTTTAATGAAATCACCTCTTTTACCATCATGTGTACTGATCCCGACTTTTTAAGTACTACGGGCATAAGATTAAAGGAAGGCAGGAACTTTAATAGGGCTATGGCTATCGATACAGCCAACTTCATTATTAATACGGCGGCACAAAAAGTCATGCAAATGAAAGACCCTATAGGCAAACGATTAGGGTTTTGGGATAGGGAAGGTAAAATTATTGGGGTGATAGAAAATGTGCATATCAATTCGTTGCACGTGCCAATAGAACCTTTTATTATTCGGTACGATCTACCAATGACTTCTAAATTGTTGGTGCGTGTTGAAGCCAATAAAACCACACAGGCCATAGCTTCTCTAAAAGCACTTCACGATAAGTTTAACCCTGGTAAAACATTCAATTACAATTTTATTTCAGATATGTATAAGGGGCAATATAAAAGTGAATTGTTGATTAAGGATATGGTTTTCTATTTTACCATTATTGCCATATTAATTTCCTGTTTGGGGCTTTTAAGTCTTGTTACCTATACCACTAATCAAAGGGCTAAGGAAATTAGTATACGGAAAGTATTGGGAGCCTCTATAACAACTATTTTACGGTTGCTTTCAAAAGAGTTTTTAGTCCTTATCATATTATCTATGGTTATTGCGGTGCCAATTGCTTATTATTTTATATGGGGCTGGCTTCAAAATTTTGCCTATAGAATAACCCTCAGTTGGGTATTGTTTGTTATATCAGGAGCAGTTACCATTGCCATTGCCATTTTTATCATAGGGATGCAAGTGTTAAAGGCCGCCAACGCAAACCCTATTAAAAGTTTAAAAACAGAATAAAAAATTTAACATGCTACTACAAATAAAAGATTTGTTTAAATGGGTAAACTCTGGAGGGAATCGTGTTTTCTTATTAAATGATATAGATTTAACCGTAAGCAAAGGCGATTTTATTTCCATTATGGGGCCTTCGGGTTCGGGGAAAACAACCTTGCTCAACGTTATTGGTATGCTCGACGATTTTAATGAAGGCGAATATACGTTTCTAGATAAGTCCGTGCATACCTTAAAAGAAAAACACCGTGCCAATTTATATAAGGAATATATAGGTTTTGTGTTCCAGTCGTATCATTTAATTGATGAACTAACGGTTTACGAAAATATCGAAACCCCATTATTGTATAAAAAACATTCGCGATCGGAACGAAAGGCCTTGGTTGCCGATATGTTGGACCGGTTCAATATGGTAGGCAAAAAAGATTTGCTGCCGTCGCAGTTAAGTGGAGGGCAACAACAATTGGTTGGTATTGCTAGGGCGCTTGTTGCAAACCCTAAACTTATTTTGGCCGACGAGCCTACGGGAAATCTAAATTCAAAACAAGGAACAGAAATAATGGAGGTTTTCAAGACCTTAAACGAGGAGGGGGTTACCATTATCCAGGTAACGCATTCCGAAAAAAATGCGGCCTATGGTTCCCGTATAATTAATTTATTGGATGGAAGAATTATTTATAATTAGGAAGTGTAATGGGCAAGAAAATAATTAGAATATGGATTGTTGTATGGAGTATGTTTTTGGGTATGGGACATGCACAATCATTACTTACTTTAGAAGATTGTATTAAAATAGCTCTTGAAAACAATTTGGATTACAAGGTTGCCACTTTAGATACAGAAACGTCTAGAATTAACTATAAACAGTCCCGGCAAGAACTATTACCCAGTGTTAACCTGGATTATAATTTAGGACAAAGCTCTGGGCGCAGTTTAGATCCGTTTACTAACGATTTTATAAATCAAGAACTCACGTTTTCGAATGCAGGACTGCAGCTCAATGCAACCATTTTTAATGGGTTTCGCCTAATGAATAAAATTAAACAAAACAGATTTCGTTTGTATGCGGCACAAATGCAAAAGGAGGAAGAGAAACAAAACCTTATTCTAGAGGTTACCTTAACCTATATTCAATTGCTTAATAGTCGTGATGCCTTAGTTCTTGCAAAGAATAGATACAGTACAACGGAAGAACAGTTAAAGCGGATTGAAGCAAACTATAATGAAGGTTATGGGAATCCAGCCGACTATACAGATATTAAGGGGCAGCTGGCCATGGATAAAGTAGGTATAATTAATGTGAAAAATGAACTCAATTTTGTAAACCAACGACTTATTAAGTTACTAAATACCGACCTTCAAAAAGAACGTGTTATTAATTCCTTTTCAGATTTGGATGCTATTGAAGCCTACGGCCACTCTATAGATAATGTTTACAATGATGCTCTAAATAACCTGGCAACTTTTAAAGTGAAACAGTATCAAATTGAAGCCACTAAGAGTAGTATTAAGGTCGCAAGGTCCTATTACTTACCCAATATAGGCTTGTTTGGGAAGCTAAGCACTAATTATTCTAGTATTGCTGAAACATTTCAGGACACAGGAACGCTTACTAAAGAAACAGGTGATTTTGTAAATATAAATAATCAAGATATTCCTGTTTTGAGAAATGAAACGCAGTTCCAGAGCAATAAAATAGGTTATGCCGATCAATTCAATAACAACTTAAATTCGGTGGTAGGACTATCGATAAACATTCCTATTTTTAATGGCTTTTCGGCAAAAAATAGGGTGTCACTACAAAAAATAGAATTAGAACAAGCTGTTGTCGATTTAGAGAACACCAAAAGGCTTCTTAAACAGGCTATTGCAAATACATATAATAACATGGAATCGGCTTACGAGCGGTTTAAAGCGTTTAAAAGTCAGGTAAATGCGTTTCAAGAATCGTACCGCATTAATAAAGTTAAGTTTGAAAACGGTGTTTCAAACATCGTAGAATATATAGTGAGTAAAAATAATATGGATACTGCGCAATTAAACCTTAATAAAGCAAAGTATGAGTATCTTTTGCAGGTAAAGGTATTGGAGTATTACAGAGGATTGTAATTCAATAAAGGGTGCCATAAAGATTTTCAAGGTAGCTATTTGGTGATTGATATTAGTTTTGAAATGCACATTTACAAAAGTTGCAAACCCAACTGAAATCGAAGATTCACGAACTCCTATTTTCAAAATAAAAACACGTGAGTATATGATAATTAGGGTATTGCACCTGCCTGCCGGCAAGGCAGGTATGACCTCTAAAAACAATAAATATTAACGGATGAAATCGTATTTTTGCTGCTATGGAAAACATTTTTGATGATAATTACTTTATGAAAAAAGCCTTGCAGGAAGCCGAGTTGGCTTACGACAAAGGTGAAATTCCTGTTGGAGCGGTTATTGTTATTGACAATAAAATAATTGCCCGGGGGCATAACCTAACTGAAACGCTCAATGACGTTACCGCTCATGCCGAAATGCAGGCCATTACAGCAGCAGCCAATTTTCTAGGCGGTAAGTACCTCCAAAACTGTACCTTGTACGTTACTTTAGAGCCGTGCCAAATGTGTGCCGGAGCCTTGTATTGGAGTCAAATATCAAAAATAGTGTATGGTGCAAGGGATTTAGAACGTGGCTGTATTAATTTAAAAACAAAGCTGCATCCAAAAACGGTTATTAAAGGGGGGATTATGGAGCAAGAAACGGCTTCCCTCTTAAAACGCTTTTTTATTGAAAGGCGAAATTTGAATTAATGTATTGACTTTAAGTAATTTAATTGTATTTTTAACAATAAAAAAATTACAAAAAGCACCAAACTACAAATGAAATCTTATTTATTATTAGGCATTGTTCTATGTCTTTTGTCATGTTCTAAAGATAATGACGACAATGATGTTTTAGCTAATCAATTTACAGACCCTAGGGATGGACAGGTTTACGATATCGTAACCATAGGAGAGCAAACCTGGTTTGCCGAAAATTTGAATTACGATACCCTTGACAATTTAAGTACTTGCTATGATGATAATAGCGATAATTGTTTTATTTATGGGCGTTTATATACAGGAGATGCTGCACAAACGGCATGTCCAGAAGGTTGGCATTTGCCTTCTAAAGAAGAGTGGGATACGCTTATAGATTATTTAGGGGGTATAGAGGCTGCCCATATTTTTTTTAAGCCTTATGCCATGCAACAAGGAAAGCCAGTTGGGTTTAATTTATTAGCCGGAGGATGGTATTTTTCTGAATTCAAGGAGATAGGAGAGAAAGGCCATTACTATACATCAACAGATGGGGGTTTTCCCGATTCGTTTAGAAATGTTACACTTGTTCCAGATGTTTCCGTAAGTACTAGTGGTATATCTAGTTCTGGTATTATGCAAAATTGCAGGTGTATTAAAGATTAATATTTCTTTTCGCGTTGGTTTTCTCGCATTTTGTCCAAATTCTCTTTGGTGAGCATATAATCTTTCATGTTTTTGTCTTTCCATCTATAATAAGCAAACAGCGGAAAGACAACAATAAAAAGCCCTAAAACTCCAAATCCGATTAGTTTTTGTGAGTATTCGGAATTTAGAATATAACCCGTGACAATACTTCCTGTTGCAAGTATAAACAATATGGCGATTAGATATTTCATGGGTCAATCAATTTTTTTAAAGGTCATTAACATTTTATCAGGATTTGATAAGGACAACCTATTGTTGGCTATAGTATAAGATACGGAATTATTAAGCGCTTGTATAAATTCCTGTTCTTTTTTATTGTCCGGCAGGCACATCATTTTTGTTGATGCAATATTGAGAAACCTTAGTTTATCTCTTTCGGAGAATAATTTACCTCTAATTTTATTACAGCCTGTTGTTCCAAAGAAGGTGTTTTTACCAGAATTTATTTCAATGGACGGAAGTGTTTTTCCAAAATCTCCTTGAGATACTGCCGTTCCATTTAGATTTTCCAGTACCCAGATGTCATGTAAACGATAATTGGTGAGGTATATTCCGCACCCTTCTAGTTTTGTAAATTCGGTATCCCTTCCTTTCATGTATTCAATAGTTACCGAATATGGAGATGCCATACCGGACATGGCATTGATACATTCAGTTTGACTAATTTGAATGTTCATTTTAGCCAATTCGGTATGTAAAGTATATCGTTTCACATTGCTATCCTGAGCATAAATGGGTTCGGTATGTGGCGTTAAGATGGAATCGGCAATCGTTTTAAGTTTGATCATTTTTTCTGAAATGGTCAAACTCCAAAAAGGTTCTGTGCCATTGGCCTTAAAATAAGCCTCTGTGATAGTTTTGTTTTCGCCTAAGGCCTTTGCAATGGTATCTGGTTTAACTGCTTCAATTGAAGCATCGTCAATTTTCTTATCGGCTTTTTTATCGACACATGACAAAACCACGAAGCAAGCACCTAGTAGTATTGTTATTAGTTTTTTCATTGTTACTCTACCTTTTTAAATCGCATCATAGGCACATCGTCTATCATTAAATTTAATTTGCCTTCAGCATCAACGTTGTATTTTTTAATCTTTTTTATAGTATTCAAAAACACCTGTTCACCTTCACCACAGTACATCATGGTGGTTGGCCCTGGTTCGCCAAAAGAGATGGCTTCGCCGTTAAGGTTGAAATCGGCCGAATAGCCATTGCAGCCATTATTGCCTTCTGCTTTTTGTGTTTCTTTATTGAATGTTATTTGAGGCTTTTTATTTGGGAATAGGCCTTCAAAAGCAATGCGTGGCCCAGAGATGTGTTCCAGCTCCCAGGTGGTGTTGTAAAGTGCCGCACTGGTTTGTTTTTTTGATGAATTGCAAGAGAACATCATAATGATTAGTGCAAACAGTGGGGTGAAAACAGTTTTTTTCATAATTAATGGATTTGTCGTTTAGGCTTTAAGGTCCTCCCAGCGAGTATTAAAATACCCATCAAGAAGAGTGACAGAACTAAGATAATTAAAATATTGATGATGGATTGTTTAAGTCCAATGATATTAACGTTAAGAAATGGATAGGGATAAAAACCAGAATAACGACCTCTTACCATTATAAAAAGCAGGATAGGTTACATTTAGGGGAGAAAAGCCTATTTAACCTATGAGCTAGGTAATCTTATATCTTAAAAAACATGGTTTTTTTGTACTGGTTATAGGTCTAGCCAGAAGTGCTTTATGTTACTTTGAATTCAAATTCATTCATTTCCACACTAAATCGAACGTTAGCTTTTAATGCTTTGAATACTTTTAAAATCGTTTCGATAGTCATGTTTTTAGCATTTCGTTCCAATTTAGAGATTTGTGATTTCTGTACTCCAATTAATTCTCCAAGTTGTCCTTGAGTTAAATTCCGTTCTTTTCGGACAGACTTTATCATATCTCCAAGTACTTCCATTTGTAAGTCAAATTCGTATTTGTCTCGTTCTGGTGTTCCAACTTTTCCAATGTCTTTGTCCTTCATTTGGTCAAGTGTCATCATTTTCATTTTTTTATTCTTTGTGGCCATAATTTTGTTCGTTAAAATATTCAGCTCTAATTTTCAATGCTTTTTCAATTTCCGATTTAGGAACTTTACTCACTTTTTTAACCATTCCGTGTGTTGATAAAACTAGTATTTCCGTTTTTTTTGTTTTGTCCCAAAAGGCAAAAAGTCTGTATTGAATTCCTTGATAAAGTGTTCTAAATTCCCAAATATCCTCAGTAAGTTTCTTGAATAGTTTTGGATCGTTTTGTAATTTTGCTTTATCCAAATTGTAATAGATTTTCTTTTTTGCTTTAGCGTCCAATTTGGACATGAAATCAATAGCTTGTTCAAGAAATATTACTTCAAATTTTGGTTTCATTCAGGTTTATAGGGCATTGTATTCTTGCAAAGATAATTAAAAGTTGAATTATATGGAAACTTTTATTGATTTTGCCTATATTAATACCAACTACTGCGTAAAATTAATTAACTGTCGCCTATAGGCTGTTAACAGTTTGGATTTGGAGATATAGCCATAATATTTTCCATCTTTAATAACAGGAATGTTCCATGCACCACTGGTTTTGAATTTGTCCATAATAGCATTCATGGAATCATTATCGTAATCAATAATGTTAGTATCTGCATGCATGAGACTTGAAGCGTCTACTTTGTGGTATAGGTCGGTATTAAACATAATATGTCTAATGTCGTCCAATCTAATAACCCCTAAAAACTCATGGGCATCATTTACAACGGGAAAATGGTTTCTGGACGATTTGGCAACGGCTTTCTTTAAAATATCTTCTAGCTTCATATCTGGTGACAGGATAATGAAATTGGTTTCAATAACCTTGTCGATATCCAAGACCATCAATACGTTTTGGTCTTTGTCGTGGGTCATAAGTTCACCACGTTCGGCGAGCTTTAAAGTGTATATGGAGTGTGAAATAAAATATTTGGTAATGGCAAAGGAAATGGTTGAGACAATCATTAAGGGCACGAACAGTTCGTAGCCTCCGGTAATTTCAGCAATAAGGAATATTGCGGTTAATGGGGCATGCAATACCCCAGCCATTAATCCGGTCATGCCTATTAAGGTGAAATTGGATTCAGAAACCTCAAAATTGAAACCAATGTTATTGATTATTTTAGAGAAAGCATTGCCCAAGGCACTTCCCATAACAAGAGTAGGAATAAAAACTCCGCCTACACCACCAGCTCCAAAAGTAGTGGTCATGGCAATGGCTTTAAAGGCTGTAATACCTAATAACAGGCCAATAACAAGCCATATATTAGAAAGGTCCAAGTTAAATGGTGTGGTACCAATAGCCGACAAATGATCGCCTTTTAAAAGATTATTCATAATTCCATAACCCTCACCATAGAGAGGTGGGATAAAATAAAGCATGGTTCCTATAGCTAAAGCTCCAATCAATAAACGCTTGGCCCTGCTTTCAAATTGTTTGAAAAAATTAGTAATTCCAAAGAATACTTTCGAAAAATAAACAGATGTTAGCCCGGTTACAAGTCCTAAAACTACGTAGAAAGGGATATCGTTGATTTGAAATTTATCAATGAGTTCAAATCGCAATAGAATATCTGTCCCTAAGAAAAAGTAAGAGGTTACCACAGCAGAGACCGAAGCTAGTAAAAGAGGGACTAGAGACGTAAAAGCAATATCTAAACTGAATATCTCAATAGCAAAAATGATTGCTGCAATGGGGGCTTTAAACATGGAGGCCATAGCGCCGGCAGCAGCACACCCAATAAGTAACATGCGTGTTCTTGTGTTCATATGGAAGAGCCTTGCAGCATTTGATCCCAGGGCAGCACCAACGCTTACTGCTGGGCCTTGCAATCCAACCGAACCACCAAAACCTACTGTTAAAGGTGCTGTAATAAGAGAGGCGTAAAGATTATACCTAGGGATAATTCCGTTAAGTTTGGATATGGCGTGTAGTGTTGATGAAATGCCATGGCCAATATGTTTTTTAAGCCACGTTTGTTTGATAATATAAACCAATAGCAGACCAATTATAGGAAAAATAAAATAAAGAGAATTTTGATAATCTCTAAAAAAGTCCAGCTCAAAAAGTAGTTGAATGTAGTGTGTTAGGTTCTTTAGGGAAACAGTGCCTAAACCAGCTAAAAAACCTACTAGAATACTTAAAATATAGATGAAATTCTGTTCTGAAATATGTTTGTATTTCCAGATTAAAAATTTACGTAATAGGCTCTTTGTTTTAGAAGGCATTTTATAAAATTACTAAATATTCTACTAAAGTAGAGCATAACGATTTTGTTAAAAAGGTTTGCTTAACCATATTGCCCCATTAAAAAACCTGTTCTTAAGTTAGGAACAGGTTTTGTTTTTATAGCTCTAAACTAAGTTTTAAACTTAGCTCTTTTAATTGTTCATCATCAATTGGTGCGGGGGCGTCTATCATAACGTCTCGTCCTGCATTGTTTTTTGGGAATGCAATAAAGTCCCTTATGGTTTCTTGACCTCCAAGAATAGCAACCAATCTATCCAATCCAAAAGCAATACCACCATGAGGCGGTGCACCATATTGGAAGGCATCCATTAAAAAGCCAAATTGTGCTTTGGCCTCTTCTGGTGTAAAGCCTAGATAATCGAACATAAGTGCTTGCGTTTTCTTATCATGTATACGAATGGATCCGCCGCCTATTTCATTGCCATTTAAGACCAGATCGTATGCATTGGCTTTAACCGCCCCTGGGTCTGTTTTTAATAATTCTATTTGCCCAGGTTTAGGCGATGTAAACGGATGGTGCATGGCGTGGTAACGTTCGGTCTCTTCGTCCCATTCCAATAAAGGAAAGTCCATAACCCATAATGGCGCAAATTCGTTAGGTTTTCTAAGACCTAAGCGCTCTGCTAATTCCATACGTAAGGCACTTAATTGGGCTCTTACCTTATTGGTTTCGCCCGAAAGAATGCATATAAGGTCTCCTGCTTTTGCATCCGTAACTTCTGCCCATTTGGCAAGATCGTCCTGATCGTAAAATTTATCTACCGAAGACTTAAAGCTGCCATCGTCGTTGCAACGACAATAGACCATGCCTAAAGCACCTATTTGCGGGCGTTTTACCCAATCTATTAGTTTGTCGATCTCTTTTCTAGTGTAATTGTTGCCTCCCGGAACGGCAATACCAACAACCAACTCGGCATTGTTAAAAACACCAAAATCTTTGTGCTGGGCTACTTCATTTAATTCTCCAAAAGCCATCCCAAATCGAATGTCTGGCTTGTCATTTCCGTACAAACGCATGGCATCGTCATAAAGTATGCGGGGAAATTTTTCAACTTCAACACCATTAATTTCTTTTAACAAATGACGTGTTAAGCCTTCAAAAGCATTTAAAATATCTTCTTGTTCAATGAATGCCATTTCGCAGTCTATCTGGGTAAACTCCGGCTGTCTATCGGCACGTAAATCTTCATCCCTAAAACATTTAACAATCTGAAAATATTTATCCATCCCGCCTACCATAAGCAATTGTTTAAAGGTTTGGGGCGATTGTGGCAAGGCATAAAATTGGCCCTCATTCATTCGGCTAGGAACCACAAAATCACGGGCGCCTTCTGGAGTGGATTTAATTAAATAAGGGGTTTCAACCTCTATAAATCCTTCTTTAGAAAGGTAATTGCGTACTTCTTGTGTAACCTTATGTCTAAAAATTAAATTATTTTTTACGGGATTACGACGAATGTCCAAATAGCGGTATTTCATACGTAATTCTTCTCCGCCATCGGTTTTATCCTCAATAGTAAAAGGTGGTAATATAGCATCATTTAGGATGGTCAGTTCCGAAACTAAAACCTCTATGTCTCCAGTGGGCATATTGGGGTTTTTAGAGGCACGTTCAATAACTTTACCTTTAACTTGAATAACAAATTCTCGGCCCAGGTTTTGTGCTTGCTCCATTACGGCTTTAGAAGTACGTTCTTCATCAAAGACCAATTGGGTAATACCATAACGATCCCGTAAATCGACCCAGATAATAAAGCCTTTATCTCTAGATTTTTGAACCCATCCAGCTAAGGTTACATCTTCATTTATATTTAAGGCACTTAATTCGCCACAATTATGACTCCTGTACATAGTAGTAAAATTAAGGTGCAAATTTAAAGAAATACTATAGAGATAACTTAATTTATAGGTCTTTTTTCAGGTTTTTAAAAGTTATTAAGAGGTTGCACGCTGTTGCTAGTCGAAATAATAGTTTCAAATAAAATTAAAAATTTAATTTTATCTTAAAATTAAAGAACATATTAAATGAAGTTAGCTCATATTAAAACACTAAAGGTCGTTTTAGTGGTATTGTTTTTCTCGTTCGTGTTAAATGCACAGCAGAAAACGGGAAATATTGTTGAATATTTTGGTAAAGAAAAGGTCAACACGATTGAAGAGGGTAAATTGTTGCATGTTTTTAAAACAGGACTGGCCTTAAAAGTGCAAAATTTTGGATTTAATTCATCGTCGTTTCCAAAAGATCCTGTGTTTAACAGGTTTTTAATGGAGCCTTATTATGTTCCAAAACAGAATGATGTTTTCGATATTGATTTTTCAGGAAATATAATGCCTTGGAAACCCATAGCGGTAGATTCCACCAATAGCTTTAATGATAGTAATTTAAGATCTAGCTATTTGTATTTGAATTATGTGTCAGATAGTGAACGGATAGTCCTTTTTGAAGCATCGGGGCATTCGTTGGCATTGATTAATGGATTGCCGCATGAAGGCGATCACTACGATTTTGGTTGGAATTTAATTCCGTTAAAATTAAAAAAAGGAGACAACACTTTTGTTTTAAAAGTAGGGCGATTTCCTAGAATACGGGCGCGTTTAATAGAACCGGAACAGTCTGTGCAATTTACCACTAGGGATTTGACTTTACCAGATCTTTTGGTGGAAGAAAATAAGGATTACCTAGGCGCTATGCGTATTGTAAATGCTTCGGAAAATTGGGTTAAAAATTATACGATAAAGACATTGGTTAATGGTGGAACACGAGAACATGAGGTTGTTGATTTACCGCCTATGAGTGTTCTAAAGGCACCGTTTAAAATTGCCGCTGTTTTAGATGAAGTCCAATTGGGACAACAGGATTTAAGGGTCGACATGCTTGATGGGAATAATCAATTGGTAGATACTAAAACCATACCTGTAAAAGTTACCTCTAAGCACGAGCATCACAAGCGTACCTTATTAAGTGCTATAGATGGCAGTGTGCAGTACTATAGTGTTGCACCGTCTAGTGATAAAGCGCTTGAAAATGGAGCATTGTTTTTATCGGTTCATGGAGCATCTGTAGAAGCGGTTAACCAGGCTAATGCTTACAAAAAGAAAGATTGGGGTAATTTAATAGCGCCAACAAACAGGCGTCCGTTTGGTTTTGCCTGGGAAGATTGGGGACGATTGGATGCTTTAGAAGTTTTAGCAGATGCTAAAGCAATCTACAAGCCAAACCAAAGTAAGGTTTATTTAACAGGGCACTCTATGGGAGGACATGGTACTTGGTATCTGGGGGCGACTTATCCTGACTATTTTGCGGCTATAGCGCCTTGTGCTGGTTATCCAGATTTGTTGTTATATCGAGATAGCTTTTTAAAAAGGCTCTTAGATGGGCCCGAAGAAAGATTGTCGCGTTTTGGAATGACTCCAAAAATGGTTGAGCGTTTAAAAATGGACTATGTCCAGACTCCTGTAGAAAGCACTATTGAACGTGCGGGGACACCAAGTAGAACACTTAAGCTTATCCGTAATTATTTGCACCATGGAGTTTATATATTACACGGTGAAAAGGATAATGTGGTGCCTACTTACTTAGCTCAGGATATGCGGGAGCGTTTGGGTAAGTTCCACCCAGATTATACCTACTATGAATACCCGGGGGGAGAGCATTGGTATGGAGACCATAGTGTAGATTGGGAGCCTTTATTCAATTTTTTTAAAGCACGAACCATTCCTAATGATAAGGATATTGATAAACTTGAGTTTTATACAGGTTCGCCAGGAGTGTCGGCAACATCGCATTTTGTAACCATACATCAACAAGCTAAGCCTTTTGAGTTGAGTTCGTTCAAGTTTTCAAAAGGAAATCAGTTTAAAATAGAAACTGATAATGTATTGGTAATTGAAGTCGATTTTAGTAAGTTGGAAGATACCGTTAGCCAGATTGTTATTGATGATGTAACATTTGAAAGGTCTAAAAAGGGTAGTGGTTTTTTCAAAAAAGAAAATGAAGGATGGAAAGCAATTGCAGCACCATCCTTAAAGGAAAAAGGGCCACACAGGAATGGTGGATTTAAAGATGCTTTTAGGCATCACGTTGTTTTTGTTTATGCCACAAATGGTACAACAACAGAAAATGAATGGTACTACAACAGGGCACGTTTTGATGCAGAAACATTTTGGTACCGTGCTAACGGGCATGTTGAAGTGGTTAAGGATACCGATTTTTCTTTGAAAAAATACCCGAACCGCAATGTGGTACTGTATGGTAATGCCGATAATAACTTGGCGTGGAATTTATTGCTGAAGGATTGCCCTATACAGGTAAAAGACTATGGTGTTAATTTTAATGGGAAAACATTATTTGGAAACCAATGGGGCATGTATTTTATTGTGCCAAGAATTGATAGTGATTTTGCCAGTGTAGGTGTGGTTACTGCAACGGGAAATAAAGGAATGAAAGCGGCTTACATGAATCATTATTTGGTAAACGGAACCACGTTTCCAGATGTATTGCTGTTTGATGATGCAGTGCTGACCGAAGGTATGAAAGCCGTAAAATGTGCAGGTTTCTTTGGAAACGATTGGTCTATTGAACTTGGGGACTTTGAGTGGAAATAGCAGTTTTTTAAAAGGATATTTATAAATACAAAAGCTTCAATATTATGTTGAAGCTTTTTTTGTTATTGTATAATAGAGTGAAACTTACTTGCAGGATGCTAAGTAGTTTTGTGTTTGTTAAAAGTTTATGGATGTGTAAAAATAAGGTAGTCGAGATTGTTAAATTCGTATTTATAAAAAGGTTTTTATGAGTAATTGTTAATATTGGTAGTAAAAAAATTACAAAAACATAATTAAAACGGTAATATATTGCATATATTAGTGGTAACTAACTCAAAATTATTTAATTATGATTAAACTATTACCGATTAAATGGATTATGTTTTTGATGCTATTTGTAGCGTCAGGCGAACTTTTAGCACAAGAGGTTTCGGGAACAGTAATTGATGATTCCTCACAACCTCTTCCAGGTGTTTCTGTTGTTGTTAAGGGGACTACCTCTGGAACGATAACAGATTTTGATGGCAATTTTTCCATTAGTGCAAATAATGGAGATGTATTAGTGTTTTCCTATGTTGGGTTTGAAACCCAGGAAATAGTTGTTGATGGCAATACAGTAAATGTAACCATGCAATCTGGTGTGGCTTTAGCAGAAGTTGTTTTGGTAGGCTCTAGAAATCCAAGCAGAACAGCAGTTGATACACCAGTGCCTGTAGATGTTATAAATATATCTGAATTAACATCCCAAGGGCCGCAGGTAAACTTAAATCAGATTTTAAATTTTGTAGCGCCATCATTTACCTCTAATACCCAAACCATATCGGATGGAACAGATCATATCGATCCAGCTTCATTGAGAGGTTTGGGACCAGATCAAGTATTGGTACTCATTAATGGTAAAAGAAGGCATAACTCGTCTTTGGTGAATGTTAATGGAACCTTTGGGCGAGGTAGTGTGGGTACCGATTTAAATGCGATTCCTTCTGGGGCAATCAAGCGTTTAGAAGTGTTACGCGATGGTGCGGCGGCACAGTATGGATCCGATGCCATTGCAGGGGTTATCAATATCGTGCTTAATGATAATGTTAACGAGTTAACCTTTAATGTAACCACAGGAGCCTTTTTTTCTGAAAATGCAAATGAACAAACAGGAGGTGTTGATGGGGAAACCGTTAATGTTAGCGTAAACTATGGTTTGCCTATAGGTGATAATGGCGGGTATATCAATTTTACGGGAGATTTTGATTTTAGGGAGCATTACAGTAGAATGAAGGAATGGGAAGGTACTATATTTAACCTTTATAATACTATAGAAAGATTTGCCGAAAATGATGATTATGATTTATCTAAACTATTAGATGATGATTTTGATGATGTTGAAAAATATGCTATTGCTGCAGGCATAAATGTAAATGGAGCAACTTCCAAAGAAGATTGGATCGGAATCAATGACGGGGCTAATTCTGTAGCTGGAGTTTTAACAGAGTTAACGATTAACAGCGATGGAGAAGTGACTGGGGTTAGGCCTATAGATAATACTGCAGTAGAGTTAGCTTCCAGAGGGCTTGTACGTAGCGACTTTAACATGCGTGTTGGCCAATCTGAGCTTCGAGGAGGGCGCTTTTTTGGAAACATGTCCATTCCCTTGGATGATTCGGGAACCGAAATATATTCATTCGCAGGGGTGAGTTCCAGAAAAGGGAACTCGGCCGGATTTTACAGGTTGCCCAATCAAAGTAGAACCTATACACCGGCATATATGAATGGCTTTTTGCCTGAGATCAATTCGACCATAACAGATAAGTCTTTGGCTGTTGGTATTAAAGGTATGGTTAACGGATGGCATGTGGATTTAAGTAATACTTGGGGAAAAAATGCTTTTTTATATACCATAGGTAATACCTTTAATGCATCTTTGCAAAAAGCTTCTCCTACTTTTTTTGATGCCGGAGGATTTAACTTTATGCAAAACACGGTTAATTTAGATATTAACCAGTTTTTTGATGATACTTTAAGCGGAATTAACATTGCATTTGGAGCAGAATATCGATTGGAAAACTACGAAATAGTTGCAGGTGAAGAAGCTTCTTATGGGCAATATACCCAAGAAGGTGAATTAATAACTTTGCCAACTCAAAGTCCTGCGGTTGATTTCTTTGAAAGAACACGACCAGGAGGGTCCCAGGTTTTTCCAGGATTTAGCCCTGCTAACGAACTGTCTAGGGGAAGAAACAGTATAGCGGCTTATTTTGATTTAGAAGCAGATTTTTCTGAAACGTTCTTAGCCAGTTTTGCAACACGGTTTGAAGATTATTCAGATTTTGGGTCGACCATCAATTTTAAATTGGCAACACGAATAAAAGCTAGTGAAAATGTAAATATAAGAGCGGCTTTGAATACAGGGTTTAGAGCACCTTCGTTGCATCAGTTAAATTTTAATTCTACCTCAACAATATTTCAGGATGGTATACCTGTTGAGGTTGGGACATTTTCAAACGATAGTAGAGCGGCTAAACTTTTGGGAATTCCGCAGTTAAAAGAAGAGACTTCGCAAAGTATAAGTTTAGGTTTTACAGCTAAAATGCCAGAAGCTAATTTAACAGTAACGGTAGATGGTTACTTTGTAGCAATAGACGATAGAGTGGTTTATACTGGGCAGTTTAGAGGACCAGGAACGGGTTCAGAATTAGATAACCTTTTATCGCAAGCTAATGCTTCGGCGGCCTCATTTTTTGCAAATGCTATTGATACGGAATCCAAAGGGTTGGATATTGTGCTTACCCATAAAACAAATATAGGAACCAATTCACAATTGAAATCCGATTTGTCCGGTACTTTTTCCAAAACAAAGCGGGTAGGTGATATTAAGGCGTCCAGGGTATTGGAAGATGCAGGTTTGGTTGGCACCTATTTTCCTGAAGATAGCAGGATTTATTTAGAAGAAGCCGTGCCTAGAACTAAAGTTAATTTAACCAATAGTTTTACTTCTGGTAATTTTAATGTCTTCCTAAGGAATGTGTGGTTTGGGGAAGTGTCTGAAGCAACAACTAATGTGGATAACCAACAGGTTTATGGATCTAAATTGGTTACCGATTTGTCTTTTGGCTATAAGGCATCTGAAAGTTTAACGTTTACCATTGGGGCAAACAATTTATTTGATGTATTCCCAGATAGGACTATTGAAGCAAACCGAAGTAGTGGTCGCTTTGATTGGTCAAGACGTTCGCAACAATTTGGTGTAGGAGGGCGTTTCCTTTTTGCAAGGTTAAGTTTTAAGTTGAAGTAGATAATTAAAGTATTGCCGAAAAGCCCCAATATAAATGTTGGGGCTTTTTAGGTTATACTAATCATTCCCAAGAGGTTTTGTTTTCCTATAAGACAACAAGGTGTCATTCGGCTTAAACTATTTGTTATAAATAAGTAGGAGAGCAATACTGTAAGGGGATAGATCTGTTTTATTTAGGTTTGAAAGAATTATAAATAAGTAATATGAAAAATGGGATTAACATAATTTATGTGTTAAAAATATGATTATCTGGCAAAAAATCATGATATTTAATGTGACTAATTCAAAAAAATACATATTATGAGCAAACTTTTACATTTCAAATTGTATTTGCTTTTGTTATTTTTTATACCTGTAATGGCCTTTTCGCAGCAGATTACAGGTAAGATAACAGATGGGGCAACAAACTTACCTTTGCCTGGAGCAAACGTAATTATTAAAGGAACTACAACGGGTACTACTACCGATTTTGATGGAAATTTTAGTTTAAACGTTTCGAACTTTCCTGTTACTTTGGTGATTTCTTCATTGGGTTTTGAGACCGTTGAAGAGGTGGTTACTGAGGCACGAACAGTTAATGTTACGCTGCAGGAATCCTTAACGGCTTTGGAAGAAGTTGTTGTTACAGGATTGGCTACTTCTGTAAAAAGATCCAATGCAGCAAACGCGGTAGCTTCTGTTTCAGCAGATGATTTAGCAGGACGGACCCCACCGCAAACTTTAGATGGGGCTTTGGCTGGTAAATTTGTCGGCGCTCAAATAACATCTGCTTCTGGAGCACCAGGAGGAGGTATCTCTGTTAAATTAAGAGGTGTGACATCAATTAATGCTAATGGGCAACCATTGTATATTATTGATGGAGTATATGTTAATAATAATAGTGTTTTTGCAGGTGGATTGAATGATGTGTCCAGTGCTGCAAGTGGTGGGGCATCAACAACAGATAATCAAGATAATGCCTCAAACCGGATTGCAGACATAGATCCTCAGGACATTGCAAATGTCGAAATACTAAAAGGAGCCTCTGCAGCTGCAATTTATGGATCGAGAGCTGCCGCTGGTGTGGTAATAATTACTACAAAGAAAGGAAAACAAGGGAAAACCAAGATTAATTTTTCCCAGGCCGTAGGGTGGAACGAAGCGGTTAACCTATTGGGACAAAGAAATTGGACGGCTGAGTTGGCAGAAAGTGTTTATGGCGAAGGCGCATTATTTACAGCTGCACAGCAAGCAGGAACTTTAATTGATTATGAGAAAGAAATCTATGGGGAAAAAGGCTTTATTTCCAACACTAATATTAGTGCTTCTGGAGGTAATGAAAGAACTTCTTTTTTCACCAGTTTTACCAATAGTGAAGAGGATGGGATTGTTAAAAGAACGGGAGCCGAAAAGAAGTCGTTTAGACTGAATATGGATCATAAAATCACAGATTATGCTAAACTATCAATTACGGGAAATTATATCAATTCAAAAGCAGATAGAGGATTTTTTAACAATGACAACACAAACACCACAATAGGTCTTTCAACATTGTTTACAAGACCTTGGGATTATTTGCTGCCTGATGCTAATGGCAATTACCCAGATCATCCTGCAAACTCTTCTAACCAAATACATACAAGGGATGTGATGAAAAATAGGGAGTTGGTTAAACGCTTAATAGCTGGAGGATCATTGGATATTAATTTATTTAAAAATGATAACCACAATCTTAAAATGGTTTTAAGGGCAGGTGTTGATACATATACATTAACAACCGATGTGTTCTTTCCAAGAGATCTGCAATTTATGAGTCCATCGGTAGGGGGTGTAGATGGCCTTACTTCTGAAGGTACTACAAGAAATACCGATGCTAACTATTCGGCATTTTTGGTACACAACTTAACAACAGACAGCGGGTTAAACTTTACTACACAAGCAGGTTTAACCAATCAGCAATTTTCTCAAAATACCATTAGAGTTACTTCAACAGGTTTAATTGCATCTGAAGAGAATGTCGATCAAGCAGCTAATGTTGGTGTGGATCAATTTAGATTAGAGCAGGAAGATTCAGGATTTTTTGTTCAGGAGGAAGTTAATTATCAAGATAAAATCATTGCAACTTTAGGATTAAGAGGTGATAAGTCATCCAATAATGGTGATGCCAACGAATTCTTTTATTACCCAAAGGCTTCAGCAGCTTTGAACTTGCACAATTTCGATTTCTTCAACATAGAGTCTTTAAACCGTTTTAAAGTTAGGGCGGCTTATGGTGAAGCTGGTAACTTTGCTCCAAACGGCGCTTTGTTCACCACTTATAGAAATTCTCTAATTAGTGGTAATGTTGGAATTATTACACCAACAACCTTAGGGGACCCTTCTATTAAGCCAGAACGACAGAAAGAATTGGAAATTGGATTTGATGCTGGATTGTTAAATAATAGAGTAAGTATAGAGTTTACTTATTATAACAAAAAGGTTGAAGACTTAATACTTCAGGCAGACAACGAGCCTTCATCTGGTTACACCTTCCGTTGGGCAAATGCAGGGGCATTAGAAAACAATGGTGTTGAGATTGGAGTGAATTCAAGGGTTTTTGATACTGAGGACTTTACATGGGATTTGGATGTTAACTGGTTTAAGAATAAATCGGAGATAACCGAGTTAAATGTAAATTCTTTCGATACTCAAGGTTTTGGTACTGGTTTAGGGACATTTAGAATTGAAGAAGGTAAAAGTGCTACACAAATTGTGGGGAATGATGTTAATGGCAATGTAGTAGTATTGGGTGATGCCGAACCAGATTTTCAAATGGCATTCAATAATAACTTTAAGTACAAAAACTTTACATTATCCTTCTTATGGCATTGGAAAAAGGGTGGGGATAATGTAAACCTTAGTCGCTTATTGTCCGATTTTGGAGGGACAAGTGCCGATTATGATGAAACAAATATAGACCCTGCTGGAACTACATCGAATGGAGATTACAGAATTGGCGCATTTTTAGGCGGTAATGCCGAACCTTTTGTTGAGGATGCTTCCTATTTAAAATTAAGAGAGCTAGGCTTGTATTATAATATACCAAGTAACACATTAGATAAGTGGTTTGGTGGTAATATAACAGATGTTAAGCTTGGTTTCTCCGGAAGAAACCTGATTAATATTTTTGATTATAACAGTTACGATCCAGAAGTGTCCAATTTTGGGCCAACGGCGGCAGGTATAGGAATTGAGGTAGCACCATTTCCTTCATCTAAACGATTTATGTTTCACTTATCAGTTGGACTTTAATAAAAAAATTGAACAATATGAAAAATTCAAATATATATAAAATCATTGCTTTAGTCTTTTCCATTTGTCTTTGGTATTCATGTGATATTGAAGAAGGGCAAGACTTAAACGGACCACAAACCTCATCTATTTCTGAAGGAGTGTCTAGACCAGAGTTGCCGCAAGCGGTAGGCGGAATTTTAGCCGATATGAGAGATCGATTAAATACCCAACGAGATGTTTTTTCTGTGCTTGGAAGAGATTATTGGAGACATCAAAGTTCAGATCCTAGATGGACGGGAGATTTAATGACAGGTGTTTTAGATGATAATGCGTTTTATTTAACCACGCCTTATGCTGCAAGATATGCGGTGGTAAAGGAGTGTAACCTTTTACTGGAAGGGTTAGAGAATACAACAGAAGCATTTACAGATGCTGAAAAGGCAGCAATTAGAGGTTTTGCAAATACCATAAAATCATATGAGTTATTAACTGTATTAACGATGCTTTATCAAAATGGTATAAGAACAGACGTTTCCGATCCAAATAACTTAGGCGCTTTTGAAAGTTATGATAACGCATTAACAACAATTATAGACCTTTTAAATAATGCTGCTTCCGATTTACAAACTGGTGGCGATGTACAGCCTAATACGCTTGGGGTATCTTATTTAGAGTTTAACAGGGCTCTTACCGCTAGAGCTGCGGCTTATCAAGAAAACTATACTTTGGTTTTAAGTGCTTTGGCAGATTCATTTATGGATATGAATGCCTCTATGGATTTAGGGGCCTATTATCAATTTTCGGCTACAGGAGGGGATGAATTAAATCAATTGTTTTTCGCTCTAAATTCAACTGGAGCTAATGCAAGGATAGCGCATCCAGATTTTGTTAATTCTGCCGAACCTGGAGATAATAGAGTAAACAAAGCAGTATTAAGAACCGACGGTCCCTTAAATATTGCTGATTTAACACCGGGTACCCACGATGTATATATATATAAATCGAATGTAGATCCCGTGGGTATGATAAGAAACGAAGAGCTTATTTTGTTGTATGCCGAAGCAAACATGGTCAATAATCCAGGAGCTGCCGAAACGGCAATTAATGCTGTTCGAGCGGCTGCTGGTTTAGGGCCAGTAGCGGCTGGATCTGTTGATGTTGATAGGATTCTTTATGAAAGACGTTATTCGCTATTTGCTGAAGGGCATCGCTGGGTTGACCTTAGACGTTTTGATAAGTTAAGTGAACTTGTTATAGATAGAACTGGCGATGGTATAGTTAGTCAATTCCCTATACCTCAAAATGAAGGTCAATAGTGCGAATAGTAATGTAAACAAAAAAAAGCTTCAACATCATGTTGAAGCTTTTTTACTAATAATAAAGAGCTAGTCACACTTTAAAAATAGGTTTATCAATTTCCTATAGCATCAATTTTATTATATTTCGCTACTCTATCACTAAACAGCCACATTTTAAACTTGGTTATTAAATAGAATAGTATTGGAACTACTATAAGTGTTAAGAATGTCGCTATTAGTAAGCCATAAATAACGGTTTTGGCAAGTGGCCCCCAGAAAATAACATTATCTCCTCCCGTATAGATATTAGGATCCAAATCGCTAAATAAAGTAAAAAAGTTAATGTTTAAACCTGTTGCTAACGGAATTAAACCTAAAATAGTTGTAATTGCCGTTAACAGTACGGGGCGTAAACGGGCTTTACCGCCTTTAATAATGGCTTCCAGTAATTCTGGGGTTGCGAGATATTGATCGTCTTCTAAATCCAGTTCTACTTTCTTTCTGTCAATAAGCAGTTGGGTATAATCGAGGAGGACTACGCCGTTGTTTACCACAATACCTGCCAATGAAATAATCCCCATCATGGTCATCATAATCACAAAGGAGCTTCCTGTAATTAAAATACCGCCAAACACACCTATAAAGCTTAAAAATATCGCCATCATAATAATACCTGGTTTAGACACTGAATTGAACTGGAATATTAAAATAAAGAAGATTAGTCCCAGTCCGGCCATAAAAGCACCATTTAGAAAGCTTTGTTGCTTTTCCTGTTCTTCAATTTGTCCGGTATAGTCTATTTTAATACCATCGGGTTTTCCAGTGTAACTTTTCATTTCATTCTGAATCTTGGTCACAATGGCCCTGGCATCTATAAAGCCTGGGGCTAAAGCCGAGTATAGGGTTACTACCCGCTTGTTGTCGCGATGCTTTATAGCACTAAAACCAGAGGTGTTATTGTGTTTGGCAACCGACGAAACAGGAATTTCCTTGATTTGTCCAGAGGCCATATCCCTAAATGTTATTTTTTGGTTGAAAATGGCACTGGTATTATATCTGTTTTCTTTATTAAAGCGCACATTAATATCGTAATCTTCGCCATCTTTTTTATAAATACCTGCTTTGGCACCAAAAATAGCATTACGTAATTGCTGCCCCACTTGCCCCGAAGTAACGCCTAACTCGCCTGCTTTTTTGGTATCTACAATCACCTGCATGGAAGGTTTCGATTTGTTAACGTCTATCTTCAACTCGTCTATCCCTTCAATGTTTTTGGAATTGATGAAATTGCGCATGTTCTCTGCTGTAGCAATTAATTCTGAATAATCATCGCCTTCAAGCTCGATGTTTATGGGGTAACCAACAGGAGGGCCAATAGGATCTTTTTCTACCGAAATGCTAACGCCTGGATAAATGCCTTTTAAAGCTTCCTGAACTTTTTTTAGCAATTCTTCACTATCAACACCTTTTCGGTATTTAAATTCCCGCATGGTGGCCGTAATCTTACCGCGATGCGGCATTTCGGCTTGCGAACCACCATCGGTTTGTGGGTTTCCAGCACCAGCACCTACTTGGGAAACGGCACTTTCTGTTAAGAAGTTATAGCCATTATCCATATAGGCTTCATCATTAATAATCTTATAAACCCGTTGCTCGATATCCAGGGTTATGGCATTGGTCTTTTTAATATCGGTACCTTCAGGGTATTCGATATAAACTATAATTTGATTGGGTTTGTTGTCTGGGAAGAACTCAACTTTGGTGTTTCCCTTGCCCATTGATGCTCCAAATAAACCAAAAACAATAAACAATAAAACGGTTATGCTCAATGTTATAAAAACAGGTTTTCTGCCCCGTAAAGCCGTACGCAATGTGTTTTCATAAAAACGCTCCCATTTAGGTAATACTGAATTCTGAAAGGTGTTGGCCCAACGCCTAAGGAATAGCCTGTAAATCCAAAGAAGCAATACGGTAACTAACATTAGGGTGCCTAGGCCTCTATAGCTTCCGCCAACTATAAAAATTAATAGGCCAATAAGCCCAAAGACCACCGAAATTTTAATGATTAGTTTTAATGGCATGTTCTTGTCTTCTGTAGTCATGAACTGAGATACCATTACCGAGTTAAAGAAAATGGCAACAAATAACGAAGATCCTAAAACCACAGATAGTGTTACCGGGAAATAGATCATGAATTCACCCATAACGCCTGGCCACATGCCTAATGGAATAAATGCTGCAACAGTTGTAACTGTAGAGATGATTATAGGAAAGGCGATTTCACCAATTCCTTTTTTGGCGGCTTCAATTCTTGGCATGCCTTCAGACATGAGGCGGTACACATTTTCAACAACCACAATACCATTGTCTACGAGCATCCCGAGTCCCATTATGAGTCCAAAAAGGATCATGGTATTCATGGTGTAGCCCAAAGCGTTTAAGATCATTAAAGACATGAACATGGACATTGGGATGGCAAACCCAACAAAAAGTGCATTCTTAAACCCTAAAAAGAACATTAGTACGGTAACTACCAGTATAATACCAAAAATAATATTGTTGACTAAATCATCAACCTGTCCAATAGTCTTCGAAGATTGATCGTTAGAAATGGTAACCTTTAAATCTTGCGGAAATACATTGTCTATGGCATTTTTAACAATAACGTCTATTTGTTCTGCAGCGGCCACCATATTTTTTCCGGCACGTTTTTTTACGTCCAGCATCACTACAGGGGCGCCAAACTCCCTGGCATAAGTAGTTTTGTCTTCGTCTTTAAAAGATACCTCTGCTATATCTTTAAGATAAATGGTATTGCCTCTTTCAGACTTTACAGCAAAATCTTCAAGTTCTTTAGGGTTTTCAATTTCACCTAAAACCCGGATGGTACGGCGTTGCCCACTGGATATTAAGTTACCGGCAGACATGGTCATGTTTTCCCTGCTTATGGTGCCAATAATGTCATCGAAACTCACCTGTGCAGCCATCATTTTGTAAATGTCTACTGCAACTTCAACTTCTTTTTCCTGGGCCCCTCGAATATCTACTTGTTTTATTTCCAAAAGCCCTTCAATTTCATCTTCTAAATACTCACCATACTCCTTTAGTTTGTCTACAGGGTAATTTCCTGAAATATTGATATTGAGGATTGGTATTTCTTCAGACATACTCAAATCGAACACATTGGGTTCTACTTTGGCACCATTAAAAGTAGGCCAATCTTCTCCTGCTTTTTCTGAATCTACCTCATCCTTCACTTTTTGTTTGGCAGATTCTACAGTAATGCCTTCATCGAATTCTACTATAATTATAGAATAGTCTTCTTGTGATGTTGAGGTAATCTCTACCACATTACTTACCGTTTTAAGCCTATCCTCAATAGGGTCTGTAATGAGTTTTTCTATGTCTTCGGCAGTATTCCCTGGGAAAACAGAGCTTATATAGATTTTAGTCTCCTTAATTTCTGGAAAGCTCTCACGAGGCATGCTAAAGTATGCGCCTGCACCAAGTATAAAGATTAGGCCAATTAAAACATACATGGTTGTTTTATTGTTGATGGCCCAAGATGATAAAGCAAATTCTTTATTTACCTTTTTATGTTTTAAGTCTTTTGTCATTTCTTAATGAGTTTAGTGGTTTAGGAGTTTAGAGGTTTAGAAGAAAGCTTCTAATTATAAACCCTAGTTTTTTAATTGAGATTTGTACAAACCATCTAGCATAGCTGTGATTTTTCCTATTTTATCCCTGATAATTTCATAATCTATTGTTGTAACAAATTCAAGGTCATTGGACAAAATTGCCTGATTGAGTAACTCTAAGGCCGAACCATAGGCTATCTCTGTGAACCTGGCCTTATCTTTATTAGAATGTCTGCCTGAACCTTCTACAATATTTGAGGAAATTGAAACTGCACTTCTTCGCATCTGGCTAACCAATCCAAATTTTTCTTCCGATGGAAAAGATTTAGTGGTCTTATAGATAAATAAGGCTAAATGTCTTGCTTCTTGCCAAACAACTAATTTTTCAAATGAGAATAATTTCATAATTAATAATAGGTTTTTGGGTTTAGTAGTTTATTAGTTTAGAGGTTTAGGAGATAGCTTTAAACCTCTAAACTTTTCCACGTCTAAACATATTTATAGGTTTAGAGTTTTTATGGGTTTCGTAGTTTGGTTTTCGCTTGTCCATTTCTTCTAAGCTTTTCCACTTTTCCACTTCTAAACTTTGTTGCTCTTATTGCATTTTTAGAATCTTAACCTGTTGTCCGTCTTTTACGCTACGGGCGCCTTCATCAACAATTTCAACGCCATGTTGCAAGCCCGAAGTCACTTCAATATAATCGCCTTGTGTTTTTCCGGTTTCGATAATTTCACGTTTGGCGGTAGCTGTTTCTCCTGTTTTACCTATTATGGTGTAAACGTATTGCTCGCCTTCGGCATTTTCAGAAATGATGCTCTGCGGAATTAAAATGGCTTTTTCGTTGATGTAATCGTTTATTTTAAGTTTTGCCGTTAGGTTTGGTTTGATGTTTTTATCGGTATTTCCTATGGCTATTTCAACTTTAAATGTTCGGTTGGCTGGATTGATAAAACTTCCAGCCTGGCGTACTTTAGCTTTTACCTCTTTATTCAGAACTGGGAAATTCACTATAACTTCTTTACCTGCAGTGACATCTGAGATATAGCGTTCTGGCACATCGGTTTCCACATACATGTTTTGAAGGTTTACTATCCTGAATAGTGGCGATTGCCCTGGAGCAACAACACTTCCTTGTTCTGTAATAACATCATCTATAGTGCCGGTAAAAGGGGCTCGAACTGTAGTTTTTGCTATTTGTTCTTTTAGATGGTTAACTGCTTTTTGTTGTGCTTCGTAAGACGATTTGGCTTGTAGGTATTGAATCTCGCTACCTATGTTTTGGTTCCATAAGCGCTCTTGGCGTTCAAAAGTCGTTTTGGCTAAATTGGCTTGTATTTCCAATTGTGCCAACTGTTGGCTTAATCCACCATCATCGATCTTAGCCAATAATTGGCCTTTACTAACATGCTGCCCTTCTTTTACGTAAACATGGGTTAGGGTACCCGCGTATTCTGGATATATAACCAAGTTTTGTTTGGTGTTTACATTGCCTTGCAATTCCACAAAGTGTGTAAATACAGTTTCGTTAGCCTTAAACGTTGTTATTAAAGGTATTTTTTCCTGCGGATCCAATGCTTTTATTTTCGTTTCCAATTGTTTTAATTGGGCCGTGATTTCTTGTTTCGTAGCATCCAATTCCGACTTCTTCTTGCGGATTAATTCTAAATTATTGGTTTCAATAATGTCATCAACAGATTTTTTCTTGGTATTATCGCAGGACGACAACACTAGTGTAACGATAAAAAGAGTGTATATATATTTCATCTATTTAAAAATTTTACCAACCGCCAATAATCAGTGTTTTAGTTATGTTGATTGGTATAGGTTATTATTTGTTAAATGCCCATTATGGGCTTTCATTTTTATGATTGATTTTAGTTGTTTACTGTATTTAAAATGGTTTCCAACGCAGCTTTTTTATTAATAACATCTAGCATGGCTTGTAGAAACTCCTGTTGCGAGCTGTATAGCTGTACCTGCGCCTGCCTGAGCTCAAAACTGCTAGCAATGCCTTCATAAAACTTGGTTTGGTTTTTTTGCTCTATGCGTTCGGCCAAGTTTAGGTTCTGTTTTTTGTTTTCGTATTCTTCTATGGCAAACTGATAATCGCTTTTAGCTGAAGCAATTTGAAGTTTAAGTTTTTGTTCTACTTCAGTAAGGTCGTCTTTGGCTTTTTCAAGGTTTATCCTAGCACGTTGTGTTGAAGCGCTTCTACCTCCCGAACTAAAAATAGGGATGTTCATACTAACCCCTAATAGAGATGAGCCAAACCATTGTTGGCTACTATTTAAGAATGTGAAGCTATCGCTAAAACCACTATAACCAGCATTAACAAAAGCGCTTATATTAGGTAAGGCTTTGCTTTTTTCAAATTTTAAAAGCAGCTCTTTAGAGGTTTTGTCATTGGCGGCTATTTTATAATCAATGGTGTTTTCAACATTGTTTTCGGTATTGAGTAAAGCGATATCTATATGTTGGCTCGTTAAGCTTTCCAAATTATCGGTTAAGATTGTATTGGAATTAATATCGATTCCCAGAGTGATATTTAACATTTGATATGCCAACGTTTTTAAGCGTTGCGTATTTTTTAAATTACTTTGTACGCCAGAAAGGGTTATTTGTAGTTGCTCTACACTTTCTTCCTCGGTTAACCCATTTTCATAAATTTTGGAAGTTTCACTTAGGTTTTTTTCAAGCACACTTATGTTGCGCTCTAAAATGCTTACGCTTTCTTCTGCTAACAAGACATTTCCGTAGGCATTAATTACAGCCTTTCTAACCTCTAAATCGGTTTTTTCTTTAGCGTTTTTAGAAATTTCCAGAAATACTTTAGCCGATTGCAAGCCCACTAGGTAAGAGCCATCAAAAATAAGTTGGCTTAGGGTCACCGATGCGTTCATGTTCTGTTTGGTGCCAAAGCGTAACGGTATAAAACCTTCAGGGGTATCAACTTCTTTGCTGTTTCTTATGGGACCATCAAAGTAATCGTTAACAATATCTATAGTACTTTGTGTATTATCGAAAGCGGCGGCCGGCAACAATGAGACCTGTTGTTTGAGCCAATTTTGGAATTCTATTTTTCCATTTATTTGTGGCAATCCAATGGTGGTAGTTTCCCATTTTTGCTGTTCGGCAGCCTCAATATCGCGACTTGCATTTTTAGCAACTCTATTGTTTTCGAGTGCATAATCTATTGCTTCCTGTAAAGTAAAGCTATGGTCTTCTTGAGCATAGGTTAATGTAGTTATTAGTAACCCGAAAATGATAATTAATCGGTTTTTCATATGTTGTTTAGTGTTTAAGACTGAGTATTAATAAATTGGTTCAATGTTTCAAGGCCTTTTTTAGAACAAATACCCCTTAAATGATACTCAAGAAAATAATCCATAAGAGCATTCATAGAGAAATGCTTTAATGGAAATAAATCCTTGTCTTTTAAAGCTATCATGGAATTGAAATATATTCTGGATATAAATTCTATATTAATGGTGTCTCTGTATAGTCCAAGGGTAATGCCACGCTCTAAATTTGCTTTAACGCAACACTGCATGACTTCAAACTGCTTTTGTTTTAATGTCGCAAATATGGCAGGATAATATTTTTGAAGCTGGTATTGTGGCGATGACTTTTCGTCTTTTAAATGATTCATCACGAAACGTTTAATGTCGTAAATCTCTTCAATTGGATTCTTTTCCAATGCGCAAATACAGTCAATACCTTCTGAAATATTTTCGAAAACATACATTGTTGTAGCTTCTACTAACTTGGTTTTATTATCGAAATGCTGATAGATTGTTTTTTTGGAAATGCCCAAGGCATGTGCTATGTCGTCCATTGTAACGCTCTTAAACCCGTAGTTTAAGAACATTTCTCCTGCGTTGTGTAGTATTTTATCTCTCATAATGTGGTGCAAAACTACGTCAGGAAACTTTAAAAACAAAAAAAGTTTCCTAAGTTTTGCAATTTTTTAACATTTATTTTATAAAAGAACAAATCCACCACTTTTTAATTTATGGGCCTCTGTAAAAACTTAAATTTTGTTTCATAACCTATAAAATTTAAGCTCATATTGTTAACCATACTTCGACATTGCTCAGCAACCACTTCGTTTATGCATGGATTTTTTCAAGCGTTTTTTTGAATTTACAAATGAAAAAATTCATGTACTTTTACCCCATGTTATCAGTAGAAGAATACCAACATCAATTTGTTACATATTTAGAGAAATATACTGTAGCGAGAGAGCCAAAAAACCTTTACGAGCCAATTCGTTATATTTTAAATTTAGGAGGTAAGAGGCTAAGACCTGTGTTGACTTTGTTGACTGCAGAAATTTTTAATAGTACTTATAATAAGGCTTTAAACGCAGCATTGAGTATAGAAGTGTTTCATAATTTTTCGCTGGTTCATGACGATATTATGGACGATGCCCCTTTGAGACGAGGGAAACAAACGGTGCATGAAAAGTGGGATGTCAATACCGGAGTCTTATCGGGCGATGCCATGCTTATTATGGCTTACCAATTATTTGAGAATTACCCGCCGCATACTTTTCAGGCATTAGCGCAATTATTTAGTAAAACGGCTCTAGAAGTTTGTGAGGGACAACAATACGATATCGATTTTGAGTCCAGGGACGATGTTTCTATTCCGGAATATTTAAAAATGATTGAGTATAAAACGGCTGTTTTAGTGGGTGCTGCTATGAAAATGGGAGCTATTGTGGCCAATGCATCATTAGAGGATCAACATAACATATACGAGTTTGGCAAAAATTTGGGCATAGCCTTTCAGTTGCAAGATGATTATTTGGATGCTTTTGGCGATCCCAAAACCTTTGGAAAACAGGTTGGAGGTGATATTATTGAAAACAAGAAAACCTATTTATACCTGAAGGCTTTGGAGTTTTCCAATGAAACCGATAAAACGACATTACGACAACTATTTGCTTCAAACCCAGAAGATATTGCTACAAAAATAGAAACTGCAAAACAGTTTTTCTTATCCTCGGGTTCTGCGGAAGAAACAACAAAAGCTATTAAGGATTATACCCAAAAGGCTTTTTTGGTTTTAGAATCCCTTCACATTTCTGATGAAAAGAAGCAGTTGCTAAAAGATTTTGGGACTGGATTAATGCATAGAGACGTGTAATGCAACTACCAACTACTTTTGACGCCTTAATAGAAGAAGCCAACCAATTAGATTTATACACTAAGTTGATTAGTCAAATTAATAAGGATTTCCTTTTGGCTAATATCGATTTAGAGTTTGATAATGCTATTGAACCGTTAAGCCTTAAACTGCTGCTTCACGAAACAATTTACAAACTCATACAGGAGAAATTCGCAGATTATCTTAATTTACTATACATCATAGATGTGTCTGAAGCCCAAATAAAGGCATTGGATGGAACCGATATTCTAAAACTATCGGAAGATGTTGTTTTTTTAATATTGCGACGGGAATGGCAAAAAGTTTGGTATAGACATAAATATTAATTAAGATAAAATTGTCTTAATTGATTGTTTTGTCTTAAATTTGTAGTCTATTAAACTAGTAATATGTTTTCCAAAGCTTGTGAGTACGGTATAAAAGCAACAATTTTCATCGCCATAAAATCTTATGAAGGTGTACGCGTAAGCCCTAAGGAGATAGCTAAGGAAATAGATTCGCCAGAAGCCTTTACTGCTAAGATTTTACAGGCACTTGTGAGGCACGATGTTATAAGCTCTTTAAAGGGAGCCTATGGCGGTTTTGAAATTGCCAAAGATAGGATCCCATTAGTAAAACTAGCAGATATTGTTAATGCCATTGATGGTGATGCCATCTATAATGGTTGTGGTTTGGGCTTGCATAAGTGTAGCGAAACGCATCCATGCCCCGTACACGATAAATTTAAAGCCATAAGGGAAGGTTTAAAAGACATGTTAGAACGTACTAGTTTGGAAGAATTAGCATTAGACATCAAATCTGGAGCTTCATTTTTAAAGGTTTAAAAAAAATTTACAAATAAAAAGGATAAAAATATCCGAATTAAATATTTAGTCATGATAACATTACAAAACGATTCACAAAAGCAAATAGGACAATTTGTAGCCGAAGATTTTAGAACAGCAGCTGTTTTTTCAAAATATAACATAGATTTTTGCTGCAAAGGAGACCGTACTATAGAGGAAGTGTGTGAAAAGAAGGGTATAGACACTAACGGACTGTTGGACGAAATCCATAGTGTCTTAAACGCAACAACCGACCAATCTATAGATTATAAGTCTTGGCCGCTGGATTTGTTAATAGATTATATTGAAAAGAAGCACCATCGATATGTAGAGGAAAAAGTACCTGTGTTACTTCAGTTTTTAAACAAGCTTTGCCATGTACACGGTGAGCGCCATCCCGAATTATTGCAAATCAATGAACTGTTTAAAGCCTCGGCAGGTGAGTTGGCAGCCCATATGAAAAAAGAGGAGTTGATCTTGTTTCCGTTTGTTAAAAAAATGGTGAATGCCAAACTGGGACAAGGAGCTATTGAATTGCCCCAATTTGGTACCGTTGAAAACCCTATAGCCATGATGAAGCACGAGCACGATAACGAAGGCGAGCGTTTTAGACAAATTGCAGATCTTAGTAATAATTATAACCCACCGGCCGATGCCTGTAACACTTATAGGGTTACTTATGCCATGTTAGACGCGTTTGAAAAGGATTTACATTTACACATTCATTTAGAAAATAATATTTTATTTCCTCAAGCTATAAAGCTAGAGCAACAATTTGGTTAGTATTGTAATGCATTTTTTTGCAATTACTTTGGTTGGTGAAATCCCAGAATGTGTTTAAACCTTCTGGGATTTCTTTTTAATTAACTATTTTAACCCAGAAAAATAAATGATATGCCAAAAAGGTTTGTTGTTGTTTGCCTTGTAAACTTTTTTATTACTGCTTTAATGGGTTTGGTTTTACGGTATTCGTTTATAGAAGCCATTCCTTTTAATTATAGGTTTTTAACGCATGCCCATTCGCATGTGGCCATGTTGGGGTGGGGGTATTTAATGTTGTTTGTATTCATAGTACATTATTTTATACCCAAACGTAAGCATGCCCATTTTAAGCGATTGTTTTGGATAACACAGATTGCTGTAGTGGGCATGATACTAAGCTTTCCATTTCAAGGCTATGCAGCAATATCCATTACCTTCTCTACTTTGCATATTTTGTGCAGTTATTATTTTGTGTACCTAGTTTGGAAACAGGTTAATATAACATCCAAAACGGTTAGGCGCTTAATAAAAGCAGCTTTGGTTTTTATGTTGATATCTACATTAGGTGTGTGGTGCTTGGGGCCCGCGGTGGCTACTTTGGGGCAGGCCTCTGCTTTCTATCAAATAGCCATTCAGTTTTTTTTGCATTTTCAGTTTAACGGATGGTTTTTAATTGCAGTGATAGCTATCTTTTTTTATTTTATCAATATTCAGGAATCCAGGCTGTTTCGTGTTTTTTTTAGGCTTCTTGTTATTTCAACAATTTTAAGTTTTGCTTTACCGGTTCAATGGTTTGCACCGCATAAAATCTTGTTTTGGATAAATGGTTTGGCCATGTTTATGCAATTGGTTGTGCTTATTATGTTTTTACGCCTTATTAAATTCAAATTAACACTTGTGTTACAACATAAAAATAAGCTTTTGCTTTACCTATACAGTTTTGCTATTTTTTGTTTTGTGTTAAAAATGGGGTTACAGTTGGCGTCTGTTTTTCCAGAATTCTCACAAACCGTTTACCAACATCGTAATTTTGTAATTGGTTTTATTCATTTGATCATGCTTGGGATTGTTAGCGGATTTTTATTGGCTTTTATTTTAAAAAGCGGTTGGTTACAAAATAGCAAAGTATTAAATGTTGGTGTAGCTTGTTTTTTGTTTGGCTTTGTGTTGACAGAAGCATTATTGTTGCTTCAAGGTTATCGTTTTTTTATAAGGGAAGGATTGTTTTCCTATTACTATACCTTGCTTTTTGCTTTTAGTATTTTACTACCATTGGGTATAGGTTTGTTGCTGGTCAATAATATAAATTGCTTGAAGGCAAAATGATGTGATATCCATTTATTTTTATATTATGGAGATTTGCAATTGAAGTTTAAGGAATGGTAGTTTCAAGACTGATGTTTAATTTTTTCATAGAGCTTTACCAACGATTGTAACAGCTCTGTGGGGTTTGTGAGTATTTGGTAGTGGTTTTGGCCAAACATTTGGGGTAGATAGTATTTGGCCTGGGCTTCAATGGCCAAAGCATACGAATTTATTTGACGCTCATTCAATTCGCGAAGTGCTTGTTTTACATCGTTAATACCGTATTTGCCTTCGTATTTGTCGTAGTCGTTTGGTTTGCCGTCCGATATTAAAATGACCCATTTGTTTTTGGTGTTACGTTTATCAAGTAATGCACCAGAGTGTCGTAAAGCCGCCCCAATGCGTGTATAGCCACTAGGTTCTATGCCTCCTACTTTGTGTTTAGCGGTATTCCAACTTTCATCGAATCCTTTCAAGGTTAAATAACTGGAATGGTTACGGGTTTTGGAATAAAAGCAGTCGATAGAAAAATCGATGTTAAACTCATTTAAAATTTCTCCGAAAAGGATTGATACTTGTTTTTCAACGTCAATAATTCGGTTGCCAGCGGCATAGCCATCACTGGATAAGCTTATATCTAGAAGCAGTAATATGGACAGGTCTTTCTCTTTTTTTCTTTTGGAGAGGTAGATGTTTTCTGAAGGGGTGTGCCCCGATTTAATATCGGTAAATAAATCTGTAATGGCATCAATATCAAGTTCCTCACCTTGTGGTTGCCTACGTTGTTGCTGGTATTTGTTATTTACGGTAGTTAGCATTTTACGTAAACCCATTAACGTTGAACGGTTGTCGTATAAGGTCTTTTTGTAAAAGGCAGTATCGATCTTGGAGGGTGCTTTGGGATAAACTTTGCAATAATTTTCTTTATAGGTTCTATTGGTGTAATTCCACTCGTCGTAACTAATATAATAATCGTTGCTTTGGCTTTCGGCACTTTCAGCAATGGTCGTGTTTTCAATAAAATCGGCTTGGTAAACCGAATGCGCCATATCGTCAACGCGAACCGTATACTTCATGTTTATTTCGTCCAGAGCATTCGAGTGGTCATCAAGGTCGTCATCACCATCCATATCCCTAAAATTTCCGCCAAATTCTTCGGCAGTTTCTACCTTTTCAAATTGATGTTGTAAAACGGCATCTTCCATTTGCTTCTGGTCGATTTGCACTGAAATAATTTCTTCTACCGCTTTCGATTTTATAATGGTTTTAGCTTGTTCTTCTTGGGCTTTTTTTACTTTGTCTGAAAAGTTTTCCAAGCGTTCCATACGATTGTCCTTAATGTCGTTTTTCATCCACTTGCCATAAATAAAACTAAAGTCTGCTGGTTTGTTATTGGTGGCTTTTGCTTTATAAAAGGCTGTAAAGGCTTTGTGGTATGATTTGGTAACTGGAAATTGCTCAAATAAAATAGACAATACCTTGTCTGATGTCTCAATAGCCTTTTGTTGTGAAGTCTTGGTATCGTAATCTAAGGTAGTGTTCCAATTAAGGTTCAATTTTTTTTGAACCGATAAGTACAACACCCGAAATAGATAAAAGGCAATATTTTCTTCAACAGTTTTAAATTCGGAAAAACGTGCAGGCAAAAAGAAATTATTGTTGCGGTAGCCGCCTTCGCGCTCAGCTTCAAAAATTTCTATAGCTTCACCTGTAATGGCACGAGCCAAGATAGTGAGCCTTGGCTTTATGTGGTTTAAATTAACGGCATAGACAAGTTCTGCTTCCTTAACTTTTTGTCGTTTTTTAAAGAAGAAAGCAAACTTGGTGAAAATATACTCATCTGGTTCAAATTCAAACATAGTATTCAGTACTCAGTATTCAGTACTCAGTATTCAGTATTCAGTGTTCAGTGTTCAGTAGTTCGTTGCAGGGGGTATATTTTCCTGCTTACTGCGACTGTTAACTGCCTACTGATGGTTAGATCATTAAATCACTTAAATCCTTAAGTGCTTGTATAACTTCCAAATCGTCCGTTAGAGGTTCAACAATTGCAACATGAACTGCCAATCGTTTTGGCAAACCAGCATGGATTAATTTAGCGGCATCGACCAATAACCTTGTAGAAACGGTTTCTGTTAGACCCAATTCAGTAAGGTTTCTAATTTTGGTTGCAATGTTTACCAGTTTTTTGGCAACATCATTTTCAATACCTGTTTCGGAAACTAAAATTTCGGTTTCTATTTTTGCTTCGGGATAATGGAATGATATGGCAGCAAAACGTTGTCGGGTGGAAGGTTTTAATTCTTTAAAGCCTCGTTGATAGCCAGGATTGAATGAAGCTACTAACATAAAATCTGGGTGCGCCTTTATGGTTTCTCCAAGCTTATCTATAAATAATTCACGCCGGTGATCGGTAAGGGAGTGAATGGCAACTATCACATCGGGTCGTGCTTCTGCAATTTCATCGAGATACAAAATATGGCCTTCTTTAATGGCTGTTGTCAAGGGGCCGTCCAACCATATGGTTTCTGCTCCTTTTAAGATAAAACGACCAATTAAATCGGTTGAAGAGGTTTCTTCATGGCACGATATGGTTATCAGTTTTGTTTTTAGCTTATAGGCCATATGTTCTATAAACCTAGATTTTCCAGTTCCAGTTGGGCCTTTCAACAGGAAAGGTATTTTACAGGTATAGGCGTGTTCAAACACTTCATGTTCCTTGGCTATAGCACGATAATATGGAATATGCATCTTGTATTTGTTTAAAAGATACCCGCATTACATATGGATTTCAGGTAATGCGGGCTCCATTGAGTTAGTCTTAGGCTTTTGTTTTAATATTTTATTGGGCGTTTGTATTGACTAAAGCTTCATCTGTAGGCTTGCCATGTTTATAAAAGTCTATCATGTAGGCAATAATACCTGTTAAGAATAGTGTGGCACATAGGATGAGAACAATGAAATGAATTTCAATTTCCTTTTGTACGGCCATGAATTCCATTTTAAACTTACGTTCTAAATAGACCTGGGCAACGCCCGCTACACCAAAGGCTACGGTCATACCAATAATACCTATGTTCGATAGCCAAAAAGCAACTCTACCACGTGTGCTTTCATATAATTTTCTACCGGTCATGTTTGGTAAACTATAGCTAATAATGGCTAAAACAATCATGGCATAAGCTCCCCAGAAAGCCAAGTGGCCATGCATAGCAGTTACAAGTGTCCCGTGGGTATATATGTTTGTTTGTGGTAAGGTGTGTGCGAAGCCCAATAATCCAGCACCTATAAATGATACTATGGCAGCTCCAAGTGTCCAATAGAGCGCTAATTTATTTGGATGTTTCTTTTCACCCTTTCTATACATGTTAACAGCGAATAGGGCCATTGCCAAAAATGCCAAAGGCTCTAAGGCGGAAAAAATACCGCCAACAATCAACCAAATTTTGTTAACGCCAATGTAGTAATAATGGTGGCCTGTACCCAAAACTCCAGATAAGAAGGTAAGACCAACAATTACGTATAGCCATTTTTCTATAACCTCTCTATCTACCCCGGTTAATTTTATTAATAGGAACGATAGGATACCACCCATAATTAATTCCCAAACACCTTCTACCCATAAGTGAACTACCCACCACCTAAAGAAAGAGTCTTTTACTTGACTGTCGAATGGCAACATGCCCGGTAAGTATAATAAGGCCGCAAATAATAATCCCATGGATAGTACCAATGCGGTTGTGGTTTTTCGTTTACCTTTAAAGAGGGTGGCTAAAATTAATCCCAAAAACAGGAGTACGTTTACTACCACCAAGTAATCCAAAGGCCTTGGGATTTCCAAAAACTTACGTCCTTCCCAGTAGTTAAAATGATAACCAACAATTGCTATAACGCCTACTACGGCTAAGCTTATTAATTGCACGTAAGCTAATTTTACGTTTACCAACTCACGTTGGGCCTCTTCTGGAATAATGTAATAGGCAGCTCCCATAAACCCTGATAATAACCATACTACCAAAAGGTTAGTGTGGACTGCTCTTGCTGTGTTAAATGGTATAATACCATGAAGGTTGTCAAAGCCTGCATGGGCGAACCCCATGATAAAGCCATAAACAATTTGAAGCCCAAACAACAACATGGACAGGGCAAAAAACCAATACGCTACTTTTTGTGATTTATATTTCATAATATCAATTTAGATTAGTTGTTATCTTCGGCTAATGGGGATACTACGGTATCGAACCCGTTTAAATCGATGTTGCCTATCCAATTAAAAAAGGCGATTAAATCGGCGGCTTCTTCTTGCGAAAAACCATAGGCCACCATTTTTCTGCCATTTGGAGCCCAATCTACAGGTGTAGTCAATACGGCTTTTATATAGCCTTCACCTCTACGCTCTACAACTTTTGTTAGCTCTGGCGCATAATAAGCGCCCTCACCTAAAATGGTGTGGCACCCCATACAGTTATTAGCTTCCCATAGGTTTTTACCTCTTACTACGGCGTCTGTAATGTCTTCATTATTGGATTGGTCTTGCGATTTACCAAAAGAAAAAATGGTAAGCCCAATAAATATAAGGAAGGTAACAGCTGTTCCTCCCAGAAAAAATACGCGTGCTTGTTTTTTTGATAGCATATTTACTTGTTTTTAGTTAGAATTCTATTTACTTGTTAGTTCCAGAATGGATTGTACGGTTTCTTTATTATCTACGCCCAACCCTTCTTGTTGGTGTGCCAGTTCACCTTTTGGATTAAAGACACTTATAATATTGGAATGTGAAAAATCCATGGGAGATATTTGTTTGTATTTTACGGCCAATACATTGGCAAATTCACGTACGCTACTTTCGGAGCCTTGTAAAAAAGTCCAATGGTCACCATCCATAAAGTTTTCCTTGGCAAAGCTTTTTAAGCGTTCTGGGGTATCTGTTTTTGGGTCGATACTTACCAAAACGAAGTGTGCATTCTCAAGCTGGTTTTTGGGGATTTGTGCTTCAATATTTCGCATATCGGCAACCAGTCGTGGGCAAGCAGCCTTACAGGTTGTGTAAATCATGACCATAACCAAGGTTTTGCCCTTTAAATCTTTAAGCTGAATAACTTCACCTTCTTCGGTATGCCATGAACTGGTTAGGTTGAAAATAGATTCTTCTGAAAACGTATTTTGATTCATGGCTAATTTTGAAGATGTCTCAATGCGTTTTAAATCCATCTTACATACAGGACAGCTTCCAAAATCACTATAAGTTTTATTATCTTCACATAGCATGGGACACTGATAAGTCTCTGCCAATTCTTGTTTTGTTTCGTTATTGGTTTTGCAACTTAGAACGGTTAATGTAATTGCAAATACCAAAAGAGTGTATATAGTTTTCATGCGTTTACAGGTTTTTATCTATATCTTTCACACAACGAAATCCTAAATTTTTCATCGTGTATTTGGCTTTTAAACTGCCCCGTATGGCATACCTCATAAATGCCGCATAGTTCATGAGGTCTGTGGCGCCAACGGCAGCGCTTCCGCAGAATAAATTAGTGTCTTTATCGACATCTTTTCTGGATTCACCAGACACTAATACCGAGTTGAAATCGAGTGTCCATTCCCAAACCAAACCATGAAGGTCGTACACATTCCAATAATTTTTAAAGGTTGAACCAACAGTATTGTTATCTGTCTTTGGTTTTTCATACCAGCTTAAAATAAATGTGTTATAGGTTTTTAATTGCCTGGCATCTGGCAATGTTTGGTTTGCCATGGCTACATATTCCCATTCGTCTATGGTGGGTAACCTTTTTCCTTGGCATTCGCAATAATCTTTAGCGGCAAACCAAGAGATGTTTGTAATTGGCGCTTTTGGTAATTGGTTGCTTCCTAGCTCTGTATCAGACCTCCAATATGTTAAATAGCTTTTGTCTGCAAATAGTTTTTTTACTTGTGAGCGTTGCCATTTAGGGTGTTTTTTTACGAACTCCAAATATTCTAAATTGTTTACTGGGTAAACATCCATTTGAAAATTTGAAATGGTAACTTTAAGTGAATCCCTCCCATACAGTGGAATATAAGTGCCTCCCTTAATGGTAACCATTTCAGATTGACCATTTGCATGGTATGTACCAATGGTGATTAGACAAATTATCAATCTGAAAATGGTTTTCATTTTAAATAGTGTTTAGTGACCGCTTTTTACTTGGTCTACTTGAGATTTTGTTACTACGGTTTTGTTATTGCCCCATGAATTATATACATAGGTCAATACGTCTGCTATTTCTTCATTGCTAATTGCTTGCCTAGTCATAACACTATTGTATGTTTCGCCATTAACGGTTATTTCCCCGGTTTTTCCTTTAAGAACAATATTAATGGCACGATTAACATCGGCATTTAAGTAGTCTGAGTTTGCCAAAGGAGGAAATGCATTCGGAATGCCTTGACCTTCGGCTTGATGGCAAGCAAAACAGGTTTGCATGTAGATTTTCTTTCCTGCCTCCATTTTTTCAGCTAAGGTTTTAGATGTTGCTACTTCAGCTTTTTTACCATTTCCGTTTGGCATTACTTGAATTCCGCCACCTTCTGGATTATAAATGCCTTCTTGTATAACACCAGAATAGATTTTTTTGTTTTCTTTACCTTCAACCTTTAACATGCCTAGGGCCCCTTTGTTAAAGGCTCTAAAAATGGAGTGGTCTACTAGGATAAAGGTTCCTGGAACATCAACTCTAAACTCGACTATGGCGGCGCCTCCAGCAGGAATTAATGTGGTTTGAACATTTTCGTTAATGGTTGTGCCCCCTTCAACATGAACCTTGTCAAAAATCTCACCAATAACATGGAAAGAAGACACTAAATTAGGGCCACCGTTACCAACAAAAAGACGAACGGTTTCGCCAACATTAGCCGTTATGGCATTGTCTCCTGTTAAAGCGCCAACACTACCATTAAATACCACATAATCGGCATCTTCATCAACGGCTTTTTTCATATCGAATGCTTGTAAACCGGGCGCTCCATTTTCACCTTTGGTATAAAAATCCCCTTGCATGATGTAATATTCTTTATCCACTGGAGGAAGACCACCATCCGGTTCAACCAATATTAATCCGTACATTCCATTGGCAATGTGCATCCCTACAGGAGCCGTTGCACAATGGTAAACATATAACCCTTCATTTAATGTTTTAAAACTGAATTTTTTCTCGTGCCCTGGAGCAACGAAAGATGAGGTAGCGCCACCACCAGGCCCAGTTACTGCATGTAAATCGATATTGTGGGGTAATTTATTATCTGGATGATTGGCTAGGGTGAATTCTACTTCGTCACCAACCCTGGTTCTTATAAAACTTCCTGGGACCGAACCTCCAAAGGTCCAGTAATTATAGGTTGTTCCATCTGTCATGGTGCCTTCTTTTTCTAGAATCTCCATGTTAACAATAAGTTTTTTTGCCTTTCTTCTACCAACAGGTGTGGGGACATTTGGTGGAGCAGTTAATTCGGCAACCATCTCTCTATTCACAGGAATGGTGCTGGCATCTGCATATTCCTTTTGTTCATTATCAATACATGCTGTGAACGATAAGATAGAAGCCAATAATGTATAGGACATTATTATTGATTTTAGTTTAGCCTTCATTGTACGTTAGATTTTGTTATGGTTAATTTAATAAAAGACAAATTTGTCTTTTTTGTTAAAACAAAAATATAGGTTAAGGTCATATTAAAACATGACTTATGTCAGTTATTTGCTAATTCTTAGGAAAGTTTATTGTAAAAGGAAGTTCTTAAAAATCTTTCCGTTTAGCTTTAAATACAATTCTTAAAACGGGTAAGATCACCCAAAGAGATAACATGGAAAGGGATGTGATCAATCCAAAATTAGTGCCAAAGAACTTTTTAAAAATTGCGCCAGTATATCCCAATAATGCCGATATATCCAACTTTAAAAGTATAAGTGTTCGAGATAGGTCTATAGGATTTAGCATAGTGCCAACCAGGGAGAGTTTATCTAAAGGGTAATCTTCAAACAAGATTAAGGACATTAAAAAAACGCCGTCGTAAATTATGGCAAAGAATAGCCAAAGCAGGATAGCATATCCAAACCCTTTAATCTTATTTTCGTTGGAAAGTGCCATGTTAAAAGCCAATGCTGTAAATATGAATGTTAAAAAAGTACCTGTAACTAATAAGAGTGAAAAATCCCAGATAGCAGAAGATTGGAACAGACCGTAAAAAATAAAAGGGATGCCCAAACCCAAAATCAAGCTCATGGACAGCGATAGGGCAACACCTAAATACTGCCCGAGAAAGATGGACGACCGTTTTAAGGGTTGTGCCAATAACAATTCGGTAAATTCTTTAGAGTTGTAATAATACATAACGCCAAAAATAGTACCTATTAATGGTACAAGTATAATGATAACATTCATTAACGTGATGACCGCTTTGGAGAGGTCGTTGTTTAAAAACAACAAGACAATGCCCAATAGTAGATAGAAGGCAAAATACACATAGCTCCATCGGCTACGCATGAGATCGAAAAAACTGTATTTTAATATTTTAAGCATGATTTTCTTTAAGTATTGATGCTATGGCACGTTCGAAATCTTGTTCATTAGTTTTAATTTTCAAAGCAGAGGTAGACCCCTTAAAATAAATTTGTCCTTCCAAGAGAAATACAATTTCATCGGAAACCTCTTCTACAAAACTCATAATATGGGATGTTATCAATATCGTTTTTCCTTTACTTTTTTCTGATTGGATAAGTTCCTTTAATTGGATTAATGAAATTGGATCCAGCCCTGTAGTAGGTTCGTCTAAAATAATCAATGGGCTGTCAAACATGAAGGTTAGGACGATATTTACTTTTTGTTTTGTTCCGCCAGATAAGGTGCCCAATTTTTTGTCTAAAAAAGGTTCTAATTTAAAGCGTTTAATAAGTTCAAGGTCCATTTTGGTTTTGCCTCGTAAATCCTTAATCATTTTAATGAGTTCTTTAACCTTTAAATTACTGGGGAAATTGGCTATTTGTGGCAAATAATCAATTTGGTGACGATACGCAGAACTATGTTTAATATCCTTTCCCAGGACACTTATTTTTCCTTTGTTAGGAATTACCATGCCCAAAATAGATTTAATAAGCGTGGTTTTTCCAGAGCCGTTAGGTCCTAGTACAGCAAAAATGCCACTGTTATCAATCTCAAGGTTTACACCGCTAAGCACCTTATTTTTATTGAATTTTTTATGTAGATTGGTTATGTTTACCATTGTATTTTTTTTGTTAAAGGGTTTTGGTCCTGTAGATTGTCTGGCGTGAAAACTGGAGATACTTTCTCTGAAAAATCAAGAATATCAATAAACAGGCTGCGAAGCAAAATGATGGTTTCGGGAGTGCGATTTACAATATACGAAAACAGTTTTACCGGGCGGTAGGGTACGTCGCCAATACCGTCTTTATTTAGATCGTAGCCCGTATAGTTGCTCCAATAGTTTTTGTCGAATATATTGTCGTTTACCTTGCTGTTGTAAGAAACGTCAAAGGAGTTGTATAAAAAGTTGTTTTCTAGAAATTTATTGGTGTAGCAGGCACCACGTACTTTAATGGCCCAACCATTATTGCTAAAGTTATTGTTTTTATACAGGATTCGATTAGAACCTTCAATGTTAATGCCTATGGTGTTTTCTTTAAAGGTATTACCAATAATTTCAGCGTCGTTAATTTCTTTAAGCAACATGCCATAAGATGCAGTTCCCCAGTTTTCTTTAAAGAGATTGTTATACATTTTTATGTTTTTGGAAAACATCACAGCTACACCTGCACCATTATTCTCAAAAGTATTGTCTTGGTATGTGTCATAATTAGAGAACATAAAGTGTAGGCCATAACGTAAATTTTCGGTGCTTGTGTTGTTTTTGATGAGGCAATTGTTGGAGAACTCTAAATAAATACCGTCACGAACTTGTGTTATATAGTTATGTTCAATATCTATATGGTTGCTGTACCATAATTGAATACCATTACCAGAATTGTACTCTTGGACTGCATCCCCAATAATTTTGTTATGATATATTTTTCCATAGTTAGATTTTTCTAAATAAATTCCGAAGAACAGTTTTTCAAGCACTAGATTTTTAATGGTAAAATGCTTGCTACGCTTTACCCTAATAGCTGCATAATCTGATGTGTAACTGTTGCCCACATTAATAATGTAGAGTCCGTCTACAGTTACGCTATCTGAAACAATGGTAATAATTTCACCTTTGGATTCGCCATCTATAACAGGGTAATTTTCGCCTATAATGGTCACAGGTTTATCAACTAAAATATTATGTTCTATATAAGTTCCTTTTTTTACAACAATGGTATCAAAATCTTTGGCGGCCGAAATAGCACTTTTTAATGAAGTTATCTCGCAGGTATCACAAACTTCAAGGGGCTGTGAAAAACCACTATAGCTTAAAATAGTGAGCAAAAACCCAATGATATGTTTTAAAGAAGGTTTCATTAATATGTTAATTGTTGATTGTATAAGGCGTAAAAAGCCTTATAAAGTAAATAAATACTTTTTATATTTAAATGAATAAAAGAAATTAATAGGGTCTTATTTATTTAAATGGTCAATAAGTTCGTACCAATTATAAAGTGTGCCACCTTTGTCTTGAAGGACTTTTTCGGCATTGGCTTTAGTTTTAAAGGCAGATAGATAGGCGCCCATGGGACTGGGGATATTTTCGCTTATTAAAAATGTAGCCTTAGTGGCATCTATTAACTCTTCAGGTTCTGTGTAGTTATTGGATAGGTAAAATTTAATTTCTGAAGTATCAAATTCCTTTAAATAATTGATCATACATTCCGAAGCATCAAATTTATAGATTTTACCTTTTTGGGTGACAATTTCGGCGGCATGGAGTTTGTCTACAATGGTCATTTTACAGAAATGGCAGACATCATTGCCATAATCTATAGCTTTGGGAGCTATGTTACAGCCTATAAACAGGAATAGAACCGTAAGTATTGTATAGTGTTTTAGTGTTTTCATGTTTTAGTGTTTTTCTTTCTTATATAGGTACAGTTTTTTTATTGTTTTTTTTGTCCATAAAAAAGGCTATTAAAGATGCAGCAATACCAAGCCCCAAAAAGCATGCTCCCAGACGAGGGTAAGAATGCGCTTTAAAATTCAATATGTCTTTAGTGCCAAATAAAGGCGGTTGAAATCCCATAACACTGCCATCTGGGTTAGTAAATTTCATGATGGCCTTAGGGTCTAGATTATGGCCATAATCGTGTTCCCATAGATAAAAGTCGTACAGTCCAGCACAACTTAATACAATCATTAAAATAAACCAGAACAAGAACCATTTGTAATTGCCCTTAAAAGCGATAAGGAGTCCAATAACCGTTGTGATGATGATCCCTAAAGGAAAAATTTTAAATTCAGGAATGGCATCTGGTATATATTTCATGCCTACATAATGGTTCATCAAGTTAATGTTTTTGATGTCATGCGGGTTGGCATCGGAAAAATCATTAATATGAATGTACATGCCCAATGGTGTTGGATATTGGGGAGCTTCCAGTGTGATTTTCCAAAGCGGAAAAAGAAATAGTCCTAATGGAAGTAAGGCAGCAATAAGCATGATGATATTAGACCTTTTCATAGGTGTCGTTTTAATAATGTAACTTATAATAAAAATACACTTTCCTTGATGGTTATCGTGCGTTTTATTCCTGTATATACAGGAAGTGTAGTGTTTTTAAAAGTAAGGCGAGGGCGAAAAATAACCCTCGCCTTGAATAGGAAAATAAACACTAAAACAAAATTTTCCTAATTTTAATTATTCAATATCTTCTCCAAGCGACCATTTTAGTGGTGTATTGGCATTAGCAGCAGATACACGTACATAGCCTTGCATTTCCTGGTGTAATGCCGAACAGAAGTCTGTACAGTAGAATGGCCAAACACCTACTTGTTTTGGTTCCCATAGGAAGGTTTCTGTTTGTCCCGGCATAATTAATAATTCGGAAGTTTTAGCTCCAATCATACTTATGCCATGGGGTACATCGTAATCCTGTTCTAAATTGGTGACGTGGAAATACACTTTATCTCCTACTTTTATCCCTTCAATATTATCTGGGGAGAAGTGACTACGAATAGTTGTCATATATATATGAACAACACTTCCTTCACGAACAACTTTTGTATCTGCTTCAGATTTTGTAGCATATGGATGCTTGTTATCTTCTAAATTGTAAATCTTTTTAGAATTCGGTTTGATCAAATCTGCTGGGCATCCTGCTGCATAGTGTGGTTCACCTATAGTTGGAAAATCTAGCAGTAATTCCATTTTATCGCCTGAAATATCATAAAGCTGAGCCGATTGGGTAACCTCTGGCCCCGTTGGTAAGTAACGGTCTTTTGTGATTTTATTCAAGCCTACAACATACTTACCAAACGGTTGTTGTGAATTTCCACCAGGAATCATTAAGTGACCAATGGAGTAATAACTTGGTTGTCTATCTAAAACTTCCCATGTGCCTAATTTCCATTTTACAATTTCTGAAGATATAAAGAACGATGTATAAGCGTTCCCTTCATTATCGAACTCTGTATGAAGAGGGCCTAGCCCAGGTTGTTCAACAGCTCCAGCTAGAACATCTTCAAAGTTTAATATTGGAATGCCATAGGCTTCTCCTGCAAACTTTTTGTTTTCAATGGCATCAATCATTTTGGTATAAGAGTGAACAGTAACGTTGGCCGATAATTTACCACTACCAACAATGTATTCTCCTGTAGGGTCTACATCACACCCGTGAGGCGATTTTGGTGTAGGTAAAAAGTAAACAGCACCAGGTACTTCTGAAGGGTCAACAATTAGAACTTCTTTTTTCATGGTTGAAGTAGCCATTTGTGTATGTTCGTCATATACATTATGAGCGTAGTTTGCTGGTACGGTTTTACCACCACCGTTGTTTACGTATTCTTCAATTTTCTTCCAGTTTACCGCAGCGATAAAGTCTTTGTCATTTTGCGAGGCATTAACCTCTAGAAGGGTGCTTGCTTCTTCGGTGTTATAAGTTGTAAAGAAGAACCAGCCATGTGATTTCCCTCGTCCGGGATGCGCTTTGTCATAATCGAAACCAGGCATTAAAAGTTGGAATTTAATGCTCATGCCACCATCTTCTGGGTTCACTTTTATAAATGAAAGCGTACCTTTAAAGTTACCTTTGTATTCTTTTATAGGGATGTCCTTTTGTGGAATTGGCACAGCAAATCGTGTTCCAGCAACAACATATTCTGTATTGTCTGTAACATAAGAAGAACTATGGTTTCCGGCACTGTTTGGAATTTCTATAATTTCGGTAGTCTCAAAAGTGGTTAAGTCTACTTTGGCTATTCTTGGGGTGTTGTTCCCGTTTACAAACACATATCGCCCATCTAATTTTCCATTGGTTTGGGAAATGTCTGGATGGTGTAAATCATCCCAAGGTATGAAGCCGTAAGAGGTATTTAGCATAGGTTTGGTTTCTTCACTATAGCCATAAGCTTTTTCTGCATCTTGGGAGAATACAGGAATGACCTTAAATAAACGACCAGAAGGGAGGCCGTAAACCGATAATTGTCCGTTAAAACCTCCAGAAATGAAGGCATAAAATTCGTCATGCTCTCCTGGAGCTACATATACTTTATCAGCTACATTACTTGCCAATGCGCCAGAACTGGATTGCTTGGAATTATTACAACTCGTAAATGCTATAAGAACACTTAATGTTGCGGTTACTAATTTTATTATATTCTTCATTGTAGTATAATTTTAAATTAAGATTATATCATTCTGTAGGAGGGAGTAATACCTTATCGATTACATGTACTATACCATTGCCTGCTTTAACAGAAGCGATAATATTGGCTCCGCCAATAACGGGTTTGCCATCCACAACTTCTACTTTCACATATTGGTTGTTGGCTTGTCCCAATTTTGGAAGTTTGGTTAAAATGGTTGTGCTTAAATTACCGGGAGTAACATGGTATTTTAAAATATTGGCTAAGGTTTCCTTGTTCTCTGGTTTCACTAGGTTTTCTACTGTACCTTCGGGTAATGCTGCAAAAGCGGCATCGGTAGGAGCAAAAACCGTAAGTGGGCCTACATTAACCAGTGCATTTTCTACTTGAGCTGCTTGAACGGCTGCTACCAGTGTTTTATGATCTAGGGAGTTAATGGCAATTTGTAAACAATTGGGAGTGGCCTCATCGTCTGTAATGAAGGCTTGCCCTGTTTTTTCATTAGATTGATTTTCAGCTTGGGAAGCTGTAGGGGTCTTTGGGGCATTTTCGTTATTGTTTTTGCATGAGCAAACTAATGCTAAGAGAGCGAAAACAAAAAATAACTTTTTAATTGTTTCCATTGGTTGTTGTTATTTTAGTGTTCTAAAGTATTCTAAGACAGCTCTTGCTTCTTCTTGAGTTAAGTTTTGGTTCGCCATGGGAGAACCATTGAACTCAATAAGCAATGCTTTAGCTAGGGGGTCTTTTTGAACCATTTCCTCCGGGTTTAAAATGATGTTCATAATCCATTCTGGAGAACGACGCTCTAAAATACCAGTGGGAGCTGGGCCTATAAATTTTTTATCCGGTCTGTGGCAGGCTGTACACATTTTTTTATAAATGTCGGCACCATGGGCAGCCATAGTTTGGTCTATTTCAGCCTCTAATTCTATCGATGTAATAGGGCCAATGCCCTTGTTGTTGAGGTCTATTCTTTTTGAAGCAGGAACAGTTTCTTCTTTCTTTACGGTTTGTTCTGTAGTTGCTTTTTTTTCATAAGAAAAACCTTCTTTCTTTTTTTCTTCCTTACCGCCACAGCTAAGCAATAGTGCAGCAGCTAAAACGGCAGTTAATTTTAGCGTTGTTTTCATGTTTTATATTATTTGTCTTCACAAAATTAGGGACAAACTCAGATAATAAATATGATAAATATCATATTTAGGACAAAAGAGTCTTTTTTAATAAAGACTTTAAGTTTAGGGAAGTACAATCAAAAAAAATAAAAGCAAGACTTAAATGGGAGAAGGGTTTGTTTTTCAGTGTTCATTTAGAAATAGAATCTAACAAAAGGAGCCCAAGGATCAATATAGATACTTTTGTTCTTGTCATAAAGCACATCGTATCGAATACCAAGAGTAACATTGCCACTTCTATAGCCTGCACCAAGATAAAGTGCGGGAACCCAATAATTGTCACGCGGAAGGTTTAGATTAACATTATAACGCGTATTAACATTTAAATTTTCAAATTCGGCAGATAGCTGGACTTCATTTACAATGTTAAAGAGTCCAATTAGGCTACCACCCAAGATGGTGGATTTGTATTCTCTTTTTAAATTAACAAAAGAGGCATTCAACCCAAGGCCTAGAGCAAAAGCATCATTAAATTCATAAATAGCACTTGGGGCTATTGTGCTGCTAAAATAGCCGTCTCCAAAGTTTAGTCCCAAACCACCACCAAACCTAACATGGTTCCAGAAATCCTTTTGGCTTTCCTGTGAGCTTAAATACCCAAAAAAACCTAAGACAAAGGTGATTAAACAAACCTTGGTTTTTTGATTATTTGTTAAAAAGAATCTTAAAAATTGCATATTACCTAACATAAAAAAGGCGCTTTTTTCAAAATGATAAATGGGCTTATAAATATAATAAATACAACTTCTAATTTTACTAAAAGTTGTATTTTTGGGAAATATTTTGACCAGGCCTAGGGCCATTAAAAATTATAATGGATAAATTTTCATTTTTAAATGCAGCGCATTCAGCTTTTTTTGCTGATTTATACGATCAATACTTACAAAACCCAGATAGTGTAGAACCTAGTTGGAGAGCCTTTTTTCAAGGTTACGATTTTGGTAGTGAGCATTATGGGTTAAATGGCGAAAGCATAGAAGATGTTTCGGCACAGATCCCAGATCAAGTCCACAAAGAGTTTCAAGTTGTTAGACTTATAGACGACTATAGAATGCGTGGACATTTGTTTACCAGAACAAATCCGGTAAGGGACCGAAGAAGCTATTCGCCAACATTGGATTTAGAAAATTTCGACCTGTCCGAAAACGATTTAGATACTGTTTTTAATGCGGGTGAAATTTTAGGTATTGGGGCAGCTACATTGCGTGATATTATCATGCACTTAGAGCGTATTTACTGTAGCTCTATTGGTGTAGAGTATATGTATTTGCGTAATCCTGAAGTTATCAAATGGTGGCAAGACCGATTAAATAAAAACGACAATCACCCTAATTTTTCAGTAGAAACCAAAAAATATATCCTTTCCAAATTAAACCAAGCGGTTACTTTTGAAAACTTTTTGCAAACCAAATACGTTGGGCAAAAGCGTTTTTCGTTAGAAGGAGGGGAGTCCTTAATTCCAGCCATTAGTAATGTGCTATTTTACTCTGTTGAAAAATATGGTGTAAAGGAGTGCGTATTGGGAATGGCACATCGTGGACGTTTAAGTACACTTGTGAATATTTTTAGAAAGCCAATAAAAGAGCTATTTAGTGAGTTTGACGGCAAAGACTTTGAAGATGAAAATATAGATGGCGATGTTAAGTACCACTTAGGATTTACACTTGATAAAACCTACCAAAACGGGAAGAATATCAAGATGAATTTAGTACCTAACCCTTCGCATTTAGAGACCGTGGCTCCTGTAGCAGAGGGTATTGCCCGTGCAAAAATTGACTCCGATTATAACGGCGATAATTCTAAAATAGTACCTATTATAGTACATGGCGATTCGGCCATTGCCGGTCAAGGTGTAGCCTATGAAGTTGCTCAAATGAGTATGCTAAATGGCTATAAAACAGGGGGGACTATTCATATTGTGGTCAATAACCAAATTGGGTTCACCACTAATTACTTAGATGCTCGTTCCAGTACCTATTGTACCGATGTAGCAAAAGTGACATTGTCACCAGTGTTACATGTTAATGCCGATGATGCCGAAGCTGTGGTACATGCCGTAGAATTGGCATTGGAGTATAGAATGCGTTACCAAAAAGACGTCTATATAGATTTATTGGGATACAGAAAATATGGGCATAACGAAGGTGATGAGCCTCGTTTCACACAGCCCAAACTTTATAAATACATTGCAAAGCATCCTAATCCGTTTAAAATTTATTCCGATAAGCTTATTGCTGAAGGCACAATAGATAAGGCCTATTTAGATGGTATCGTTGCAGAGTTTAAAGATACTCTTGAGCGTGAATATGAAAAATCACGCCACGCAGAATCTTCTAAAGTTAGGGAGTTTATGCAAGAGCGCTGGGAAGGTTTTAAACGAAAAGGTTTAGACGCTATGTTAGAATCTGTTGAGACGACTTATCCAAAAGAAAAGTTAGAACATATTTCTAAAATAGTATCTACAGTTCCAGAAGGAGCCACTTTCTTAAGAAAGGCAGAGCGTATTTTAGATGGTCGCTCTAAAATGGTTTTTGAAACCGATACCTTAGATTGGGGAATGGCAGAGACCTTGGCTTATGGTAGTTTAATGGAGGAAGGTTATAACGTACGTATATCAGGACAAGATGTAGAACGCGGTACCTTTAGTCACCGTCATGCTATTTTACGTGATGAAAAAACCGAAGAACGCATCAATCTCTTAAACACTAACCCAGATAATAAAGGGACGATGGACATTTATAATTCATTGTTATCCGAATATGGTGTACTTGGTTTCGATTATGGTTATGCCATGGCTAACCCTAACACTTTAACCATTTGGGAAGCACAGTTTGGGGATTTTAGTAATGGTGCCCAAATTATTTTCGACCAATATCTATCGGCAGCAGAAGATAAGTGGAAATCGCAAAATGGTATTGTGGTATTGTTGCCACATGGTTATGAGGGGCAGGGTTCCGAGCATTCATCGGCAAGAATTGAACGCTACTTACAATTATGCGGTAATGATAATATGATAGTTGCAGATTGTACGACGCCAGCAAATTTCTTTCATTTATTGCGTAGACAAATGAAGCGCGATTTTAGAAAGCCACTGGTGGTTTTCACACCTAAAAGCTTATTGCGTCACCCTAAAGCGGTATCCTCTTTAAACGAATTGGCCACAGGTAATTTTGAAGAAGTTATAGACGATACAATAGCACCAAAACAAGTTAAAAAACTAGTGTTCTGTACAGGTAAGTTCTATTACGATTTATTGGCCGAAAGGGAAAAACTGAATAGAGAAGATGTTGCTTTAGTGAGAATAGAACAATTGTTCCCATTACATTTAGATAAAATTCAGGAGGTTATTAACAAATATCCAAATGTTGAAGAATATGCTTGGGCGCAAGAAGAACCAAAAAATATGGGGGCTTGGAGTTATATGCTTCAGCGTATGGAATTAGTCAACTTAAAAGTGTACTCTAGAACCTTTAGTTCTGTTCCGGCACCAGGATCCAGTACTCGGGATAAGAGTAGGCAGCAACGTGTTATCGATGCGGTTTTCGACACCTTGATATAAAACCTTATAAATTTAGATATTAATACAACATACAATTAAAATTATAAAAAATGATTTTAGAAATGAAAGTGCCTTCTCCGGGGGAGTCTATTACTGAAGTAGAAATAGCAACATGGTTGGTTGAAGATGGAGATTATGTAGAGAAGGATCAGGCCATTGCAGAAGTAGATAGTGATAAGGCAACGCTTGAATTGCCAGCAGAAGCTAGTGGAACCATAACGCTTAAAGCTGAAGAAGGTGATGCCGTAGCGGTTGGCGCAGTAGTGTGCTTAATCGATACAAGTGCAGAAAAGCCAGATGCTTCGACAAGCGCAGCAACCGAAGAAAAAGCAGAAGCCCCAAAAACTGAAGCGGTAGCAAGTGAGCCAACACAACAGGCGGCTACCTATGCAACAGGATCTGCCAGTCCAGCAGCAAAAAAGATTTTAGCAGAGAAAGGTATAGATGCAGCTTCAATTTCTGGAACGGGAAAAGACGGTAGGGTAACTAAAGACGATGCTGTAAAAGCCGTGCCTTCTATGGGTACTCCAACAGGCGGTAACAGAGGAACGACCAGAAGCAAAATGTCTATGTTACGCCGTAAAGTAGCCGAACGATTGGTGGAGGCTAAAAATACAACAGCGATGTTAACCACTTTTAATGAAGTGGATATGTCCCCAATATTTGGACTTCGTAGTGAGTATAAAGAAGCCTTTAAAGCAAAACACGGCGTTGGTTTAGGGTTTATGAGTTTCTTTACTTTAGCAGTAGTTAGAGCTTTAAAACTATATCCAGCAGTTAATTCAATGATCGATGGGAAGGATATGATTTCCTATGATTTTTGTGATATCAGTATTGCGGTTTCTGGTCCAAAAGGACTTATGGTTCCAGTAATGCGTAATGCAGAAAACTTAAGCTTTAGAGGTGTGGAAGCCGAGGTTAAGCGATTGGCATTACGAGCAAGAGATGGGCAAATTACGGTCGATGAAATGACTGGTGGGACTTTTACTATTTCTAATGGCGGTGTGTTTGGTAGTATGTTATCTACTCCAATTATCAATCCACCACAAAGTGGTATTTTAGGAATGCATAATATAGTAGAACGCCCTGTGGCTATAGATGGTAAAGTAGAAATTAGGCCTATTATGTATGTAGCGCTTTCTTATGACCATAGAATTATTGATGGTAAGGAAAGTGTAGGGTTTTTAGTGGCCGTTAAAGAAGCTTTGGAAAATCCCGAGGAGCTATTAATGGATAATGATGTTAAAAAGGCATTGGAATTATAAGCTGTAAAACGATACAGTGCAAAGAGGTCGTTTATTTTTTAAACGACCTCTTTTTTTTTGCAAACTGTTTAAGAAAGGTTAACTACAACATTCACAAAAATTATAGTTGCCACTACGATAATTAATCCAATTGTGAAAAGTTTTTCGACATTGCTGTTGCCTTGATTCATAGGTTAAGTTTAAATGTTATGGGGGTCGTCAATGACTTAGAAAACTCTGTGCCATTACAGCACAGAGTTTATAATAAATTCTCCCTCTCTCAAAAAAGAGAATTGTTAATAGCATCGTAAAAGTAATGGACAGCATACTAAAAAAAAATACATACTTGTGCGTATTTTTTAAATAGGGCTTTAACACTAAAAATAATTTGTGTAAAAAACGAAACCACTAAATCCTTCTTCAAGTTCATAATCCTATTTTTGGTTTTTAGGCGAATTTTTATTTATAGCAATAGAATAAAATAAAAAAACAGCAGAAAAGAGTGAAAATAGTAAGCACCAATGCATCATAGGGTCATTGATATGTTCTTTGATTGTTTGAAAAGAAATAGGTTTGTCATCAAAGTATAGCGATATGAACATAATTGTTGCCACCAATATACTCAGAAAAATTTTAGATGCTGAAAAATGTTTAGTTACAAAATTTTTAAAGTTCATGTTTTAAAGTTCTAATGTCAAGTTAATTTTTACATTGTTTTACGAAACTGAAAGTGTAGAATCTATTCGTAAAGGTTCTCCACCATCAATTCCTTGATAATCATTTCATACTCATTATCGACCACTAGTCTCATTTCCCTTAAGCCATCGGTAGTCTATAAGGGATCAAAAGATGCTTCGCAATTGATATTCTTGCTTGTTCCCAATACTCCCCATGCAAAAGGACCTGTGGCCGTACCAACACCTGGAAATAATACAGTTCTTCCTGTCTTCAGTATAACTCCAAAATCTACCTCTATTGGTTTTTGAGATTAAAGTATTTTTCAGGAAGCGTTCCCTGGTAAATGGTATCCAATGTTTCTATCAAATATTTTGCCGAATTTAAAATGACTTGAAGAATGTTGTTTCCATAGCTTGTTTTTGTTAAGGTTTAAATACTGATTAAAGGGCGTGCAAAATGTTATAAAAGTAAGAAAAAATACTTGATGAAATTATATTTTATTACAATTTTAAGATAATCTAATAATAGGAACGATCAATCTATGCCTTGAATTTCTGAATAATGTTCCTCTAAGAATTTATAACTATTGATAAAGATTGGCTGATTGAAGACTTGATAATTAGTATTTTATATATTTTGTTTTAAGTCGCTTTAAGCTGAAAATAATTTGTATAAAAAACGAAAGCCCTAAATCCTTATTCAAGTTTAGAGCTTTCTATAATTCTCCCTAAGAACTAATTAATAGCATCTCAAATTTATGGGAATTAATTGGTTAAAAAAATACATACTTGTACGTATTTTTACAGGAATGCTTTATTTAAATTGGCCCAAATAGAAAGGGATGTAGGTTTGTTGTCTAAATTTAATTTACCAACAATATTGCTACGATGTTTATGTATGGTCTTAATGGAAACACTAAAGGCATCTGCTATTTCCTGACTTGTTTTGTTTTCGGCAATAAGCTTCAAAACCTTTAATTCGGTTTTGGTTAACGCCTCCATTACTTCAGGTCTATGGGATGTATTATTGTTTTCTAAATAGGACGTAATTTCTTTACTAAAATAGGCATTGCCTTTAATGGCATGTTCAATACAGGTTTCTATTTCTTCAACAGCAAACTCCTTTAATATATACCCATAAACATTGTGCGCTTTTGCTTGCTCGAACAATACTTCCTCCTTATCAAAAGTTATTAGAATAATTTTAGTGTCCAGAAGGTTTTTTTTACAGTCTTCGGCTATTTCCAACCCTGTTCTATAAGGCATTCTAATATCTAAAATAGCAATATCTGGTTTGTGCTTTACAATAAGATTATAGGCTGCATTGCCATCTTGGGCGCTTCCAACGATATTAAACCCTTTTGAAGATAAAAAATCACTCAGACCTCTAAGCATAAGAGGATGATCGTCCGCAATTACGATGTTAGTACTCATTAATAATTCTTAGGGTTAGGTGCTATTTATATTGTGTAAGATCTATTCTTACAGTTTTAAATATAGATATTTCTTTTGATAATCTATAATAGCTTTGGCTTTTTTTAAAATATCGGCACCAATGATACCGTCAACAGGTTTTGAATTATGTTGTATTAGGGCAGTATTAACATGAGAGAGATTAAATAGTACCAAAGCAATTTTGTTGTTTTTCCATTTGCCAATTTTCACCTTGTTTTTTTTGGCGGTTTTGGTATCCATATCAATAGCACCTGCACCTGCTGCTTTAACAATGGAATCTTCGGCGTTTAATTTAAAAGTGTCTACAGCTTCAAAATCCACACAGGAATTTGAGGCACCCGTATCTAAAATAAACACTCCTTTAACACCATTTATGGTTGCCTTAATCTCAAAATGATTGGTTTTGGTAAGGTGTAATTTTACTCGCGTATAGTTTTTGGCACTAAGAAATTCATGAAGTGACTGCATCTTATGGTCTTTTGGCAAAGATAGTCATGTAAAACGATTATTTTTACAAATTAAAATAGGTTCACTAAAACAATTTTATTTTGATTATTACCGATACTCATACCCATTTGTACAGCGAAGCCTTTGATGATGATAGGAACGAGAGGATACAAAGTGCCTTAAATCTAGGAGTTTCTAGGTTTTTTATACCGGCTATTGACTCTACTTATACCGAATCCATGTTGCAATTGGAAAAGGATTTTCCAGAACATGTGTTTTTAATGATGGGGCTGCACCCAACCCATGTCAAGGAAAATTATGAAGAAGAACTTAGGCATGTGGAGTACATGTTAGGCCAACGTCAATTTTATGCCATTGGGGAAATAGGTATTGACTTGTATTGGGACAAATCAACTTTAGAGATTCAGAAAAAGGCATTTAAACATCAAATACAATTGGCTAAAAAATACAAGTTGCCTATTGTAATTCATTGTAGGGAGTCCTTTGATGAGATTTTTGAAGTTTTGGAAGGTGAAAAAGACGATAGTTTATTTGGGATTTTCCATTGTTTTACAGGAACATTGGAGCAAGCCCATAGAGCCATATCCTATAATATGAAATTAGGTATAGGTGGTGTAGTTACCTTTAAAAATGGAAAAATAGACCAGTTTATCAATCAAATAGATTTAAAACATATAGTGTTGGAAACCGATGCGCCTTACTTGGCTCCGGTACCTTACCGCGGTAAGCGAAATGAAAGTGCCTATATAGTTAATGTGTTGGATAAACTGTCCTTATTATATAATAGGTCTGCAGAAGAGATTGCTGCAATAACAACACAAAATTCAATAGACATTTTTAAAGTATAGTGTTATGGCCCAAACAACTCCAAACATACTCCTTATATATACTGGTGGTACCATAGGTATGGTAAAAGATTTTAAAACAGGAGCGTTACGTGCTTTCGATTTTAAAACACTTTTGGATAAGATCCCCGAATTACAACTTTTGGAATGTAATATCGAGACGATTTCTTTCGAAGACCCTATAGATTCCAGTAATATGAATCCGAATTATTGGGTTCAGATCGCAGAGATCATAGAAACTCACTACAACTCATTTGATGGTTTTGTGATCCTTCATGGCAGCGATACCATGAGCTATACAGCTTCGGCATTGAGTTTTATGCTGGAAAACTTAACGAAGCCAGTAGTCTTTACAGGATCTCAATTGCCTATAGGTGATTTGCGTACCGATGCTAAGGAGAACTTAATAACTTCCATACAGGTAGCTGCTTTGCAATCGAATAATAGACCAGTAATACAAGAAGTGTGTTTGTATTTTGAATATAAGTTATACAGGGCCAATAGAACTACAAAAATAAATGCAGAACATTTTGAGGCTTTCCAATCGCCCAATTATCCCGAGCTGGCCCAGTCTGGGGTGCATTTAAAAGTTAATAGTGAATATTTGTATAAGGCAGATGTGGCAAAAACAATCAGAGTCCATAAAACGCTTGATACCAACGTAGCCATAATAAAACTGTTTCCGGGTATTACAAAAGCATTATTGCAAAGCATCCTGCAAACACCAAATTTAAAAGGCGTGCTTTTGGAGACCTATGGCGCAGGTAATAGTACTACAGAACCTTGGTTTGGTAATTTGTTGGAAGAAGCTATTGCTAAAGGCCTTTATGTTGTAAACATTACCCAGTGTGTAGGCGGAAGTGTTATTATGGGACACTATGAAACCAGTAATCAATTAAAAAACATAGGCGTTATATCGGGTAAAGACTTAACAACAGAAGCTGCAATCACTAAATTAATGTGGTTATTAGGGGAGAAAATTGAATCTAAAGTATTCAAAACCATGTTTGAAACCCCATTAAGAGGGGAAATGTCTTAAAATTAACGGCTAAAGTTTTATCATTTAAAGAATTTTTTGTTATTTGAGCCACCAAATTTAAAGGCTCTTAAAAAGAAACAGAGAGGTGGCCGAGTGGTCGAAGGCGCACGCCTGGAAAGTGTGTATACGCCAAAAGCGTATCGAGGGTTCGAATCCCTTCCTCTCTGCTGTTATTTTTATTTTTAATTGCTTTTTTTTTATATCTTTAACACTTTAACTAATAAAATTAAGATCTAGAACATGAAAAGATTATTTTCTATCCTTGCCATCACAGGAATAATGGCATTCGGAACTGTTAATGCAACTACAACTGCTACCACAACAACTACTACAACGGTAGCCACTATGACACAAGATGATGATGCAGCTGCTGCACCCGCAGAAGAAGTAGGGTTTCATCAAAAATTAAAGAAACGTTTTATTGAAGGAGGCCCAGAGTTCATGGGTATTGTATTACTATGTTTAATTTTAGGTTTGGCCATCGCTATAGAGAGAATTATCTTTTTAAACTTATCCACTACAAATACAGCTAAATTAACTAAAGAAGTAGAAGATGCTTTAGCTTCTGGTGGTGTTGAAGCCGCTAAGGAAGTTTGTAGAAATACTAAAGGCCCTGTTGCTTCTATTTATTACCAAGGATTGGATAGAACCGATGAAGGCTTAGAAGCTGTTGAAAAAGCAGTTGTAGCTTACGGCGGTGTTCAAATGGGACAATTAGAGAAAAATGTATCTTGGATTTCATTATTTATCGCATTAGCACCTATGTTAGGGTTCATGGGAACGGTAATTGGTATGATCCAGGCATTCGATAAAATTGAAGCAGCTGGAGATATGAACCCATCTTTAGTAGCTGGTGGTATTAAAGTAGCTCTTTTAACAACAGTATTTGGTTTGATTGTTGCTATTATACTTCAAATATTCTACAATTATATTATTGCTAAAATCGATAGCATCGTTAACAATATGGAAGACGCTTCTATTACGTTAATGGACTTGCTTATTAGAAACAAAAAGTAATAATTTAAATTGTAAACATTATGAAAAAAATAATAACCATAGTATTAGCATTGGTAGGCGTACTGTCTATAGTATTCCTAGCAATGATAATGTCAGCGGGTGATGAAGCTGTAAAAATGGGTGAAGCTAGTGGTTCTGTTAATTCTTTTATGTATATCGCATATGCCATTTTCTTTATCACTTTATTTTTTGTAGTTATCTTCACTTTAAAAGGAGTATTTACTAACGCCAATACACTTAAAAGCACGCTAAAGAGTGTAGGTTCTTTTGCTTTGCTAGCGCTAATTTGCTATTTTGGTTTAGCAGAAGGTGTTGAGACCCCATTAAAAGATGGTGATATGTTATCGGAAAATGGATCTCAATTAGTAGGAGCAGGTTTGTATTTGTTCTATGTACTTATTCTTATAGCAGGAGCACTTATGTTGCTCTCTGGAATTAAAAAAATGATAAAATAATATGGCAAAACGAGCAGCACCGGAAGTTAATGCAGGCTCAATGGCCGATATTGCCTTCCTTTTATTAATATTTTTCTTGGTTACGACAACCATTGAAAAAGATTCGGGGATTAACCGTAAGTTGCCCCCAATGGAGGAATCGGAAGAGGATGTGGTTATCAAGCAAAAGAATATTTTTACGATTTCAATCAACAGTAGAGATGAGTTACTTGTTGAAGAAGAACGTATGGAACTTAAAGATTTACGTAAAGCAGCGGTTGAGTTTTTGGATAACAATGGGGACGGGTCTTGCTCTTTTTGTAAAGGCAAAAAAGATTCTAAATCTTCAGACAACCCAGATAAAGCTATTATATCGTTAAAAAACCAACGTGAAACGTCATATGCTGCCTATATAGCAGTCCAAAATGAAGTGGTTGGTGCTTACAATGAGTTAAGGAATAGACGTGCTTTGGAGCTGGGCCCACAAAAGGGTTTTTCCGGTATGGACTTTGTGAAAATGCAGGAAAATTATAAGGACGTAAGATGGTCGGGCAATAAAGATAGACTTAAGGCAGTAATCGACCAGATTAAGGAAGAGATTCCCCAAAAATTTTCAGAAGTAATCGAATAATTTAGAATCAAACAAAAGAATTATGTCTAAATTTAAAAAGAAAAAGGGAGGTGATTTACCTCCAATTAGTACGGCTTCGTTACCAGACATTGTATTTATGTTGTTATTCTTTTTTATGGTTGCTACCGTAATGCGGGAAAACACGCTTTTAATACAGAATACTTTGCCTGTTGCCAATCAAGTTGAAAAGTTGGATAAGAAGAATCCTATTAGTTATATTTACATGGGTAAGCCCAGTGATAACTATAAGAAAAAATATGGTACTGAGGCAAGGGTACAGCTTAATGATAAGTTTGCAGATGTAAATGACGTAGGCGCTTTTATTGAGGCAGAACGAGCTGCTTTAAGGGAAGAATTAATACCTTATTTAACTGTCTCTTTAAAAGTAGATAAAGAAGCGCAAATGGGTATTGTTGGTGATGTCAAGCAAGAACTAAGAAAGGTTAATGCCTTAAAAATTAACTATACTACAGGTGTAGGTGATGCATTATCGAATATAGAATAAATATCTTAATTTGTTAAAAGTTAGAAGGCATCCCGCTTTAGCGGATGCCTTTTTTTAGTTAATAGTGTATGCGAAGGTTACTTATAGCAATAGGGTTTATGTTTTTTTTGGCGTTTTTAAATGCACAAGAGCAAGCCAATAGTGTTGTGGATTCTCTGTATAGGGAAGACCAGTTTTATGCGGGGGTTACCTATAATTTGTTGGGCAGTACATCAGATAATTTATCCCAAAATGGATTTTCTGGAGGATATCATTTGGGTTTCATAAGGGATATGCCCATTAACAAAAACAGAAACTTTGCTATTGGTTTAGGTTTAGGGGTTTCGGCAAACTCATACAACCAAAATATATTAATAAGTAAGTATGATACGAATAATATTAGTTATACCGTATTAGATGGCAATGCCTATTCTAAAAATAAATTTACAACGTATTTAATCGAAACTCCTTTGGAATTTCGTTGGCGTACATCATCACCAACCCAGTACAATTTCTGGCGTATTTATGCAGGATTTAAACTGGGCTATTTAGTAGCGCATAACACCAAGTATAAAGGCGATTTAGGTAAAATAAAACACAATAATATAGACCATTTTAACGACCTACAATATGGTCTAACTTTAAGCGTAGGGTATAACACTTGGAACATTCATTGTTATTATGGACTTAACCCAATTTTTTCTAAAGATGCCCAATTAAATGGAAGCACCATAGATATGAATTCGATTAAAATAGGGTTGATGTTTTATATTTTATAGCCAGTAATTCACTAATATAAGTTGAGGAATAACCCCTAAAAAAAAGCCAATAGCCAATTCTTTGTAATTATGTGCTTTTAAATGTAACCTTGATGTGGCTACAGCACCAATAATAATGGCCATAAATGCCAGTGTTCCATTTATGTTAATGCTAAAGTGTATACTCAATGCAATAAAAAACATAAGTAAACCAGAAACGGCAATCATATGTATACTGGCTTTAAACTTTAGAATGGCTAGTATAAGGCACGCCAATGTAGACACTAAAATACCCACAAAAAAGAAATACAACTCAACAACTTGTGAAGGTGTTAGAATTTGTTTTATAATTACTAAAGTCACCGCAAAATTTAGCATTAGGGGTATAATGCGTTCTTTTGTACTCTTTAAATAAATAGAATTGGCTTTGCCTATAGTTTTTAATAAAAAATATAAAAGAATAGGGAGAATAACTGTTAATATAAAAAGCGACACTAATTTAGCATAGATAACTTCAATAGGGATGTATCTTGGAGACTTCGAAAAATAAAATATAACCCCAAAAATGGGCATCAATAATGGATGGAATATAAACGAAATACTTTTTAAAACTTTATCCATTATATTTTTTTACGCAGTCTAGCCACAGGGATATCCAGTTGTTCTCTATACTTAGCCACGGTACGACGTGCTATTGGGTAGCCTTTGTCCTTTAAAATGGCCGCTAAGGCATCATCTGTTAAAGGCTTTTTCTTGTTTTCTTCTTCTATTACGGTTTCAAGTATTTTCTTTATTTCACGAGTAGAAACATCTTCGCCTTGATCATTCTTCATGGATTCTGAAAAGAATTCCTTTATTAATTTCGTGCCATAGGGCGTATCGACATATTTACTGTTGGCCACCCTGGATACGGTCGATACATCCATTTGTATTTCATCGGCGATATCTTTAAGGATCATGGGTTTTAATTGGCGTTCATCACCGGTTAAAAAATAGTCTTTTTGGTAATGCATAATAGCACTCATGGTAACAAATAAGGTTTGCTGGCGTTGTTTAATGGCTTCTATAAACCATTTTGCGGCGTCCAGTTTCTGCTTAATAAACAGAATGGCATCTTTTTGCGATTTCGATTTATCTTTGGCATCCTTATAGCCCTTTAGCATATTGTTGTACTCCCTCGAAACATGTAATTCTGGAGCATTTCTGCCATTAAGGGTGAGTTCTAGCTCACCATCTTCAATCTTAATGGCAAAGTCTGGAACAACGTGTTCTACAATTCTGTTATTGCCAGAGTAGGAGCCTCCAGGTTTTGGGTTGAGGTGTTCAATTTCATTAATGGCTCCTTTTAATTGTTGTTCGGTAATGTCAAACTTCTGAATTAATTTCTTATAGTGTTTTTTGGTAAACTGATCAAAGGCGGAGTCTATAATTTTTAAAGCCAGTTCTGTATTTGAATTTTTATCTTTTCTATGCAGTTGAATGCTCAAGCATTCCTGTAAATTTCTTGCACCAACCCCAGCTGGATCTAGCTGTTGAACCACATGCAGTACCTGTTCTATTTTGTGTTCGGTAGTATAGACGTTTTGGGTAAAGGCTAGGTCGTCCATAATATCAGAAAGCGATCGTCTTATATAACCGCTTTCATCTACACTGCCTACTAAAAACTCGGCAATATCTCGCTCTTCATCATTTAATCTGTAGGTATTCAGTTGGTTTACCAAATGTTGTGTGAATGAAACCCCTGCAGCATAGGGAATCGTTTTTTCATCATCATCACTGCTGTAATTATTAACTTGCGTACGATAGTCGGGTATTTCATCATCACTTAAATACTCATCTACGTTAATATCTTCGGCATTTATGGACTCATTGTCGTTATAGTCATCATCGGTATTTTCAAAATCCGAATCAAATTCATTATCGGTTTCTTTACCACTTTCTAAAGCTGGATTTTCTTCCAATTCCTGTTTTAAGCGTTGTTCAAAAGCTTGCGTAGGCAATTGTATCAATTTCATTAATTGAATTTGCTGCGGTGATAGCTTTTGAGATAACTTAAATTGTAATTGTTGTTTGAGCATGAGCTACGATTTGGTATGCAATATAAAGATAGAAATTTAGATTGAAAAGATTAAATAAATGGCACCTTAGGTGTTACACTGAGCGCACTCGAAGTGCATTCGAAGTCACCATTTATTTAAAACTCTGCATTCTGTGGTGTTCTAGGAAACGGAATAACATCCCTTATATTGCCCATTCCCGTAGCAAACATAACCAATCGTTCAAAGCCTAAACCAAAACCAGAATGAACGGCTGTACCGTATTTTCTAAGGTCTAAATACCACCATAAATCTTCTTCAGGAATATTAATAGCTGCCATTTTTTGTTTTAAAACATCTAGGCGCTCCTCGCGTTGTGCACCACCAACAATTTCGCCTATTCCTGGGAATAAAATATCCATAGCACGTACGGTTTTACCATCGTCGTTAAGGCGCATGTAAAATGCTTTTATATTGGCTGGATAGTCGAACAGTATAACGGGGCATTTAAAATGTTTTTCTACCAAGTAACGTTCGTGTTCACTTTGTAGATCGGCTCCCCATTCGTTAATAATGTATTTGAACTTCTTTTTCTTATTGGGCTTACAGTTTCTTAAAATCTCTATGGCTTCGGTATAGCTTAAACGCTTGAAATGGTTTTCGGTTACAAACCTTAATTTTTCAATTAAGGACATTTCGTTGCGTTCGGCTTGTGGTTTTGTTTTGTCTTCGTCTTGTAAGCGTTTGTCCAAAAACTCTAAATCTTCTGTATTGTTTTCTAAAATATACTTCAAAACAAACTTTAAAAAATCTTCAGCTAAATCCATATTGCCTGCTAAATCCAAAAAGGCCACTTCGGGTTCAATCATCCAAAACTCGGCAAGGTGTCTAGACGTATTAGAGTTTTCTGCTCGAAACGTTGGCCCGAAAGTATATACTTTACCAAGCGACATGGCATAAGTTTCGGCTTCCAATTGGCCAGATACGGTTAGGTTGGTTTCCTTTCCAAAGAAATCTTGGGTATAATCTACTTCACCTTGATCGTTTAATGGTGGATTTTTAGCATCAAGGTTTGTTACACGGAACATTTCTCCGGCACCTTCGGCATCGCTACCTGTAATTATGGGGGCATGCATGTAATAAAACCCATTGTCGTTAAAATACTTATGGACAGCATACGATAAAGCCGATCGTAAACGCATAACTGCACTAAAGGTGTTGGTTCTGGTACGTAAGTGCGCTTGTTCCCTTAAAAACTCAAAAGAATGCTTTTTAGGTTGAATAGGATAAGATTCTGGGTTGCTATCGCCCAAAACGGCAAGTTCACTTACCACAATTTCTACTTTTTGACCCTTGCCTTGGCTTTCTACCAATTCACCTTTTATGTGCAAGGCAGCTCCTGTGGTAATGCGTTTTAAGAGCGATTCGTCAAATTTTTCAAAATCTATAACGCATTGTATATTATTTAAAGTAGAACCATCGTTAAGGGCTATAAATCGGTTGGCACGAAAGGTTCTTACCCAACCTTTAATTTCTACGGACGCAAATATAGATGGCTCTGTTTGTAGTAGTTCTAAAACGGTAAATGATTTCATGTGTTAATATTTGTTGTTTTTTAATGGCACGCTTCGACTAAGCTCAGCGCAGGCATGTAACATTCAAATTATCATTCCGCTGTGTGTCGAAATTTTAATCATGAATGTTTCATTTATACATCAAAATTTAGAAAGTAAATATAAAAAAAGGCTTTCGGCTTTCAAGTACTAAAACCCTAAATTCTAGTTAAAGATGCGGGTTAAACTTCTTTAATCTTGCTTAATTATTTAAACAGGTCTTCTTGCTCCTCTTTTTCTTCATCTGGAATAATGTTTATGGAAGGTTCCCTTAACACTTTTTTATTGGCAATACTGCGTTCTAACGATAATAATAGCGAGGGTAGCAATAGTAAATTAGACAACATAGCAAATAATAATGTTGCAGAAACCAAGGCTCCCAATGCTACGGTGCCTCCAAAACTGGAAATGGTAAATACCGAGAACCCAAAAAACAGTACTATGGAGGTATAGAACATGCTCACTCCTGTTTCGCGTAGTGCCCCATAAACCGAAGTTTTAATTTTCCAGTTGTGGGCTTGAAGTTCCTGGCGGTACTTTGCTAAAAAGTGAATGGTGTCGTCTACCGAAATACCAAAAGCAATGCTAAATACCAATATGGTAGATGGTTTTATAGGTACGCCCAAATAACCCATTAAACCAGCAGTAACCAATAGGGGTAATAGGTTGGGGATAAGGGAGACAATAATCATACGTCCCGAACGGAACATATAGGCCATAAACAGCGATATTAAAAAGATTGCCAAGGACAATGAAATGGCTAAATTTTTAACTAAATAGGTAGTTCCTTTTTGAAATACCAATGCTTTACCTGTCATGGTAACATCGTAACGTTCTTTAGGGAAAACCTTATCTATTTTATGTTGAAGGTTTTCTTGAATACGTTCCATTTTATCGGTGCCAACATCTTTCATAAACGTAGTGATACGAGCATATTGGCCTGTACTGTCCACAAAGTTTTTTAACAGATCGACGTTTGAAGATGAGTTTTTGGCATAAGCCAAAATAAAATTGTTTTCTTGCGATGATGGTAATTGGTAAAACTTGGTGTTGCCGTTGTAATAAGCTTGTTTGGAATACTTAACCAACCCAACGACCGATATGGGTTTTGACAGTTCTGGCGTTTCAATAATTAAATCCTCAAGTTCGTCCATGCGCTTCAAGGTCGATAATTTCATAACGCCTTTTTTGCGTTTGGTGTCAATCATTATCTCCAGGGGCATGATACCATTAAATTCCTCTTCAAAAAAGCGGATGTCTTTAAAGAACTCAGTTTTTTTGGGCATGTCTTCAATTAAACTACCCGATATTTTTATCTGATAGATGCCAATCATACTAATAATTAACAAGACAACAGAAGTAGCATATATGGTAATGCGTTTATGTTTTACCATACGCTCCATCCAATTCACAAAACCACCAATCCAGCGTTTGTTTAAATGTTCTAAGTGACGATCTTTTGGGAATGGTAAAAAAGTATATATGATAGGAATGATAAGTAGGCATAAAATAAAAATAGCTAAAATACTTAGCGAGGCTACAATACCAAATTCTTTTAAAAGGTTGCTTTCTGTTAATATAAATGTGGCAAATCCAGAAGCTGTGGTAACGTTGGTCATTAAGGTGGCGTTGCCTATTTTCGTGATAACACGTTGCAACGATTTTACTTTGTTGCCATGTAGCTTAACCTCGTGCTGGTATTTATTAATCAAAAAGATACAATTGGGTATTCCTATAACAATAATAAGTGGAGGAATGAGTGCCGTTAAAACGGTTATTTCATAATTTAATAACCCAATAATACCTAAGGTCCACATAACTCCAATACACACCACAATTAGCGAAATGAATGTAGCTCTAAACGATCTAAAAAAGAAAAAGAAGATAATTGAGGTTACTAATAGGGCAACACCAACAAACAGCCCAATTTCGTCTACAATATTTTGTGAATTTAAGGTCCTTATGTAAGGCATTCCCGAAACCCTAACATCAATATTGTTTTTGTCTTGAAACGCTTCAATTTCAGGAATTAAGTTTTTTACAATAAAGTCTTTTCTAACAGGGGTATTAACAATATCCTTTTTTAAATAAATGGCTGTTCGTATGGTCTTTGTTTCCGCATTAAACAAAAAGTTGTCATAGAATGGATATTTATTAAAAAGGTCATTTTGAAGGGTGTTGAGCTCACTTAACGAACTTATGGAATCTTTAATGAACGGTTGAAGTTTAAACTTTTCGTTATCGGTATCTTTAATTAGTTTTTGAAGGTCCTTAATGGAAACTACAGTTTCTACTTCATCGTATTTTTTAAAGCCATCGGAAAGCCTGTTCCATGCATTAAACTTTTCAACCGAAAACAAAGTACTGTCCTTCACCCCCAAAACAATTAGGTTGCCTTCTTCACCAAATGTTTTCAAAAAGTTGTCGTAGGTAATATTGGCCTCGTGGTCATTTGGCAATAAATTGGCCTCGGTATAGGTAAAGCGCATGTTTTCCCATTTCATACTAAAGAAAAGGGTCACTAGAACAATGGCCACCAGAATGACTATTTTATTGCGTAAAATCAGGCGAGCCGCGACGTCCCAAAAATCTTTAGTTAAAAGTTTTAGCATGCTTTCTTATAAAGTTGCGCAAAGGTAGAAAAAACAAAGTATTAGCAACCTTAATTAGCTTATAATGTTACGTTAAATGTAAATTTAAACGCGATATTATCTTCAAAATCGGGCAAGTGGTATGCCCCATAGCGGTAGGTGAAACTTAAACCAAAGCCGAAAAGGAGTTTGTTTATTTCGAAACCGGATTCTGTATAGCCTTTTTTAAGTGATCCAAACGTTATGTTTTCGTGTTTTTCTGGGTGGTTCATGTCGCCTATGGCATAGCGTGTAATTAGTACCAATTGAGGTTTGTAGCGTTGAGAGACCGTAAAGGGTTTTAAATAGTGCTTGAGTTGTAATGTGGCAAACCTATCTGAAAAGAACTCATTAAAGTACATGGTCTCAAAACTTGTTAATCCTGCTACCGAAAAGCGTTGTAAAATAGTTTCCTTGGTAATGTTATTGGGATAGGCATGGTAAAGGTGCGTAATTGGGGTATTGCCTGTTGCGATACCCGAAACTAAAGTGAATTCTGAAAAGGTAGCTTTTTCATCGCCTATTTTATAAATGGTCTTAAAGTCAACTTTTGAAAAGCTAAGATTACTTTTAAATACTTTGTTGAAACTTTTGGTATACTGAACAGTAAATTTTGGATAAGCCGATTTGGTTTCTTCTTCACCTTTTTCGGAGGATTTAAATTTACTAAAAGGGCTCCACTGTAAAGCGGTTTTTAATGTACTTAAGTGAAAGCTGTTAATTACTGAGTTGTTTATATGGTATCCGTAGCTGTAGGTTGGATTTATATTACTTATGGCAAACTCAGCTTTGGTGAATATTTTGGGACTTAGTTCATGTTCTACGGTAATTGCTTTGGTAATGTGTTTGTGAAATAGGCTTATGTTGAGCAAACGAGGCTCGAAAAACTGAAAAAAACGCCCGTCGGTTAAAAATGTAGTACTACCAGATTCCTGTAAATCGTTGGTGTAGGATAGGTTAATCCAGGTATTGGTTTTTTCTGAAATCCTAAAACCGCCTCCAACACTGTATTTAAAGCGATGGTCCCTAAAGCCATATACCGTATAGGAATTTATTCTGTAACATTTTGAAAAATTGTCGTTGGTGATGCCTCCAAGTCCGGTTCTAATACCTTCATATTGATTGAACTTTATAAGGTATCTTAAATCGACATTGAAATATTTAGTAGGGAAGTAACCATTGCCAAGGCTCATTAAAAGTGAGCTTTTTTTTATGGAGTCTTGTTGGGGTTCTTTAGCCGTTTCGGTGAATGACTGTGATTGTGCTAATGCGATAAAGAAAAAGAAAACTATTAACGTAAAAAATCTTAGCATTAGCAAGTAAACTAGATGGGTTATGTAAAATGAAAAAAAGCGACTCAATAGCTTAACGAAGTAGAAACTATTGAGCCGCTTTTTATTAAACAGTCATAATTTCTTGTTCCTTCACCCCAAAAAGATCGTCCACTTTACTAACGTACTTATCGGTCATTTCTTGTACGTCTATTTCGGCATTTTTTTGAAGGTCTTCAGAAACGTCATCTAACTTTTTAATGTCGTGGTTAGCATCCTTACGTGCAGTTCTAATACTCACCTTTGCGTCTTCGGCTTCGGCTTTGGCTTGCTTTGCTAAGTCTCGGCGACGCTCCTCAGTCAATGGAGGTATGTTTATAATAATTGTTTCGCCATTATTCATGGGATTGAACCCTAAGTTGGCATATAAGATAGCGCGTTCTATTTCCTGAAGCATGCTTTTCTCCCAAGGTTGAACAGTAATGGTTCTTCCGTCTGGTGTATTAACGTTAGCTACTTGGCTTAATGGGGTTTGTGATCCATAATAGTCTACCGTGACGCTACCCAACATAGCTGGGTTTGCCTTTCCTGCTCTAATGTTCAAAAATTGCTTTTCCAAATGCTTTATGGCATTGTCCATAGCTTCTTTTGTCGTATCTAGTATAAATTGTATATCATCCATTGTTTTATAGTTTTGGTCAATATATTCAAAAATTACGCCAATTTACAAATTAACTTCGGTTCCTATATTTTCGCCCGAAACAACTTTAAGCAAATTACCTTTTTTATTCATATCAAAAACAATGATAGGTAATTTATTTTCTTGGCTAAGGGTAAAAGCTGTGGAATCCATTACTTTTAGTCCTTTTCTTAGTACGTCATCAAAAGAAATGAAGTTAAATTTTGTAGCAGTTTGGTCTTTTTCTGGGTCGGCATTGTAAATACCATCTACACGGGTGCCTTTTAAAATCACATCGGCTTCAATTTCAATGGCTCTTAGTACAGCCGCCGAATCGGTAGTAAAATACGGGTTCCCAGTACCGCCTCCAAAAATAACCACACGTCCTTTGTTTAGGTGGCTCAAAGCTTTTCTCCTAATAAAAGGTTCTGCCACTTCATTGATTTTAATGGCTGTTTGTAATCTCGTTTTTAATCCGGCATCTTCTAGGGCACTTTGTAAAGCCAATCCGTTAATAACGGTAGCTAACATGCCCATATGGTCGCCCTGTACGCGGTCCATACCGTTACTGGCGCCAGCAACGCCTCTAAAAATATTACCGCCGCCTATAACAATGGCGACTTCAACACCTTTTTCGGTTATTTCTTTTATGTCCTGTGCATATTCTGCCAAGCGTTGTGGGTCAATCCCGTATTGGCGATCCCCCATTAGGGCTTCACCTGATAGTTTGAGGAGTATTCTTTTGTATTTCATAAATGCGTGATGAGATTTCCGCTAGAGCGGAAACAAGGTTGTGCAAAACTAAACATTTTTTTGCTGTTTAACGATAAGCAGATTATTAAAAAAGATGGAATGTATTAATTTATCTAGTTCTAGTTTTGAACTCAGTAAACATATGACATAAAAAAACCACCAAGTTCTATACTTGGTGGTTTTAAATATTTTAATTGTACTTAATGCCTATCCTACAGAAGCACGTTTGAAACCAGCGATTTCAACGTCGCCGTAAGAAGCAACATATTTAGCAACAGTTTGCTTTTCGTCTTTAATGAAGTTTTGATCCAACAAACACTTCTCTTGATCTAAAGTGGTGTTGTCTGAAATGAAACGCTCCATTTTACCTGGTAAAATTCTGTCCCAAATTTGCTCTGGTTTACCTTCGGCTTTTAATTCGGCTTTAGCATCTTCTTCAGCTTGCGCTAAAACTTCAGGAGTTAATTGAGCCATAGAAATGTATTTTGGTACATTTTTAAGGGTTTTACCTAAACGTGCTAATTCTTCATTGTCTTTTTCGATAACCGCAATTCTAGCTTCAGTTTCTGAAGCGATGTATGCAGGATCGAAATCTTTGTATGATAATGTGGTGGCTCCCATTGAAGCAACTTGCATAGCGATATCCTTAACTAAAGTTTCAGCATTATCTACTTTTGCAGATAAACCAACTAAAGCAGCAATTTTGTTAATGTGAACGTAAGAACCAACATAAGGCGCTTCTAATTTTTCAAACGCTGTAATGTCTAGTTTTTCACCAATAACACCAGTTTGCTCAGTTAATTTTTCGGCTACGGTAATGCCTCCAAAATCTGCAGCTAAAAAGTCTTCTTTAGTATTGTAGTTTAAAGCGATATCTGCTAATTGGTTAGCTAATGCCACAAAGTTTTCGTTTTTACCAACAAAATCTGTTTCGCAACCCAATACAATGGCAACACCAGCAGTTTGATCTGCATTGATTTTAGCTACTGCAGCACCTTCAGAAGATTCTCTGTCGGCTCTCTTTTCTGCAACTTTTTGTCCTTTTTTACGTAGTACCTCGATAGCTTTGTCGAAATCACCTTCAGCTTCAACTAAGGCTTTTTTACAGTCCATCATACCGGCACCGGTAGCTTGTCTTAATTTATTTACTTCAGCGGCTGTTACTTTTACTGTAGTACTCATAATTAATTATAATTTAAAAAAGTCGTTTAATTTGTTTTTCAGTAACCCTTCGACTAAGCTTAGGACAAGAGAAAAGAATTAAACGACTTGTTTGTGTTGTGTTAACGTTATTTATTCTTCTTCTTCAGCAGCTACAGCTTTCTTAGCTTCTTTTTTAGCTTTTGGAGCTTCTTTTTCAGCTGCAGAAGCTTCTTTTTCGGCTTTACGCTCTGCCAAACCTTCTGCAATTGCAGATGTTACGTGAGATAAAATCTTATCGATCGATTTTGAAGCGTCATCATTTGCAGGGATAACATAATCAACTTGACGAGGGTCTGAGTTGGTATCTACCATTGCAAAAATTGGAATGTTTAATTTTTGAGCTTCCTTAATCGCGATGTGCTCACGCTTAATATCTACAACAAATAAAGCACCAGGTAAACGGGTCATGTCACTAATAGAACCTAAGTTCTTTTCTAACTTCGCTCTTAAACGGTCTACTTGTAAACGCTCTTTTTTAGATAACGTATTGAAAGTACCATCTTTCTTCATTCTATCGATTGAAGCCATTTTTTTAACAGCTTTTCTAATAGTAACAAAGTTAGTTAACATGCCACCTGGCCATCTTTCTGTAATGTAAGGCATGTTAATGGCTGTTGCTTTTTCTGCAACAATATCCTTAGCTTGCTTTTTTGTTGCAACGAATAAAATTTTACGTCCGGATGCTGCAATTTTAGCTAATGCATTTCCAGCTTCTTCAATTTTAGCCGCTGTTTTGTAAAGGTTGATAATATGGATGCCGTTACGCTCCATATATACGTAAGGAGCCATATTGGGATCCCACTTACGTGTAAGGTGTCCGAAGTGTACACCTGCTTCTAGTAGTTCTTTTACTTCTACTGCCATTTTGTGTAATAGTTTACGTTCTGTTGAATTAGCAATGGTTAAGTGGTCATTATTTTAAATCGCCTTAACCATTTAGATGCTAAACTAAATCCTGACTTCCGATAACTTACGGAACGTCATGGACAACAATAACTGGTTATAAATTTTTGTTTTAACTGAAATGATAATGCTTCGACTATGCTTAGCACGACATTCCAAATCGGGATCTTAACGTTTAGAGAACTGGAATTTCTTACGCGCTTTCTTCTGACCGAATTTTTTACGCTCTACCATTCTTGGGTCTCTGGTTAATAATCCTTCTGGCTTTAAGATGGTTCTGTTTTCGGCATCTAATTCGCACATTGCACGAGAAATCGCTAAACGTACGGCTTCGGCTTGTCCAGTAATACCACCTCCATATACATTGATTGTAATATCAAAGTTGCCATCATTGTTAGTCATAACCAAAGGTTGCTTTACTTTATACTGCAATGTAGCAGTAGTGAAGTAAGCGGCTATGTCTTTTTTGTTAACTGTTATGTTCCCATTTCCAGGGGCAACATAAGCACGAGCAACAGCCGTCTTTCTACGGCCAATTTTGTGAATTACTTCCATTAATTAAATTCGTTTAAGTTAATTGCTTTTGGTTTTTGTGCTGCATGAGCATGTTCTGAACCAACAACAACTGTTAGATTACGGAATAAATCTGCCCCTAATTTGTTTTTAGGCAGCATTCCTTTTACTGATTTTTCTACTACTCTTGCAGGATCTTTTCCAAACAATTCGGTAGCAGTTAAACTTCTTTGACCACCTGGGTAACCTGTGTGACGAATGTAAGTTTTGTCATTCCACTTGTTTCCGGTTAGGTTGATTTTTTCTGCATTGATAACAATTACATTATCGCCGCAATCAACATGTGGTGTGAAGTTTGGCTTGTGTTTACCTCTTAAAAGTTTTGCAACTTTAGAAGCTAAACGACCAAGCGTTTGCCCTTCAGCATCAACTAAAACCCACTGTTTGTTTACAGTAGCTTTGTTGGCTGAAATTGTTTTGTAGCTTAATGTGTCCACACTTTTAAATTTTCTGATTAAACATTCCTCTCTCAAAAAGAGTTTGCAAATTTACGATTATATATTTGATTACCAAATAGTGAGGCAGGATTATTTTTAATTAAAAAGTCCTTGTATTTCACTGTGTGAAAGCGGTTTATTTGATGGCCTTAAATTAACGCGTTTTCAGTAACTGTGATTAAGCGCATTCTATTCGTGCTTAAGGCATGCTACTCGTGTTGCTAACTTCTAATTTTCTAGAGGCTTCACCATCAACCAACTTGTAGGAAACTTGTCGGGTGCCGCCCGTTGGTTTGGCATTGGTATCGCCTTCTTTATATACTGGAAATTGTTGAACCAAAACAGTCTCTACAATTGAAAACTCATCATGGCCTTTATAACCTTTGTTGATCTTGGTGTTGTCTGCTGTTGGCTGAAAATAAACCTGACTCATAGATTTTTTATTGTTTACCGAAAAGGCATAAACATTTCCGTATTTATCGCCATCAATGGATTGGGTGTATACAAATAGATCTGGTGAACCGTCAGCATTAAGGTCTTCGACTTCTGCATCGATAACTTGTTCGCCAGCAATATCGAATGTTTCGTTATAGTCTTGTTCGGTTAGACCAAAAGCAAAAACGGTAAGTGTGTTTTTACCATTTTTTTTAATGGAAGAAATGTTGAACCCAATATTTTGTAAATTCAATAGTTTAGTAAAAGATGTTTGGTCTACTTGTCGAGCGTCTAAATCTTCGCTAATCTTTTTATAGGTGCCACCTATGGTAGCGCCCCCACTGCAAAAGAAGTTGAGTATACCTGAGTCTTCTGTATTTCCGGTTGAAATGGATATGCTGTCTTCTGTAAAGTCAAAGCTTATTGTCTTTCCATCGTATACCGCTTCATAGGAATGTTCGTTTTTTTGATATGCTTTGGTATCAAAGGTACAGGTAGGCTTTTTTTTGTCGGCTCTTGAGCGTACAGAAATAGAAATTGAATTATCTCCAATTGGTTTGACCGATACGGCTACCCAATCGTATCCCTCTGCTTTTTTTGCATAGCTGTTGTCTACATAATTTCCATAAATGGTTGGGCTTGTATTGGGTATTTGAGCTTCTGGTTTGTTGGTGTTAACTTGTTTTTCTTCAGTGTTTTTTTGCGATTGCTTACAGGCTATTACTAAAATACTAAATAGGGCTACTAAAATTATTTTTTTCATATTCCTTGTATTTGAATTCTATGCTATATACGAAAAAGTTACTCGTAAAGGCCTAATAAAATTAGGTTTAGCACGTAAATTACGCATTATTTTTATGGTATTGTAAATGCGTTTTTAATTGAACACAGGTTTTAAAGTAAGCTTGGCTGCAGGGTTTAGATTGGGTCAGTTTTGTATTCGTGTTTTTATTTCGTCAAAAAATTCAGTTCATCACAGGTTTTACTAGGTACAAATTCAATTAATTCGTAATTGGCTAATTCATTACTTTTGAAAGGGTCTTTTTCAATAATTTTTTCTAATTCCAATTTCGAATCAACATTTGATAAAATTATGCCTCCCGTTCTTGGAATTTTTCGTCCAGAAGCAAGGAAATTCCCCAATTCATATTGCTCATTTAAAAACGCAATGTGTTCGTTTAAAAATTGGTCGATTTTTTCCAATTCCGTTCTGTAGGTTATATTTATAATGAACATTTATTTTTTCGTTGGTTAAGTATCCAAATTATAAGTATTGCAATTCCTGTAATAATTAAATTTTTTAATGCGCCTCCAACCAATCATGACCAATACCTAAATCCACATCTAGTGGAACTTCCAACTTGTAGGCTTGCTCCATTTCTGTTTTCACCAGGGTTTTAATGGCGTCCAGTTCTGGTTTGTACACATCAAACACCAGTTCGTCATGCACTTGTAACAGCATTTTGGTTTTATACTCACCTTCCTGTAGCTTGTTGTAAATATTAATCATGGCCAATTTAATAATATCGGCGGCACTACCTTGTATGGGGGCGTTTACGGCGTTGCGTTCGGCGGCACCACGTACCACAGCATTACGCGAATTAATATCCTTTAAATAGCGCCTGCGTCCCAAAACGGTCTGTACATAACCATGGTCGCGGGCAAAATCTACTTGGGTACTTATATAGCTTTTTAGCTTGGGATATGTAGCATAATAGGTGTCAATAAGCTCCTTGGCCTCACTGCGGGTAAGGCTGGTTTGGTTGCTTAATCCAAAGGCCGATACGCCATAGATAATCCCAAAGTTTACCGTTTTGGCATTACTACGTTGCTCTCTTGTTACTTCGGCAAGGGGAACGTTAAATACTTTTGAAGCGGTCGATGCGTGGATATCCTCACCTTGTTTAAAAGCATTTATCATGGTTTCTTCTTGGCTTAAGGCGGCTATGATACGTAGTTCTATCTGGCTGTAATCGGCAGCCAAAAGCGTGTACTCATCGCTTCGCGGAATAAAGGCCTTGCGCACTTGTCGCCCGCGTTCGGTGCGAATGGGAATATTTTGAAGGTTAGGGTTATTGCTGCTCAACCGACCCGTAGCGGCTACGGTTTGCATATAATCGGTATGTACATGGCCCGTAGAGGCTTCTACCTGGTTGGGGAGTGCATCAACATAGGTGCTCTTTAATTTGGAGAGCCCCCTAAAGTCCAGTATATCCTGTATAATTTTATGGTCCTTTGCTAAATAACTCAATACATCTTCGGCTGTTGAATATTGTCCCGTTTTGGTCTTTTTGGGCTTGTCTACCAATTTAAGTTTATCAAATAAAATTTCGCCCAATTGTTTAGGGGATGCTATATTAAATTCCTCGCCAGCTTCAGTATAAATTTTGGTTTCTAAGTCTTTAATGTCTTTGTTCAATTGTTCCGAAAGGGAGTTTAAAAAGGCTTTATCTAAATTAATACCTTCCAATTCCATGGCGGCCAAGACACGCAGTAAGGGGATTTCAATCTCGTCGAATAGCTTTTGGGTATTGGCTTCGCCCAATTCGTTTTCAAAATGGGTTTTAAGCTGTAGGGTGATATCGGCATCTTCGACCGCATATTCGGTTTGCTTGTCTATAGTAACCTCGCGCATAGACAATTGGTTTTTGCCTTTTTTTCCAATAAGGGTCTCTATGGAAATGGGGCTGTAGTTTAAATACGTTTCGGCCAAAACGTCCATGTTATGGCGCATATCTGGATTAATTAAATAATGGGCCAACATGGTGTCGAACAATTTGCCTTTAACCGTAACATTATATTTTGCCAGAACCTTGATGTCGTATTTTAAATTCTGGCCTATTTTTTCAATAGCCTCGCTTTCAAAAAACGGACGTAATTGTTCGATGAGCTGCTGGGCTTCTTCCTTGTTGTCTGGAAATGGAATGTAATAGCCCTTACCTGCTTCCCATGAAAAAGCAATACCAACTAATTCGGCAGTAATAGGGTTGATGCCTGTAGTTTCGGTGTCGAAACATACGCTGTTTTGCAGCATTAATTTTTTTAGAAATAATTCCAATGCCTTTTTGGAAGTAATGCTTTGGTAAAAGTGAGAGGTAGTTTCGGTAGTTTGTCTGGTGTGTGCTGAAGTGTTCTGCCCTAAATTTTGATTTTGGCCATTAGAATCTGAAGGATCGCCAAATAGCGAAAATTGTCCCGCACCCGCAGAAGTAGACTTTGAAGCTTTTGGTTGTTCTGCTGTTAAAGTCGAATTTGAATTTTGGCGACTAAGGTTACTGGAAGCCTCATTGTTTTCAGAAGCAAAGGTCTTAAGGAAGTTTTCGGTTAAACGCCTAAATTCCAATTCCTGAAAAATCTGTTTTACGGCCTCGATATCGGGGTGCTCCATTTCAAAATCCTTGGCATCGAACGTTACGGGCACATCCAACATAATACGGGCCAATTTTTTGGAAAGCAAACCCAATTCTGCATTGGCTTCAATTTTCTCTTTCATTTTGCCTTTAAGCTCGTGGGTATTGGCCAAAAGATTTTCCATACTGCCATAGGCCTGAATGAATTTCTTGGCCGTTTTTTCGCCCACGCCCGGTAGCCCAGGAATATTGTCGGACGAGTCGCCCATCATTCCTAAAAAATCAATCACCTGTTCGGGGTGCTCTACTTCAAACTTTTTTTGTACTTCGGGTATGCCCCAAATCTCATAACCACCACCAAACGATTTTGGGCGGTACATAAATATATGTTCTGAAACCAATTGCGCAAAATCTTTGTCTGGAGTAACCATAAAGGTTTGGTAGCCTTCCTTTTCAGCTTGTTTGGAAAGGGTTCCTATAACATCGTCGGCCTCATAGCCTTCCTTTACCATAATGGGGATGTGCATGGCCTTTAATATTTCTTGAATGTAAGGGACGGCAACTTTTATGGCTTCGGGTGTTTCATCCCGGTTGGCTTTATAAGCTTCGAACATTTCTACACGGTCGGCACTGCCGCCTTTGTCAAAACATACTGCTAAATGGTCTGGTCGCTCCCGTTTTATCACATCTAATAACGAGTTCATAAAGCCCATAATGGCAGAGGTGTCTATACCTTTGGAATTAATTCTCGGGTTTTTTATAAAAGCATAATAACCGCGGAAAATTAAGGCGTAGGCATCGACTAAAAAAAGGCGTTTTTTATCAGACATGGTGTTCTAAGGATTTTAAATTGAAACAGACTGTCTCTTCATGCACAGTAAAGATAGTTCTTGATTGCGCTTGAACAGACAAGACAACCAAAACTACAAAAACTATTTTTGATTTGTGGTTTATAATTCGGAATTTGGCATTCTAAATTTAGAACCAAAAAGTATAAGCATTATGATTCTTGAAGTTTGTGCCAACTCATACCAATCGGCTATGAATGCCCAACAAGCTGGAGCACATCGTATTGAACTGTGTTCAGAATTGGCTGTAGGAGGTATAACTCCGTCTTATGGACTTATTAAGCAGGTAACAGAAGCATTGTCGATTCCTGTATTTATTTTAGTTAGGCCCAGAAGTGGTAACTTCACTTATACGAATGAAGAATTCGATATTATAAAGCAAGATATCCAAATCTGTAAAGACTTAGGTTGTGCCGGTATTGTTTCTGGGGTATTACATGACGATAATACTGTTGATGTGGAGCGAACCCAAGCCCTGGTAGAACTCTCTAGGCCTTTGCCATTTACCTTTCATCGTGCTTTCGACTGGGTGCCAAACCCTGCAAAGGCTTTGCGGCAATTAAAGGATATGGGGGTAAATCGAATCTTGACATCAGGACAAGAGGCTTCGGCCGAAAAGGGGGTTGCTCTACTTTCAACATTAAAGGAACAGGCAAATGGTGCGATAGGGATACTTCCTGGTGGGGGAATAAAACCGAGTAATGCAATGCTATTTAAACAAGCCGATTTTTCCGAAATTCATGTTTCAGCTTCAAAAATAGAAGTGGTTAACGAATACCCCTCTGTACCCATGAACAGCGATAAATTCTTTGATGAAACCATAAGGTCTTATTCATGTAAAGAAACCATTGAGGATATTTTAAGGGGTATTGCTTAAAATAGAAGGGAAAGTTTAACCGCTAAAGTTGTAGCGCTAAGACTTTTTGCTATGAGCACTCTTACAGTTTCTAGTTTCTCTACACAAAATCTTAAGGTATCGTTAAAATGAGGTAGCCACTAAACTACTGTGTTTAAATGCTGTATCTTTGACTTAAAAAAGAGTATGCTGCGTTGGGCTGTTTTTATAATCATTTTTAGTATTATCGATATTTATGCTTACCAAGCGTTTCGAACGGTAAGTAAAAACCAATGGCTAAACATTCTGTATTGGGTGATTACGGTGTTTGTAATTGGTAACTTTGTTTTGCATTATTATGGCTTTAATAGAAGGGATGGCTTTACGCATAGCCATGCTTATGCCTTTGGATTCTTTATAGCTATTTTAATTCCGAAAATGGTGTTGCTTATAGTGATGCTTGGAGAGGATGTTTGTAGGGTGCCTTTAGCAATCTACCGCTATTTTACCGAAGGAGAAACAGCCAAAGGGAATTATTTTCCTTCCCGTCGCCAGTTTATTAGCCGTATCGCTTTAGGGCTAGCCGCAGTGCCGTTTGCTTCTATATTGTATGGTATATATAGGGGCAAGTACAATTATAAAGTGTTGAATTATACGCTTCATTTTGAAGATTTGCCCGAGGCCTTCGATGGGTACCGCATAACCCAAATTAGTGACATCCATTCTGGGAGTTTCGATAATATCGAAAAGGTGAAGTATGGTGTCGATTTAATTAATGAGCAAGGCAGTGATGTGGTCTTGTTTACCGGCGATTTTGTAAATAACAAGTCTGATGAGTTATTGCCTTATATAGAGGTGTTCAGTAAGTTAAAAGCCAAGGACGGTTTGTTTTCGGTGTTGGGTAATCATGATTATGGTGATTATGTACGCTGGGAATCTGCCGATGCCAAAGCTAAAAATTTAGAAGACCTAAAAAAGCTGCAAAAGCGTATTGGCTTTGATTTGTTGTTGAATGAAAGCAGGTATTTGGAAAAGGACGGCCAACGGTTAGCCTTAATAGGTGTTGAAAACTGGGGTGCTGGAGGCTTTAAAAAAGCAGGTGATTTAAAAAAGGCTTCCCAACATATCGATAAAGATGACTTTAAAATATTGATGAGCCACGATCCATCGCATTGGGACCAACAGGTCGTTAAAGACGATTACCATTACCATCTCACCCTAAGCGGTCATACCCACGGTATGCAGTTTGGTATTGAAATACCTGGTTGGTTTAAATGGAGCCCCGTAAAGTGGCGGTATAAACATTGGGCTGGTATTTATAATGATACAATGGGGCAATACATTAATGTAAACAGAGGATTTGGTTATTTGGCTTTTCCTGGACGTGTTGGAATTTGGCCGGAAATTACGGTTATAGAACTTAAAAAGGGCGTAGCCAATGCTTAGTTGAAAAGATTGATTAGCATTGAAGGGAGATTGGTAAGATTGTAAAGAACCAAGAATCAATTACCAATACCTCAATAGCCCAAGAGTCAAGAGCCAAGAATTAGGGACAAAGTATTAAGAGGCTTTACCCTCTGTCGTTAACCTTTAATCATTATTCGATAATCATCAACCTTCTAATCTCCAACTTCTAGCATTCTAAAAAGTTATGGTCTATGGAAAGAGGCTTGCCATTTAGCTTAAAAATCTGGAAATGTTATATTTGTTGTGTGCCCTGTTGTGTGTGTGGCTAAATTTCTTAAATTTAGACTTAAATATTAGGTTTTACGCACTTATATGGCCCAAAACAGTATTATATTAAAAAAATACGTAGGTTTGTATAAGTACATTTGACTATTAAACACATACTTATGTCAAAATTTGGTGAACTAATTGATGTGGAGGTTCCAGTGTTATTGGACTTTTACACCGAATGGAACGAACAGTCCACTACGATGCACGCAGTACTAAGAGATGTGGCTGCTGCTCTGGGCGATAAAGCCAAAGTAATTAAAATTGATGTCGAAAAAAACGAAGAACTCGCCGAAGCCCTTCGTGTGAAAGGGTTACCTACACTAATTATTTACAAAGATGGGGAAATGAAATGGCGCCAAAGTGGCGAGCAGGATGCCAATACCTTGATAGGTATTATTCAGCAATATGTTTAAAACCTTTAGGTGAAGCATTACCCAAAGATAATCTAAGAAAGAAATAGTTTTACAAGAGTGATTGGGGCTTATTATGGGCGAACCAATAGAAAGTGAAACCAGTTATTAATTGAGTTTACCGTAACGGACAATACAAATGGACATTAAATACATTTTCGATAGAAACAAAGCGTGGGTTCAAAATAAATTAAGTACAGATTCAAATTACTTTAGCGACTTGTCAAAAGGACAAAATCCAGACATTTTATATATAGGTTGTTCCGATAGTAGGGTAACGGCCGAAGAATTAATGGGGGTTGCTCCAGGAGAAGTATTTGTGCATCGAAATATTGCGAATATGGTACCTAATACCGACTTGAGTGCCATGTCTGTAATAGATTATGCTGTGCTGCATCTTAAGGTAAAGCATGTTGTGGTGTGCGGACATTATTTTTGTGGTGGGGTAAAGGCAGCGATGCGGTCGCAGGATTTGGGAATACTTAACCCTTGGTTAAGGAATATTAGGGATGTATATAGGACCCATAGGGAAGAGTTGAATGCTATTAATGACGAAGAGGAGCGCTATAAAAGGCTAGTTGAATTGAACGTACAGGAACAGTGTATTAATGTGGTGAAGACAGCAGAAGTGCAAAGGGCATTTCGCGGCAGGGGAATTACAGTTCATGGTTGGGTTTTTGATATCCACTCGGGTAAGCTAATTGATTTAAAGATTGACTTTTCTAAAATCATGGATGAGGTAAGGGAAATTTACCGTCTTGAATAATTTATCGATACACTACAAATTTCATCTTTGGCTTAAAGAGATTGATGGGATTGAAACGGCAAACTGGAGTTTGGAGGCTGGAAGTTGAAGGTTGGGAGTTTGGGGCCAGGAAAGGGGTTAGTCAATGGCCTTAAATACATATCCTTTTTTACTAAAATGTTCCAACACCTTAGGTAAGGCATATTGCATGTTTTGGGCGGCCTTAATGCTATCGTGAAAAACAATAATGCTGCCATTGGTAGCTTTAGAAATAACGTTGTTTAAACAGTCTTCTTTTGAAATGGTCTTATCCCAATCGAAGGATAAAACATCCCACATTACAATCTTATAGCCCAAACCCAGTAAAGCTTTACTTTGTATGGGTTTTATTTTGCCATAAGGCGGACGAAATAGATTGACGGTTTTAGGCGTATTATTTCCAGTTCCTAACCTTGGATCTTGAACTTGGGTTTTCAAAGCCCTTTCACATAATTCAATATTGCTTAAGTAATCTTTGGTTTTAGTGTTCCACCCCTTAAGGTGGTTATGGGTATGGTTGCCTATGCTATGACCTGCTTTTAAAATAGACTGAAAAATTTTGGGATGCTTTTCTATATTGGCACCAATGCAAAAGAAAGTGGCCTTGGCCTCATACCTATCTAATGTTTTTAGGACCCACTCCGTAATTCCAGGTGTAGGGCCATCGTCGAAGGTAAGATACAAGGTTTTACTTGTGGTAGGGATGTCCCAAATATAATTAGGGAACATCCTTTTTACTACAAGAGGTGTTTTTACTGGTGTTAACCCCATATTTTATTCTGTTGAATCTATAATAGGTACACTATCTGTTGGGAAATCTTTATCTGTTATTGGTTCTTCCGGTGCTTCGCCTCCTAAGAAATGATCAAACAGTTTTAAATGATTATTGAAAATATCACCTTCTGTGTCAGCAAATTCAGGATCGTGTTTTACCAAGACATCTAAAAGGCCTTTATAGCGTTGTATGTCGGTATAAATGTCTTCAAATAAACGTTCTTGGTTTTCAACTTTTAAGTTGCTGTAGTAGGTCAAGTTTTCTTGATATTTTTTAGCCACATCCTTGAATAATTGACGGGCCTTGTCTTTGTTGCCTACTTCATAATAGGCATTAATATAAGGCTCTAAAAGGGTGTAATAGCCAAAATAAGCTACCGGCATGTTTTTCATGGCTATGTCTGCTATTTCTTCGGCTTTATCCAATTTGTTTTCATTGAGGAGTTGCTCTATCAATCGAGCTAAATTACTACGATAGGTAATTGAATTTTTACGGGTTTCGGGATCGTGGTATATGTCTGGACTGCCACTATTGCCCCAATCCCAATGTATTACCTTTTCATACATTAAGTCACTATCTACGCGTCCCATATCAAACGGATTGGCACGATCTATAGGGGTGTGTATAGGCACCAATTTGTAGCACATGCCATCTAATTGTAAATAGTCTTTCATCCAGATGTAATCGTCGTCACCAAAAGCACCGCCAGTAAAATAAATTGGACGTTTCCAATCGTTATTAGCCACTATGTCCAACATGAGCAGCCTGTTTTTATAAAGTGCACCACCGCTTAATTTAAGATAAATGGTGTCTACCATTTTGTTGGCATCTTTCTGCATTACAATGCCATACTTTAAAGCATTGGCTTTGTTTACTGGTAATTTTAAAAATGAGGTAGGTAAATAGTTGGCATTTAAATCTTGTTTCCGGTATTGTGAGAGATCAATACCTTCTTGTTGTAACAAATACCTGTACTTGGTTCTTGTATTGTCACTTGCCACAAAATTTAATGCTTTTTTTATGTCTAGGGTGTCTTTAACAACATCTTCAATCATTACAACATCGTTGGTGCCCCATTGGTAATTTTTATGTTCTAATTGTGATGGTATTGGATCACTTTCGTATGCTTTGCGCTTCATTTGGTCTATATACCAGTCGGTTTGGAATAGGCTGGTGTTTACCACGCGTACATCGGTTCTATAGCCTTCAATTTCTTGAGCATACCACAGGGCAAACGTGTCATTATCGCCAATGGTAAATAAAATGGCGTTCTCGGCACAGGAATCCAGGTATTTTTTGGCCATGGCCCTGGCGGTATATTTTTCAGACCGATCGTGGTCGTCCCAGTTGTTGGCCACTAAAATGCCAGGTACTAATACTAAGCATACAACTGTAATTATAGGGGCGGCCATTTTTTGGGGAATATGCTTTTTTAATGCGTCATAAATAGCAAATACACCAAACCCAATCCAGAGCGCAAACACATAAAACGAACCAACTACCGAATAATCCCGTTCGCGAGGTTCAAATGGGCGGACGTTAGTATAAAACTGTATGGCCAATCCTGTAAATAGGAAGAAAACCAGCATGACCCAAAACAGTTTTTTGTCCTTATTGAATAGGAAGAAAAAACCAATAAGCCCTAAGATAAGGGGTAAAAAGTAATAAGTGTTTCTAGCTTTGTTATCTTTTACATCACTGGGGAGGTTCTCTTGCGACAATCCCAAATGCCATTCGTCTATAGGTTTAATCCCGCTTATCCAATTACCATGGTTGTCGTAGCGCCCTTGAACATCGTCTTGTCGCCCTACAAAGTTCCACATAAAATAACGCCAGTACATGTAGCCCAATTGGTATTCCAACATGTAGGCTATGTTGCTGCCCAAAGAGGGTTTTTCAATATCTAATAAACTTTTTTCCTTTTTGAGGAAATTGTTATAATCTTCATAGTCTACTTGGCCTTGTGCTATTTGATTTTTAAAATCATTGATTTGGGATTTATATTCTATAACTTGGTTTAATGCAAAATTGTTGGCTTCTTCTTCGCTTGCACCAGCATTTCTAGCCATATTGTAGTACCTGTTTTGTACACTAAGCGTATTTACTTTAAAATCTAAAAAGCCAGAGAACATCATGTAATTTTCGGCATGTTCTGGACTCCACATACGCGGTAAAATGGCAGCATGCTTTGAGTTGTAGTTTTGCTTTGCGTTTTTATAGTCATTTACGATAACATACTCGCCTTTGGCTTCGTCTTTTTCGTATTTAGGCTTATCGTCCACAAATGGATTTTTTTCATCTAAATACGCAAATTGGTCGGTAAACAATGGGCCATAAAACAAATGGGTTTCTGGGTATTGTTCTAGGTTATAATAAGCCAATAGCTCTCGAGCACTCGACGGATTATTTTCATTAATCACCACATTGGCATTGGCTCGAATAGGTAACATTAACCAGGTGGAAAACCCAATAATCACAAAGGTTAAACACAACACACCAGTGTTTAGGTGAATGTATTGTTTCTTTCTCGTGTATTTAAGGGCGTAGTGGATAATGGCAATCAATACAATGCCGGCAATAATGGATCCAGAGTTAAAAGGAAGTCCTATGGAGTTTACAAAAAACAGTTCCGAAGCACTAAAAAACTTAAGAATATTGGGTGCCAATAATTTAAAAATGAATAATAAGATGGCAATGGCCACGGCATTGGCAATAATAAAATTCTTTATGGTGATGGTTTTGTAATTTTTAAAATAATAAATCAACCCAATAGCAGGAATGGTTAATAATCCCATAAAATGAACACCAAAAGACAGGCCTATAATAAAGGCAATTAAAACGAGCCACCTGTTGCCTCTGGGCTTATCCATATCTTGTTCCCAACGTAGGGCTAGCCAAAATAATACAGACATAATCAAGGTAGCCATGGCATACACTTCGGTTTCTACAGCATTGAACCAAAACGAATCGGTGAAGGCAAAAGCCAAACTGCCAACTAAACCGCTCCCTATAATAGCTATACCTTTTTGTGGGCTTAAATCACTGTTATTAACAACCAGTTTTTTAAGTAATAAGGTAATGGTCCAAAACATGAATAGAATGGTAAAGGCACTAGCTACAGCGCTCATCATATTCAGCATCCAGCCAACAAGTTCGTTATTACCAAAAGTAAACAATGAGAAAAAGGCGCCTAACATTTGAAACAATGGAGCTCCTGGAGGGTGTCCCACCTGGAGTTTCGATGAGGTTAATATATATTCCCCTGCATCCCAAAAGCTTACTGTGGGTTCAACAGTAAGGCTGTAAGTTATAAGCGCTATTAAAAAAGAAAACCAGCCTAGGATAGTGTTCCATTTTTTAAAGTTGAAATGTGTCATAAATATCTGCGTTTTTTGGCATGGCGAATTTAACAATAAATATGCTATTACTGCTATTTTTAAGTAAACGTTAAGTTTTTACAATTATTTTTTCAAAAAAAATCTTGTGCAAATAAAACTTTGTGCTAAATTTGCACCCTCAAATAGGTATTGGCCTATGGTGTAACTGGCAACACGTCTGGTTTTGGTCCAGAAGAGTCTAGGTTCGAGCCCTAGTAGGCCAACAAAATTTTGATAAGCTCTTTACTTTATGGTAGGGAGCTTTTTCTTTTAAATAGCCTGTATGGCGAGAAGCCTGTCCCGAGCGTAGTCGAGGGGAGCCCTAGTAGGCCAACAAAATTTTGATAAGCTCTTTACTTTATGGTAAGGAGCTTTTTCTTTTAAATAGTCTGCATGGCGAGAAGCCTGTCCCGAGCGTAGTCGAGGGGAGCCCTAGTAGGCCAACAAAATTTTGATAAGCTCTTTACTTTATGGTAGGGAGCTTTTTCTTTTAAATAGCCTGTATGGCGAGAAGCCTGTCCCGAGCGAGTTTGCCCTGAGCACAGACGAAGAGAGGGGAGCCCTAGTAGGCCAACAAAATTTTGACAAGCTCTTTACTTTATGGTAGGGAGCTTTTTCTTTTTATAGAAGTTTGAAAGGGGAAAAGCTTCCGCTGAGCCAGTTTAACTAGACCGTAGACGAAGGAAAGGAAGTCTTGTAGGTATGGCCCTATCACATATCGAGGTATAAGTAGGTGTAGGTGAAAAGTCCAGTCTTACAAAAGGGCGGGATTTTTTTATTTCATTAGCAATCTGTATAATAATTAACTAAAAAGTTATATATTTGCAGCGTTGAAAGGAAAAAATTAAATATCGAGGGGACGGGAAGTCCCCTCTTTTTATACTAAAAATGTTTAATACCACTGTTGAAAGCTTATTGAATAAAGCCTTAGCCGAAAGGGACGATTTGTTCCTTATCGACTTTACCATTTCCAGCGATAATAAAATTAAAATTATCATTGATGGGGATACGGGCGTAAAAGTGGAAGATTGTATGTTTATAAGTCGTGCCATTGAGCATAATTTAGACCGGGAGGAACAAGACTTTTCTTTAGAGGTTATGTCGGCAGGTGCAACATCGCCTTTAGTAAACAAAAGACAGTATAAAAAACATATTAATAGGATATTGGGATTAAAGACTGCTACAGAAAAAATAGAAGGCACTTTAACCAATGCAACCGATGAAAATATTATATTAGAATGGAAAGTTAGAGAGCCTAAGCCGGTTGGTAAAGGTAAAGTAACTGTTAAGAAGCAAGCCAGTATTGCTTATGAAGATATTGTAGAAGCAAAAGTTATGATTAAATTTTAATTCAGTAAAGCGTTATGGAAAATGTTGCGTTAATTGAGTCTTTTTCAGAATTTAAAGACGATAAATTAATAGATCGTGTAACCTTAATGGCCATCTTGGAAGATGTTTTTAGAAGTGCCTTAAAAAAGAAATATGGCGACGATGATAATTTTGATATTATTGTAAACCCAGATAAAGGGGATTTGGAGATATGGAGAAATAGGGTGGTGGTTGCCGATGGTGAAGTAGAAGATCCAAACCAGGAAATATCGTTATCTGAAGCCCGTAAAATTGAACCAGATTTTGAAGTTGGGGAAGATGTGTCTGAAGAAGTGAAATTAATTGATTTAGGAAGACGTGCCATTCTAGCGTTACGTCAAAACCTAATCTCTAAAATTCACGAACATGATAATACTATAATCTATAAGCAATTTAAGGACTTAATTGGAGAAATTTATACGGCCGAAGTACATCATATTCGTCATAGGGCAGTTATTTTGTTGGATGATGAAGGCAATGAAATTGTGTTGCCAAAAGACAAACAAATTCCATCAGATTTCTTTAGAAAAGGGGATAATGTTAGGGGTGTTATTGAAAGTGTTGAGCTTAAAGGAGCAAAACCGGCTATTATCATGTCCAGAACCTCTCCAGCATTTTTGGAGAAATTGTTCGAGCAGGAAATCCCTGAGGTTTTCGACGGACTTATAACCATTAAAAATGTGGTAAGGATTCCAGGCGAAAAAGCAAAAGTAGCTGTAGATTCTTATGACGACAGAATAGATCCTGTAGGTGCCTGTGTTGGAATGAAAGGGTCTAGAATTCATGGCATAGTACGTGAATTGGGTAATGAAAACATCGATGTTATTAATTATACCAATAACCTTCAGCTTTTTATCACAAGGGCATTAAGTCCGGCACGCGTTACTTCAATAAAAATAGATGAAGAGAACAAACGTGCCGAAGTGATTTTAAAACCTGAAGAGGTAAGTAAAGCTATTGGTCGCGGTGGACATAACATTAGATTAGCTGGGCAGTTAACTGGTTACGAAATTGATGTCTTTAGGGAAGGTGCAGAAGAAGATGTTGAGTTAAGTGAATTCTCTGATGAAATCGATTCTTGGATTATTGAAGAATTCAGTAAGGCAGGTTTAGATACGGCTAAGAGCGTATTAGAGCAAGAAGTTGCAGATCTTGTAAAACGAACCGACCTGGAAGAAGAAACCATTAAAGAAGTTGTTAGAATTTTAAAAGAAGAATTTGAAGATTAAAAGCTGTTCAATGTATGATTGAAACAGTATTATAGATATATTTGAGTATTTTAAAGGCGATTTATGGCTGAAACAATTAGATTAAATAAAGTATTACGCGAACTTAATATTTCTTTGGACCGCGCAGTAGAATTTTTAGATTCTAAAGGCGTGGAAATAGAAAAGCGTCCCACAACAAAAATTTCTGAAGAAGTTTATCAAATTCTCTCTAATGAATTTGAAACAGATGCTAGTAAAAAAATAGCATCCTTAGAAGTTAGTGAGGCAAAACAAAAAGAAAAAGATTTATTGCGGGAGCAGCGTGAGCGTGAACTGGAAGAAAAGCAAAAAGAATTAGCCAAAAAAGAAGAAGTTGTAAAAGCAACTAAAACCCTTTCGGGACCTAAGACTGTTGGTAAAATAGATCTTAACCCTAAAAAAGAAGTAGCTAAAGAACCTGTTGCTAAGAAGGAAGAAGTTGTTGAGCCGCCTAAGGAAGAAGCACCTAAGGAAGAAGCTAAACCTACGCCTAAGCCAGAGCCTAAAAAAGAAGAGCCTGTTAAAGAAGCTAAGCCGGCACCTGTAAAAGAAAAGCAGGCTGAGAAACCTGAGAAACCAGCCGCAAAAGCAGCTCCAGTAGAAGGAGCGCCTATAACAGAAGAAAAGGTAGAAACAAAATACCAAAAGTTAACCGGGCCTAAAATAGCTGGAGATAAGATTGATTTATCCCAGTTTAATAAGCCAAAGAAGAAGAAAGAAGATAAAAAGGTCGACAAAGACGACTCCAAGAATAAAAAGAAACGTCGTCGTATTAGTAAAGTGGCTAGCCCTTCAGAAAACAGAGGAGCAGGACAAAGAGCTGATAGACCAGGTAGTAGGTTTAAAGGAAAACCAGGTCAGGGGCGTCGTAGTATTGTAAAAGAAGAGCCTAGTGAAGAAGATGTAAAAAAACAAGTGCGTGAAACACTTGAAAAACTTCAGGGTAAATCGGCAAAAGGTAAAGGTGCCAAATATAGAAGAGATAAAAGAGATCAACATAGAGAACAATCGCAACTCGATCAAGAACAACAAGCTGCAGAAAGTAAGATTCTTAAGGTTACCGAATTCGTAACTGCCAGCGAAGTAGCAACAATGATGGATGTTTCTGTTACCCAGATTATTTCGGCATGTATGTCTTTAGGTATGATGGTAACCATGAACCAACGATTGGATGCAGAAACCTTATCTATAGTAGCAGAGGAATTTGGTTATAAAGTAGAGTTTGTTACTGCAGATATCGAAGAAGCTATTGAAGAGGTAGAAGATAAACCAGAAGATTTAGAGGCAAGAGCGCCTATTGTAACCGTAATGGGTCACGTAGACCACGGTAAAACGTCTCTTTTGGATTACATACGTGAAGAAAATGTAATTGCTGGGGAATCTGGTGGTATTACACAGCATATAGGTGCTTATGGTGTACAACTGTCTGATGGTCAGAAAATAGCATTTTTAGATACTCCAGGTCACGAAGCGTTTACCGCAATGCGTGCCCGTGGAGCTCAGGTAACCGATTTAGCTATTATAGTAGTTGCTGCCGATGACGATATTATGCCACAAACCAAAGAGGCTATTTCTCATGCGCAAGCAGCAGGCGTGCCTATTGTATTTGCTATAAATAAAATTGATAAGCCAGATGCTAATCCAGATAGGATTAAAGAAGGTTTGGCCAATATGAATTTGTTGGTGGAAGATTGGGGTGGTAAAATCCAATCGCATGATATTTCAGCCAAAATGGGAACTGGAGTGAAGGAGCTTTTAGAGAAAGTATTGCTTGAAGCTGAATTATTAGAATTGAAAGCCAACCCAAATAAACCAGCAATAGGAACTGTAGTAGAAGCTTATTTAGACAAAGGTCGTGGGTATGTATCTACTATATTAGTACAGGCAGGAACCCTAAGTGTTGGTGATTATGTATTGGCAGGTCAGCATAGTGGTAAGGTAAAAGCAATGCACGACGAACGTGGTAATAATGTAAAAGAAGCTGGGCCATCTACGCCAGTGTCCATATTAGGATTGGACGGTGCGCCACAAGCAGGTGACAAGTTTAATGTATTTGAGGATGAACGCGAAGCGAAGCAAATAGCGACCAAACGTGCCCAGTTACAACGTGAACAATCTGTAAGGACACAACGTCATATTACCTTAGATGAAATAGGCCGTCGTATAGCTTTAGGAGATTTCCAAGAGTTGAACATTATCCTTAAAGGTGATGTGGATGGTTCTGTAGAAGCACTAACCGATTCGTTCCAAAAATTATCAACAGAAGAAATTCAGGTAAACATCTTGCATAAGGGTGTAGGAGCCATAACCGAAAGTGATGTGTTGTTAGCTTCGGCATCAGATGCTATTATAGTTGGGTTTAACGTGCGACCTGTGGGTAATGCCAGAAGTCTGGCCGATAAGGAAGAAATAGATATTAGAACCTATTCTATTATTTATGATGCCATAAACGATCTTAAGGATGCGATGGAAGGCATGTTGTCTCCAGAACTTAAAGAGGAAATTACCGGTACAGCCGAAATAAGGGAAACCTTCAAGATTTCTAAAATCGGAACCATTGCTGGATGTATGGTTACCAATGGTAAGATATATAGAAGTTCTAGTATCCGATTAATTAGAGATGGTGTCGTGGTATTTACGGGTGAATTATCTTCGTTGAAACGTTTCAAGGACGATGTTAAGGAAGTGAGCAAAGGCTACGATTGTGGTATGCAGGTTAAAAACTACAACGATATTAAAGAAGGTGATATTATTGAAGCCTTCCAGCAAGTTGAGGTTAAGAAGAAGTTGAAATAAACAGAAATATTCAATTATAGAATAATAAAAAAGTGACCTAATGGTCACTTTTTTGCTTTCTAATAGTTGTTGAATATCTAGTGATAATTCAATAGCTAATGTAATGGCTACATTAATTTTTTGCCTTGGGCTTAAATATAAAAGCACTTGGGAATTCCTGTTTAATTTGCTTTAAGGCCCTATCTGCTTCTAAGCGTGTTTTAAAGTTTCCCGCCCAAATTTTGAAGTTAGGTGGCTCGTAGATGTCGGTTGGATTCCAATCGGTAAAAGCCTCTTTAAATTCTTTTTGGGCCTTTTGAGCACCATTTCTGTCTCCAGAATAGATTTGAATTTTGTAATAATCATCACTGTTTTTATTCATTTCTTTCTTTAATTCCAATAAAGAATTAATAGTACGGTCTTGGTTTAATACCACCTGTCCCTGTTGGGCATTAGTGTAATTAATTGTAATAAAGCAAGTTATTGCTATAAGTAGTGTGGGCTTGAACAGTGATGATTTCATGTGATGGAATTATTTATACAAATGTATACGATATTAACGTAAATGTAGACTTTTTTGTTATTTAGAATTTTTCTAAATTAACAATTAACAGTTCTGTAACATTTCTAAAATCGACTTTAAATATTACTTTTGCGACAGATTTTTTGAAGTGTGTTTTTTTTGTTCTATTAATGAAAAAATCATACCAAAGTAAAGAAGTTAATTTAACCAAAAATATGATACAGGTAAATTACCGTAAATTAAGCGACAGCTTACTTCGTTTTGGCTTTATTGTTTTATTAGCATTTGCAACAACCCTTTCTGCACAAGAAGGCGATCCTGCAAAAGGAAAATCCTTGTTTAATACAAACTGTGCCGCTTGTCATAATCTTGATAAAGATATGACTGGGCCTAAATTACGCCATATTGAACAGCGTTTGGCAGATGAGCAAGGTTTGGATAAGGAATGGATCTATGCTTGGGTGCGTAATAGTTCTGCACTTATTAAGTCTGGAGACGCGTATGCCAACGATGTGTTTAATAGGTATAACAAGACGGCAATGACTGCGTTTCCACAGTTGTCTGATGATGATTTGAATAATATTTTGGCCTATACGGCTCAGGAAAAAGCAGCACCACCAACACCTGCGCCAGGAACAGAAACGGCTGGACAAACAGCGACAACATCTGGAGGGGTTTCCAATGAAATAATCTTAGGGGCCTTAGCCATACTATTTGTGCTATTGGCTTTGGGCTTGTATTTGGTGAATAAGACCTTGCGTCGTTTTGCTGAAGCCCAAGATATAGCATTGCCAGAAGAAACTAAAAGAACGCCGCTTTGGAAAGCTTTTGTGCAAAACCAATTTTTAATGTTGGTGTTGGCCATATTCTTTTTGTTAACCAGTGCTTATTATGTGTATGGCTATTTAATGCAGGTAGGTGTCGATCAAGGTTATCAACCAGTGCAACCAATACATTTTTCACATAAAATCCACGCAGGCGATAATGGTATCGATTGTAAATACTGTCACTCTTCGGCTCGTGTTAGTAAAACATCTGGTATTCCATCATTAAATGTTTGTATGAACTGTCACAAATCCATTTACGAATATAATGGAGAGACTTCAGTAGAGCATACCAAAGAGTTTTACGATGGTGAGATACAAAAACTATATGCTGCTGCAGGATGGAGTGATGCAGACCAGAAATATACAGGAGAGTCACAACCGGTAAAATGGGTGCGTATCCATAATCTGCCAGACTTTGTATATTTTAACCACTCACAACACGTTTCGGTAGCTGGTGTAGAATGTCAGACTTGTCATGGCCCAGTTGAAACTATGGAAGTATTATATCAGCATGCGCCATTAACAATGGGGTGGTGTGTAAACTGTCATAGAGAAACAAATGTGAAGGTGAAAGACAACGCTTATTACGAAAAGATTCACGAAGAACTTTCTAAGAAGTATGGTGTAGAGAATTTAACAGCTGCTCAAATGGGTGGTCTGGAATGTGGTAAGTGTCACTATTAATAACAAATAGATTGTCACACTGAGCGTAGTCGAAGTGTTAAAAATTAATTAAGAAGTAATTCAATTATATAATATGTCATCAAACAAGAAATACTGGAAAAGTGTTGAAGAGCTAAACGAGAATAGCTCAATTGTTGAGACGCTAAAACAAAACGAGTTTGTAGAAGAAATTCCTACCGATGAATTTTTAGGAGATAAAGATACATTGGAAGCGACTTCCACAACACGACGCGATTTCTTAAAATATGTTGGGTTTACCACAGCAGCAGCTTCTTTAGCGGCATGTGAGGGCCCTGTTAAAAAATCAATACCTTATGTAGTTCAGCCTACCGAGATAATTCCTGGTGTGGCAAACTATTATGCAACTACTATTGCAGATGGATTTGATTTTGCTAGCGTATTGGTTAAAACACGTGAAGGTCGTCCAATTAAAATAGAAAATAACACTTTAGCTAACGGTAATGCCAATGCTAGGGTTAATGCGTCTGTTTTAGGGTTGTACGATAGTTTAAGGGTTCAAGGACCTAGAAAAAACGGCGAATCGGTTACTTGGGATGAGTTTGATGCTGAAACAACTTCAAAATTAAATGATATAGCTGCTGCAAATGAAACTATTGTGTTGTTAACACAGACTTTTGCAAGCCCTTCAACTAGTAAGTTGATTGCTGAGTTTAGTGAAAAATATGGTAATGTGCGTCACGTTGTTTATGATGCAATTTCAGAATCTGCAGCTTTAGAAGCTTTCCAAGCTAAATATGGTGAACGTGGATTAGCGAATTACGATTTCTCTAAGGCCATGACCATTGTTTCTGTTGGTGCCGATTTCTTAGGCGATTGGCAAGGCGGTGGTTTTGATGCTGGGTACTCTAAAAATAGAATACCAGATCATGGTAAAATGTCACGCCATATTCAATTTGAATCTAATATGTCGTTAACTGGTGCAAATGCCGACAAGCGTGTGCCATTAACACCAAGTCAACAAAAATTGGCTTTGGCAAAATTACACAGTTTAATAACAGGGAAGAATGTTGCTGTTGAATTGCCAGAAGCTGTAGAAGCTGCTGTTGCAAGTGCGGCTTCACAACTTCAAAAGGCAGGAAGCAAAGGGGTTGTTATTACTGGTATTCAGGATGTGAATGCACAAACTGTTGTGTTTGAAATTAACGAAGCTTTAGCTAGTAAAGCATTCGATCCAAAAACACCTGTAAAAACAAGACAAGGTAACGATAAAGCGGTAGCCCAATTAGTAGCCGATATGAAAGCTGGTAAAATAGGAGCTATCATTATGAGTGGTGTTAACCCAGTGTATACTTTGCCTAATGCAGCCGATTTTGTTGAAGGTTTAAAGCAGACTAAACTATCTGTGGCCTTCTCAATGAAAGAAGACGAAACAGCTTCAGAAGTACAATACATTGCTGCAGCGCCACACTATCTAGAGTCTTGGGGCGATGTTGAGTTGAAAAAAGGTCACTATGCCTTAACGCAACCAACCATCCGTCCGTTATTCGATACAAGACAATTTCAAGAGACTTTATTAAAATGGACTGGAAATGACAGTTCATATCACGATTATATAAAAGAAGCTTGGGGAGCAACTATCTTAGGAGGAAGCTCTTTCAACCAAGCGTTGCATGATGGTATTTATGTAGGGAATATTGCTACAGAAACCGAAGAAGCAACAACTTCAAATACAGTAGAAGAAGCACAAGAAGCAGTAGCGTCTAACGCAGCTCAAGCTTTAGTGTCTTCAGCAAAGGCTGCTAATGGCTTAGCTTTAACCTTATATACTAAAACAGGTATGGGTGATGGGCAACAAGCTAACAACCCTTGGTTACAGGAATTCCCAGATCCTATTACAAGAACATCTTGGGATAACTATTTAACAGTTTCAAAAGCAGACGCTGAAGCTCTTGGTTTAACCAATATTCATGTGGCTAATGGTGCATTAAACAGTAATTACGCTAAAGTAACAGTTAATGGTGTTAGCGTAACGGTGCCAGTTATCATTCAGCCAGGACAAGCTAAAGGTTCGGTAGGATTGGCATTTGGCTACGGAAAAACCAAAGGATGTAAGTCTGAAATGCAAGTAGGTGTTAATGCTTACCCTTTATACCAAAACTTCAGTAATGTTCAAGACGTTACAGTAGAAGCTGTTGGAGGGGAACATGAGTTTGCCTGTGTACAATTGCACAATACCTTAATGGGACGTGGCGATATTGTTAAGGAAACTACATTAGAGATATTCAATACTAAAGATAAAGCACACTGGAATGCAGTTCCTGTGGTTTCATTAAACCACGAAGAAACACCGGTAACCTCTCCTGAAGTTGATTTATGGGATGAGTTCGATCGCTCAATAGGGCATCACTTTAACCTATCTATCGATTTGAATGCTTGTACAGGTTGTGGAGCATGTGTTATTGCATGTCATTCTGAAAACAACGTGCCAGTTGTAGGTAAGACAGAAGTACGTCGTAGCCGTGATATGCATTGGTTACGTATTGATAGATATTACTCCTCTGAAGACTCTTTCGAAGGAGATGATGAGAAAAAAGAAAATATCTCTGGTTTAGGAAGCTCGTTAAGTGAGTTTGGAGAAATGGAGCATGCTTCAGAAAATCCTCAAGTGGCCTTCCAGCCAGTTATGTGTCAGCACTGTAACCACGCACCTTGTGAAACAGTTTGTCCAGTAGCAGCAACGTCACACGGTCGTCAAGGCCAAAACCATATGGCTTATAACCGTTGCGTTGGTACGAGATACTGTGCGAACAACTGTCCGTATAAAGTACGTCGTTTCAACTGGTTCTTATACAATGGCAATGATGAGTTCGATTATCATATGAACGACGATTTAGGACGTATGGTATTAAACCCAGATGTTGTAGTACGTTCACGTGGTGTTATGGAAAAATGTTCGATGTGTATTCAAAAAACACAAAAAACAATCCTTGATGCGAAACGCGATGGAAGAGAAATTAAGGATGGTGAATTTCAGACGGCTTGTTCTGCAGCTTGTGGCAATGGAGCGATGGTGTTTGGAGACATTAACGATAAGGATAGTAAAGTTGCAAAACTTAAAGAAGATAACCGTATGTACCACTTATTGGAACACGTTGGAACAAAACCAAACGTGATGTACCAAACCAAAGTGAGAAATACAACAGAAGCATAAATCTAAATTAAAGAATCAATTATATAATTATGGCGTCTCATTACGAAGCACCTATTAGAAGACCTTTAGTTACAGGCGAAAAATCATACCACGACGTTACTGTGGATGTAGCAAAACCTGTAGAGGGAAAAGCAAATAAACAATGGTGGATAGTTTTTGGTATTGCACTAGCTGCTTTTCTTTGGGGAATTGGATGTATCATTTATACGATATCTACAGGTATTGGAACTTGGGGTTTAAATAAAACCGTAGGTTGGGCCTGGGATATTACTAACTTTGTTTGGTGGGTAGGTATTGGTCACGCAGGAACGCTTATTTCTGCCGTGCTATTATTGTTCCGTCAAAAATGGAGAATGGCTATTAACCGTTCTGCGGAAGCGATGACTATCTTCTCAGTTGTTCAAGCAGGGTTGTTCCCAATCATCCACATGGGTCGTCCATGGTTAGGATACTGGGTATTACCAATCCCAAACCAATTTGGGTCACTTTGGGTAAACTTTAACTCGCCATTACTTTGGGACGTATTTGCAATTTCTACCTATTTATCGGTATCGTTAGTATTCTGGTGGACGGGATTATTACCAGATTTTGCAATGATTCGTGATAGAGCCGTAAAACCATTCCAAAAGAAAATCTATTCTTTATTAAGTTTTGGTTGGTCCGGTCGTGCTAAAGACTGGCAACGTTTTGAAGAAGTATCTTTGGTACTTGCAGGTTTAGCAACACCATTAGTACTTTCGGTACACACTATTGTATCGTTCGATTTCGCTACATCGGTTATACCAGGATGGCACACCACTATATTCCCACCATATTTCGTTGCTGGCGCGGTATTCTCTGGATTTGCTATGGTAAACACCTTACTTATTATTATGCGTAAAGTGTGTAACCTAGAAGATTATATAACAGTACAGCACATCGAATTAATGAACATCGTGATCATGATTACTGGTTCGATAGTGGGTGTAGCTTATATTACCGAGTTGTTCATTGCATGGTATTCTGGAGTAGAGTACGAACAATATGCGTTCTTAAACAGAGCAACAGGGCCTTACTGGTGGGCTTATTGGGCCATGATGACCTGTAACGTGTTCTCACCACAGTTCATGTGGTTTAAGAAACTAAGAACAAGCATCATGTTCTCATTTATCATCTCTATTGTTGTAAATATAGGAATGTGGTTTGAGCGTTTTGTAATTATTGTTACGTCATTGCACAGAGATTACTTACCATCATCATGGACCATGTTCTCTCCAACGTTTGTTGATATAGGAATATTTATTGGAACTATAGGATTCTTCTTTGTATTGTTCCTGTTATATTCAAGAACATTCCCGGTAATTGCGCAAGCAGAGGTTAAAACAATTTTAAAATCTTCAGGAGAAAGATATAAGAAATTAAGAGAAGCAGGAGAAAGCCTTGTGGGAACAGGTGCCGATGCAAGAACCTCTGGAAGTACTAATAACGAACCAAAAAACTAAAAGTAGCATATGGAAGCTTCAAAAGTAATTCACGCTATTTATAACGACGACGACATCCTGATGTCTGCCGTAAAGAAAGTTAAGGCAGAGAGACATCATATAGAAGAAATATACACACCATTTCCAGTTCACGGGCTAGACAAAGCTATGGGATTGGCGCCAACACGAATAGCCATTACTTCTTTTATGTATGGACTAGTTGGTTTAACAGTTGCAATTGTTATGATGAATTTCATTATGATTGAAGACTGGCCACAAAACATAGGTGGTAAACCAAGTTTTAGCTATTTAGAGAACATGCCGGCGTTTGTGCCTATTATGTTTGAGATGACCGTGTTTTTTGCGGCGCACTTAATGGTTATTACATTTTATTTACGTAGTAGAATGTGGCCATTTAAGAAGGCAGAAAACCCAGACCCAAGAACTACAGACGACCACTTTTTAATGGAGATTGCTGTAAACGGTAATGAAAAAGAACTAGAAGACTTGCTTAAGGAAACTGGAGCTGTAGAAGTAAATTTAATTGATAAAGCGCATTAATAAAGAGATGAGAAGCTTAATTAAGATATTAGTAATAGCAGTCGTATTTGTGGCTGTGTCATGTAAAAAAGATACTGCACCAAATTATCAGTTCATGCCTAACATGTATGAATCTGTAGGATACGAAACTTATGGAGAAGCCGCTTTCCGTAACGGTGTTGAAGCGCAGTTACCAGCAGAAGGTTCTATCGCTAGAGGACATATACCATTTGATATAGCGAATACTACCGAAGGGTTTGAATTAGCCAAAGCGACATTAGCCAATCCATTAGATTCAACACAAGTGGATTTAGTAAGAGGTAAAGAACTTTATGATATTTATTGTGGTATTTGTCATGGCAACAAAGGCGATGGACAAGGCAACTTGGTGAAGCGTGAAAAAATATTAGGTATTCCTAGTTATGATGATGCTGGTCGAGCTATAACCGCTGGTAGTATTTACCACACTATATATTATGGTAAAAACGCTATGGGTAGTTATGCGAACCAATTAAACGAAGAAGAACGCTGGCAAGTAGTTTCATACGTATTGAAATTAAAAGCAGATTTAGAAAAGTAAGAAGAATAAGATTATATAGATATGTACACATTTTCAAATAAATTAAAGACATCTTCTATCATACTAATGGTTTTAGGCCTGTTAGGTGTTGGATATGGTTTTATGACATCTCATAAATCTTTTGAAGAAGTAGAGCATTTGATTGCTTCGGAAGGAGCACATCATGGCGGAGGCCATGATGAAGCAGCTGCACATGCAGCACCATCACACGATGCTCACGCTACCGATGCCCATGCAGATGATGCCCATAATGGAGCAGATGCTCACAAAAAGCATGTGGAGCACGTACAGCATCAAATTGCTAACAGACCTTGGTCTGCCCTGTACGTTGCAGCATTCTTCTTTATGATGATCGCTTTAGGGGTATTGGCGTTTTATGCCATTCAAATTGCCTCACAAGCTGGATGGTCTCCAGTATTGTTTAGGGTTATGGAAGGGATTACCGCCTATTTGTTACCAGGTGCTTTAATTGTACTTGCTATAGCCGTAGCTTCAGGAACTATTGGGCACTATAATTTGTTTGTATGGATGGATCCAGAGGTAGTTGCCCACGATAAACTAATTCAAGGAAAATCAAGTTTCTTAAATTTACCTTGGTTCATCATTAGAGGCTTGGTATTTATAGCAGGGTGGAGTTTGTACCGTCATTTTTCACGTAAATTTTCTATAGCACAAGATACAGCCGAAGATAACAGTAACTTTAAAAAGTCGTTTAGAATTGCTGCCGGGTTCTTAGTATTCTTTATCTATACAGAATCGATGATGTCTTGGGACTGGATTATGAGTGTAGACCCACACTGGTTCTCAACCTTATTTGGATGGTATGTCTTTGCAAGTATGTTTGTAAGTGGTATTACCGTAATCGCATTAATCACGATTTACTTAAAGTCTAGAGGCCATTTAGAATTTGTAAACGAAAACCACTTGCACGATGTAGCCAAGTTTATGTTCGCTATGAGTATTTTCTGGACTTACCTTTGGTTCTCACAGTTTATGCTTATTTGGTATTCAAACATCCCGGAAGAAGTAACTTATTTTGTGTCTCGTTTTAACGATTACAAATTACCGTTCTTAGGTATGGTAGTGTTGAACTTTGTATTCCCTATTCTAATGTTAATGAATGCCGATTATAAGCGTATTCCTTGGTTTGTTGTTATGACAGGTTTAGTGATATTGTTTGGACACTACATAGATATTTTTAATATGATTATGCCAGCAACAGTAGGAGACAGATGGTTTATTGGAATTCCTGAGATAAGTTCAATTTTACTTTTCGCTGGGTTATTCATATTTGTGGTGTTTAACGCATTGACCAAAGCGCCATTACTGGTAAAAAGATATCCGTTTAAAAAGGAAAGCGAAGAGTTTCATTATTAATTAAGATTTAAATAAAGAAGAACGATAACAATGACTACTTTATTAACCATAATAGTTTTAGTATTTATTTTAATTGCCATTTGGCAAATGGTAAAGATTTTCGATTTGGCCCAAGCTAGAGTCGGAGATGCAATACCTGGAGTAGCTACAGATAAGGATAATACCTTGAACGGGTATTTAATGATGGGCTTTTTAGCTTTCATTTATGTAATAACCATTGTTTGTTGCGTAAAATATGGTGACTTGCCTTTATTGTCTAATTCAGCTTCAGAACATGGGCCAACCATAGACAATCTTATGATTATATCTTTAGTAATCATTTTTATTGTTCAAACAGTAACCCAATTTTTGTTACACTACTTTGCTTTTAAATACAAAGGAGAGAAAGGGAAAAAAGCCTTGTTTTTTGCAGATAACAATAAGTTGGAAGCCATCTGGACGATTATCCCGGTAATTGTTTTGGCAGGGTTGATTATTTATGGATTGAATACTTGGATCAACATTATGGGCGTAGACGAAAGTGAAGATCCTCTAGTGGTGGAGTTATATGCCCAACAGTTTAACTGGAAAGCTAGATATGGAGGTGCAGATAATACGCTTGGAAAATCTAATGTACGTTTAATAGATATAGATCGTGCCAATATCTTAGGATTGGACGAAGCAGATCCAAACGCTCAAGACGATATCATCACTACAGAGTTACATTTACCAGTAGGACGTCCAGTGCTATTCAAAATGCGTTCTCAAGATGTATTGCACTCGGCTTACATGCCTCACTTTAGAGCACAAATGAACTGTGTTCCAGGTATGATTACACAGTTTGGTTATACCCCTACAGTGACAACTGAAGATATGCGCCAAACGCCTGAAATTATCGAGAAGGTGGCAAACATCAATAAGATAAGAGTAGAAAAGAGTAAAGCATTAGTAGCCAAAGGAGAAGAAGCTTTAGACCGTTACGAATTTGATTATCTATTGATTTGTAATAAGATTTGCGGTAAATCGCACTATAACATGCAAATGAAAATTGTTGTAGAAACCGAAGAAGAATTTAATGCCTGGTTAAAAGAGCAAAAAGAATTCAAAAACTCTCTAATTAACTAATTAAAAAGATAAAAACGATATAAGATTATGTCAGCACACGCAGATACACACGCTCACGACGACCACGGACATCATCATAAAGAAACTTTTGTAACTAAATATATATTTAGCCAAGACCATAAGATGATTGCCAAGCAGTACCTCATTACAGGTACTATAATGGGGGTTATAGGTGTTTTAATGTCTATGATGTTTCGTATGCAAATTGCATGGCCAGAAGAGCCAAACGTGTTATTCGAAGCTTTATTGGGTAAATGGGCACCAGACGGTGTAATGGATGCCGACATTTATTTGGCTTTAGTGACCATACATGGTACTATTATGGTGTTCTTTGTACTAACAGCAGGGCTGAGTGGTACCTTTAGTAACCTATTAATTCCATTGCAAATTGGAGCGCGCGATATGGCATCAGGTTTCCTTAACATGGTATCGTATTGGTTGTTTTTCCTATCTAGTGTTATTATGGTAATATCCCTGTTTGTAGAAGCAGGACCAGCAGCAGCAGGATGGACCATTTATCCGCCATTAAGTGCATTACCTATGGCCCAAGGCGGTTCGGGAATGGGAATGACCTTATGGTTAGTTTCTATGGCTATATTTATAGCTTCCTCTTTATTGGGATCGCTTAACTATATTGTTACAGTACTTAATTTGCGTACTAAAGGAATGTCTATGACAAGACTTCCATTAACCATTTGGGCGTTTTTTATAACGGCAGTTATTGGTGTGATTTCTTTCCCAGTTTTGTTATCGGCAGCCTTATTGTTGATAATGGACAGAAGTTTTGGGACGTCGTTTTTCCTATCGGATATTTTTATTCAAGGAGAAGTATTACATTACCAAGGAGGTTCTCCAGTATTATTTGAGCACCTGTTCTGGTTTTTAGGTCACCCAGAAGTATACATCGTTATTTTGCCAGCAATGGGTCTAGTATCCGAAATAATGGCCTCTAACTCACGAAAGCCAATCTTTGGATATCGAGCGATGATTGCCTCCATCTTGGCCATTGCTTTCTTATCGACTATCGTATGGGGTCACCATATGTTCGTGTCGGGGATGAATCCTTTCTTAGGGTCGGTATTTACATTTACAACCCTATTGATTGCTATTCCATCGGCAGTAAAAGCGTTTAACTGGATAACGACCATTTGGAAAGGTAATTTACAATTGAATCCAGCCATGCTATTCGCCATAGGTTTTGTGTCTACATTTATCACAGGTGGATTAACAGGGATTATCTTAGGAGATAGTGCTTTAGATATTAATGTTCACGATACTTATTTTGTTGTGGCACACTTCCATTTGGTAATGGGTATATCTGCATTGTATGGTATGTTTGCCGGGATTTACCATTGGTTCCCTAAAATGTTTGGTAAGATGCTAAATAAAAACTTGGGTTACATCCATTTCTGGATTACAGCGGTTTGTGCTTATGGGGTGTTTTTCCCAATGCACTTTATAGGTATGGCAGGTTTACCACGTCGTTACTATACTAACAGTAACTTCCCATTGTTTGACGATTTAGCCAATGTGAACGTTATTATTACCATATTTGCATTAATAGGTGGTGTTGTACAGATAGTATACTTATATAATTTCTTTTCAAGTATTTTCTTCGGAAAGAAAGCCGTACAAAACCCATGGAAGTCTACAACTTTAGAGTGGACAGCTCCAGTAGAGCATATGCATGGTAACTGGCCAGGAGAGATTCCTCATGTACACCGTTGGGCATACGATTACAGCAAGCCAGGACATGATGAAGACTTCGTGCCACAAAATATCCCACTAAAAGAAGGAGAAGAAGAGCTACAACACTAAGTGAAGTTCTAGATTATAAAATACACTGAAAGCCTTTCCCAAACGGAAAGGCTTTTTCGTTATATTTGCCAGTACAGAACCTTTTGTCATTCCTGCGAAGGTAGGAATCCATTGTTATGAACGAAAACCTAGATCCAACAAACGAAAATTTCTCTCCAGAAGAGATAGATGTCGAAAAAAAGTTAAGACCTTTATCTTTTGATGATTTCACTGGACAGGATCAAGTATTGGAAAATCTTCAGGTTTTTGTACAAGCAGCCAATTTAAGAAGTGAAGCTTTGGATCATGCCCTTTTTCACGGGCCTCCAGGATTGGGGAAAACAACCTTAGCCCATATTTTGGCCAATGAATTGGAGGTTGGCATAAAGGTGACTTCTGGTCCAGTTTTGGACAAGCCAGGAGATTTAGCAGGTTTGTTGACTAATTTAGAAGAACGGGATGTCTTGTTTATAGACGAAATACATCGGTTAAGCCCTATTGTGGAAGAGTACCTGTATTCAGCTATGGAAGATTACAAGATTGATATTATGATTGAAACGGGACCCAATGCCAGAACGGTACAAATCAATTTAAATCCGTTTACATTGGTTGGCGCAACAACCCGATCAGGTTTGCTTACCTCACCCATGCGGGCACGGTTTGGCATCCAAAGCCGATTACAATATTACAATACCGAACTTTTAACAACTATTATCCAACGAAGTGCAAGTATTTTAGATGTACCCATAGCTATGGAGGCGGCCGTAGAGATTGCAGGTCGAAGTCGGGGTACACCAAGAATAGCCAACGCACTATTACGTCGGGTTCGTGACTTTGCACAAATAAAAGGAAATGGTTCCATCGATATTAAGATAGCCAAGTTCGCATTGGAAGCCTTAAATGTAGATGCCCATGGACTTGATGAAATGGATAATAAAATACTATCGACCATTATCGATAAGTTTAAAGGAGGTCCTGTTGGAATAACCACTATCGCTACGGCTGTTAGTGAAAGCCCAGAAACTATAGAAGAGGTATACGAACCCTTTTTAATACAACAAGGTTTTATTATGCGTACGCCACGTGGACGTGAAGTCACCGAACAAGCCTATAAACATTTGGGACGAACCAAAGGCGGGGTACAAGGTGGTCTATTTTGATACGCGCCATTACTTTGAAATCTCTTTTTTGTCATTCCCGCGAAAGCAGGAATCCATAATATATTCTTTGAAGTAGTTATTTCGTATATGAATCCTAAAACCAAACATACCCAACTCATCAAAGCCGAAGCCAAACGCCTCGGTTTTTTGTCTTGTGGTATTTCTAAAGCTGAATTTTTAGAAGCAGAAGCTCCTAGATTGGAGCAATGGCTTCAAAAAGGCATGCATGGTGAGATGCACTATATGGAAAACCATTTCGATAAGCGATTAGATCCCACAAAGTTGGTGGAAGGCTCAAAAAGTGTAGTGTCCTTGTTGTTGAACTATTACCCAAGCCAAAAGCAAACTACCAATAGCTATAAGTTGTCAAAATATGCCTATGGTACAGATTATCATTTTGTAATCAAGGATAAACTTAAAACCTTATTACAGTACATTCAAGAGGAAATAGGAGAGGTGAATGGTCGCGCTTTTGTGGATTCGGCACCAGTACTCGATAAAGCTTGGGCAGCAAAAAGTGGATTAGGTTGGGTTGGTAAACACAGCAATCTAATTACCCAACAAGTGGGCTCGTTTTATTTTATTGCAGAGTTGATAATAGATTTAGAATTAGAGTACGACACCCCAACAACCGATCATTGTGGTACATGTACCGCCTGTATAGATGCTTGCCCAACAGAAGCCATAATAGAGCCTTACGTAGTTGATGGCAGTAAATGCATATCCTATCTAACCATTGAGTTAAAAGATAACATCCCAACAACATTTAAAGACAAAATGGACGACTGGATGTTTGGTTGCGATGTCTGCCAGGATGTGTGTCCTTGGAACCGTTTTTCGAAAGCGCATAAAGAACCTTTGTTCAATCCGCATCCAGAATTACTTTCAATGACCAATAAGGATTGGGAGGAAATCACAGAGGAAACCTTTAGAAAAGTATTTAAAAAGTCGGCAGTTAAGCGTACTAAATTTTCGGGGTTAAAAAGGAATATTAAATTTCTAGAATAGTATTGGTTGATTTTTTTGTCGATTCCCTTTTAACAAGTACGGTTTCCAAGGTGATGATTTTCGGAATGATAGACTTGTTTTTTTTATGGGCTTTTATTTCTTTAAATAATTGTTTAAATGCTGTTTTACCCATTAAATAACCTGGTTGATCTATAGTAGTTAGTGTGGGGGAGATAACAGATGACATAAACCAATTACTGAATCCTACAATGCTAATATCCTCTGGGATTTTAATGCCTTGATTATTAAATTCGTTTAAGGCGCCTATAGCAACTAAATCGGTGTTTATAAATATACCATCCACATCATCATGGTCTTCGAGTAATTTTTTCGCATTCATTTTTCCTTCTTCAAAACTCATATCTCCGCATTCACAAATATAAACCAAAGAAGGATCGTAGGGTAGACCATTATCTGTTAAGGCTTTTTTATAGCCTAGAAACCTATCAATAGAATTTTGAGGTAAAAGAGGACCTCTGAAATGGGCAATACGTTTGCAGCCAATATCTATTAAATATTGTGTTGCGGTGTAAGCCGCTTTTCTGTCATCAATGATAACCTTAGAGCAGTTTACAATTTTTGCAATCTTATCGAACATGACCAAAGGTTTTCCTTGATTAATCACTTCATTTAAATGGTCAAACCTTGCAGAGCCATTAGCCAATGAAATTAGGATGCCATCCACACGTTGGCTCATCAGTAAATCGATTTGTTTCTTTTCCAGTTCGTAGGATTCATTAGACTGAAGAATAATAACCAAATATCCTTTCTTTTCGGCTTGTGCCACAATACCCTTAATCACATTGGCAAAAAAATGATGTACAATAACAGGGATTATCAATCCAATGGTTTTAGATTCTTTGGTTCTTAAATTAACCGCAAAGGTGTTGGGTCTGTAGTTTAAGGTTTTGGCCAACTCCTTAACCATGGCTTTAGTTTTTTTGCTAACGTCTGGATAATCTTTTAGAGCTTTTGAAACAGTAGTGACAGATATGTTTAACTGTTCGGCTATTTGTTTTAGGGTGATGGGTTTCATGTAAAACGCAAAATTTCTTCAATAAATATAATGAAAAATCACAAATCGAAAACGTTTTCGTTAAAATCGAAAACGATTTCGATAAAGAAAACCACAAATAAGTATCATATCCTTTATAGATTTGGTATAAAACCACTAAATAATTTATCAAATAACTAAAAAAGACAAAAATGAATTCAATTAAAAAAAGAGCATTTTTATTAGTATTGATGTTGTTGTCAACAAGTGCTTTAATTGCACAATCAATATCAGGAAATGTTAAAGATCAAGCAGGAATACCTTTGGGGGGCGTTAATGTTATTTTAGATGGCACATCTAAAGGAGCCGTTACAGACTTTGATGGCAACTATACCATTAGTAATGTAGAAAACGGAGCATATACATTATCTGCAACTTTTATAGGGTATGCAAAATTTTCACAAAGTGTTACAGTTCAAGATGATGATATTACTTTAGATTTTATAATGGTTGAAGATGCTCAATCTTTAGATCAGGTGGTTGTAACAGGTGTTGTAAACCCTAAATCTAAAATTGAATCCAGTGTATCTGTTTCTACTATGGACGTAGAACTTATAGAACAAGCATCTCCAAGAAGTGCAGGCGAACTTTTTAGAAACATACCGGGTATACGCGCAGAGTCTTCTGGTGGTGAAGGTAATGCTAACTTTAATGTTCGTGGTGTTCCTATTTCTTCAGGAGGTTCAAGATACTTTCAAATACAAGAAGACGGCTTGCCTTTAAACTTATTTGGAGATACGTCTTTTGGAAATGCCGATAACTTTTTAAGAATAGATTCTAACATTAGTAGGGTTGAAGCCATTAGAGGGGGGTCAGCATCTACACAAACATCCAATGGTCCTGCTGGTATCATTAACATGATTAGTAAAACAGGGGCAAAAGAAGGAGGTTCTATAGGAACTACTTTTGGTTTGGATTATCAAACTAGCAGATTAGATTTTGAATATGGTCAACCATTGGATAATGGATTGTCATACCATATAGGTGGTTTTATTAGAACAGGTGAAGGGCCAAGGGAAATAGGTTATCAAGGCAATAAAGGGGGACAATTTAAAGCTAACCTCACTAAACGATTTGATGCAGGTTATGTGCGTGTTTATGCTAAACTATTAAACGACAAATCAGTAATGTATTTGCCTATGCCAATGTTGCTGAAGGGAAGTAATGATAGCCCTACGTTCTCTAACCTACCAGGTTTTGATATTACCAGCGATTCTCCTCACTCTGCATATTTACAACAAAGCGCAGGAACAAACCCTTTTGATGGCGGAGGAAGACATGTTAACGATGTTAGAAATGGGAACAACCCTAGATCTAAATCTTTAGGAGCTGAATTTTCGTTTGACTTAGGTGACGATTGGAAAATAGCAGGTAAAGCGCGTTATTCAAATAACAACGGAGAATGGGTGTCCCCATTTACAGCCGCAGTAGGATCAGTTTCCGAAATTGAAACAATTGCAAGAGACGCTTCTAATGCTACAGGGGCATTGGTGTATTCAGATGGAGATAGAGGTGCTTTTAACCCGTCTAACGGATTGGCTCAAATTATACACATGTTTGATGTTACTATTGATGATTTAAGCAACTTTTTCAGTGACGTTAAAATTTCTAAAAAAATAAGTGATAATGTTGGCCTTACAGCCGGTTTATTTACAGCAACACAAAACACTAAAATAGGATGGCAATGGAGTTCATTTATTTCAGAAGTTAAAGGAGGAGGTGAAGCAAGGCTAGCAGATTTTGATGGCTTTTCAAGAAACGGTCAATACTCTTATGGTACACCTGTTTGGGGTAATTGTTGTCAACGCAGATATAATACTGTACACAATGTAAATTCTCCATATGTAGGTGTTGATGCTGACATTACTGAAAAATTAAATTTCGACGGAAGTATTCGCTTCGAGAATGTAAATGTAAATGGAACAATAGCCAATGGCCCTACTAGTCAAGGTTCTTATGATTACGATGGTAACGGAACTATTGAAGGTATAGAGCAAGTAGTACCAGTTGTAGCAGGAGGCGCAGGACAAATAGTAAATGATGATTATAACTTTGTGTCTTACTCTGCTGGTTTAAATTATAAATTAAACGAAGGCGCCGCGTTGTTTGCAAGATATAGTTCTGGTGCATCAGGTAGAGCAGCAGATAGAAATAACTATGGTACAGACGGTAAAGCCGATGTGCAATATGATGAAGTGTCTCAACTAGAAGTTGGTTACAAGAAAAGGCTCAAAAATGGAGTTCTTAACTTAACTGGATTTATGAGTAATACTGATGAAGGTTTAAGTAACGAGTTAAATAGATCTGTTGGAAATCCATTTAAAGCTTTGGGTGTAGAGGCTGAAACAGCTTTGGCATTTGGAGAAAACATCTCTTTTAATGGGTCTTTTACTTGGACTAAAGCCGAAATTGATGGTGGTGATAACAAAGGTAACACACCAAGAAGACAAGCAGATTTAGTTTACAACCTATCGCCATCTTATAATTTTGGAGAAAACAGCCAACATGGTATTGCTTTAAGTGTGTTAGGCACAACAAAATCTTATGCTCAAGATGATAATGATCTGGTAATGCCAGGGTATGCCTATTTTAACCTAATTGGTAGATTAGGTTTAACAAAAGGCCTTTCGCTAGTATTGAGCGTAAATAACCTTTTTGATACGGTAGGGATAACAGAAATAGAAGGTAATGGCGATGGCTCTTTTGGTTCAAATCGTTTAGTGAGAGCAAGGTCAATTAGTGGCCGTTCTTCAACATTATCTTTACAGTATAAATTTTAAGAAATAAGTTTAATTTTTATTTGAGTTTGTTAATAAAAGAGTTGGAGTTTTATGATAAGTTTCAACTCTTTTAACTAAATATTTGGAGTCATGAAAGCTTTAGTTTTATCAATAGTATTTATAATAGCTTTAACTTATGTTAGTTTTGGTCAAGTTTCAGATTCAATATCAAAGACTGTCACTGAGCAAAAAACATCTGAAAAGGTAATTGTTTATGGTAGTGATACTTGCCACTATTGTATTGATACAAAAGCTTATCTAAAGGAGAAAAAGATCGATTTCATTTATTATGATGTAGATGTAAACCTTTTAAAGCAAAGAGAAATGCTGGTAAAACTTCAAAAAGCAGGTGTTCCAGTAGATAATTTGTCATTGCCAGTTGTAGATTTAAATGGTAAACTTGTAATGAATGGTTCTAATTTTGAGGATTTTCTTAAAAAACTGGGAGCTTCTAAAAAACTAAAATAAGATGAAGATCACAAAACCAAGTTTATCATTTTGGCAAATTTTTAATATGAATGTAGGGTTCTTAGGAATTCAATTCAGTTTTGGTTTGCAACAAACAGCTGTTAACCCAATATTTTCCTTTTTGGGAGCACATCATGAAGATTTGCCATTGTTGAACCTTGCGGGGCCGGTAACTGGTTTAATTATTCAACCCATAATTGGTGCTATTTCAGATAAAACTTGGTCGCCTCGCTGGGGAAGACGTAAACCATTCTTCTTAATTGGAGCTATAATAGGCAGTTTGTGTTTGTTTGCATTTCCATTTAGTCCAGCACTTTGGTTTGCCGTTGGTTTGCTATGGATTCTTGATGTTGGCAATAATATGGCTATGGAACCTTATCGTGCCTTTGTAGGTGATAAATTACCAAACAAGCAGTTAAGTTTTGGGTATCAAATGCAGAGTTTGTTTGTAGGTGCAGGTATTGTTTTAGCGAACGCATCAATTTTTCTTTTTCAAGATTGGTTTGGAGGAGCCGAGACAGTTGAAGCTGGCAGCGGTATTCCTAAATGGTTGTATTATTCTTTTTTTATAGGTGCTTTATTATCAGTTTCTACCATTTTATGGTCTGTATTAAAAACACCGGAAATCCCTCCGTCTGATGAGGAATTTGATGAGATAAAAAAACACAATGCCTTACCACTTTCAGAAAGAATTAAAACACCTTTTCTAGAAATTGTAGATGCTATAAAAGATATGCCCAAATTTATGTGGAAATTATCTGCCGTTTATCTTTTTCAATGGTATGCCTTATTTGTGTATTGGCAATTTATTGCGCCTATGTTTAGCGAGAGTATGAATTTTGATGCTTCCCAAGCTTTAAGTCAAGCAGCAAAAATGAATACCACATATAATGTTTCAACAATAGTTTTTGCATTGGCACTCGTGCCATTGGCTGTAAAATTCGGAGGCAAAAAAGTGTATGTGTTTAGCTTGTTTTTAACGGGAATTGCAATGCTCAGTATTCCATATATCCAAGATCCGGTTTTGGTTATTCTACCTATGATTTTATTTGGCATAGGATGGGCAGCAATGATGGGTATTCCATATTCAATGGTTTCCAAAATAGTGCCTCAAGAACGACGAGGTGTTTATATGGGTATATTGAATATGATGATTGTTATTCCTATGGGAATTCAAACCTTAACATTTGGGCCTATTGTAAAAAATCTATTGAATAATAGTGCCGTTAATGCTATACTATTTGGAGGTGTATTTTTTGTCATTGCGGGTGTTTTGGCATTACGACTTAAACAACCAAAATCTAATGGAGAACATGAGAATGTTGCCATTTCTATTAGTAGTGGGCATTAGTTTTAATTAAGAAAAGAAAATAGTTTTGAAAAACATTAATAAAGATATAGATATCCTTTGTGTTGGTGAAGTGCTTGTTGATTTCATAGGACATCAAACAGGAGTGCTCATCAACAATACACGAGATTATCACAGATATTTAGGAGGTTCTCCTGCAAATGTGTCTATGAATTCAGCTAGATTGGGCTTAAAATCTGTTATGGTGGCTACTGTTGGGAATGATGGTTTTGGAGATTATATTTTTAAAAGGTTAGAAGGTGTTGGGGTGGTTACAAGCTATATTAGAAAGCTTGAGAAAAAACCAACAAGTGTTATTTTTGTGTCTAGAACGGATGGCACTCCAGATTTTATTCCATTTAGAGAAGCAGATTATTTTATTATAGAAAATCAAATTTCTAAAGAGCTGCTATTAAAAACCAATATTTTCCACACAACTTGCTTTGCATTAAGTAAACAACCGGCGCAATTGACTATTTTAGAAAAAGCTAGGGAAGCATTTAATTCAGGATGCAAATTAAGCATCGATGTAAATTATGCTAAAAAGCTATGGGGCAGTCAAGAAGAAGCGATTGAGGTCATTAAGGCGTATTGCAAATTCAATCCTTTGGTTAAAATTAGCGAAGATGACATGCTTAGGCTTTTTGAACAAAAAATACCTCATGAAGATATATTTGATTTTTTTCATTCCGAAGGTGTAGATACAGTTTGTTTAACTTTGGGAAGCAAAGGTGTTAAACTATCCCAAAAAGGCGGGGGAATCATTCAATTACCAGCCATACAAATAGATGTAGTGCAGGATGCGACAGGGGCTGGAGATGCCTTTTGGTCCGGTTTCTTGTTCGCTTATATAAAAGAAAAACCTATTGAAGAATGTTTGAAAGTAGCTTTGAAATTAGCCGCTTTAAAGCTTCAAAACGTGGGGAGGCTGCCAGACAACATTAACATATTATCAGAACTTCTATAATTCTTAAAAATGACAAAAAATTCTATTATTGGTAATGGTGTTATGCTTAATGCGTACCCTGATAGCATTGGAGAGAAGTTAAGTGATACCATAAGAATGTTGAAAAAGCCTGAGTTTATAGATGTTTTTTCCCTGTTTTATGTGCTACCAACTTTTTTTAACAGCGATTTAGACAGAGGGTTTTCTATAATCGATTACAATATAAATGAAGATTTAGTTTCAAAATCCGATTTGGAAGCTTTAGAAAAACTCAATATACAGTTGAAATTTGATATTGTTTTAAACCATTTATCGGTAGCATCACCACAGTTTAAAGATTTGTTAGAAAAAGGAGACCAATCAAAATACAAAGATTTTTTTATCAATTGGAATAGCTTTTGGGAAGGAAACGGAATCATAGGAGATAATGGTGTTATAATTCCTAAAAAAGAGTTTCTCGATAAATTATTTATGAGAAAATCTGGTTTGCCTATTTTAAAAGTACCTTTCCCTGATGGTACAGAAAAACCTTACTGGAATACCTTTTATCAGAAAGTAAATTTGGATAAAAGTTTTTTAGGGCAAATGGATGTTAATGCCAAGTCGCAAATGGTTTGGGATTTTTATGATGAAACCCTTTCCAATTTAAAAGATTTTGGGTGCAAAATATTAAGATTGGATGCTTTTGCTTATTTACATAAAGAAATTGGGCAATCGAATTTCTTTAATAAACCTGGGACTTGGGACTATTTGGAGCGTATAAATACAATGGCCAAAAAAAATGATTTATTGTTATTGCCAGAAATACATGCGGAGTATGGTTCTGGACTACACAAGGAAGTGGCACAGCAAGGTTATTGTATTTATGATTTTTTTCTGCCGGGATTAATACTATACACAATTGAAAATGCAGATAATAAGGCGCTTTTAAAATGGATCACTGAAATTATTGAGAATAATTATAAAACCGTAAACATGTTAGGATGTCATGATGGCATTCCTGTCTTGGATTTAAAAGGAAAAGAGGTTAATGGTGTATATCATGAGGGACTTTTAAAAAATGAAGAGATAGAAACGCTCATGGATACAATCATAGCTAGAGGAGGAAAAGTTAAAAATCTTTATGATGCTTCGGGCAAAAGGGTTTCTTATTATCAAATAAACGCAACATACTTTAGTGCACTTGGAGAAGATGAAACAAAACTTTTATTGGCTAGAGCCATACAATTATTTATGCCTGGGATTCCACAAGTGTGGTATTTAGATCTTTTTGCAGGTAAAAATGATTACGATGCAGTTAAAAAAGCTGGAGATGGAGGACACAAAGAAATTAATAGAACAACAGTTGCCCTAAATAAAATGGAAGAAGGGTTAAAGACCGATATCGTACTTAATCAACTTCAACTTATTAAATTAAGAAATACATCCAAAGCCTTTTTAGGGACTATCCATATTAATGAAACTTCTTCAGATGTAATAGATATTAAATGGGTAAATAACTACGATTTAGCACATTTAAGAGCACATTTAAAAACGTTGGATTTCTCTATTACGTATACATGTTCAGGGGAAACAAAAACTATGAACTTTTAAAGAGGAGGTTTTTTGCATTCATATGATTTATATATGAGAAAAGAAATATCAATTTTTTAAAAGCATAGGGCCCCACAAAATTAGGATTGCTATCTTTGTAAGTTCATTAAAAAAGCCATCCATCATATGAGCGAAGAAAGTAAACGTAGAGAAGCCCTTATATATCACGCTAAACCCACTCCTGGTAAAATTAAAGTAGTTCCCACCAAAAAATATGCTAGTCAAAGAGACTTGTCTTTAGCATATTCTCCTGGTGTGGCAGAGCCCTGTTTAGAGATAGAAAAAGATAAGGATAAAGCTTATAAATATACAGCAAAAGGTAATTTGGTAGCTGTAATTTCCAATGGTACCGCAGTATTAGGTCTAGGAAATATTGGCCCAGAAGCATCCAAACCAGTTATGGAAGGTAAAGGGCTGTTGTTTAAAATCTTCGCCGATATAGATGTGTTTGATATTGAAGTCAATACCGAAAATGTTGACGAATTCATTGCAACCGTTAAGAATATTGCACCAACTTTTGGAGGAATAAACCTTGAAGATATTAAAGCACCTGAAGCTTTCGAAATAGAAAGACGCCTGAAGGAGGAATTGGATATTCCCGTAATGCACGACGACCAGCATGGGACGGCCATCATTTCTGCGGCGGCATTATTAAATGCCGTAGAGCTTGCCGAGAAAAAGATGGACAAAGTTAAGCTAGTAATTAGCGGTGCCGGAGCAGCTGCTATTTCATGTTCGCGTCTCTATCAGGCCTGTGGTGTGAAGCGTGAAAATATGGTGATGCTAGATAGTAAGGGCGTTATAAGAAACGATAGGGAAAACCTTTCCAGTGAAAAAGCAGAGTTTGCCACACATAGAAAAATAGACACGCTTGATGAAGCGATGAAAGGAGCCGATGTGTTTATAGGACTCTCCTTGGCTAATATTGTGTCGCCAGATATGTTGCTGTCTATGGCAAAAAATCCTATTGTTTTTGCAATGGCCAATCCAAATCCTGAAATAGCTTATAATTTGGCGGTTTCTACCCGTAAGGACATCATCATGGCTACAGGACGTAGTGATCATCCTAACCAAGTGAACAATGTACTAGGGTTTCCGTTCATCTTCAGAGGGGCACTCGATGTTAGGGCAACAAAAATTAACGAAGCCATGAAAATGGCAGCAGTAAAAGCATTAGCAAAATTAGCAAAAGAGCCAGTGCCAGAACAGGTCAATATTGCTTACGGAGAAACCCGACTAACATTTGGAAAGGAATATATCATACCTAAACCATTCGACCCTAGGTTAATTGCCGAAGTGCCACCAGCAGTAGCTAAAGCAGCAATTGAAAGTGGTGTGGCCAAAAAACCAATAACAGATTGGGAAAAATACAAAGACTCATTGCTGGAGCGATTAGGATCCGATAATAAATTAGTGAGGTTATTATTAAACCGCGCAAAGCTAGCACCTAAGCGTGTGGTTTTTGCAGAAGCCGATCAGTTAAACGTTTTAAAGGCGGCGCAAATAGTTTACGAAGATGGTATTGCACAGCCCATTTTGTTGGGAAGAAAGGAAACTATAGAAGCCTTGATGAAGGAAATCGAGTTTGAGGCTGATGATGTACCCATTATTGATCCTAAAACAGAAGAAGAAAACCCTAGGAAAGATAGGTACGCCAAGGTATATTGGGAACAACGCAAACGTAGGGGGGTAACCTATTATTCGGCACAACGCCTAATGCGGGAGCGTAACTATTTTGCTGCTATGATGGTTAATGAAGGTGATGCAGATGCGTTAATTTCTGGATATTCACGTAGCTATCCAACCGTAGTGAAACCAATGATGGAGTTAATAGGCAAGGCTCATGGGGCTACAAGAATAGCGACTACCAATGTGATGATAACCAAAAGGGGACCATTGTTTTTGAGTGATACCTCAATTAATATTGATCCCACGGCTAAAGATTTAACCAAGATAGCCCAGATGACCTCACAAGTTATTAAAATGTTTGGAATGAATCCTGTAATGGCAATGATTTCCTATTCAAACTTTGGTTCTTCAGACCATACAGGGGCATCTAAAGTTCGTGATGCGGTATCCTATTTGCACCGTCACTATCCAGATTTAGATGTTGATGGCGAGTTGCAAACCGACTTTGCTTTAAACGATGAAATGCTTCGTGAAAAATTCCCGTTTTCAAAATTAGTAGGAAAAAAAGTGAATGCTTTAATATTCCCTAATTTAGACTCGGCAAACATTACTTATAAATTATTGAAGGAACTAAATGAAGCCGATTCCATAGGGCCTATTATGATGGGCATGCGTAAACCGGTACATATTCTTCAATTAGGAGCTAGTGTAGACGAAATTGTAAACATGACAGCCATTGCAGTAATTGATGCCCAATATAAAGAGAAGTGGGAACAAGAAAATACTGAATCAAAATAGGTTTGTAATAAATGGCTTTAGAGACCTTAGTGTTTAAATATCATCAGAAAGCCAACAAAGAAGTACAAAAAATTCATAGTAAAATTAATTTTTTGTGTGCATAAGAATGCCATTTGTACAGAATCTGGTTAGATTTAGTGAGGCTTTTTTCGGTTTTTACAAAGGTCCTGTAAAGCATTAAAATCTGTTTATTATCTAGTTTTTATGCTTTTCAAAAAAGTTTAAATGAGTTCGTTAATAATTTTATTACATTTGAGTAGTTAACTAGGGGGGTAAATGATTACACATATTCAAGGAAAACTTACTGAAAAAAATCCAACACATGTTGTTATAGATTGTAATGGTGTGGGGTATATGTTAAATATTTCGCTTCATACATTTTCTCAAATTCCAGACAACGAACAGTTAAAGTTATATGCACATTTACAAGTAAAAGAAGATTCGCATACACTTTACGGATTTTCATCTTTAGCTGAACGTGAGATTTTTAGGTTGCTAATTTCTGTTAGTGGCATTGGGGCCAGTACAGCACGTACCATGTTGTCTTCCTTAACGCCAAAGCAAGTACGTGAAGCCATAGCGATGAACGATGTGGCTTTAATACAATCCATTAAAGGTATTGGGGCTAAAACAGCACAACGGGTTATTTTAGATTTAAAAGATAAGGTTTTAAAGATTTACGATATAGATGAAGTTTCTGTGTCGAAAGACAATACCAATAAAGAAGAAGCGTTATCTGCTTTAGAGGTGCTTGGTTTTATGAAAAAACAAGCGGAACGTGTCGTGGATAAAATTGTTAAAAGTCAACCAGAGGCTAATGTGGAAACCCTGATTAAAGAAGCGTTAAAAAATTTATAATAGATTTTGAACACAACTAACCATAAAGTTTGTAAACCTATAAAAAAATGTCTTGTATTAGTAACGGTCTGTTTGTTCACCCTGGTTTCATGGGCGCAACAGCCAACGCCACAGGATTCTACAAAAACAGGATTTAGCTTAGGGACGCTCAAAACACCTAACCCCAATAGTATACAGTCTAAGTACACTTACGATCCACTTACAGATAGATATATTTATACAGAAACAGTAGGGGATTTTAATATCAACTATCCCGTTATATTAACGCCCAAAGAGTACTACGAATTAGTAGCGAAAGAAAATTTAAAGAACTATTACAAGCAAAAGATTGATGCCTTCGATGGTAAAAAGGAAGGAGCCGATGATGCACAAAAAAATCTACTGCCTGAATTTTATGTGAACTCTGGATTTTTTGAAACCATCTTTGGAGGTAATACCATTGAGGTCGTACCACAAGGATCTGTGGAAATGGATTTGGGAGTATTGTTTTCCAAACAGGATAACCCTTTGTTTTCCCCAAGAAACCGTAGTAACTTTACTTTCGATTTTGATCAACGCATCAGTTTAAGCCTTTTAGGTAAGGTAGGAGAGCGTTTACAGGTAACGGCCAATTACGACACCCAATCGACCTTCGATTTTCAAAATTTAATAAAGCTTGAATACACGCCAACCGAAGATGATATCATCCAAAAGATAGAAGTTGGTAATGTAAGCATGCCATTAAATAGTTCGCTTATTACAGGAGCCCAAAGCCTTTTTGGGGTAAAAGCACAATTGCAGTTTGGAAGAACAACGGTAACAGGTGTGTTTTCTGAACAGAAATCACAATCAACATCTGTAATTGCCCAAGGCGGAGGTACTTTAGAAGAATTTGAATTGTTTATTCGCGATTACGACGAAAACAGGCACTTCTTTTTGGCGCAGTATTTTAGGGATAATTACGATAACGCATTAAGCACTTATCCCTATTTAAATACCAAGGGCTTACAGATTACAAGAATTGAAGTGTGGATGACCAACCGAAATAATCGTACCGAAAATGTGAGGAACATTGTGGCGCTTCAAGATTTAGGGGAATCTGAATATAATCCAGCAAGCCCAAGTAATGATAACCTTTTGTTAGATCCAATCCCTAATGGGTTTATAAACAATCTACAACAGTTGCCAGATAATGGAAACAACGACTACGACCCTACAGCAATTGGCTCAGGTTCTGTGCTTACAGAACTCATAAGAGACCCTGCAACCGTTCAACAAGGGTTTGGTTCACTATCATCGGCGGTTAGTGAAGGCTTTGATTATGCCAAGTTGGAAAACGCGAGAAAACTTATTGAAGGTCAGGAGTATATATTAAATAAGGATCTTGGGTATATCTCATTAAACCAACGTCTAAATAATGATGAGGTTTTAGCAGTTGCATTTCAGTTTACCGTAGCGGGTGAAGTTTATCAAGTAGGAGAGTTTGCCAACGATGGAGTGAATGCAACAGAGGTAACTAATAACAATCAAGGACAGGTAACATCGGTAGTCAATTCAAACTTAGTGCTTAAAATGCTTAAGAGTAGCATCACTAGTGTTAATGATCCTATTTGGGACCTGATGATGAAGAATATATACGACACTGGGGCCTATAATTTGAATCAAGACGATTTCAAACTGAATATTTTTTATAACGAAGCATCTCCTTTAAATTTTATTCAGCCAGTAAATGATCAGTTTTATTTGGATATTAATGGAAAAGTGGTGATTACAGATCCTAACAATCCAAATTATACCCCAGAAGAAGATTTAATTCAAAATAATCCATTACTAAAAGTATTTGGGCTAGATAAGTTAAATTTTAATAACGATCCACAAGGTGGGGGCGATGGCTTTTTCGATTTTGTACCTGGAATAACAGTAATTCCCCAGAACGGTAAAATTATCTTCACTAAAGCAGAGCCATTTGGGCGCTATTTATTCGATATTTTGGATGATGATGGTGATCCAAATGATAACCAAGAAGATTACAATCAAGAAACCTATACTAACGCCAACCAAGAAAAGTACGTTTACGACTTGCTCTATAAAAGCACAAAAACAAAAGCGCTGGATGAGGTTGAGAAAAACAAATTCAAATTAAAAGGACGTTATAAATCGGCAGCTGGTGATGGTATTCCAATAGGTGCTTTTAATGTGCCCCGTGGTTCGGTAGTGGTTACTGCAGGCGGACGCCAATTGGTAGAAGGTATCGATTATACGGTGAATTATCAGTTAGGCCGTGTTCAAATTTTAGATGAAGCATTAAAAGCCTCAAACACACCAATTAACATTTCAACAGAAAATAATGCCGTGTTTGGCCAGCAAACCAGACGCTTCACAGGTATCAATGTAGAACACAAATTCAATGAAAATTTTGTACTGGGTGGTACCTTGCTAAATTTAAACGAGCGCCCCATTACCCAAAAGGCGAATTATGGGACAGAACCCATTAACAATACCATTTTTGGATTTAATGGCAACTATGCTGCCAAAGTACCCTTTTTAACACGATTGGCCAATAAACTACCTAATATTGATACCGATGTAGAATCTAATATGTCAGTTAGGGGTGAAATGGCGTATTTGTTACCGGGAGCACCTAAAGGTACGAATTTAAATGGTGAAGCCACGTCGTATATTGATGATTTTGAAGGCTCACAGAATGCGATTGATCTAAAATCACAGCAATCGTGGTTTTTGTCTAGTAGGCCAAAAGGTCTTGGCAGGTCTTATATTGAAGGTCCAGAGGATGAAAACGGCATTCAAAATGGTTTTGACAGGGCCATGTTAAACTGGTATACCGTAGACCCTATATTTTATAGTAGTCAGCGACCAGGTGATGTGAGTGACGACGATGTGTCCGACATTTATACCAGCCGTGTATTTATAGAAGAGCTTTTCCCTAATCGGAATATTGTACCGGGACAAAACTCGGCCATATTCACTTTGGATTTAACTTATTATCCTGAAGAACGAGGGCCTTATAATTTTCAGCCAGGTTCCGAAAACGGGAATTTGAGTAACCCGGAAAATTCTTGGGCAGGTATAACCAGGCAATTAACTTCAACCGATTTAGAGCAAGCCAATGTGGAATATATCGAGTTTTGGCTTCAAGATCCGTTTCAGGAAAACCCTACTAACCCAGGAGGGACGTTAGTGTTCAACTTGGGTAATATTTCAGAGGACATTCTTAAGGATGGACGTAAACTTTACGAAAACGGGCTGCCTGAAAATGGTGATGTGAGTTTGTTGTTGCCTACAGATTATGGAACGGTAGTGCCTCAAAACCAATCTTTGGTTTATGCGTTCGACACCACGGGAGAGGAACGCGATAATCAAGATGTAGGGTACGATGGTTATGGTGATAATAAAGAAAAAACCCCCATTGCAACAAATAGTACAGACCCTACGGAACAAGCTCGTATAGCTCAAATTAATTCTATAATGGCACCATATAGAGATTTGGATGACCCAGCAAACGATAACTATACTTATTTCTTAAATGCTCCGGGTGATATTTTTGAGCGTTACAAACGATACAATGGAGTAGAAGGTAATACACCAGATACCTTTAGCCAAACTGATAGAGGAGCGAATATCCAACCTGATGTAGAGGATATCAATCGCGATAATACCATGAATACGATTGACAGTTATTTTGAGTATGAGTTGGAGCTCTCCAGACAGAACTTACCAACAGACCAAAATGGGTTTGAAAACCTGCCAGCTAGCAATCCGTTAAAAACATTCTTAACCGATTTTAAGCAGCATTCCAGAACATTACCTAATGGTGATAGTAAAAAAGTAACCTGGTACCAATTTAGAATTCCTGTAGAGGGTAATCATAGAAAGGCAATAGGGGAGATAGCCGATTTACGTTCGGTACGCTTTGCCCGGGTGTATTTAAAGGATTTTACCCAAAAAACGGTGTTCCGTTTTGGAACTTTGGATTTGGTGCGTAGCGATTGGAGACGGTATAGGCAAGCGTTGAATAAAAATTTTCCTAAACCTGAGGATTCAGGTACCGATTTTTCAGTGGGCATTATCGGGACTATTGAAAATGAAGGCCGCTATGATAGGCCTCCTGGGATAGAGCCTGAAGAACTGTTTAATAACAATACCGTTATTGAGCAGAACGAGCAGTCTTTAGTATTGAATGTATGTAATCTAAAGCCTAAAGATTCTAGGGCAGTATATAAAAATATTAATATAGACATGCGCCAATTTAAGCGTATGCGTATGTTTATACACGCCGAGGAGGATGAGATAAACGGTTTGAGAGATAATGACTTGGTTGGCTTTATTCGAATGGGTAATGACCTTACTGAAAACTTCTACCAGATTGAGGTTCCGTTAGAAGTTTCAGTGTCACAAACAAGGGATGGCCTTTGGCCTCTGAAAAATGAGATTAATTTACCAATTGATGTTTTGGGTAAAATTAAAGCCCAAGGTATTTCAGACGGAACATTAACAGATTTAGACCCTACCTTTTACGATGTTATAAATGGTGAGCCCGTACCTGTACCTAATAATGATCAGTTTTCAGGTTATGTATTAGGGCAGCACCGTGTGGCCATTAAGGGAAACCCAAATTTTGGAGACATCAGAACCTTAATGGTTGGAGTTAAAAACCGTACTGATAATAATGACGTTTGTGCGGAGGTATGGTTTAATGAATTACGTCTCTCCGATATGGATAACGAAGGCGGGTGGGCAGCCGTAGTAAGTATGGATGCCAATATAGCAGACTTTGCCACGATTAGTGCTACAGGGCGCCAAAGTACTTCTGGATTTGGTTCATTAGAACAGGGGCCGAGCCAGCGTAGTTTGGAAGATGTTAAACAATACGATGTGGTAACCAATGTTAATTTGGGGCAATTGCTTCCAAAAAAGGCAGGCATCCAATTGCCGTTTAATTATGCACAAAGCGAAGAGTTGATTACGCCTAAATACGATCAGTTCTATAAGGATTTAACCTTGGACTCTCGTTTGGATGCCGCTAATTCAAATGAAGAACGGGAAACCATCAAACGACGATCAGAAGATTATACCAAACGAAAGAGTATTAACTTTATTGGAGTTAGAAAAATTAGAACCAATGAAGAGGCCATACCGCGTTTTTACGATGTGGAGAATTTAACCTTTAACTATTCTTATAACAAGTTAGAACATCGCGATTTCGAAATAGAAAACTTAGTCAATAAAACAGTGCGTGTTGGAGCTAATTATGCCTTTAATTTTAACCCAATTAAAGTAGAGCCTTTTAAAAAGAACGATTCGCTATTTAAAGGTAAATATTTAAAGATCTTAAAAGATTTTAATTTCAATCTGCTACCTACAAGCTTTACGATGAATACCAATATTAACCGCCAGTTCAACAAACAAAAGTTTAGGGAAATAGACCTTGGTGGGGACAATATTGGTATTGAAGAATTGTTTAGAAGAAATTACACCTTCGATTTTCAATATACCATCAATTATAACATAACCGATGCGTTGCAGTTAAACTTTGTAGCGTCCAATAACAATATTGTTCGTAATTACTTTAAGGATAATATTGTTAATGGTGAACAAGACCCAACATTGGATGTGTGGGATGGATTCTTTGATGTTGGCGATCCCAATAGACAAAGTCAACAGTTGGGCATAACCTATCAATTACCATTAAATAAGATACCAACCTTTAACTTTTTAGATGCAACCTACCAGTACAGTGGCGATTTTCAGTGGCAGAAAGGATCTGATTTATATGGAGATATTGAGCTAGACTATACCGATCCAAATGACCCTAATTCACAGCTTACAGGAAAATTTGATTTAGGAAACACCATTCAAAATGCCAACACGCATAATATCAATTCGTCCCTAAATATGGACCGGTTGTATAAATACCTTGGCTTGGTAAAAAAACCGGTTAGGGGTGCTCGTACAAGAAGAGCAGGCCCTCCCGGGGCGGACCAAGATACGAATAAGCCTAAGGCAAAAAACAATACAGGAACAAAATTGTTAAATGCCGGGGTGGATATTTTAACGAGTATTAAACGTATTCAGGTTAATTATTCTGAAAATAACGGAACCTTTTTGCCAGGTTATATAAGAACACCTGGGTTTATAGGAACTTTAAAGCCAACGTTGGGTTATACCTTTGGAAGCCAAAGTGATATTAGATATTTGGCAGCGCGTAAAGGCTGGTTAACGGTCTTTCCGGAATTTAATCAGCAATACACCGAAACCCATTCCAAGCAATTGGATATATCGGCTAACATAGAACCGTTTAGGGATTTAAAAATTGATATAGTAGCCAATAGGACACATTACGAAAATTACAATGAAAATTATAGGGTTGAAAATGGTGTGTACAATTCATTAACACCCAATGCCTTTGGAAATTTTAATATTTCAACCATCTTAATAAAAACGGCATTTAGCAAAAGTGATGAAACCAGCTCTGATGCCTTTAACGATTTTAGAACCAATAGGCTTATTATAGCAAGACGTTTAGCCCAACAAAATGGGGCCGATGTAAACGATGTAGATGCCGATGGTTTTCCAAAAGGCTTTGGTAAAAATAGTCAGGCGGTATTATTGCCAGCATTTTTAGCAGCCTATTCTGGTCAGGATGCCGGCAAGGTTAAAACAACGGCATTTAGAAATGTGCCTATTCCTAACTGGGATTTAAAATATTCCGGTTTTATGAAATTCAATTGGTTTAAAAAACGTTTTAAGCGATTTTCAATAACGCATGGTTACCGATCTAATTATACCATCAATCAGTTTCAATCTAATTTAGATTATACGGCACCAGACTTTAGTTTAGGTTATGATGATCCGCAAAATGATAGTGCAAAAAACCAATCTGGGGACTATAAGAGTAAAACACTGTTTAGTAACATCAATTTAACCGAGATGTTCAGTCCGTTAATCCGTGTCGACTTCGAAATGAAAAACTCGGTTAAAATTTTAGCAGAGGTTAAGAAAGATCGTTTATTGTCTCTGAGCTTCGATAATAACCTGATAACTGAAATATTAGGTAACGAATATGTGATGGGCTTAGGCTATCGTATAAAGGATGTGCGTATACGCTCGCAATTGGCTGGGCCAAGAAAGCGTATTGTTAGCGATTTGAATATGAAAGCCGATATTTCCATAAGGGAGAACAAGACCATTATTAGGTATCTCGATTTGGAAAATAACCAAGTGACCTCAGGACAGACCATTTGGGGCCTAAAATATTCGGCCGATTATGCCTTTAGTAAGAATCTAACAGGAATTTTTTACTTCGATTATGCCTTTTCAGAATATGCCATTTCAACGGCTTTTCCACAAACTACTATTCGATCTGGTTTGACCCTGCGTTATAATTTTGGAAATTAGATGCTGGAGGCTGGAAGTTAGAAGCTGGAAGTTGGATGTTGGAAAAAACCTTTGTTCATTGCGTCTTAACAAGAGATTATAAGGCAGGTGATTGGTGTGAGTATAGCCAATGCAATAAGTCTACAATCTTGAGGGTGGAAACCAACAATTAACGGTTGAAGATTAACAATTGAAGATTGATGAACGAATAGTTTGGTCATGGCACTAGGCGCTTAATTTTCGGATCTTAATTCTTGATTGTTTTCAATCTAAATCAATCCTTTCAACCTTAAGGGAAAATTTGTTCTATGGCCTATTTGATTTTATAGTGGGATTAAATACATTTGCTGAAATTAATTAAATAAAACAATAAATGAATATTCCATCAGAATTAAAATACACTAAGGATCACGAGTGGGTAAAGATTGACGGCGATATCGCTACAATTGGTATTACCGATTTTGCTCAAGGTGAATTGGGTGATATTGTTTACGTTGAAGTAGAAACTGTTGACGAAACACTTGATGCCGAAGAAATTTTTGGTACGGTTGAAGCTGTGAAAACAGTATCTGATTTATTTTTGCCACTTGCAGGCGAAATAATAGAGTTCAATGAAACTTTAGAAGACGAGCCTGAAAAAGTAAATTCCGATCCTTATGGTGATGGATGGATGATTAAAGTGAAGTGTTCCGATTTGTCGCAAGCCGAAGCTTTACTATCATCAGATGACTATAAAGCGCTAGTTGGTGCTTAAAAAATACGCTTATTTTATTGCTATAGCTTATTCGCTTGGTTTAGCGTTTTTATGTTTAATTAACTTAGGGGAATTACCAAAAGCGCCATATAACTCAGGGGATAAGCTATTTCATTTTTGTGCCTATTTTATATTGTCTTTATTGTGGTTTAATGTGTTTGTGTCTCAAGTAAAATTAAAAAAAAGCCCAGCCATATTAAGCGCAAGTTTGTTGGCGTTTGTGTTTGGTATAATTATTGAGCTATTACAAAGTGCACTCACGTCTACCAGAGCTTCAGACGTTTATGATGTGTTGGCAAATACCGTGGGAATACTTTTAGCAGCATTAGTATTGTTGTGTTATAAGAATAAAGACGTTAAAAATAGTTGATCACTTGTTTTTTTGACAAATAAATAGTTATTTTAGCAATCCTGAAAAACGATAAGATTATGGAACCAAAGAAAAATCCCAAAGCTAATGTAGGACGTAACAGCTCACTCTATTTTGCTGTTGGTTTGGCTTTAATGATGTTTTTAGCAAATTTTGCTATAAACTACAAGACTTATGATAAAGAATCTATTGATATAGGTCAGTTGAATTTAGATGAATTGGATGATGAAGAAATTCCAATTACAGAACAAATTCAAACGCCTCCACCACCTCCACCACCACCAGCGGCTCCAGAGGTTATTGAGATAGTAGAAGATGAAGAGGAAGTTGAAGAAACTGTTATTGAATCTACAGAAACCGATCAAACAGAAGAAATTGTTGAGGTAGAAGAAGTAGAAGTAGAAGAAGTAGAAGAAGATATTGAGGTGCCGTTTGCAGTTATTGAAAACGTACCCGTATTTCCAGGATGTGAAAATAAGAAGAACAATAACGAAAAGCGGGCTTGTATGTCTGAGAAAATCTCAAAGTTCGTTAATAAAAAGTTCAATACAGACTTAGCTGGCGATTTAGGATTGTCTGGAAGACAACGTATTAATGTAATTTTCAAAATAGACAAAACAGGAAGTATAGTTGGTGTTAGAGCAAGAGCACCACACCCGGGCTTGGAAAAAGAAGCCGCAAGGGTTATTAATCTATTGCCTAAGATGAAACCAGGAAAACAACGTGGTAAGCCAGTAACTGTTCCATATTCGTTGCCTATTATTTTCCAAGTTCAAGATTAAATTTACATAGCCTATAAAAAGGTGTTGTTAGCCTAAGTAGAGCTGAAAATATAAAATCCCGTTACAAAATCTGTAACGGGATTTTTTTTGGTATGCTTATTGTGATTTTATCATAATATTAACATTTAAACTATAATTATTATGAGAAATCCAAAAGATTCTCACGACCTCATTCGGCAAAATGAGGAATACGTGAGGAAACCACAAAAGCATGATGCAAATTTACAAAAAAACTCCACCCTTTACTTTCAAATAGGCTTAATAGTTTGCCTACTGTTTACCCACGGTTTATTTGAAATGGAATTTGAAACGACCATTCATAGTTACACAGATCTACCACAACTTGAAGAACCAGACTACATTGAGTCTCCACAAGTGAAACTGGAAAAACCGGTTTTTGAGGAGCCAATTCAAAGAAGGGCAACAAAGGATCCTAAATATAAAGAAGTTCCAGATGATACCCCAGATCCTCCGTTTATAGACAAACCTAAAGAGACCTTGCCTGATAATCCAGTTTTTGATCCTGACGCTTTGCCTGATTTACCTGATGAGCCTGAAGACAATCCAGTACCTTTTGCTTTTATAGAAGTAGTTCCCATTTATCCTGGTTGTGAGGGCAAAAAAACTAATGATGCTAAACGGAAGTGCATGTCTGAAAAAATAAGCAAGCTGGTCCGTCGTAAGTTTAATGGGGACGATGTAGCTTCAGACTATGGTTTGCAAGGTATACAAAAAATAGATGTGCAATTCACCATTGATAAAACAGGAAATGTGAATAACATTAAGACCAGGGCACCACATCCTAAGCTGGAGGATGAGGCCGTAAGAGTTATTAATTTAATACCTGAAATGACTCCAGGAAAGCAAAATGATAAAAATGTTGGGGTGATATACAATCTACCTATCGTATTTAAGGTGCAATAAAAATAATCACCTGTAAATTAAGTGGTTGTCTTAAAAGTCGATTTTCAGAACTTGAACTGTCACACTGAGCGTGGTTGCTGAGGTAATGAAAGTGCAGTGGAAGTGTTGTTTCAAGTTCTGAAAATCGATAATCAATAGGATTAAATTCTGAAATAAATCCAGAATGACATCGTTTGAAGCTTTTGAGACAGCTACTTTGTTTTAACGCTCCATTGTTAAAAATATAGTATCTTTCGGCATAAAACCAAAGCTTGCCATTTACCATGAAGAGATTTGTTGTGCTACTCCTGCTTACAGTTCAGTATAACACTTATGCCCAGGCCATACTATCTAACGAAAAACCTCCAGTGTTCCCAGATTGTGAAGGAGTTGCTGTAGATAGTTTACAAGCTTGTTTTAATACTAATGTATACAATCACATTTACGATCATTTTAAAGTTCCCCAAAATCTTACAGAGGAACATTATAAAGGAGAGGTTTCAGTGCTTTTTGAGGTAGACACCACAGGCGTATTTCAGGTTGTATATGTAGGTGCCCTATACGAAGCTTTAAAAGTAGAAGCCAAACGGGTGTTCTCAACATTTCCAAGGATAAAACCAGCCATCTATAGTGGACGTACTACATATAAACAGTATGCCATGGCTATTAAAATACCTTTGGTAAACCAGAGTGTAGATTATAGCGATTCACAGACTAAGATTAACGCGGTATCAAAATTAGAGCAACAGGCAAAGTCTGAGTTTGATAGTGTAGCATTGTCTCTTATGGCCTATGAAGATAAGCGACTCTACAGTCAGTTAAATGTGCCTTTTACCCATAGCGACTACGCAAAGTTCGATAGGCATATGAATGTTGTTGGTACTAACAGTCATACGGCTTCAAAACCTTTTTTGTTTGATGACGTTTCGAGGTATTACGATTTTAAATCTGAAAGGGATAAGCTTAACAAAGAAACCGATACTTGGCTAGGTAGAAAACTATGGAATGAGCATTTGGTACAATTACAAGGCAAGGACTATTGGTTTACCATTGATCCTATTTTGGACCTGCAAGTGGGAAAAGATACTGAAGCAGACTTTAGTTCCACTTATAATAATACGCGAGGTATTTTAATCCAAGGTGGACTGGGCGACAAATTTAACTATTATGCCTCGGTGTTTGAAAGTCAAGGGCGCTTTGCCCAATACGTAAACAGTTATGCCGAAAGTTTAAAAGCTTTTGGCCCAGACCCGGCAATCATTCCCGGTCGTGGCATTGCAAAACGTTTTAAAACAGATTCTTACGATTACCCAGTTGCCGAAGCCTATATGTCCTATACCCCAACTAAGTTTGTCAATATTCAGTTTGGTCATGGTAAAAATTTTATAGGTGATGGCTACCGTTCCTTGTTGTTAAGTGATGTGGCCAGCCCGAGTCCGTTTTTTAAATTGAACACCACGTTTTGGAAGATTAAATACACCAACACATGGATGTGGTTAAAAGATGTGCGCCCCGAGGCAACGGAAGATGGCGCGTTTTTAACGAAATATATGGCGAACCACTATTTAAGTTGGAATGTATCTAAACGTTTGAATCTAGGCTTTTTTGAATCGGTTATATGGACCAATACTAACAACCGCGGATTTGATATTAATTATTTAAACCCAATTATTTTTTATAGAGCCATTGAGTTTGAAACTGGGCAAGGCGCAGGAAATGCCATTTTAGGGGCTTCGGCGAAATACAAGTTTAATGATCATGTGAATGTCTATAGCCAGTTCGTGCTTGATGAATTCTCATTAAGTGATGTCAAAGCAGGAGAAAAAAGTTGGAAAAATAAATTTGGTTATCAATTGGGGCTTAAATATTATAATGCCTTTAAGGTGGACAATTTAATGCTACAGATGGAATACAACCGTATACGTCCCTACACCTATTCCCATAATACCATAGTGTTGAATTATGGGCATAACAACCAATCTATGGCCCATTTGTGGGGAGCTAATTTTAGTGAGCTGGTACTTATAGGGCATTACCGTTATAAGCGTTGGTATGGCGATGCCAAATTTATTTTTGGCACACGTGGATTGGACTTTAATGATGGTGCCGATAATTTTAGTTATGGTGGCGATATTTACAGGAACTATAACGACCGCCCTTTTGATACCGGTGTTACAGTAGGGCAAGGGGTCAACACCAAAACGTTTTATGGCAATGTGCAAGGGGGGTATTTAATAAATCCGTCAACCAATTTAAAGTTGTTTGTAGATGTAACGGTTAGGAACTTTAATCCGGATGCGACGACGTCTTCAACATTTAAAAGCGATACGGTCTGGTTTAACCTTGGGTTAAGAACCGATTTGTTTAATTGGTATTTTGATAATTAAGTGTGTTGTCATTCTTGCGTGTCACACTGAACTTAGTCGAAGTGAAAGCAGGAATCTACTTTTTAGGGCATGAAACACTTTTTTGAATTCATCCTGATGCTTATGGGAAGGCCGTTTTGTGTTAGCGATTGCAATGATATCCTTTTGCATTGTTGGCCAAGATGGTTGTTGGATTGTTGTACGATGTGTATTAATTACGAGTTCTAAATTTTTGAAGTTAACAATGCAAAAGATTTAATGGAAAGCGCGACCCGCAGGGGAACACCCTAACCGTTAGCTTTCAGACTCCTATAAAACGTTCTTCTTATTTTTTCTGAAGAAATAAAATTCCAACTATAGCCTAAATCGTCATATGTTTTAGTAAGGTTTGTGTTGTTGACTACTTCTTCTTCAGATTTTCCTGTTTTAATTTCGGCCAAAACCGTAGTTTTTAAATCTTCCAACATACTTAAAAAGAATTGATAGCTTTTTTTGTTTGAAGCCTCACCGTGACCCGGAATGATTTTAGTGTTTTCATCAATAAGAATCAAAGCGCTTTTAACGGCTTCAATATAACCATTAACGCTGCCGCCAGAATTCAAATCAATATAAGGGTAACGTTGGGCAAAGAAAATATCGCCTGTATGCAGGACGTTGCTTTCGGTAAAATATAGCATGCTGTCGCCATTGGTATGGGCATTATCGAAATGCATTACAACCACCTGTTCTCCATTAATATAGAGGCTAAGTTTGTCGTTAAATGTAATAGCGGGGAGTTTGTCATTTTTATTGTCTACCAGTAAATGTTTTCTAACATTATCATGCGCAATAATAGTAGCATTATGTTTCGCTATATTAGCATTGCCCCCGGTATGGTCGCCATGATGATGGGTGTTGACTAGATACTTTAAGGGCTTATCGCTTAAGGTTCTAATGGCTTCCAATAATTTTGGAGTAAGTTGGGCAAATTGGCTATCGATCATCAAAACACCATCGTCGCCTATAGAAACCCCTATATTGCCACCTTGTCCTTCTAACATATAAATATGATCGGATAACTGGACGGTCTTAATAATGACTTCATCGTTTTGCGCACAGACCATTAATGAAAAAGTAAGCAATGTAAAAACAAGATGAAATGGCTTCATAAAGGAGATATTATCGTTTCAATAAAATTACAAAAATTATTAGTCGTTTAAGAGCCATTGAATAATTAATAATGAATGATGAAGTAAGAGAGACTAACCAATTGATGGGAGATTGAAAAAGATTGATGGGAGATTGAATGGGGATTGATCATGATTAAAAGATTAACGATTGAAGATTAACGAAATTTGATTAACAGAACATATAACATAGAGCATAGAACACTGAACACCCCTGTGCTCCGTGGCCTTTGTGAAAACCTTTGTGGCCTTTGTGGTTAAAGGCAGAAGATGGGTGATTGATGGGGTTGATGGGATGGATTGAATGGAGATTGATCATGATTAAAAGATTAACGATTGAAGATTAAAGAAATTTGATTAACAGAACATAGAACATAGAGCATAGAGCACTGAACACCCCTGTGCTCCGTGGCCTTTGTGAAAACCTTTGTGACCTTTGTGGTTAAAGGCAGAAGATGGGTGATTGATGGGGTTGATGGGAGATTGAATGGGGATTGATCATGATTAAAAGATTAACGATTGAAGATTAAAGAAATTTGATTAACAGAACATAGAACATAGAGCATAGAGCACTGAACACCCCTGTGCTCCGTGGCCTTTGTGAAAACCTTTGTGACCT
>NZ_JAKMCS010000033.1 GCF_022662195.1 Aestuariivivens insulae | reverse complement strand
TAGTCACCTATACCCGCAAAGGTCGGCGATACCACAAAATCATTGTCCGCCAAATATTGCGTATATACCGGCAGGTTAAGCTCCTGGCCATAACCAAACGTTACGGTAAGCAGAAAGAAATATAGTAATAGGCATTTTGTCTTCATGGTCTTAATGTTTGAGGGTTAACATGGTTAGCGGTACAGGGTAAAGTGGCCCACAAAATCGCGGTCGTCCTTCTTGTCGTTGAGCTTCACCACATACCAATAGTCCCCAGAGGGAAGCTCACGGCCATTGTACTTGCCGTCCCATTTATCGTTTACGCGAAGCCTTGCCACAACACGCCCATAGCGGTCATAAATGTCCACCGTCAGGTTCCTGTAGCTGTCCTTGCCGCAGCCTGGGCCCCAATTGTTCCCCTGTCCCGGGGTAAAGTAATTGGGGATACAGACGTCTATATATTCAAAATAGCCCGATGCCGTTGCCGTACAGCCATTGCTGTCGGTAACCACTACGGTATAGTTGCCCGTCTCGTAGATCTGGAAGGTACTGGTGCTGCCATAGGGCTCGCCGTTGAGCTCGAACTCATAGTTCCCCGTGCCCCCCGTGGCGATGGCCACGATCTCGTTGATATTGGTCCCTTCCTCCAGTACGACCTGCAAGGGCTCGTAATTGGGGATGTCGAACGGTTCCGTTGGCTTTATACAGCCATTGGTGTGCCTTACCTCTATATAGTGCCCCACTCCCGGCAGAACATCGGTAAATACGTTGCTGGACTGGTACGGGCCACCGTTCAGGGAATAATCGACGTCCGAAGGGTTCGTTATGCTTTCATCAATGGTCACCGTTACCGTATTGGTCGACAGGTTGTTGGTACAGCCAAACTCTATGGCCACCTCTGGATCGAGCCTTACAGATTCCGGGAAGGTGATGTTCCACTCCGATTCACAGCCCTGGGCATCGCGCACATATACGATATGGTCGCCGCCCGAGAGCCCCGTAAAGTCAAACTGGGTCTGCGTCGCACTGCCCGTGGCATAAGGGCCGTTGATATCGTCCAGCGCTACACTGTATGGCAAGGTTCCGCCAGAAATATCGATACTGAACTCCCCGTCCATATCGCCCTCGCACACCTCTGGAAGTATGGAGTTCGGTACGATGCTCAACATCACTGGCGCCGCTTCAATAATTTCAATGTCCTCAAGCAGGACATAGCACCCCAGTTCATCCTGTACGATAATATCGTAAAG
>NZ_JAKMCS010000032.1 GCF_022662195.1 Aestuariivivens insulae | reverse complement strand
TGGAAAATTCGGTTAAAGTGAACCACCCGTGCCGGATGAAAGTGAGCAGTGTAAATAAAGTGCCAAAAATCGTTTCATTTGAGTGTTAAAATTAGTGATTCTTTTTTAATTTTTTTCTCATGGATTCTCCTTTTAGATTAATTCTATGTGCTGAGTGAACTAACCTATCCAAAATAGCATCGGCTATGGTCTGTTCCCCAATAATTTGGTGCCAGGCTTCTGTTGGCAGTTGCGAGGCTATAATGGTGGACCGTTTACCGTGCCTGTCCTCGATTATTTCCATAAATATATGTCTGTTAGCACTATCTAAGGTTTTAAGTCCAAAGTCGTCTAAGATAAGTAGATCCTGCTTTTCCAGTCGGTTGATCTCCTTTAGGTAGGAACCATCGGCCTTGGCCGTTTTCATTTTTGTGAAGAGCTTGTTGGTGTTAAAATACATCACCCTGTACCCTAATGTGCAGGCCTGGTAACCAATGGCAGAAGCAATGTAACTCTTGCCCACACCGGTACTTCCCGTAATGAGTACATTGTCTTCATTTTTTATAAAATCACAGTTGGCGAAGCGTTGGATCTGGTTTTTATCGATATTTCTGCCAAGGTCATAATTGATGTTCTCTATAATGGCCTTGTACCTAAACTTGGCAGCCTTGGTAAGGCGCTCAATTTTTCTGTTGTAGCGGTCATCCCATTCAGATTGTATTAAATGGGCAATAAGTTCGTCGTTGGTGTACTGCACACTGCCCGCTTGCAGTGTTTCGCTAAAGGCCCTGTGCATACCGTAGAAGCGTAACTGCTTCATCTGTTCTAAAGTTTGTGTGTTCATAATGGTGTTTATTTATAATAATCTTTTCCTCTGATGTTGTTGTGGTTGGGGACTTGACTTTGTTCTTGTGGCGTATCCTCTATGGCATCCCAGCCTTTCTCCAAGATGTTTACGATGATATTGTAATTGTAAGCTCCGTAGTCCAAGGCTCGCTTACAGGCGTTGTTCAATCGGGTGCGCCCTACTTTGTTCTGCAGTTGTAAAATGCCCATACAGGACTTATAGGATTGCTCGGGGTGTTGTTTTTTGTCCAGTATCTTGATGATGTAATCTTGGCAATCGTGCCCTATACTGCCCGCCCAGTTTATAAACTTTTCACTGCTCCATTCACTTACAAAATGATGGTGCGAGGGCATATGCTCCTTAGTAGTGGTATAGGCATACTTTTTTCTGTGCCTTGGGTGCAGGGCTATACGGTTGTATTTGTAATAGATTTCTATGGCACTCTCTGAGTAAA
>NZ_JAKMCS010000031.1 GCF_022662195.1 Aestuariivivens insulae | reverse complement strand
TGGACTTCCTATATTAGACTGGACATAAAGATGAGAGAATATGCTTGCTAGTTATTAACTTAGCAATTATGAGAAGTAAACCCAAACATTACACTTTAGAATTTAAACAAAAGGCAGTGGAGTTGAGCTATGCCAAAGGCAACGTAAAACAAGTAAGTGAAGATTTAGATATATTTCCATCAGTGCTTTATCGTTGGCGAAAAGAGTTGAAGGATTATGGCAAAAACAGTTTTCCAGGTCGAGGCAAACCTAAAATGACCGATGAAGAAAAAGAGATAGCTCGATTAAAAAGGGCATTAAAAGAAGCTGAACTGGAACGTGACATCTTAAAAAAGGCCATCAGCATCTTCTCCAAGAGCGACAGGAAAAATACAGGTTTATAAAACAGCATCTTATGAGGTTTCCTGTCGAGATGATGTGTAAAATATTAAAGGTAAGTAAAAGCGGCTATTATCATTGGTTGCAATCTGGACCAAGTAAATTATGGTTGGAAAACCAAAAGGTAACAACGCTTATTAAATCTATATTTAAAGATAGTTTTCAGAGCTATGGTTCACCCAGAATAAAAACAGAACTAGAGACATTAGGCTATAAAATATCAAAGCCCAGAGTGGCCCGCATTATGAGTGCTAATTATTTGTTTGCAAAACGAAAACGCAAGTTTAAAGCAACCACTGATAGTAAACATAATTACCCAATAGCTCCTAATTTATTAAACCAATGCTTTGAAGTAAACAGACAGAATCAAGTTTGGGTAAGTGATATAACCTATATAAAAACTAAACAAGGTTGGCTTTACCTTACTGTAATTATCGATTTGTTTAACCGTAAAGTTGTTGGGTGGGCACTTAGTGATAATTTAAGCACAGAGGATACTATTATTAAAGCTTGGCATATGGCTGTAAAGAAAACAACTTTAACCCAGCCTTTGATTTTTCATTCCGACCGAGGGATACAATATGCCAGCCATAAGTTCACCTCTTTAATTAAAAGTTATAATGGCTTAGTAAACCAATCTATGAGCAGAAAAGGCAATTGCTGGGATAATGCTGTTGCAGAATCGTTCTTTAAATCATTAAAGGTAGAATGGGTTTATAGGCACAATTATAAGTTAAGATCTGAAGCGGAGTTATCCATCTTTGGATGGATAGAAACTTGGTACAATAATAAAAGAAGGCATTCCTTTTTAGGAAATAAAACTATAAGAGAATTTGAATTAGATATGTATAACCAGAAACAGGCAGCTTAGTCATTCAACTTAAAGTCCATTTTTTTGTTGCAAGTCCA
>NZ_JAKMCS010000030.1 GCF_022662195.1 Aestuariivivens insulae | reverse complement strand
GACACTATCCCGTAAAGTGTGTAAGTTATAAATCGAGGGTTTAGCTTTTTTATAGCCGGACCCTTTTTTCAAATATAGTCAAAAACTGGTTTAAAATAATGCCCCAGTTTCTAATAGGCATCGACCATTTTTTAGTAGCCTCTCTTAAAGCCAAAAATGTTGATTTCATAACGGCTTCATCTGTTGGGAACGACAGCTTGTTTTTAGTGTATTTCCTGATTTTTCCATTAAGGTTTTCAATAAGGTTCGTGGTGTAAATGATTTTTCTGATTTCTAAAGGAAATTCGTAAAAAGCGGTAAGCTCCTCCCAGTTATCTCTCCAGCTTTTAATAGCGTAAGAGTACTTGTCTTCCCATTTCTGCGCAAAGTCATCCAGAGCGGCTTTTGCTGCGCTTTTGGTGGGTGCATCGTAGATGCTTTTCATATCCTTTGTAAACGCCTTCTTGTCCTTCCAAACCACATAGCGACAAGCGTTACGAATTTGATGCACGACACAAATTTGTGTTTTAGATTCAGGAAAAACGTTTTTAATGGTATCGGTAAAACCATTAAGATTATCTGTGGCCGTGATAAGCAAGTCCTGAACACCCCTGGCCTTTATATCTGTCAATACACTCATCCAAAAGGCTGCTGATTCATTCTTGCCCAACCAAAGCCCTAAAACTTCCTTTTTACCATCCCTACGTAAGCCTACTGCAATGTACATGGTTTTATTAATAACCTTTGAGTTTTCACGCACCTTAAATACAATACCGTCCATCCAGGTAATTAAATATACAGGTTCTAGAGGTCTGTTCTGCCAAGCTACAATATCATTAGTTACTTTGTCTGTGATACGGGATATAGTAGAGGTAGATACATCAAAATCATAGACTTCTCGGATTTGTTCTTCTATATCAGAATTACTCATACCCTTGGCGTATAAACTGATAATCACGTTTTCGATGCCATCGACCATGTTAGTTCGTTTAGGGACTAGCATCGGGTTAAAAGAGGCCTCCCGGTCTCTGGGAACTTTAATCTTAGTCTCTCCTAATGCTGTTTTTATCTTTTTAGAAGCATAGCCGTTACGGGTATTACTATTATCGGATTGTTGATGCTTATCATAGTCTAAATGCGCATCAAGTTCACCTTCCAACATTTTCTCAATGCCTCGCTTTTGTATAGATTTTAAAAAGGAGGTTAGTTCATCGCCAGTTTTAAACTGTTTTAAAAAATCATCGTGTAGAAAATCTTCTTTCTTCATAAGTGTATAAAATTTAAAATTAAACAAAAAAAATATCGAGGGTTGCAACCCTCGATATTTTTAACTTTACACACTTAGTGAGATATTACCT